>DHVE01000090.1 GCA_002412495.1 Betaproteobacteria bacterium UBA5216
CATACCTGGATTGGAAAATACTAGCCGGGCCGCCCGGCGGGTGTTCTCGACTACAATCTCCGTTTTAACGGCAAGGTTCATGTTGAATCGCAGACAAAAAATCATTGCACTCGCCGCAGCCGCCGTGCTGATCGTGTTGCTGGCGAGCGGCGGGCTGTATCGCGTGCATCAGAAGCGCGTGCAGCACGCCACGGTTACGGCGTGGGTGCTGGAGGCGGGCGCGCACCTGCGGGCGGTGCTGGGCGCGGAAGCGGGCAAACCGGGGACGGCGGCCGAACCGGCGGCACTCAAGGTTCTGGACGCGCGTTATGAGACGGTGGCAGAACATCATGCCGCATTGCGCGCGCAGTCGGGCGCATTGCCGCGAGACACGGTGGATGCCGCCGATCACTACCTGATCGGCGCACGCGAAATATTGCGGCTCTATGCGGCGAGCCGCCGGCATCGTCATTTTACGACGGTGGGTTTGCGCGAGCTGTGGGAGCACATGGGCAGCCGCTATGCGCTGGGCCCAGGCTGGACGACCGAGGCCGTGCGCCGCAAGGATTTGCTCGAACGCGAGTATTTTCACTATCGCAATACCACCGAAGCGATGGCGCGTCTGCTCGATGGGTATGCGGAAGACCGCGCGCGCGTTGCACCGCTGCTGGATGCAAGTTCGTTGCCCGACGAATCCATGGCGCGCGCCGCGCGCACGCGTTCGCTGGAAGAAATCAAAAAGCTGACGCTTGAAATGGACCGGCTGCGCAAACTGCCGCGGTCGTAGCGGCACCCGCGGTGTGGCGGGCGCGCGGGTAACGTTCGTCGCTACTCGGCTTTCGCGTTCGACGTCTTGATGACCTTGGCCCACTTCACCAGATCGGACTGAATCACGCGCGCGAGCGTCTGTTCGCTGGTGCCGGCGGGTTCCATGCCGAGTTCCGCAAAGCGCGCGCGCACGTCAGGCAGCGCGATCAACTTCAGCAGATCGCGGTTGAGCCTGCGCACCAGCGGCGCGGGGGTTTTTGCGGGCGCCCAAGCGCCTTGCCACGAAGACGTATCGAAGCCGGGATAGCCGGATTCCGCGACGGTAGGCACATCGGGCAACGCCGGTGTGCGCTTTTCCGATGCCACGGCGATGGCGCGCAGTCTGCCATCGCGCGCGAGTGGCAGGAAAGTCGCCACGGCGGCTATCGTCATGGTGACGCGACCCGCCACCAAATCGGGGATCATCAAACCGGTGCCCTTATACGGAATATGCCTCAGATCAATGCCCGCGCGCGCCTTGAACAATTCGCCACCCAGATGCGTGGCGGTGCCGCTGCCCGAGGACGCGAAGGTAAATTGCCCGGGTTTGCTTTTTGCCAGCGCGACAAATTCCTCGACCGACTTGGCCGCCACCGCCGGATGGATCACCAGCAGATTCGGGATGGTGCAAATGAGTGATATCGGCGCCAGATCGCGCACTGGATCGAACGGTGTTTTATCGAGCAGGCTCGGATTGATCACAATCGGCGAACTGCCCGACAGTAGTATCGTGTAGCCATCGGCAGTGGCCTTCACCGCGCGCTCCACGCCGATGTTGCCGCCACCGCCCGCGATGTTTTCCACCACGACGGGTTTGCCCCATGCGTCGGTGAGCTTGGTCGATACGATTCGTGCGACGATATCCGACGGGCCGCCCGCCGCGAAGTTGACGATGATGCGCACTGGCCGTGCGGGATAGTCCGGGTAATCAGGACGAGCAGACTGCGCCATCGCGTGCATCGTGCCGAGCGACAACAGTGCCCCCGCCAGCCCGCAAGCGGCGCGCGGGTTCAATTACTTCACCTCGGTGTACTGCCCGCGCGTGATTTGCAGCGGTCCGCCAAGACCGGCCTTGACCACGGCGCGGCGCACTTCGTTGGCGGCGCGGCGCTTTTCTTCGTCCAAATACAAACGGTCGTGGCCCCACATGCTGCCACCGTGGGTGACTTCGCGCGCGGTCCAGGTGGCTTCGTCCACCGTGCGTCCGCCGAAGCCGACTTCCATCATGAAGCCCGCCGGGCAAAATGCGTAGAAAGACAGCACCCAATCGTTGGCGTGGCGGCCGAGTGTTTGCCCGATGCGCCAGTTTTCAAGAGCGGCATCATACGAGCGGCCCACGTCATCCAGCGCCAACACCTCGAACATCACGTGATGCACGCCGGGATTCGGCGATTGCAGCAGCGCCACGCTGTGATGGCGCGGGTTGGCGCGCAGGAACATCAGCCGGTAGGGCTTGATCATGTAATCGGACAACCGAAACTCCAGCAGCTCGCGATAAAAACGGCTTGCCGCTTCGATATCCGCGACGTGAAACACCACGTGGCCCATGCCCAGCGGGCCCGTGCGAAAGCCGCTGTGCGGGCGCGGCAGCACGAGCGGGCCGTCGCCGGTTTGTTCGCCGGTGGCTTGCCCATGAAAAATTTCTATGCGGTTGCCGGACGGATCGCGGCACCAGGCCATGGCTTCGACGTGGCGTGCGGCGAGCTCTTTTTCAGTGGCGCGGGTAAGCGAAACACCGGCGGACTCCAGCCGGGCGAGAACGGTCTGCCAGTCTTGTGCGTTGGCGGTTTCAAAACCAAAAAACGAAGGCGCATCGTTTGCGCCGCGTTGCACCAGCACGCGCTGGCAACGTTCGTCCATGCGCAGCGCGACCGTGTCGGCGCCGCGTTCGATAACCTGCATGGCCAGCACTTCGGTGCCGAACTTGCGCCACGCGCCGAGATCCCTGGCTTCCATTCCAACGTAGCCTAATCCCATGACTGACATGAATACACCTCGCGATAAAGGGGCGGAAAGTATTATCACTCACGCCGGTGGGATTTGCACATAGGCACATTTGCGCTTTTGCACGCGCGCATGGTAGCTGCTACATTCACACATCATGCTTGTGCGTTAATCAGGGGAGACTTAATGCCAGCGCACCATACCACCCAAGTCATTGTCGCCGTCATTGCCGGGGCGTTTGCCACCGGCGCCGCGGCGCAATCGCCTACGCCGGCGGCGCAGTCATTTCCGGCACGGGCGGTGCGCCTCATCATGCCGCTGCCCGCAGGCAGTGAAACCGACGTGTTCGCGCGCACGCTGGGGCGCCAGCTCGGTGATGTCTGGGGCCAGCAAGTGGTGATTGAAAACCGCCCTGGCGGCGGCACCAATATCGGCGCCGAGGTGGTGGCCAAGGCGCCCGCGGACGGTTACACGCTGATGCATGCGATCACCGCGCACGCCATTAATGCCACGCTGTATACCAAGTTGCCATTTGATCCGCAAAAAGATTTTGCCTGCGTCACGCAGATCGGCAATCTGTATGGCTTGCTGCTCACGCATCCGTCGGTGCCAGTTAAAAACGTGATGGACTTGATCCGCCTCGCCAAGGCGCGCCCCGGTGAAATCACCTATGCCACTGGCGGGTCGGGCACCTCGAATCACATCGCCGCCGAAGCGTTGCGCATCGCCGCGGACATCAACATTCAGCACGTGCCGTACAAAGGCAGCAATCAGGCGATACTCGACGTGCTGCCCGGTCGCATTCCGGTTCTGGCCACGGTGCTGGTGGAAGCCGTGCCGTATGTGCATTCCGGCAAGCTGCGTGCCATCGCCAGCACCAGCCCAAAGCGTGCGCCGTCGCTACCGAATGTGCCGACCATCAATGAATCGCTGCCGGCATATCGCGCGGGTGTCGGGTTTTGGGCCATGGTGACGCGTGCGGGCACGCCCGCCGCCACGATGAACAAACTCAACGGCGATATCGTCAAGGCCCTGCAAACGCCCGACGTGCGTGCGCGGCTCGCGGCGGCCGATATCGAAATCGTCGGCTCGCGTCCCGAGCAATGCGATGCGTTTGTGCGCGAGCAAACCGCGACGTGGGGCGCCATCGTCAAGGCCTCCGGGGCGCGGGTGGATTGAGACTGCGTCACACCCGTTTGGAAGATCGCGTATGATTTATAAATAATTGTTTTTAAAGGATTAATCGTGAAGCTCTATTACTCCCCCGGCGCCTGTTCGTTGGCCGCGCATATCGTGTTGATTGAAGCCGGCTGCCCGTTTGAAATCGAGCGGGTGGATATTCCCAAAAAAGTCACCGAGACCGGTGCCGACTACTGGGAGATCAATCCCAAGGGGTATGTGCCGGCCTTAAAACTCGACAACGGCGACGTGCTCACCGAGGTGGCGGTCATCCTGCAATACATTGCCGATCAGAATCAGGCCGCGAATCTGGCGCCGCGCTTCGGCAATATCGAGCGCTATCATCTGCTGGAGTGGCTGAACTTCATCGCCACCGAAGTGCAAAAGCAGATCGGCGCGCTGTTCAATCCGAAAATGACGCCTGAGATGAAAGTGGTCCAGCTCGGTGTGATCGAACGGCGCATGAACGCGCTCGACAAAATGCTCGCTGGCAAACAATATCTGATGGGCGATGATTTCAGTCTCGCCGATGCCTATCTGTTCAATATCCTGCTGTGGGCGAAAAAGCACAACATCGACATCGCCAAATGGCCGAACGTCAGCGCGGTGAACGCGCGCGTAGCCGCGCGGGCGTCGGTGATCGAGGCGATGACGGCTGAGGGGTTGAATCAGTAGTTAGTGCGGGGTTAAACGGCGCGCTGCGGAAAACGGGAAGGCAGGTGCGAATTTCTGCGGGAAACCAGCCCGCCCATGAACAGCTTGCTGAAAACGAGCCCGGCCATAAAAAAACCGGGCAGAAGCCCGGTTTTTTTATGAACAGCTAAAGACGCTTAAGCAGCTTGGATGTTGCTCGCTTGCTTTTTGCCTTTGTTGCCGTCGGTGATGTCGAAGGTCACTTTCTGGCCTTCTTTCAGGCTTTTGAAGCCCGACATGTTGATCGCGGAGAAATGCGCGAAAAGATCTTCGCCGCCGCCATCGGGGGTAATAAAGCCGAAGCCTTTAGCATCGTTAAACCACTTGACTGTACCGGTTGCCATTGTGCACGTTCCTTAAAAAGATATTGAGTGATAGTAATCGGGGGAACTTCCCCCTTCAATGTTTAGGTCTCAAAGCTTCCCAAGGACGAACAACCAACAACAACTTAGAATTCAAACCCTTAGCACTCGGAAATCAAACACCGTGCGGCATTATACACACAATTATTTTTGTGGGTATTTGTATGATTAATGGCGACTTTTTGAACCTGTGGCAAGCGGGTGTCATGAAAATTGCATTTCGAGCCCCAAAGGGCATTGATTTCAGTCGTTTTTACCTGAGATTCGCCCTTTCGGTCAGAAATACGCCTGTCCGGGCTTGACCGGCGGCACCCATTCGCAGTCGCCCCAAGGTCCGTCCCCCTTGTTCCGGATGTAGGCGATGCGCTGGTGATTCTTTTTCAACTTGCCACCGTTCATGCCCAGGGCCAATTGCAGCCAGTCGAGCACATATTCGCCCGAAGTCAGGCCGCCAATGTTTGGCGGGCTGCGCAGTTGGTGAAACTGGTCTTCAAACACCCACATTTCTTTTTGTGATTTGAGTTCGCCGAAGGCTTCGATGGCGTCTTCCAACGGACTCAGCGGATCGAATTCGCCGGTGGCGAGCAGCGTGGGGCATTGAATTTTGCCGAGCTGGCCGCGCACGGTCATCGGTTGAGCGACTTCTTCGTCGAAGGCGGCTTCGTCGGTGTAGCCCGCCATATACATGAACATCTGTTTGAAGCGCGGCGACGATTGCGTGAAGATGGTGTTGTTGGGATTGAAACACGCCACGGTGCTGGCCACGGCGGCGATACGCCGGTCGTAACTCGCCAAACGCAGCGTCCAGTAGCTGCCCATGCTGACGCCGTAGATGGCGATTTTTTTCGCACGCACTTCCTTGCGTTTTTGCAGATAGCTCACCACTGCGGCGCCCGCACGCTCGTAGTTGTCGCCCACGGCGCGAATCTTGCGTAGGTTGGATGCGCCCTGGCCGGGGCCGTCCATCGACAGCACGTGAAAGCCGCGTGACAACGCGATGTTGTGCGCCGCCTTCGGAAAGGTTTCCTTGGTTTGATCCATTCCCGGCACGTAGATCACCACCGGCGCTTTACGGCGATCCGGCAGCAGATGCAGTAAACACGAAATGGATTTACCGTCGTCGAACGGCACCTCCACGCGCTCGATCGGGTAGTCTGCCACTTGCGAACGGCGATCAACCATTTCATCAAGCTTGCGGCACATCGCCTTTTTAACCGGATGATCGTCGAAATAAATCGCGTGCTGGCCCATGCGATACGCTTCAATCGCGTGATCGTAATGCGCGGTGGCGCTGGCGTTCATGCCTTTGGCCTGCGCGCGTTTGGCGAGGGCCTCATGGTGCTCGGCGTCCTTGCGCCACACCTTGGGAAACATGCGGTAGTTGCGCGCGCGCGAGGGTACTTCCAATGTATCGGCTTCGAAGTTTTGAACGCGCCCGCGCATGTTGAGCGCGAGATCGAGCATCCACTGCTGGCTGTCACGTTGGGTGCGGAGCTTTCGGATCATGGTGTGCTTTCTTTTTGGTTTTTGAGGTCAGGGTCAAAGGCTGTTTGCCACAGAGGACACAGGCGCACATTGAGAACCCTAATCGGCGTTCGTCGAGCAGGCTGGAACCCATAAGCCATCCCAAAGGGCACTGTGTTATGGATTCCCGCGTGCGCCGGAATGACGCGGGAGTTTTTCTGTGTGCTCGTGTCCTCTGTGGCAAAAACGTTTTTCAGAGTAAAGTATGCTTCATAACAACCACAAAATGCAGCCTGCGCATTACACCATAAGCATCTGTTATTAAACAGTATTTCGATATCAATTCCACATTGTTCGCATCGCGTTCGGCGGAATGCGAACACATCACCCGTAACCGGAGCCCATGCATGACCGACAAATCGAAAAACGTTTCCCAGGACAAAGGCCACAAACTGATCGTCGAAAAAGACGTGTGGATACCGCTGCGCGACGGCGGCAAATTGTGCGCGGATATTTTTCGCCCGGATACCAGCACCAAGGTGCCGGTGATCGCCAACATCAGCGTGTATCAAAAAGACAAGTTGTGGATACCGCCGGCCGATCTCGATGAAAAAGCCAATCCGTACATGAATTGGGAAACCGTGAATCCCGAATGGTGGTGTCCGCGCGAATACGCGTGCCTGCGCATCGATTCGCGCGGCTCGGGAAAATCGCCGGGCAAGTGCGAGCCGAGTTCGTATCAGGAATCACTCGACTTTTATGACTGCATCGAATGGGTGGCGAAGCAGCCATGGTGCAACGGCAACGTCGGTACGCTGGGCATTTCGTATCACGCGAGTTCGCAGTGGCGCGTGGCGAATCTGAAGCCGCCGTCGCTGAAGGCCATCATGCCGTGGGAAGGGCGCGCCGACCAGTATCGCGACCAGTGTTACCACGGCGGGATTTTCTCGATGGGTTTTGTCGCCAACTGGGTCGCCACGCATACGGCGCATCATTTGCTGGGGAGGCCGCGCAGCTTTAATCCGGAATCGTTCCAGCCCGACATGCTGTATCAACTGATGCGCAACGATCTCGATTCGGATTGGTGGCGCCTGATGAGCGCGCGCTGGGAAAACATTACGTTGCCGGTGTACAGCGTCGGCAACTGGGGAGGCTTCGCGCTGCATCTGCGTGGCAACACCGAGGGCTACACGCAGGCGGCGTCAAAAAACAAAAAGCTGCGCATTCATACGGGCACGCATTTTCATCCGTTTCACTCGAACGAAGGCCGCGCCGAGCAACTGCGCTGGTTCGATCACTGGCTGAAAGGCATCGACACCGGCATCATGGACGAGCCGCCGGTCAAGCTGGAGATACGCACCGGCGGCAGCAAGAAGCCGTATGCGTTCCGCACCGAAAACGAATGGCCGATCGCGCGTGCCCACTGGAAAATGCTGTTCCTGAACATCGAGCGCGAGCAGGCGCAGGATGAGATGGCCACCGAAGGCACGCTAACGTTTGATCCGCCTGAAAAGGGTGCCAGCGTGAGTTATTCCGCCAGCGGGTCGACGGCAGCCGGCGTGGCTTCCGGCTCATCGTTGTCCACCACGCACGGTGGGGCGGGGCGTTTGGGTGTGTCGTTTGAAACCAGCGCCATGACGCAGGACACCGAGATTACCGGGCCGCTGAAACTGGTGCTGTGGGTATCCTCCACCAGCGAAGACATGGACATCATGTGCACGCTGCGCAACATCGGTCCCGACGGCAAGGATGTGTGGGAAGTCGGTCAGCATGGCGGCCCGGTGCCGCTTACCAAGGGCTGGCTGCGCGCCTCGCATCGCAAACTCGATCAGGCGAAATCCACGCCGATGCGCCCCTATCACGCCCACAACGAGCGGCTGTGGCTGAATCCGAACGAGCCGGTCGAGTGCCAGGTGGAAATCTGGCCGACGTGTATCGTACTGAAAAAGGGCCACAAACTGCGGCTGGATGTGCAGCCGCGCGATGGTGTCGGTTCGGCGCCGTATACGCACTACCATTGCGATTACAACGCCGGAGCGACGAACACGATTTATTCCGGCGGCGATACCAAATCTTATTTGCTGGTGCCGATTATTCCGGCGAAGTAGTCAGTTCCCTCCCTTGAACGGGAAGGAGTGTGTACGAGGAGCCGCAATGTCCGCCGCAAGAAAACGTACTGCCCTCGTTACCGGCGCCACCCAAGGGCTGGGCGCCGCCCTCGCTTTGCGTCTCGCGCAAGACGGTTACGACGTGGCGGTATCCGGCACCACGCTCGAACATCTTCAAGATACGGTTGCGGCGCTTCAAGCCCAAGGCGCGCGCGTGGTCGCCGTGCCGCTCGATCTGCGTTCACAACAAAGCACCGAGCAGGCGATGGCGCGGGTGGTGGCCGAATTCGGCGAACTCGATGTGCTGGTTAACAACGCCGGCGTCACCACACGCTCGCTGGCGGTGGACACCACGCGTGACGAATGGCAAACGGTGCTTGACATCAATCTCACCGGCACGTTCTTCATGAGCCAGCAGATGGGGCGGCATCTCATCGGGCAACAGCGCGCGGGCTGCATCGTTAATCTGAGTTCGACGCACGGCTTGATTGGATTTGCGCAGCGATCCGCGTACGGCATTTCCAAGGCAGGCGTTTCGCACATGACGCGGATGTTGGCCATCGAGTGGGCGGATCATCGCATACGCGTCAACGCGGTGGCGCCCGGCACGGTGGCCACGCCCTCGCGGGTAAAGTTTTTTACCGCCGACGCAGGCGGCTTCAAGGCGATGATTGATCGCGTGCCGCTGGCGCGCCTGTGTGAAATGGAAGAAGTCGCGGCGATGGTGAGTTACCTCGCCAGCCCGGCGGCGGCGTATATTACGGGGCAAACGATGGTGCTCGACGGCGGTTTGACGTCTTACTGACAAAATTGATAACGAAAGGAGTTTTAACATGCTGACCCAACAACTGGCGGAATTTGTCATCAACACGCGCGAGGGCGATGTGCCCGCGGAGGTGCTGGACCGGTCGCGTGATGCGCTGGTCGATACGCTCGGCTGTGCGCTCGCCGGCAGCCTGGATGAAGGCTCGGAAATCGCGCAGCGCTGGGTGATCGAAACGGGCGCGCGCGCGCAGTCCATCGTGGTGGGCACGCGGCTCGCGACGTCGCCAGCCGAGGCGGCGTTCGCCAACGGCTTGGCCGCGCACGCGCTCGATTACGATGATTCGCTGACCACGCTGCGCGGACATCCGACGGCGCCGATGCTGGGCGCGGGCCTCGCGGTGGGAGAAGCGGCAAATGCCAGCGGCAAGGCCGTACTGGCCGCGATTGCGTTGGGCCTGGAGGTGGGCGGTAAACTCGGCCCGGCGCTGGGCGCGGGTCATTACATGAAAGGCTGGCATAGTACGGCCTCGGTCGGCGCATTCACCGCGACGGCGGTGGCGGCGCGGCTGTGGGGACTGACTGCCGCGCAATTGCAAACCGCGTGGGGCATCGCGGCGTCGGAAGTGTCCGGACTGATACGCAATTTCGGCACCATGACCAAGCCGTTTCACGCGGGGCACGCGGCGAAGAGCGGTGTGATGGCGGCGTGGCTTGCTAAAAATGGTTTCACCGCCGATACGCAAATATTTGACGGCAAGAATCATTTTTTCAGCACCTACGCGGGGGAAGACGCGGTGCCGCTGGAATCGACGATGAAAAACCTCGGCAAGCTATGGGAAATGGTGACGCCCGGCATCTACGTCAAACGGTTTCCGTGCTGTTATTGCAATCACCGGCCCGTCGGCGGCATGTTTGAGCTCATCAAGCAGCACAACATCAAGCGCGAAGAAGTGACCAAGGTGCGCATCGGCTTTTTGCCCGGCGCGGACAAGCCGCTGATCCATTTTGATCCGCACACAGGCCTTGAGGGCAAGTTCAGCATGGAATACAACGCCGCCGCCGTGCTGGTCGATGGCAAAATCACCATGGAGTCATTCGCCGATGCGATGGTGCAGCGTCCGGAAATTCGCGCGATGATGCCGAAGGTGGAGCGTTTTTATATTCCGAGCAACCAGACTTTTTCAGGCATCACCGGTTACAACGACATTGAAATCGTCACCACGCGCGGTACCTTCAAATTGCACATCGACCGCGTGCCGGGATCACCCGCGTGGCCCATGACGCCCGCGGATCGTGAAGAAAAATTCCTCGATTGTGCCGGGCGTGTGCTGGGCAGCACGGGTGCGAAGAAACTCTTTGAAGTGGCGGAACGCTGCGGTCAGCTTTCAAGCATCGCGGAGCTGACACGTGCCACGGTTCCGACCGAATCGAACGCAACCGCCAGGCACGCCACGGTGACGGCCTAAGTGGCAATGGCCAGCGGTCGCTGGCCATTGCCGCGCCGCTGTAATTGCACGGGGTGCGCGCCGAGTGTGCTTACTCGACCTTGATGTTTGCTTTCTTGATGATGTCGGCGACCTGCGCGCTTTGTTTTTTCAGGTATGCCGCCATTTCTTCCGCGCGGTGATAGTTCACGTCGAGGCCGACGCTGGCCAGCTTGTCGCGCGCGTCCTGCGTTTGTAGCGCCTTGTCCACGGCAGCCGTGAGTTTATTCACCAGTGGTTTCGGCGTGCCGGCAGATACCATCACGCCGATCCACGCGGCGAATTCAAAGCCGGGCATGTCGGCGGCTTCTGCGTAGGTGGGAACATTGGGCGCCTGCGCGCTGCGCTTGAGGGTGGAGATGCCGTAGGCCTTGAGCTTGCCCGACCGCACGAACGGCGTGGTGGCGGATACGGTTTCCGTCATATAAGCCACTTGTCCGCTGATGACATCGGTGAGCGCCGGTATGCTGCCCTTGTACGGTATGTGCGTGGCCTTGATGCCGGCGACGCCGTTGAAATATTCCACCGCCAGATGCGCGGCCGCGCCCGTGCCGGACGAGGCGTAGGAATACTTGCCCGGACTGCCCTTCACGAGGGTAATGAATTCCTTGATGTCCTTCGCGGGAAACGACGGTGTGGTCACGAGTACGTAAGGCGCAAATCCGCCAATCGCCACCGGCGCGAGATCGCGTTCGGAAACATACGGCGTTTTTTGCAGCAGCGGCGCCACCGTCACCGGTCCGCTGGATGCCGCCAGCACCGTATAGCCGTCGGGCGCGGCCTTGGCGACGATGTCGGTGCCGATCTGGCCACCCGCGCCGGCGCGATTATCGGCAACGATCTGGTAGCCGTACAGCTCCGTGAGTTTTTGCGCAATGACGCGTCCCACCAGATCGGTGGCCTGCCCCGCTGGCCAAGGGATGACCAGACGCATCGGACGGCTGGGATAGTCCTGTGGCGAAGGCTGCCCGTAAGCCACGCCAGACAGCAGAAGCACTGATAACAAGGCTACGAACTGTTTCATTTGGGCTCCTCCAGAATTTTTGTGCGCCATACTATAACGCTATATTTACCAAGAGGTGGACAGCCGCTGGAAATCCCGTGGGATGGGCGCTTTCACACAGATGCGCCAAGTCTCCGCCCATCGCGGAAAATCCGCTGCACGGGGCGTTAATTTGGCACAATATGTCCCATCCAAAATGGAAGACGGAACGACCGGAGTGTGGAAATGATCCTGAAAAAATTGAAGTTCGCGGTATTGGTGGGTCTTGCATCGGTTGCCTGTTTGACCCTGGCGCCATCGGCGGGTGCGCAGAATGCCGGTGGCTATCCGTCCAAGCCGATACGCATACTGGTGCCGTTTTCGCCCGGGGGCGGCGCCGATTTGATGGCGCGGATACTCACGCCAAGGTTGATGGATCGTTTTGGCCAGACCGTGGTGGTGGACAACCGTCCGGCCGCCAGCGGCATCGTCGCCACTGAAATGACCGCGCGCGCCGCGCCCGACGGTTACACCGTGTTGATTTGCACCAGCAATCACGCGGGCTACCCCGCGATGTACAAGACGTTGCCGTTCGATATTCGCAACGATTTTGATTTCGTGACACAGGCGACCCTGTCGCCGCTGGTGCTGGTGGTTCATCCGTCCGTGCCGGCGAACACCATGCAGGAATTTATCGCCTACGCGCGCGCCAATCCGGGCAAGCTGAATTACGGCTCGTCGGGCGCGGGCGGCCCGCCGCACATCGCCGGCGAAATGCTCAACTGGATGGCAAAGATCAAGGTGACGCATATAGTCTACAAGGGCGTTGCGCCGGCATTGACGGCGGCGCTCGGCAACGAAGTGCAGATGACATTTACCAATCTGTTCTCCGGTCAGCCCCATATCAAGGGCGGGCGTTTGCGCGTGTTGGGCGTGACCAGCGCCAAACGGCTGCAAAGCGCGCCCGAGTGGCCGACGCTGTCCGAATCGGGCGTGCCGGGGTACGAGGCGAGCATCTGGTATGGCGTGCTGCTGCCGGCAAAAACGCCGCGGCCTATCATCAATGTGCTGCATCGTGAAATCACCGGCATTCTGAAGCAGCCCGATATCAGCCAGACTTTTGTCGCGCAGGGCGGCGAAGTCATCGCCAACACGCCCGAAGAGTTTCGCAAGGCGTTTTTTATCGACGTAGACCGGCTGGGCAAGGTGATTCAGGCCGCCGGTATCAAGGCAGAGTAATTCAGGATTTCAGGCATTCAGCAAAAGGAAACAGATGTGAGCCAGGATCGTTCATTGTGGGTGACGTGGTACGACTTGCCGGAGACAGGCCGCGATGCCTATCTTTCGTGGCTGCACGGCAGTTATATTCCCGCCGTGTTGAAGCGCCCCGGTTATTTGTGGGCGGCGCACTATGCGTCGGTGAAAAAAACCAACATGAGTACCATGCGCCGCGAGAAGGGGCTGCATAACACCAAGGATGAAACGGTGCCGCCGGGCGAGGACTACCTGTTGTTCTTCGGTGCGGAAGACTCGGCGGTGTTCGGCGCCTGTTCGCCGGCGGAAATCAACGCCGCGTTGCCGGAGGCCGATCGCGCGATGCTGGCGCTGCGCCGCAACGAGCGTATCAACATAATGGTGGAGGCTGCGCGCGTGCAGGGGCCGGAGCACGCCGGCTACACGGCGGGCATGCAGCTTGCGCCGTGTATTCAAATGGGGCAGTTCAATTGCACGCCGGCGTACGAAGAAGAAATGATGGCGTGGTACGCGCGCTGGCGCATGCCCGCCCTGTCGCGGTTGCCCGGTTGCATACGCACGCGCAAAATGGCCTCGGTGGCGGGCTGGGCGAAACACGCGATCCTGTATGAATTCACCTCACTCGCCGCACGCAATGAATACTTCACCAGGCATGAAGACGCGCATCCCGACATGATTGCGTGGGGCGACAAAATGGTGGCGCAACTGACGCACGCGCCGGGTTCGGCGAATCTGGCGCAGCGCATATGGCCCGCGGCCTAGTTTCGGCAGCGTTGCTGATCGTGGCCGGGGCGGCGCAGGCCGCTGACCTGGCGTATCCGGTGCGTCCGGTACGCATCATCGTGCCGCAAAGCCCTGGCGGCACCACGGATTTCACCGCACGTCTGATCGGGCCAAAGCTTGCGGAACGCTTCGGACAAACGGTGGTGGTGGATAACCGGCCGGGCGCGGGCAGCATGCTGGGCATCGATCTGGTGGCAAAGTCGGCGCCCGATGGATACACCTTGCTGGTGGTGGCCTCGTCGCTGTCCATCATGCCGAGCGTGTACAAAAAATTGCCCTTCGACGCGGTAAAGGATCTAACGCCGATCACCACCCTGGCGGTGTATCCGAATCTGGTGGTGGTGCATCCCTCGGTGCCGGCGCACTCGATCAAAGAGTTGATTGCTTACGCTAAGGCAAAGCCGGGGGCGTTGAATTTTGCATCGGGTGGCGCGGGTACCGGCACGCAATTGACCGCTGAACTGTTTAAATCGATGGCGGGCATTGAAATGGTTCATGTGCCGTACAAAGGCGGCGGTCCTGCGATTACCGCGTTGCTGGGCGGGCAGGTTCAACTGTATTTTGCCGCGATTCCTTCGACACTGCCGTTTATCAAGGGCGGCCGTTTGCGCGCGCTGGCGGTGACCAGTGCAAAACGCTCGCCAGCGGTGCCGGAGGTGCCGAGCATGGCCGAGGCGGGCGTCGCGGGCTATGATGAATTGACATGGAACGGATTGCTCGCGCCGGCGCGATTGCCCGCGCCGCTGTTGAAAAAGATTTATGCCGATGCCGACGCGGTGCTTAAAATGCCGTTTGTGCGAGATAAGTTCGCCACCGAAGGGGCGGAATCCGGCGGCACCGCGCCGGACGCTTTTGGTAAATTGATTCAAAACGAAATCGTGAAGTGGGCAAAGCTCACGCGCGAAGCCGGCATCAAGCCGGAATAATGACAAGGGTGGAGCCAGGTCATGCTTGAAGTGATCCCCAGTGGAAAAATTCTCGGCGCGACGATAACCGGGCTGGATCTCGCCCGGCCGTTAAGCAACGACGCGCTTGCCGCCGTGCGTCAGGCGCTCGGCGCGCATGGCGTGCTGCGCTTTCCCAAACAGCAACTCACGGCGCAACAGCTGGTGGATTTTTCCGCGCGATTCGGCAAACTGGAAATCAATGTCGCCAACTCGTTTCAGGAACCGGGCTTGCCGCAGATCATGATCCTGTCGAACATTGTTGAAAACGGCAAACCCATCGGGCTTTTCGATGCCGGTCAGAGCTGGCACACCGATATGTCGTACAGCAAAACCATTGCGTTTGCGAATGTGTTGTACGGCATAAAAATTCCGCGCCGTGACGGCAAAACGCTGGGCAACACCGAATTTTGCAGCATGCACGCCGCGTATGACGGCTTGCCCGACGAGCTGAAGCAGAAGCTCGAAGGCAAAACCGTTTTGCATGACTTCAATAAGTTCTGGGAGATGATGCGGCGCGAAAAGGGCAGCAAGCGTCCGCCGTTGACCGAGGCGCAGCGCAAGGCCAAACCGCCGGTGTCGCACCCGATTGTTTTGACGCATCCGCTGACCGGGCGCCGCGTGTTGTACGCCAACCCCGGCTATTCCATGCGCATCAATGAACTGCCGGAAAAAGAAAGCGACGACCTGCTTGAGTTTTTGTTTGCGCATCAGACGCAGCTGGCCTACCGCTACGCGCACGTGTGGGAAGAAGGCGATCTGATGCTGTGGGAAGACATAGGTACCATCCATAATGCCGTGGCCGACTACGCGCCGCACGAACATCGTTTGATCAAGCGCTGTCAGGTGATGGCGTCGGAATTCGGCGAGGATTTTGCGCAGTAAGACCGCATGGCGCCCGCGCCGGATGTCCCGGTGTTTTGTGATTGGCAACAGTGCCTGCCGCAACGAATCAATCTGGTTTTTCGATGTTTAACGATGTTTACCAATGTTTACTTTGAGGGAGTGTCATGAAAAAAATAATCGTATCCGCCTGTAATGTGTTCGCCGCAATGCTGCTGCTGTTTACGCACTTGGTGCCGGCGGCATTTGCGCAAACCGTGATCGAGCATGCGGCCGAACATCGATTCCAGATTGATTTTCGTGTCAACGACGCGGCATTGGCAAAAATGTTGCCGGCGGGATGGGAGACGATGATCGCCACGCAAGGCCCGGCGAAGGATTGTAATCTGCGCATGATCTTCATTGACCGCATGGCGATCATGGGCGGCGACGGCAAGGCCACGGCACGGCCGACCGCGCGGATGGTTTATCTGGCGATTCCGGTCCGGGAGATCGCGACCAAAAACGTTGGTCAGATCATTATCCATGGCCTGACAGAGCACGCCGCGGATGCGCCGGGCGCGTTTGGCGTGTACCAGCACGCGACGACGGCGAAGATGTCGCGCACGCATGCGTCCAGCAACGGCGTGTTCTCCGGCTCGGAAAATTGGGAGTTCGCGGCGGCGAGCGGCGAGCATATGTCGTTGCAGGTCGAATATGTGCGTGGTCCGGCGATCAAGGGCGCCAATGAGGTGAAATTCTTTTTCCCCAATGACACGTCCAAGTACCTGACGTTCAAGACCGATCAGGCGATTGATATCATGCGCAACCCGACGACCAACCCGCCGGACAACATCAAGAAGTTTTCCTACAAGGCGGGCGGCGGCAAAATTGCCGCGTTGTTTGATGGCACGGAAAAAGTGGTGAGCTGGGATTCGTTCCCCTGGTATATCCGCACGGTGAGCGCCCCGTAACCGGTCGCCGCCGGGGGCGAGGCAATGAAATCCATGCGCGATTGTTACCAGGGGGCGCGGATTATCGTCGCGGGACTGATGGCCGTGGGCATCGTTTGCGTCGCCGGCGCACAAGGCGGTGGCGCACTGCGTACCGTGCGCGATGGGGTGTACACCACGCAGCAGGCGGAGCGCGGCGCGGCGGTGTATGCGCGCGAGTGTGCGGAGTGCCACGGCCCCACGCTTCAGGAAGACGACGGCGCCGCGCCGCTGGCGGGCAGCGCCTTTGTCGGTGTATGGAAGGCCTACAGCGCGGGCGATCTTTATGAGCGCATGCGCAAAACCATGCCCAAGGAATCGCCCGGCAGATTAAGTGCACGGGAATACGCCGATATCCTCGCGCAGATATTGCGCGTGAATGGATACCCGGCGGGGAATACGGAACTCACGGACCGCATGGAGTTGTTAAAACAAATTCGCTTTGAATAAGCGGTGACTGCGGCGCATCACGAAGCCTGTCTGTCGCGGCCTTGATCATCGAACATCACAGGGGAGGGGCAAGGTGAACATGTCGGGTGATATGAATTTTTGGCGCCACGGCTTGGCGGGGCTTGTCTGGTGCGTTTTCAGCGCGGCGGCCATTGCGCAATACCCGCCCACGCCGCGGATCAAGAAAGACGGTACTGCGGTGCTGATCGAGGATTACGCGAGTCTGCCGTTGTCCAGTCTGCGTCTGGATGGGCCTTACCCCGCGCCCGTCGTGCGGCAAGGGCAGCTCGGCAAATCCAATATGCTCGCATCGGAGCCGAGCGACGCGCCGCACACAGCCACGCGACTGTTCGTGCCGGAGCAGAACGGCATCTTGTACATCCTCGACAGAAAGACGCGCACTTTCACGCCGTATATCGATTTCGGAAAAATTTTCGCGCGCTTTAATACCGATCCCAACCTCGGCATGGGGCTGGTGGCCATACAGTTTGATCCTGCGTATGCTAAGAACGGTCGCTTCTACACCGTGCATACCGAGAATCCGGCGCGCGCCGATCCGGCGGCGCCCAGCAATGCCGCGCATCCGGCGCTGGATTTAAGCCGGCACGCGACGACACCGCCCATCAACGTGCCGGCGGGCGACACCCGTTACGAATCCATTATTACCGAATGGCGCGACACCAATATCGCCAACACCACGTTCGAGGGCACCGCGCGCGAAATCATCCGCATTGGGCAGAACTACGCGCGTCATCCCATGGGCGATTTGCTGTTTAACCCGCTGGCGCGCGCCGGTGACGACGACTATCGCAATTTGTACTTTGGCACCGGCGATGGCGAGGCGGGTGAACGCGCGGGGGTTACGCATCCGGTGCCGCAACGGCTGGACGCCTTGCCGGGAAAAATTCTGCGCATCACGCCGGATATTTCGCTGCGACCGCAAGACAAATTAGGTCCGAACGGGCAGTACCGTATTCCCTCCACGGGTGCGAACGCCAATCCCTTTGTATCGGTCGCCGGCGCGCGTGGCGAAATTTTTGCCTATGGGTTGCGCAATCCGCACCGCATCAGCTGGGACGTGCCGACGAACACGCTGCTGGTGGCCGACATCGGCAACCATTCATGGGAAGAAGTCAACGTGGTCACCAAGGGCGCGAACTATGGTTGGGCCGAGCGCGAAGGACCGGAGCAAACGTTCGTGGGCGGTCCCAATGGCGGCAGAACCGCCAGCCAGATTGATCCGCCGGTGCCGTTTCCATCACCGGACACGCTAATGGTCGAGGGACTCGACAAGCCGGTCACGCCGGTATATCCCGTCGCGGCATTCAGTCATCGCGACGGCATCGCGGTTGGCAGCGGTTATGTCTATCGTGGCAAGCTCATGCCGGGGATGGTGGGTAAATATTTTTTCACCGACATCGCCAGTGGCCGATTGTTTTACACCGACCTCGCGGAGATGCGGAAAGCGCGCGCCACCACGCCCGGAAAAATGGCTGCGATTCACGAGATACAAATTGTCTATCGCTCGCCCGATGATGCCGGCAAAGGTGCGGTTAATCGGCGAATGTTCGATATCGTGGCGGAGGCGTTTTTGCGCAAGGGCGGCATCCGCTCGGGCAAGTGCGTGTTGCCCGATGGGTCGAGCAACGCCAAGGGGCTGATTACCTGCGGCGGGCGAGGACAAGGTGTTGATCCGGACGGCGTGCCGTGGGGCGGCGGCCGCGCCGATGTGCGCCTCGCCATGGATGGTGACGGCGAACTTTACCTGATGAGTAAATCGGACGGCATGATCCGTAAACTCGTGGCGACGGTGCCTGCCGCGAAACCGTAACACAGTGATGCATCGAGGATGCGGCCAGCGCGCTAGGGCGCATCCGCTTTTTTGCGGCGCCAAAGCCCATTAAAAACCGCCAGCAACAGCAGGAGCACGCCCGCGAACACCAGCGCGAAAAAGGGCAGTATGCCCGACATTTCCGGAAATTGATTTTGCCCTTGCACGGTAAGCAATCCCCACGCCCCGAACGGCACGAGAAACACGATCGCGGCAATGGCCGCTGCGTTGAGGCCTCGTTGAATATTCAGCGATACGCCGCTGATGGTCGTGAACAACACGATCAGCAGCGAGAGGCCGCCTGACCACAAAAACCAGTCGCCCGTGTCGTCCGACATCGGGGTGTGTGCCAGCCATCGGCCGGTCACGTAAATCAGCATGGAAAGCAGTAACACGCCGAGGCTGATGGCTGTAATGGTTTTTTTCATGGTGTCGGCAGCCCGCATTACGCAAGCTTGTACGCTACCAGTTCCAGCCGCTCAGTGCCGATGATTTTTTTGTCGCGACGGTTCACTTGTTCGCGCGCGACGGGGCGTTGAAACTCCGGCACGTACCAGCGGCGTATCACGAAATCAATCAGTCCTGCCGGATTTGTTCTCTGGCCGCGGCCCTCGAGCAAATAGGCGTTGAAGCTGCCCGCGGGCACGGTCACTGCTTCGCGTCTGAGTATGCGGATGGTTTGTTCGGCGGTAAAGGTGCCGCCTTTGGGATCGGTTACTTCGGTGCGAACACTCCAGCGTCTGCCAACCGAGAACTCCAGTGGCACCAACTGTGCCGGCGAGTTGCTGAAACCGCCGCGGGATCGCAACTGATTGCCGAGCAGATCGGTGACCAAGCCATTGTCGTGTATGGCTTCGGTGTCGGTGACTTTGATAACCGTGGTGGTATAGACACTGCGCTCGGCCTTGGTGCGCATGTCGATATTGCGGTAGGTGTAGCTGTCGCCTACCTTGGCAATGCGGGTGAATGCCGATCCCTGCGTGAACGGGTTATTTTCCTGCGAGGCGATTTGGATACGCCTTTCACCTTGCCGCGCCAATACAATTTCAAGCCGCAGTTGCGCCAATTCCGAAAAGTTGCCGCTGGGATAGCGTTTGAGATAGTCCTCCAGCGGCGCGGGTTCGGTGGCATTCTGGATGCGTTCCCACAGCGCGAGCTCTTCCTTGAATTGACGTCCTTTTTCGGCATCCGAAAGTTTTTTCAGATGTTCGGGCGGCAGAATATAAAAGTCTTCCTCCAGCGATGTGCTTTCCCATGGAATCTGCGCGCCGTTGGATTTGCGCCGCACGCCGAGGCGCACGCGCTTGAACACGTCTTCAATGCGCGCTTCCTTGACTTGTATTTCGCGCAGCAAGTGTTCGGTATACAGGCCGTTGGCGCCGTCGCCGTCGCTCGCCACGTTGCCTGGCGAGGTGGCGTACGCGAGCAGCGTGCCGGGCGGCGCGTCCATTTGCGACAGGCCTTTTTGCTCGACGCGGAAATCGCGCGCGAACGGATTTTCGCGGCAGGCGTCGAGCACGATGATGTTCATCGGATTGGCGGCCTTGGTGATTCCGTCGATCAGGCTGCCCAGGTCAACACCCTGCGCCGGCACGTCGTCCAATTTTTTTACCGCCGCGTCCACCGGCAGCAAAAAATTCCGCCAGGCCAGTTGCAGACCGTGGCCGGCGAAATAAAACAGTCCCACGCATTGGCGTTTGGTCAGTGTCTGAACATGCGATTGAATGGCCGCGATCAGCTCCGCGCGGCCGCCGTCCAGTTTTAGCGTGACCTCAAAACCCGCGGCCTTGAGCGTCGTCCCCATCGCGTTTGCATCGTTGGCGGGATTTTTCAGTTCGGGGGCGCTGCGGTAGCGGCTGTTGCCTATGACCAGTGCGATCTTCGGCAGGCCGATGAGCTTTAGCGCGCCATCCGACTGCGCCCACGCCCGCGTGCGCGCCAAGGGCAGGAAAAGCGAACCTCCCGCCACGCCGGTCTTGAGCATGAGCCGTCTGTGATGATCCATTTGGACATTATGCGCTCGATAAAACCCGCATGTCACCGGCGGCGGGCTCGGCGGATTTCCACATCATGTGGCGGGTTGTAGACGGGGAATTGACGGGCTTATATGATGGGTCAAGACAGCTGCGGAAGACAGCGTATCGAAGCGCCTGAATTCACCGCGGCCCACGTTGGCGGAGGAAAACCATGCAAGACATGAAAGACAAGCCTCATATGCAAGCGGAAAAACACAAACCCATCGATGCGCCCTGCGCCTGGCGCGGCGCGGACATGAAAAACAGGACGGACTGGTTGCGGTCCTTCAGCGCGGCGGAGCTGGTGGAGATTGATACCGCCTTGCAGGCGGTGAAGCAGCGCGGCATCGATCTGTTCGACGTCGAAAAGCACGATTTTCCGTTGCCGAATTTTGCGCGGGGGCTGGCCGATATTTCACGGCAGCTCGAAACCGGCATTGGCATGATCATGCTGCGTGGCTTGCCGCTGTCGTACTCGCCCGAGGATTTGCGCATCGTGTACTGGGGCATCGGCACGCATCTGGGCACGGCAGTTTCGCAAAACAAAACCGGCGAACTGTTTGGCACCGTGAAGGATTTCCAGGAGGAATACGTCAATACCACGCGTCGGGGCTCGCGCACGTCCGAGGGGTTGCAGTTTCACAGCGACCGCTGCGATGTGGTGGGATTGCTGTGCGTGCGCAAGGCGAAGACCGGTGGCGCCAGCTGCATCGTGAGTTCGGCCGCCATCCACAATGAAATTCTGCGCCGCCGGCCGGATTTGATGGAGACCTACTACGAAAACTGGGTGCACAGTTGGCAAGGCGAACAGCCGCCGGGCAGCGGTCGTACCTACCTGCGGCCCATTTTCGGTTTTCGCGATGGATTTTTTACCGGCATGTTTTCGCCGGCGTACACCCAGTTCGCGCAGGATTTTCCCGAGGTGCCGCGTCACACGCCGAAACAGATCGAAGCGCTGTCGCTGTACACGCAACTGGCGGAAGAACTTGCGCTCGACATGCATTTCGAGCCCGGCGACATCCAGTTGCTCAACAACCACGTGATCTATCACGGCCGCACGCGCTACGAAGACTACCCCGAGGAAAATCGCAAACGGCTGTTGCTGCGGCTGTGGCTGTCCACGCCTGACGCGCGCCCGTTGCCGCGTGACTATGCCGAGGTGTTTGGCAACACCGAGCGCGGTCTCGTGCGCGGCGGCGTGCCGTGCCGCGAAGGCTGGTGGCGCGATGTCACGCAGTTTCGCAAACACCGAACGGGGATCCATGCGAAGGGCTTGAATTGAAATATGGCGCCGTGGTGGCGGTGCTGGCTTGTGTGTCCTGCGGCGCCGGCGCCCAGACGTACTCCGCGTACCCCGCCAAGCCCGTGCGCATTGTTGTCGGGTTCTCGCCCGGCGGCATCGCGGATGTCACGGTGCGGCTGTTCGCGCCGAAACTTTCCGAAGTGCTGGGCCAGCAGGTCGTTGTTGAAAATCGCCCCGGCGCGTCGGGCGCCATAGCCACCGAGCGCGTGGCGACATCGCCGCCGGACGGCTATACCTTGCTCGCGCCGACCGCGGCCGATGCGGTGATCCCGGTGATGCGCGCGAAGCTGCCATATAACCTCGAGCGCGATCTGGCGCCGGTGTCGCTGGTGGCGGTTGCGCCGTTTGTGCTGGTGGTGCATCCCTCGGTGCCGGTGCGCAACGTGAAAGAGTTGATCGCGCTCGCGCGGGCGCAGCCGGGCAAATTGAGTTACGGCTCGGTGGGCGTCGGCACCACGCCGCATCTGTCGGCGGAGGCGCTCAAGATGATGGCGGGCATCAACATCTTGCATGTGCCGTTTAAAGGCGGGCTGGACAATGTGATCGCGAATGCCAGTGGGCTGGTCGATATGGTGTGCGCAAGCATCCCGTCGCTGATGCCGTTCATCGGGCAGGGCACGCCACGGCTGCGCGCGCTGGCGGTCACCAGCGCGAAACGCACCGCGCTGATGCCTGCCGTGCCGTCACTCAGTGAGTCGGGCGTGCCGGGCTACGATCGTTCGTCGTGGGTGGGCATACTCGCGCCGGCCGCCGTGCCAAAAGATATCGTCGCGAAAGTGAATGCGTCGCTGGTGAAAGTGATCAACACCGCCGAGATGCGCGAAAGCTTCACGCGGCAGGGCGTCGAACCGCAGACGAATACGCCGGAGCAATTCGCGGCTTACATCAGCAGTCACCTGGAACAGAATACCCGGCTTATCAAGGCCATCGGATTGCGGCCCGAATAGAGGGGTATTATAAGCAATTGTTTTTAAAGGAAAATAATGAACATGCAACGTATCGGATTTGTCGGCGTGGGTTTGATGGGCAGCAGCATGTCCAAACATTTGGTGGAGGCGGGCTTCCCGGTGATCGTGCACGACACCGATCCCGCGCGCGTGTCGGCGGCGGTGAAACTGGGCGCAAAAACCGTATCGTCCCCGGATCAAATACCGGGGCAGGTGGACGTGTTGATGTTCTCGCTGCCGAATTCCGACATCGTGAAAGACGTGGTGCATAACCAGCTCAAATTATTTCAGACCGGCAGACCGGGCTTGATTATTCTTGATGCCACCACCGCAGACCCGGAAAAATCCGCAGCGCTTGCGGCCGATCTTGCGAAGGTCGGCATCCGTTTTCTGGATTGCACCGTCAGCGGCACCAGCGAAATGTGCGCGGTGAAAGACATCATCTTCATGGTCGGCGGCAGTCAGGACGCTTACACCGAGTGCGAAGGCATGTTTGCAGCAATGGGACGCGAGTGGATGCACATGGGTGCCAACGGCAACGGCGCGATCATGAAACTGTGCGTCAATCTGGTGCTGGGACTGAATCGCATGGCATTGGCGGAAGGCCTCACGCTCGCGCGCAAGGCGGGCATCGAACCGCTGCAAGCGCTGGAAGTGCTGAAAAAATCTGCCGCGTTTTCGAAGATCATGGATCAGAAAGGTTATCGCATGGTCGAAAAGCGCTTTCATCCGCCGGCCGGCAAGCTGAAAATCTATCTGAAGGATGTGCGCGCGATGCTTGCGCTGGGCGAACGCTTGAATTGCCCACTGCCGCTGATCGGTTTGCACGCGCAGGCGCTGGCATCGGAGGTTTCCAAAGGACGCGGCGAATGGGACAGCGCGGATATTATTTCGTTTTATGATGAGCTGGCGGGGTATCCCGCGCCTAAAGCGCCCGTGCAGTAACGGCGACACTGTTTATCCGATCAAGCGACCTGCCGATGCCAATGCTGAAATCCCGTGCGCTCGCACTCTGTGTCGCCCTTGGGTGCAACATCGCCGTTGCGCAAACCAAGCTGCCCGACTATCCCACGCGCGCCTTGCGGCTGGTGAACCCCTACAGCCCCGGCGGCACCACCGATCTGGTGGCGCGCATGATCGCGACGCGGCTGACGGAGGTGTGGGGGCAGCAAGTCATCGTGGATAACCGGCCGGGCGCCGGTACCAACATCGGCAATGAAATCGTTGCGCGCGCGCAGCCCGATGGGTACACGCTGCTGGTCAACTCGGCGGCCATTGCCACGCTGACCGGTTTTTATGCGAAGCTGCCGTACGATCCGCTGCGCGATCTGGCGGCGGTGGCCAATATCGGCGATTCTCCGCTGGTGCTGGCGGTCAGCCCGTCGATGGAAATTCGCAGTGTGCGCGAGATGATAGACACCGCGCGCGCCAAGCCCAAACAACTCACCTTTGCCTCGTCGGGCACCGGTTCCTCCACGCATCTGGCGATCGAACTCTTCAAGTCGCTGGCCAAGGTGGAAATCACGCATGTGCCGTTCAAAGGTGGCGGCCCGGCGGTGATCGCCACCGCCAGCGGAGAAGTAAACGCAATCATCAATTCGCCCGCCGTGGTGTTGCCGCACGTGAAAACCGGGCGGCTGCGCGGCCTAGCGGTCACCAGCGCCAAGCGCAGCGAAATCGCGCCCGACCTGCCAGCGCTTGCCGAAGCTGGCGCGCTCCCGGGCTACGAGGTGCAAGGCTGGTACGGCGTGTTCGCGCCGCGCGCGACGCCCCGGCGAATTGTCGGTGCGGTCAATGCCGAACTGGATCGTTATGTTCAGTCGTCCGAAGGACGCGCGCGGCTCTTGTCGTTCGGGCTTACCACCACGGGTGGCACGCCCGAGGCGTTCGCCGATTATTACAAACGCGAGACGGAACGCTGGGGGCGTATTATTCGCGCGGCGGGGATCAGGAGCGATTAGCGCGCCATATAGGGGAGATAGGGGAGATGGACTTAAAGCCTTGTCGATTCAATGCCGCATTCTGCACAAGTTTGTTTTTATTTTGCGTGTCGGCCGTGCACGCGCAACAATACCCAACGAAACCCATCCGCATCCTCGTCGGCTTCGCCGCCGGCGGCCCCAGCGATGTCGGCGCGCGCACCATTGCGCAAAAGCTCACCGAGAAATGGGGCCAGCCGGTGATCGTCGATTTTCGTCCGGGTGCCGCAGGCAACATCGCCACCGACATGGCGGCGAAAGCACCGGCCGATGGGTACACGCTGATCGCGGCGGCGTTTGCGCACGCGGTGAATCCCGCGCTGTATGCCAAGCTGCCGTTCGACGCGACGAAGGATTTCACCCCGGTGCTGCTGTTCGCCTCGATTGCCAACCTGCTGGTGGTGCATCCGTCGATCCCGGCGCGCTCCGTGAAAGAACTGATTGCACTTGCCAAAACGCGGCCCGATCAACTCACCATTGGTTCGGCGGGTGCCGGCACCTCATCGCATTTGTCGGGCGAGCTGATGAAAATGATGGGCGGCGTGAAGATCACCCACGTGCCGTACAAGGGCCTCGCCCCCGCGAGCGTGGATACCATCGGCGGGCAATTGTCGATGATGTTCGACGGCATCGTCACCGGCGTGCCCGCCGCAAAATCGGGGCGGCTGCGCGCGCTGGGTGTCACCACCGCCAAACGCTGGCAGGGCGCGCCGGATATACCCGCCATCGGGGAGAGTTTGCCGGGCTTTGAAGTCAACTCGTGGTATGGCCTGATTGCGCCCACCGGCACGCCGCGCGAGATTGTCACGCGCTTGAACACCGAAGTCGCCAATGCGTTGCGCGAACCGGATGCGCGTGCACGGCTGTATTCCATCGGCGCTGAACCGATGAGCAACACGCCGGAAGAATTTGGCATATTTATTCAGAACGAAATGGCGAAGTGGGCCAAGGTGGTTAAGGTGGCGGGGATCAAGGTGGAGTAGGGTGGAGTGGAAGCAGGAAATGTAGGGCGGGAGCCATCCCGCCTTTCGTGTGTTCCGGCAGAAGGCGGGATGGCTCCCACCCTACGCACTGTTCCGAAATAACAGATTCAAACAGGAGAAAGCACGATGCAGAATTCAACTCGTTCGATAATGGGAATGCTGGTTCCAGTCGTCTTGTTGGCCGGTATGGTGACGAATCCGGCACTGGCACAGGAGACGTCGAAAGCAACCCCGGCTGCGAAGCCGTTCGTCGCAGGCCGGCCGTTGGGTGTGATGCAGAAGGGCGCCTACACGCCAATGTCGAGCAACGTAAAGGTCTATGGCGCGGTGGTCAACGCGGAGAGCTGTTCGTACGACCCCGTGCGCGGTCTGATCGTGGTGCCCAATCGCGGCGCCGAACAGCACGAGACTCCCAACGACGGATTCGTCTCGCTGCTTAATCACGACGGCTCGGTGCATACCGCAAGGTGGATCGGCCAAGACCGCAACGGGTTGACCCTCAACCATCCGCTCGGCAGCGACATCGTCAACGGCATCCTCTACGTCGCCGACCGCGATGGTGGCACGACCACGACCGAGCCGACGGTGTCGGTGATCCGCAAATTCAACATGACGACCGGCGCGCCGGCGGGCGAGCTGCGCCAGCCGCAATCCCCTGGCCTCAACGACATCGCGGTGGCCGCCGACGGCACCATCTACGGCACGCAAACGCGCGTCCCCGGCCCCTCCGATCCCAGCCATTCGAAGGTGTTCAAAATTACCGCGCAAGGCGCGGTCTCCGAACTGATCGTCGGGCCGCCGCTGCGCGAGCCCAACGGCATCGCGCTCGACAACGACGGCAACCTGGTGGTGGTCAACATCGCCAACAACGAGGTGCTGACGTTCTCGCTCGACGGCAAGTTGCTCAAGACCGAGCACGCTGTGCAGCCCGGCAATGACGGCTTGGTCATCCTGAAAGACGGCACCAAATACGTGAGCAGCGTGCGGGAGGGCGGTGTGTCGCGCATTCGTCCGGGCCAGCCTGCCGAGCTGATCGCCAGCGGCATCCCGAGCCCGGCCTCCATGTGCTACGACGCCGGCGCCAATCAGCTGGTGATTCCGATGAACCTTAACAACGGTGTGGCGCTGATTCCGTTGCGATAGTACTCGGTCGGAAGGTCAGTTTTGGAGAGCGGTATCGGTCGGGGCAATGCACTTTGCTCTATAGCAGACGCAAGACCGCTACTGCGGCGCGATATTCGCCGCCTTAACCACCTTCGCCCAGCGCGCAATATCGTCGCGCACAAACTGGGTGAAGGTTTCCGCGCTGTTGCCGGCGGGCGCGGCGTCGATGTTGGCCATGCGCTCGCGCATGCCGGGCGCTTGCAGCGCGGCCTGTATGTGCGTGTTGAGGGTGTTGATGTGTTGCACGGGCGTTTTTGCGGGCGCGAAGATGCCTTGCCAGGTCACCAGTTCAAAACCCTTCAAGCCGGATTCGTCGAGCGTGGGCACATCGGGCAGTAGCGGCCAGCGTTCAAGCGCGGTCACTGCCAGTGCGATCAGGCGGCCGGATTTTACCATCGGCACGCCCACCGATCCGGGCGGGAACATCACCGCGAGTTGTCCGCCGAGCAGATCGTTCATCGCGGGGCCGACGCCCTTGTAGGGCACATGCACCAGACGCACGCCGGCCATCACCGCGAACCACTCCGGGCCAAGGTGGGTGACGTTGCCGATGCCCGGCGAGCCGAACGCCAGCTTTTCCGGGTTGGCGCGCGCATGCGCGATGAACTGCGCCACCGTGCGCGCCGCCGTGGAGGGGTGAATCACCATCACCAGTCCGCTGGTGGTGCTGATGCGGCTCACCGGCGAAAAATCACGCAGCGTGTCGTACGGCAGCTTGCGATAGATGCTGGCGTTGATGGTGTGTGAGGGCGACGCGATCAGCAGCGTGTATCCGTCGGGTGCCGAGCGCGCCACGATCTCGCTACCGATGATGCCGTTGGCGCCGCCGCGATTGTCGATCACCACCGTCTGGCCGATTTGTTCGCCAAGCTTCTGTCCGACGAGTCGCCCTTGCACATCAATGCCGCCGCCGGGCGCGGCGGGAACGACCAGGCGTATCGGGCGCGAGGGATAGGGCTGCGCGAGCGCGCCGAACGGTTCACACAAGATCGCGCACAACATCGCCGTGACAACTGCTGCAATCGCAAATCGGGAGCATAAAGAATTGGCCATGAATTCCCCGCTTTGGTATTCAGCGCGCGTGTGATGCGAGCTTCGGTGCGCGTCGTGGTTCGTGCCGCGATGCGTGTTTGGCAGACTGCATGGTAATATAAAACCTAGCTTAGCATCCCAAAGTAATATGTCATAACCGTCAACCTAACAGCTTGGAGCGATCAGATGTCACTTACGGAGATTCTTACACTGTGCGCCACAGCGTTAAGCCCGCTTATCGCGATACAAGTCAGCCAATACCTAACATCGCAAAATGAGCATCGCGAGCGAAAGCTAACTATTTTTAAAAACCTCATGGCGACGCGAGCTTATACTTTGTCGCCCATGCACGTCGAAGCGTTAAATAGAATTGACCTCGAGTTCTCTCAAAATTCCGCAAAGGAAAAAGCGGTTCTCGACATCTGGCAACAATATCTCGATCATCTAGGTCAGCAACAAATTGAACCGGCAATTTGGGCTAGTAAGAGAACTGACCTCCTCGTAGACCTACTTTATGCTATGGCAATTGCATTGGGCTATAGCTTCAACAAAACGCAACTAAAGAATGGCACTTATGCACCGGTGGGGCACAGTAGAATTGAAGAAGAACGTGACCGTCTACGAGTATTAATTCTTGAGTTGCTTGAAGGAAAAAGAGATTTGCCTATGCGTGTCACTGCAATACCCGACGTTAAACGTTAAGGGTGCGTAAACTGCGTCGAGGTTGAGCACGCGTAGCTTGAATGCAACGCATTGTAATGAAAGGATCTGCAACAACCAACCTCCCCTGTAATACGCTGCGCTTCTTACAGGCTACCCGCTTAACTTGGTTTGTGCGCCCGCAAAGTGGCTGCCAGAGAATCGAGATGTATTCTAGTCAATGGTTCCGTAAGCGACGTCACGACGGCTCGTAGTAACACCCATGCGTGGTGGCGGTGCGTCCGCCATCCACCACGAGGTTTGCGCCGCTGATAAACGATGCGCCATCCGACGCAAGAAACAGCACTGCTGGCGCCACATCCTGCGGCGTACCCTGACGGCCCAGCGGCGTGACGGCGACCCGGGATTGATCCACGGGCGATACGGCAACACAGCTTTGGCGCGGGCCGGCGGACGAGATGCAATTGACGCGAATATTGTATTTGCCCAGATCGTGCGCCATCACGTGCGTGAGCGACAACAAACCGCCCTTGCCGGCGGAATACGCAGCGATGTAGGGATTGCCCAGAACGCCGTCGATGGATCCGTGATTAATGATGGCGCCCGCGCCGGCTTTTTTCATCAGTGGAAGAAAGGCCTGCGAACACAAGAAGGCCGACGTCAAATTGCGTCCGATCATGGTTGCCCAGGTATCGTGCGTCGTTTTCTCGAAGGTCTGTCGGATCGGGTTGCGGCCTGCCACGTTGAACAGGATATCCACTTTCGTGAGTGTTTTTTCACAGGCATCCGCCACCGTCTGCACCTGCGCCGCGTCGGTTACATCGGCATGAAAATACGGCACATCAAACCCGTCCAATCGCAACTGGCGCGCGTCTTTTGATTCTGCGTTGTCGTCGATGCAAATGACTTCGGCGCCTTCGCGCGCGAATAGCAGGGCTGCCGCATGACCCAGTCCCCAGGCATCGCCGGCGATTACGGCGGTCTTTCCTTTGAAGTTCATCGTCATCGTAATGCCCCTTTATAAAAATCGGTCAGTCCGACGCGCAGCCCAACGTGCCGTACGCGGCCCCATTCCTATCCCGCCTGCATCCCCACCCACCGCGCCACCGCGCGCGAGATGCTCGCAATACCCGCGGCGTTGACATTGCCCGGCCAACGATCGCTGGCCGCATGAAAGTGCAGATTGCTGCCGGCGAGCGACAGCACTTTTGCACCGAGGTGATGCAGGTCGTGGCCTTCGCCGGAGAGTTTGTTGTCGGGTTCAACGAGGATGTGCTGTGCGGCGTAGCCTTCGGCGACCAGCAGGTCGCGCATCTGTTCGGCATCGGCGGTGTTTGTCGCACGGATCATCATCGTGAGGTTGCCCGCGCCGCCCAGATTGGCGCCCAGGTGCAGCCAGTACTTTGCGTTCGTGATCAGGGGCGTCTGCTGTTGTGTCAACGTTTGCAAACCGAGGTGGCCGAGTTCGTGCCCGCAAGTGGCGTAAGCGTGCAGCGCACGCTTGAGTTGCCCGGATTGTTTCATCGCGCCTGCCGCGTGCACGGCGGCAAGCCACGCGATCATGCCGCCAGCGCGCTCGGCGGTGGATTCCCACCAGCCGGTGCGCGGCGTGACGACGGCGATGGGCTGGGCGTTGCTTTCCGCCGCCACGGCCGCGCAGACGTTGAATGATTCGACGGATTCACGCCGATGGCGGCTCACGAAGGTGACGGGGGAATTTTTGCGCGCCTGTTCGGCAAGCGCGGCGTGATGCATGCCCGCGACCTGCAACACCGGCGGTCCGAAGGGCGTGTAGTAGAACTGGGCGTTGATCGGCGCCAGCGAGTCGCCAGTGACGCGCGTGGCGACAACCAACGCGGCATGTGTCGTGCCGCGCCGCAGTTTTTCCAGCGGCTGGCCTTTGATCGACGCCGCGTTCGATGGAAATTCCGCAAGTGCGATTTTTTCCGTGGCGCCGCTCATGCACAGATTTCCGGAAACACCGTCGGTGGCGGGCGAATCAAACATCGGCAGGCCGTCGATACGCAGGCCCGCGCATTCGAGATACGCTTCATCGACGATTGTGCGTTGTATCGGCACCGGCATACGTGAAACTTCAACACCGGCTGTCGCGGCTTCGCTTTCAAACCACGCACCGCTGGCGAAATCGCCGGGTGTGCCGACGCGATGAATGCCGCTCGCGTCGAAGGCGGCAACGCGTTGTGCTACCCACGCGGTGGTGATCTTGGTCATGGGGTTATTGTGTAAGTGTTTGTATTTATTGTATTATTTTTGAATTTCGATGGGCGTGTGCACTACCCGCGCCGTCGTTCTGGCGCGAGCCAAAATGACGGGTTGGTGATGTTGATAACTGATCCGTTGCGCCGAGCGTGGCGGGTGGCGCGAGGTTTCTAAACCTTCGGTACTGTCACGCCCACCAGCATGTCGCGCGAGAGCAAGCCCGCGAGTTTTACTTCGCTCCAGCCTTCGGTGCCCTGAGGGCGCATCGGCACCACGAGGTAGCGCATGTCGGCATTGGAATCATGCACGCGCACCGTGACGCTGTCGGGCAGTTCGGTGCCGAATTCCTTCAGCACGGCGCGCGGTTCGAACACCACGCGCGAGCGGTAGTTGCGGCTCTTGTACCACGTCGGCGGCATGCCGAGCAGCGCGCGCGGATAACACGAACACAGCGTGCAGACGATGACGTTATGCACTTCGGGCGTGTTTTCCACCGCGATCAGGCGCTCGGCCTCGAGCATCGCGCCCATCTCGGCGCAGGCGGCGCGGCCATCCGCGAGCAGCCGTTGCTTGAACGCGGGATCGACCCACGCGCGCGCGACGACTTGCGCGCCGTGGTACGGAAACTCTTCGTCGAAGAGTTCCATGCGTTTGGCGACCTGCGCGGCGGTAATCATGCCTTTTTGTTCCAGCAACTCCTGCATGGCGCGGCTCATGATTTCGTATTCGCCGGGCGGGCCGTTGTCGTGCTCGTTGGCCGGATTGGGTTGCTTGTGATCATCGTGGTCATGGTCGTGATCATGATCGTGATGATCGCTGGACTTGCGTGCGTAATAATCGTGAGTGGTATTGGTCATGGGATCTCCTTTATGTCGCCGCAGGTTCCAGCCAGTGCTCGAAAATTTCCATCTCGATAATATCGTTCGCCGGCCCGGCGTATCCGGGCCATACATGGGTTTGCAGAAAACGCACGCGGTAGAGCACTTTGGCGGGCAGGCCGTCGAAGCCGTAGGCGAGTTCTTCCGGGTTGGGATACGTGCCGCAGATGCGTTCGACCACGCCTTGCTTGCCGCGGATGTATTGCGGCGTGCGGCGATGGCCGGGCGGGAACGTGCGCTTGACGGTGACTTTGTCGCCCACGCGGTAGCGATGTACCGGCGCGGGCGTGTAGGTGCTTTTCAACGAAGCCGAGCTGCTCATTTTTTGGCTCCCTTTTTGATGGGAGACTCCATCTCGTCGGGCACATTGAAGCGCGCGCGTATCTCCGCCATCTTGGCGGCGAGTTCCTGTTCGGTGAACAGGCCTTTTTCGAGCAGCACGGCGCGCATGGCGCTGGTGGTGATCTCGAAGTAGTGCATGTCCTTGTAACGGTCGCCGAGGTCTTCGGCGGCGCGGCGCAACTCGTCGGTGCAGGTGATCTTCTGCATTTGCACCACCGAGCGAAACGCATTGGCCTGACGCTCCCAATGCTTCATGCCGTGATCAATCGTGTCTATGGGGCCGGCGGGTTCGCCGCCGATATCCGAGGGTAGTGTTTTCATGGGGATGCTCATCGGGTTGGACAAGTCTAGTTTACTACTCCGTTTTCATTCCTGCGTCTTTTGCCGCTTTTGCCCACTTCGCGATTTCTACCGGGATGGATTTTTGCAGTGCCCGCGGCGTTACAAACCCCGCTTCCACGCCTTCGGCGACGTAGCGTTTTGTATTTCCGGCCGTTTGACCCAAGCGGCGATCCCGGCGTTTAGGCGATTTACGATCGCCGCGGGCGTGCCGGCGGGAATTCACTCGGTGGCCATGCCGGCCTCTCTGGCGACCTTCGCCCACTTGGCCAATTGCGCGTTGATCATTTTACTGATTTCGGCGGGGCTTCTGTGATCGGTTTCCGCGCCCTCGCTGGTGAACCGCTTTTGGGTCTCGGGCAATTTCAGCAGCACGCCGACTTCGCTGTTAAGGCGATGGAGTATCGCCGGCGATGTTCCCGACGGTGTGGCGACCGCCCAGTAGTTCGACGCCTCGTAGCCCGGTACGCCGGCCTCTGAAATGGTCGGTAACTCCGGCAGCAGCGCGGTGCGTTGCGTGCCTCCCGTGGCCAGCGGTTTGAGTTTGCTCGAACGTATATGCGGTATCGCGGAAACCAGCGAGCCCACCAGCATGTGCGCTTGCCCGCCCATGACATCGATCATTGCGGGAAATCCGCCTTTGTAGAGCAGGATGGTGGCCTTGATGCCGGCCTGATGGCTGAACAACGCGGAAATAAAATGCTGAAAGCCGCCCGCCGACGCCAGGTTGATGTAGCCCGGCTTGGCCTTGCCCAGCGCCATGATGTCCTTTACGGAGTTCACCTGAAACGACGGCCCGATGGTGAGCACGGTTGGTCCGTTGCCGAGCATCGCAACCCAATCGAATGCCTTCCGCGGATCGTAAGGTGTTTTGCGCACCGATGGATTCATCGCATAGGCCGCAGAGGCAAGCAGCAGCGTGTGTCCGTCGGGCGCGGATCGCGCGGCGATGTCGGTGCCGATAATGCCGTCCGCGCCGGGACGGTTATCAATGACCACCGGTTTGCCGAGACGGTCGGCCAGATAATGCGCAACATACCGCGCCATGATGTCATTGCTGCCGCCGGCCGCTTGCGGCACGATAAACCGGATGGCTTTGGACGGGTAAACCGCGCCGGCCGGACGTTGCGCCTTGGCCGGGCCGGCGATCCCCATCCCAATTACCGCTGCGGAAATCAGTGCGTAAATACAAAGGGTTGAGGTTTGTTTCAAGGCGTTTCTCCCGCGCGGCCTAGATGCAATGTATGGGCTGGGAGTAAATGATAATCGCTCACGCGACGATGTAGAACCATTTGTTTGACCGCGGGCACAACGCAGGCGTAGCATGCTTTTACCGGGCGTTATTCACCGGGCGTTGTTGGCAGAGGTCGGTGCCGGTTAAATCCAACACAGGAGATCACCATGACGACTCGAACCATCCGTGACATTGTTGCGCATCAAACGCCGGTAACAGCGCCGTCGAACATGACGGTGCGCATGGCGGCATCCATCATGAAAGAGCGCCGCGTGGGCGCAATGATGGTGGTGGAGCACGGTCAGCTCGTGGGGGTATTCACCGAACGTGACGCATTGAATCGCGTGGTGGCCGAGGGGCGTGATCCCATGACTACCACGCTCGGCGAGGTGATGACCAGCAACCCGCAAACCGTCAGTCCGGATGCGGCTTTCTCGGCGGCGCTGGAATTAATGCATGACAACCGCTTCCGCCACGTGCCCGTGGTCGAGCAGGGCCGCCCGGTCGGCATGGTTTCCGTGCGTGACGCAATGGGGCCGGAACTGGAATCGTTCGTTTATGAAATGCTGCGTCAGGAGCAGGTGTCGCAGGTGCTGGCGTAGCGGGTACAGTGACACAGTGACATATTGCGGTTGGCCGGGTGATTTGGCCAACCGAAGAATGGCTTCGGTTCCCGCGAAACGCAGGCGGCAACGTCGTGGGTTACCTTCGTCGCTTACCTTGATGCGTTCTCCAGTATCCATTTCTGGATGATATCCGCGACCTGCAAGTTATTCTTGTCCATCATCATCATGTGACTGTTGCCCGCGATACCGTGCTCGGGCAGCAGCATGAAAGTGGCCTTGCCGCCGCTTTTGTTGATCAGATTGACGGCTTGCTGGCAGCCGTCGCGGCGTTTGTCGCCGTTGACGCCCCACGCGCCCTTGCTGTTGTCGCCCCACACCGAGATCATCGGCACTTTGACGAACGGTGTCGCCATGTCCTTGGCGCTCACGGTTTCACAGCCGCCTTCGACACTGACCAATGCCTTGACCAGATTCGGGCGCTGCCGTACGACATCCAGTCCGTACACGCCGGATTGCGAATGCACCATCACCACGGCGGGGCCGATCTTTTCGAGCAGCTTGACCAACGCGTCCACGGTGTTTTTGCCGCCGCCTTCGAGCGTGGTTTCGGCGTTGGGGACCAGTTGCGCGAGGTATTGCGCCATTGCTTCCATCGGGAATTGCACGTTGGGAAAAGCTTCGGGGTATTTTGGGCCGAAGCGGAAATTGGGCCATGAGCGTTCGATGGTGCCGAGAAACAGCGTGGGCATCGTGCCAGGCTCCGCGGCTTTTTCGCCGACGGCATTTACAGGCGTGGGGTTGAATCCGGAGCGCCCGCGTCCGGCGTGATCAACCACGTAGACCGGAAACGACTTGCGCAGAAAATAAGTGGCCCATCCTTCGCGGCCATCGGGCGTGGTTTCATACGTCATGCCGGTGTGACCGGAACCATGCACCATCACCACCGGCACGTTTTTGCGGCCGGCGGGCACTCGATATTGCACATACATCTGATTGACGGTGATGCTGCCGGCGCCCGCTGGACCGGTGACCAGCGATGCGCCCGGGTGATTCGATTGGATGCTGCGGCCATTTACAAAAAAACTGCCGTAGTCTTCGAGTTCAAGTTTTCCGCCGATGGATGCGGCCATGGTGACTCCGGTTGCGAGGGTGGATGCAGCGGCCATCACGCAAAAAATTACGCGACGGATTACGAGGGGAAAGAACCGGGCGCGATGCATGATGGTCTCCTGAGTGTCGTTTGGGCCATTCTGGCAGCGCGCGCCGCTGCCGTCCACTGCGCGCGAGGCTGTGCAATAATCATCGTAAATTGTCAGGGAGTCATCATGCAGTTTCACGTAGGCAAGCTGGATGAATCGGCGTTCGCCGTGCCGCACGGCTACGCGGCGCGCTCGCGCGGCTATGAACGCGTGTCATTGATTGATCGCGGCATCGGTTCGGTACACATGGGGGTGGGGGTGTGCCGGCTGGCGGCGGATGGCCGCGTGGAAACCTGCGTGCATGCCAACGAAAAGGGCATTTACCTTTTTCAGGGTGAAATCGAGCTGAAGCGCGGCGACCAAGTTTTCCGGCTGACGCAGGACGACTACGCGCTGATCCCGACCGGCGTGGCGCATGCGTATCGCAATGTCAGCGGTAAGCCCGCGCGCTGGTTCGACATGCAGGCGCCGCAGCCCAAGCCGCCGGGCAAATGGCAGGATACCTTTTTTGTGGCCGATGACGCGCCGTGGCCGGATCGCGCGCCCGCCACCGTGTCAGGCGATGCGGCGATAGCACAGGCCGGGCATTTCGTGCCGCGCGCGCCGATCATCAACCCCAACGCGGGTGTGTCCGGCCTGCGCGTGTTTCGATTCATGGAAAAGGAATTCGGCGCGCAGTGTTTTTACATGATGCGCGGCGAGCTCGCGCCGGGCGGCGTGCGCGGTTATCACGATCACCCGGTCGAGGAAAGTTATCTGGCGCTCGAAGGCGAAGCGATTATGTCCATCGAGGGCGAGGATTTTCATTTAAAGGCAGGTGACTTCGCATGGACGGGCGTGGGCGCGTGCCATGCATTCAAACACGTGGGCAACGTGCCGTTTCGCTGGATCGAAACTCAGGCGCCGCAGTTTCCCGCGCATCAGGGCACGCGCAATTACAATGTGTGGGAGAAGTTTGTTGAGGGGAAATCATGATGCGATACCCATTACGATTGCGTGCCGCGGTGCTGGCGATGCTGATGAGCGGTGGCGTCGCGATGGCCGCCGATCCGGTAAAGGATTTTCCAACCAAACCTGTGCGGATTATCGTGGGGTACGCGGCCGGCGGCGGCGTGGACATGGCGGCGCGGCTGGTGGGGCAGGCGCTCGGCGAATTGTGGAACGCGAGTGTGGTGATCGACAATCGGCCCGGCGCCGCTGGCGGCATCGGTACTGAATTGACCGCGCGCGCCGCGCCGGATGGCTACACCATGATGTTGTGCAATATCGCAACGCACGGCATTACGCCGGCGCGCGTGGCGAAGCTGCCGTACGATCCGATCAAGGATTTTTCGTTTTTGTCGCGCGTGGGCGGCAATCCGAACGTGCTGATGGCGCATGCCTCGCTGCCCGCGCGCACCCTGCAAGAGTTGATTGCGCACGCCAAAGCCAACCCCGGCAAGCTGAGTTACGGCTCGTCAGGCGTGGGCGCGTCGCCCCATTTATCGATTGAGTTGTTAAAAATGATGGCGGGCATCAACATCGTGCACGTACCCTATAAGGGCGCGGCGCCCGCGCTGGCGGATGTGATGGGCGGACAGATACCACTGTCGGTGGGCAATCTGCCGGGCGGGCCGCTGGCGGCGATCAAGTCCGGCAAGGTGCGCGGGCTGGCGGTCACCACATTAAAGCGCAGTTCGAAAGCGCCCGATGTGCCAACCATGGCGGAAAGCGGCGTGCCGGGCTACGAAGTGAACGGCTGGTACGGCATCTGCTCACCGAAACTGCCGCGCGCACTCGAAGCCAAAATCAACGCGGATCTGGTCAAGGTGCTGGCAACGAACGCGCTGAAGCAGCGGCTCGACGATCAGGGTATCGATGTGCAGTCGTCCACGCCGCCGGAACTGGAGGCGCACGCGCGCGCGGAAATCGAAAAATGGCGCAAGGTGGTGAAGGAAGCGAAGCTTGAAGGCGGAGAATAAAAATTACATTAAAAACAAATAGTTACGTTTGTTATGCTCTGGCGGCGATGTTGGCTGCCGTCGCAGTGACTGCACACGCGCAATCCAACTTCCCCACCAAACCCATCCGCATTATTGTGCCTTCGTCGCCCGGCGGCGGACTGGATTTCGTGTCGCGCGCAGTCGGTCAGCAACTGACCGCGGCGTGGGGACAAAGCGTGGTGGTCGATAATCGCGCGGGCGCGGGCGGCACGCTGGGGCCGGAACTGGTGGCGCGTGCCGCGCCCGACGGTTACACGCTGCTCATCGTGAGCGCGACATTCGCGGTGAACCCAAGTGCCTTCGACAAGCTGCCGTACGACACGCACAAGGATTTCGCGCCGATCACGCAGGCCACCACGCAGCCGCAGGTGATGGTGGTGCATCCGTCCATCGCGGCGCGCTCGGTCAAGGAATTGATTGCGCTGGCGAAGGCACGGCCCGGACAACTGAATTACTCGTCGCCGGGTGATGGCACGCTGTCGCAACTGGCGTTTGAGTTGTTCAAGATGACCGCGGGTGTCAACGTGGTGCAGATTCCGTACAAGGGTGCGGGCCTGTCGGTGACGGCGGTATTGGGTGGCGAAGTGCAGGCGTGCAGCGGCAGCGCGGTGACCATGCTGCCGCACGTGACGTCCGGACGCTTGCGGGCCATTGCCAGTACCGGAAAACGCCGTTCCATTGCTTTGCCGGACGTGCCGACAATGGCCGAACAAGGATTGCCCGACGCCACACTCATGGGCTGGTATGCGTTTCTCGCGCCGGCGCGCACGCACGGCTTGATCGTGCAAAAACTGAATACCGAGCTGGGCCGCATTCTGCAAACGAAAGAAATGCGCGACATACTCGCGCGCGAAGGCAGTGAACCGGCGGTGGGTACGCCGGAGCAATTGCGCGCGCACCTTGCCGAAGAAATCGCGCGGCTGGGGCGGGTGGTCAGGGCCTCGCGCGCCGGAAAGGTCTGACCGCCGATGGCATCACTCTCGGCATTGGAACTCGCGTATTGCGCGATGATCCTGCTGCTCGCCTACGGGCTGCGCGGCAGCACCGGCTTTGGCGGCTCGGTGGGCATGCCGCTTTTGGCGCTGGTGGTGCCGATCAAAATACTGGTGCCGGCGTGGACGCTGCTCGGTCTGGTGTCGTCGCTCGCGATATTGGGCAAGGATCGGCGGTACGTCGATGTCAAAAAATTTCTGTTTTTCATCCCGTGGTGCGCGCTGGGCGTGGCGGTGGGTTTGTATTTTTTCGCGACGCTGGATTCACGCACGCTATTACGCGCGCTCGGCTTGATGGTGCTGGGTTACGGCGCCTATTTTTTCTGGACCACGCTACGGCCCCATGCGGCAAACGGGCCCGCGCCGCGCTTTCTCAGTCCGCTGGCGGCGTGGCTCGCCGGCGTGGTGGGCGCCTTGTTCGGCGCCATGGCCACGGTGTTTTTCGCCATGTACCTCGATGTGAAAACCATGGAGAAATCGGTGTTTCGCGCGACGATTTCGGCGATGCTGCTGGCGCTGTGCGCCGGACGCGGCCTCGGTTACTGGGTGGTGGGGGAATTCACGCGGGATGTGTGGATTGCGTTTGCCATGGCGTTTCCGCTGATGCTGCTGGGCATTTGGGCGGGTGATCGCATTCACGTCAAGCTTTCGGACCTCGCGTTCAAGCGCCTGGTGTGCGGCGTGCTGTTGCTGTGCGGCATTCCGTTGTTGCTGCGCTAGTGGTCGCGCATGGGGTACATGGGGTATAAAATGTGCCGGAGTTGTCCTCCAATTGAACTCAGGAGCACCCCATGAATTCTCCCGAAAAATCCGTGCGCGAACGAGTCAGCGCCGAAGAATGGGAAGCGCGCGTCAATCTCGCGGCGTGTTACCGCTTTGCCGCGCATTTTCGCATGACCGATCTGATCTATACCCACATTTCGGCGCGCGTGCCGGGGCCTGATCATCACTTTCTGCTCAACGCGTTCGGCCTGATGTGGGATGAAGTCAAGGCATCGAATCTGGTCAAGATCACGCTCGATGGCGAGATCGTCGATGATCCGACGGGGCTGGGATTTAACCAGGCGGGCTTCGTGATCCACAGCGCGATTCATGCCGCGCGCCCCGAGGTGATGTGCGTGATGCACACGCACACGGCCGCGGGCATCGCGGTGTCCGCGCAGGAGCAGGGCTTGCTGCCAATATCGCAGCACGCGATGCGGTTGACCGGCAACGTGGCGTATCACCATTACGAGGGTGTCGCGCTGAATCTTGAAGAGCGCGAGCGGCTGGTCGCCGACATGGGCAGTAAGATGACCATGATCCTGCACAATCACGGGTTGCTGTCGTGCGGCAAGAGCGTGCGCGAGGCGCTGGACTACATGTATTACCTCGAACGCGCGTGTCAGGCGCAGGTGGCGGCGCTGGCGGGCGGCGCCAAGCTGATTATTCCGTCACGGGAAATTGCCGAGAGCGTCGCGCGCAGCTTCGAGCGGCCGGGTTATCAGGAGCGCAAAGGCGAATGGCGCGCGTTGATTAGAATGCTGGATAAGACGGAACCTTCTTATAAGACTTAGTGCGCGTTGGATAGTGGTGGTGTTGCGCGTCCCCTCACCCTAACCCTCGCCCCGAAAACGGGGCAAGGGGATAGTATTTTGTTACACACCTTCAACTCAAACGGAAACTGAAAATGGCAACAGCAATAACCAAGGGCGAAATGTCCCAACCCAAAGACTACAAGATGATCGTCGAAAAGGACGTGTGGATTCCGCTGCGCGACGGCACGAAAGTGTGCGCGGATATCTTCCGGCCGGAAAGCACCACTGGCAGTAGCGAAAAGTTTCCGGTGATCATGTCGTTGGGGCCGTATCAGAAAGACAAGCTGTGGGTGCCGCCGCCGGATCTGGAAGAAAAGCCGAATCCCTACATGAACTGGGAAACGGTGAACCCCGAATGGTGGTGCCCGCGCGGCTACGCCATGCTGCGCGTGGATACGCGCGGCTCCGGCAAGTCGCCCGGCAAATCCGAGCCGAGTTCGTATCAGGAGTCACTCGACGCTTACGATTGCATCGAGTGGGTGGCCAAGCAGCCGTGGTCCAACGGAAACGTGGGCACTTGCGGCATTTCGTATCTGGCCGCCTTCCAGTGGAAGGTGGCGGGCCTGCAACCGCCGTCGCTGAAGTGCATTATTCCGTGGGAAGGGCGCGCCGACCAGTATCGCGACCAGGGTTATCACGGCGGTATCTTTGCATTTGGGTTTATCACGAGCTGGCACAACCGCAATACCGCCTGGAACCTGCTGGATATCGCGCGCACCTATAACCCGGATGCGTTCGAAAACAATATGCTGTGGCACATGATGCGCAATGATCTTGATTCCGAGTATTGGCGCATGTGCAGCGCGCGCTGGGACAAGATCGAAGTGCCGGTGTTCTCCGCCGGCAACTGGAGCGGCTTTGGTATGCATTTGCGCGGCAACACCGAGGCGTATCTATGCGCGAAGTCGAAACACAAGAAACTGCGTATCCACAGCGGCACGCACTTCCATGCGTTTTACTCCGAAGAAGGCCGCATCGATCAACTGCGGTTCATGGATCACTGGCTGAAGGGCATAGATACCGGTTTCATGGACGAGCCGCCGGTGAAGCTTGAAATCCGCACGGGCGGCATGCAACGTTCGCCGTTCCGTTTTGAGGATGACTGGCCGATTCCGCGCACGAAATGGACGAAAATGTATCTGCGCATTGATCGCGATCCGGTGGAAAACGCGAAAGCAGTCGAGGGTGAAATGGTGAACGCGCCGCTGGCGAAGGAATCGAAGGTGAGTTATGGCGCGGCCGCGCCTACGCGCCCGGGTAAGATTCCGAGGGGTGTGTCGTTCGAAACGGCGCCGATGGCGCAAGACACCGAAGTCACCGGGCACATCGTGCTCAATGTGTGGGTGTCGAGCAACAAGGAAGACATGGATATTTTTGCCACCATCCGCAACATCGACCCCAGCGGCAACGATGTCATGGAAACGGGCCAGATGGGCGAGCCGCTGCAATGCGTGACCAAGGGCTGGCTGCGCGCGTCGCATCGCAAGCTCGATGCGGAGAAATCGCTACCGTACCGTCCGTACCACGCGCACAACGAACGCTGGCCGCTCAAGCCGGGCGAGCCGGTCGAGTGTCAGGTGGAGATCATCGCCACCAGCATGGTGTTCAAAAAGGGGCACAAGCTGCGTCTCGATATTTCACCCGCGGACGGCGTGGGCACGCAGCACTTCACGCATTTTCACGGCGACTACAATCAGGGTGGCATCAGCACCGTGTATTCGGGCGGCGACAAACCGTCGTATCTGTTGCTGCCGGTGATTCCACCAAAGTGATGACGTGAATCAGGCATGAAACGCGTCGCCGCTCTCGCTGTATTGCTGCTTTGCGCGTGCACAGTGCATGCGCAGGAGTGGAAACCGTCGAAAAACGTCGAGTTGATTGTGAACTCGGGTGCGGGCGGCGCGGGGGACCGCGGCGTGCGCGTGCCGCAGCGCCTGTTGCAGAGCATGCCGGGAATGCCGAGCGTCACCGTGGTGAACAAGCCGGGGGGCGGCGGCAATCTCGCGTACACGTATCTCGCGCAGCATGAGAAGGACGCGCATTACCTGAGCAACCTGAGCACCGGTTTGCTCACCAACGAAATCGTCGGCGTCAGCAAGCTGAGTTACCGGGATCTCACGCCGCTGAATATATTGATGCGCGAATATATTGCCGTGTGGACGCGCGCCGATTCACCCCTGGCATCGGCGCGGGATGTAATCGCGCAGCTGAAAAAGAACCCGGCCTCGCTGTCGTTCGGATTTGCCACTGCGCCTGGTAATCAAAATCATATCGTTATCGGCATGCTGGCCAAGGCAGCGGGTATCGATCCGAAGTTGATCAAAACGGTGATATTCGCGTCCGGCGGCGCGGGCATGACGGCGGCGCTGGGCGGCCATGTGGATGTGTGGGTGGGAACCACCGGCGGCGCGCTGCAGCACATGCGCGGCAGCAAGGCGCGCATTCTGGGGGTGAGCGCGGCGCAGCGCCAGGAAGGTGGTTTGGAGCATGCGCCCACCTTGCGCGAGCAGGGTATCGATGCCGAATATTACGCGTGGCGCGGCTTTACGGCGCCGCGCGGGATTACCCCTGCTCAGATTGCGTTCTGGGATCAGGCCTTTGCGCGCATCAGCCGATCGGACGAATGGAAAAAAGAACTCGCCGACAATGGCTGGGCCGAAGGATTCGTGGGTGTCGCCGATATCCGCAAGCGGCTCGATGGTGAATTCACGATGCTCACGGGCATGCTGGGTGAACTGGGCCTGGTGGCGCGCGGTGCAAAATAAGATTCGATTTCGATGCAACGTTAGTGCCGCGCGAGTGTTGCGCGCAATAGCCGGCGTGCTCGCGCTGGTTGTTACCAGCGCCCCTGCGCAAACCTACCCCGAAAAAACCGTCACCATGATCGCGCCGTTTTCCGCCGGTGGCTCGGTGGATCTCGTGGCGCGCGCGGTGGCGCAACAGATGGGCGAGTTATGGAAGCAGCCGGTGATCGTGTCGAATCGGCCTGGCGCCAGCGGCAACATTGGTGTGGAGGCGGCGGTACGCGCCGCGCCCGATGGCTACACGCTGCTGATTGGCACCACGGCGTTGTCGAGCAGCGTCACGTTGTTTCCGAAGCTGCCGTTTGATCCGCAACGCGATCTCGCGCCGGTGAGCCTGGTGGTGACCATGCCCAATGTGCTGGTGGTGCATCCCTCACTGCCGGCAAAATCAATCAAGGAACTTTTGGCGCTGGCAAAAGCGCATCCCAAAACGCTGAATTCGGGCTCGGCGGGCGTGGGCAGTTCCAATCATCTTGCGCTGGTGCTGTTCAACATGCTGTCGAACGCGGGCATCGGCCACGTGCCATACAAGGGCGCGGCGCCTGCCGTGGCGGACGTGATGGGCGGCCATGTGTCGATGACCTTTGCGCCGATCGCGGCGGTGGTGCCGATGATCAAGGCCGGCAGACTCCGCGCGCTGGGCGTGACGGCTGCGGCACGCACGGCGCTCTTTCCGGAAATACCTACCATCGCCGAAGGCGGCGTCGCGGGCTACGATGCGGCCGGGTGGAACGGATTGTTCCTGCCGCGCGCCGCGTCGCGCGAGCTGGTGATGCGCATCAACGCCACGCTGAAAGACAGTTTGTCGTCGCCGCGCTTGAAGGATGTGCTGGTGAAGGCCGGCGCGGATGCGGTGGGCAACACGCCGGAAGAATTCGCGAAGTTCTTTCAGAGCGAAATCGTGAAGTGGAGCAAGGTGGTCACGACGGCTGGCATCAAGGCGGATTAGATGCTGAAGTCAAACGCATCAAATTTTAAATAGTCAATTAAAACAAGAGCCTATGTAACTCTGGGCGCCCAAGGCAAACGGCGCATTTGCAGGAGACAGCCATGCGATACGAACTCTATTACTGGCCGCACATACAAGGGCGCGGCGAATACGTGCGGCTTGCGCTTGAAGAGGGCGAGGCGGAGTACGTCGATGTCGCGCGCCTGCCGGAAAGCGAAGGCGGTGGGCGGCCGGCGGTGGCGAAACTGTTGCAGGATACAGCCAACAAATATCAACCTTTCGCGCCGCCGCTGTTGAAGGCCGGCAAGGCGGTGATTTCACACACGGCGAATATTTTGCAGTACCTCGGCCCGAGGTTAGGCCTCGTACCCAAGGCGGAGGCGGCGCGGCTCTACGCGCACGGCCTGCAACTCACCATCACCGATTTCGTGCGCGAGGCGCATGACGTGCATCACCCGATCGCGAACAGTCTGTATTACGAAGACCAGAAATCCGAGGCGCTGCGCCGCGCCGGGCATTTCAGGAATGAACGGCTTACCAAGTTTACGAATTACTTCGAGACCGTGATCGCGCGCGGTGGCGGGCGCTACCTGCTGGGTAAATCATTGTCGTACGTCGATCTGTCGATGTTTCAGGTGATGGCGTCGCTGAACTACGCGTTTCCCGAATCGATGGCCGGGCTGCGCGACAAAATTGCGCGTCTGAACGCGCTGCATGATCTCGTCGCGGCACGTCCGCGCATTGCGCGCTACATCGCGTCACCGGCGCGCCTGCCGTTCAGCACGCACGACCTGATGCGCCACTATCCCGAACTGGACGCGTGACAATTGTCGCTCGACGATAACAAGCGATTGATCCAGCGCCTGATGGACGAGGGGCACAACCGGCAGGACGCCGCTGCCGCCGCGGCGTTTTACACCGAGGACGCATCCAACCATCAGCGCATCGTGGGCCGCGTGGGCATGCAGGCGGTGTTTGAAACGTTATACCGCGTGTTCCCGGATTTTAACTATCGGATTCTGGAGAGTACCGCCGAGGGCTACCGCGTGGTGTGCAAGGTGGAGATGACCGGTACGCATCGCGGGCAGCCGCTGTTGCGCGAGGCGTTCAGCGGCATGCTGTATGGCGTGGCGCCCACCGGCAAATCCGTGAAGGTGTTGCAGTTTCACGGTTTTCGGATTCGGGATGGGCAGATCGCCGAACATGTGGCGGTGAGGGATGATATGGGGATGGTGTTGCAGTTGGGGTTGGTTAAGCAGCCTTGATTTTGTAGGTTGGTGCTGAGCTTGCGAAGCCCAACAACACCGCGGCGTGGTTGCTAATCCGCATCAACTTCAAAGACAAATTCGCCGGGGGCAGCCCGGCGGCTGGTTACCTTTCTTGCTCCGCCAAGAAAGGTAATCCAAAGAAGGCGGCCCCCGGTTCGCCGGCCCTTCGGTCTCCCCTGCGCTACTCGCCACGCCGGGCGGCTGCGGAACTCGCCCTCGCATACAACAAAGGCGCGAGGACTCAAACGGTCCTCGCCGAATTCCTCGGCGCGCCTGCGTTGCTCGGCGGCTCTCTGGGGGGCTCGTAACCCAGCCCCGCGCGAATGCGCATGCTCGCTTTCTTGCGACTTCACCCCAAAACCCATAAGACGGAATCTTGCGCCGTGCTGACGTGAGTCTCCGTAGGATGGGTGAAACCCATCACATTGCCCCGGCGCATGCCTGCCTGTTTACACCATCCGCAACAACTTCGCCGCATTCCCGCCGACAATCGCATCCCGCTCGCCCGAGGACAAATCCTTCAGGCGTTCGACCACATCCACTGGCCGGGTGTAGCTCATGTCCGCCGGGCAGTCGCTGCCCATCACCACGCGATCGACGCCAACGAGTTCGATGAGGTTCATCAAAATCTTGTCGCTGTGGGTGATGGTGTCGTAGTGAAAGCGTTTGAGGTACGCCGACGGCGGTTTAGTCATGTGTTTGCATTCGGCGCGTACCGTGGTGCCGTGGTCCATGCGGCCGATCAGCCAGGGAAAGGTGCCGCCAGCGTGGGGCAGCATCACATCGAGCTTCGGGAAGGCATCCATCACGCCGCCGAAGATCAGTGACGCGGCGGCGATGCCGCTTTCGTAGGGGTTGCCGAGGAAGTTGCCGAGGTGATACTTGGCGGTGCGTTCCTTGCCCACCGGCGCCACCGGGTGCAGAAAAATCGGCAGGCCCAGTTTTTCGCATTGTTCGTATACCGGCCAGAATTCTTTTTCGTCCAAATTCTTGCCGTTAACGTGGGTGGCCATGTAGACGCCGCGTATGCCGGGCAGCGCGGCTGCGCGTTTGGCTTCCTGCACCGCGAGGTCGGGCGCTTGCATCGGCAGCATTGCCATGCCGATGAAACGGTTCGGATATTTTTGATGCGCCACGGCGCAGGCGTCGTTGAACACCTGCGAGAGTTTCAAACCGAAGTCCGCCGAAGCCCAATACACCATCGGGCTGGTCAGCGAGAGCGCATGCATGTCCACGCGTGCCTCGTCCATGATTTTAAGGCGCGTGGCGATATCCACATACGGCGGCGTGAAGGTCGGGCGTAGCCGGATGCCCGGCGCCACCATCAGCAAGCGGCCTTGTTCGTTGCGCGATATTTCCGCGCCGTTTTTGCCGCCTTCGCGTTCCAGTAGTTCGATCCATTCCGGTGGAAACCAGTGTGCGTGGGTGTCTAGTTTGAGCATGTTATTCCTTGGGTTTAAGAACTTCACCGCAAAGGCGCAAAGACGCAAAGGAAACGCAAAGAAAATTCAGACTGAAATTTCTTTGCGTTTCCTTAGCGTTGTTACGCTGCTGCGACGGATGTTGAACTGGGTCTTGGCCTTAATCCTGCTGCATCTTCGAGGCTACAATAATTTTGCGAAACTTTTCGATCTCGTTGCGTACTTTTTCCGCGAACTGTTCCGGCGTGCTGGTGTTGACCGCATGTCCGGTGCCTTCGAGTTTTTCGCGTATCTCGGGCAGTGCCACGATGCGCGCGGTTTCGCGAGACACGGCCTGCACCACGGCGGGGGATGTTTTTGCGGGCATAAACAAGCCGTACCACATTTCGACGGCGTAACCTTCGAGCCCGCCTTCGGCAATGGTCGGCACGTTGGCAATGCGCGGGCTGCGCTTGGCACTGGTAATGCCGAGTATGCGCAACTTGCCGACGGCGATGTGATTGGCCGCCGCGACGTAGTTGGTGAGTGTCATGTCCGATTCGCCGGCGAGCACGGCGATGGTTGCCGGCGCGCCGCCTTTATACGGTATGTTCTTGATATCGATGCCGGCCTGCAACATGATCGCATTGCCGGCGATTTCGCCCGTGGCGCCGGCCACCGCCATGTTGAGCTTGCCCGGCGACTTTTTGGCGATGGCGATCAGTTCTTTCAGGTTGCGAGCGGGTACGGAGGGATGCGTCACCAGCACCAGCGCCGGTGCGGCAATTTCACTGACCGCCACGAAATCACGCACCGGGTCATACGGCAGCTTGCGATAGAGCGAGGCATTGATCGCATGAGTGCCCGAGTTGCCGATGATCATCGATGATCCATCGGGGGCGCCACGGGACGCCGCTTCCGCGCCAACAATGCCGTTGTTGCTGGAGCGGTTGTCGATCAACACGTTTTGCCGGGCGACTTCAGCCCACTTGGGCGCGAGCAGACGCGCGATGAAATCCGGTCCGCCCCCCGGGGGATTGGGCACGATCAATTGCACTGGCCGCGTTGGCTGCCACGCATTCGGGGATTGTGCGTGCGAGGCGCCAGTCATCAGCATCAGGGCGGCGAGCAACGCGGGTGTGTGTTTCATGATAACGCTCCTCGGTGAGGGTGGCGGGAGTTTACCGCGCCCGTCACGGTTTTATTTTGTTTCAGGGTTCGAATTTTAGCTGTGTGGTTTTGGCCAGGGCGCGCCACCGCGCGATTTCTTCCGTCAGAAAGCGCTGGTATTGCGCCGGCGTGTTGCCCACGGCTTCGCCGCCGTCCGCGGCGAGTTTTTCGGCAATCGCGGGCGTGTGTATGAATCTTGCCAGTTCGGTCTGTATTTTCTGCACCACGCCGGGCGGCGTGCCTGCGGGCGCCAGCCAGCCGTGCCAGGTGGTGACATCAAACCCGGGTACGCCGGATTCGGCGATGGTGGGTGTGTTCGGCATTGCTGTCGAACGTTCGCTGTCGGATACGGCAAGCGCGCGCAGTCGTGCCGATTTGATGTGCGGCGCGACGTTGAGGATGTTCGCAAAGGTGGTGTGTATTTGCGCGCCCAGTAAATCGTTCAGCGCGGGCCCCGTGCCTTTGTAGGGCACGATGACGATGTTTGCGCGCGTGGCTTGCGCAATCCACGCCGCGCCCAGATGAATGGTGGTGCCGATGCCGCTGACGCCGAAATTAAGCGGCGCTGTTTTTGCGTAGGCAATCATGTCGGCAAACGACTTGCCCGGAAACGAAGGATGCACGACCACCAGATACGGCGCCTTGGTCAACAGCGACACCGGCGTGAAATCGCGCAACGGATGGTGCGGCGACCGCTCGTTGAACGCGGGCACGATGGTGTAGACCGGCGTGGAGACCAGTAGTGTGTAACCATCGGGCGCGCTGCTGGCGGCCGTCTGGTAGGCCATCATGCCGCCCGCGCCGAGGCGGTTATCCACGATGAACTGCTGGCGCAGGTTTTCCGAGAGTTTTTGGGAGAACAGCCGGGCCTGATAATCCGTGCCGCCGCCGGGTGCCAGGCCAACAACGACGCGGACCGGTTTCACCGGATAGGATTGTGCCGTCGCCAGCCACGGCAGGCCTATAACGCATAGCAGCAATAGCCATGAACGGTAGGATTTCAGCGGCGCGGACATGTGGGCGATGGGCGATTGGGGGTGACAGTATATCGCCCGTCCATGCGGAGGCGGGCAAAAGCTCATGCAAAACGCGGCATGCCAAGGCTTTGCGTTTGGTGTGATAATTCACCGTCGCCGGTGCGGTCATATTCCGCTTTTTGTTTCCCAACTTTCGTTTCACCATTCGCCGGCCGCCATTTCCGTAAACCGAATCCAAAGGACGATTACCATGAAACTCATGTATTTCAACGATTTCCGTCTGGGCGTGCTGAAGGGCGCCGAGGTTGTCGATGTGACCGCGGCTGTGCAAAACGTGGTGCCGCATACCACGCCGGGTAATTTGATCATCGGCGTCATCGAGCAATGGGCCAGTGTGCGCGGGCGCATCGAGAGCGCGGCGAATTCGGGCAAGGGCTTGCCGGTGTCACAGGTGAAAATCCGTCCGCCGCTGCCCAAGCCCGTCAACGTGGACTGCATGGCGGTGAACTACATGGAAGACGGCACGCGCAAGGCGCCAGCGGAAATCAATGCGTTTCATAAGTCGCCGGGCTGCATCGTCGGTCATGGCGACACCATGATCATGCCGGACATTCCGCTGACCATTTTTGAAGGCGAAGCCGAACTCGCGGTGGTGATCGGCAAACGCGCGAAGCACGTGACACAGGCCAACGCAATGGATCATGTGTTTGGCTATATCAACTTTATTGACGGCTCGGCGCGCGATGCCACCAAGCTCGGCAACTCGTTTTATCAAGTGAAATCACGAGACACCTTTGCGCCCATCGGGCCGTATATCGTCACCGCCGATGAAATCAAGGATCCGCACAAATTGCAGGTGCGCCTGTGGGTCAACGGCCAACTCAAGCAGAACTACAACACCAGTGACATGGCGCACAAAATTCCGCGCTGCATCGAGTGGATTTCCGGCGTTCATGAACTCGAGCCGGGCGACATCCTTGCCACCGGTACCAACCATCGCGGCCTGTCGGCGTTTCAGGATGGCGACACCATCGATCTGGAAGTCGATGGCATGGGCAAGCTCACCGTCAAGGTGAAAGACGAGCACAAGCGCACCTGGGCGCGCGAAACACGGCTCGATCGCGAACAAAAAGGCTTGAAGGGCACTACACCGCAACTGACGGGAAAATACGCGAAGGCCGGTGGCGGCGCCACGGGCGGTTGACGCACTTTATACGCGGGAACGCAGGGGATGGCGTGGCATGTCGTGCCATCCCGCGCCATCCGTGCCGTAAGAAGATTCAATGATGCAGATGTGCAGGGGGATAGCCGTGGAATTTTATTGATTTCATAAGGTTAGCGTTTTGTTGTGTTGCAGCATTCGGTTTTTCAACGGCAAACGATTTTTCCGCGGCCGCGCTCGGAGCGGCACCACGTGGCCGTGGCAATTAATCGAGGCAGTTGCTAGAATCAATTTTCGTGCGGCGGGGTAGCCAACAAGAATGAAAATCCGCCGTGGACAGACCGCCCATGGTTTGTCTCTTGCGCAGGTCACTTCAATTTTCATCATCGGAGTATTTCTCATGCGGCTATTCACCTCCGTGGCATCGGCAGCAGCGCTGTTGCTGTTTGCTTCGCCATCTTTTGCGCAATCCCAGCAGGATCTCATCAAGGGCAGCGCCAACACCGACAACGTGGTGAACTATGGCATGAACTATAGCCAGCACCGCTACAGCACGCTGACGCAGATCAACAAGGGCAATGCCAAGCGGCTGGTGCCGGTGTGGAGCCTGTCGCTTGAAAGCGAACTGGGCGAGCAGGCACAGCCGATGGTGTACGAGGGCGTGATGTACGTCGCCAATGCGAAGTTCACCGTGGCGATCGAGGCCGCGACCGGCAAGACGCTGTGGCGCACGCCGGTGAATTTTGATCCCGCCTCGCCGCGGGTGGTGTGTTGAGGGCAGTCGTATAGAGGCGTGTCCCTCTATAACGGCAAGGTGTACCGCGGTACGCTCGATGCGCACATGGTAGCGCTTGATCAGAAAACCGGCAAGGAAGTGTGGAAAACCAAGGTCGCCGAATGGAAGGAAGGCTTTTCCATCATCGGCGCGCCGCTGGTGGCCAACGGTGTTGTGGTGACCGGCGTGTCGGGCGCGGAATTCGGCATTCGCGGATTTTTGGACGGTTACGATCCCGATACCGGCAAGCGCGTGTGGCGGCGATACACCATACCCGCGCCAGGCGAAAAAGGCAGCGAGACCTGGCCCAAGAGCGAAGCGTGGTCGCGCGGTGGCGGCTCGACCTGGATCACCGGTTCGTACGATCCCGAACTCGATTTGATGTTCTGGGGCACCGGCAACGCCGCGCCGTGGAATCCGGATTCGCGTCCCGGCGACAATCTCTACACCGCGTCGGTGCTGGCGATACGTCCCAAGACCTGCGAGATTGTGTGGCATTACCAACTGGTGCCGAATGAAATGTTTGATCTGGATGCCAACTGGGAATGGATCATTGCCGACATTCAGCACGAGGGCAAAACGCGCAAAGTGGTGATGCACATGAGCCGCGGCGGATTTTTGTACGTGGTAGATCGCACCAACGGCCAGTTGATCGCCGCGCCGGCGTTTGAAAAAGTGAACTGGGCGAGCCATGTTGATTTGAAAACGGGGCGTCCCGTGGAAACCGCGCTTTCCAAGGATTTTCGTGCCGGGAAACAAATCGAATTGTGGCCGAGCCAGTGGGGTGCAAAGAACTGGGCGCACGCTGCTTTCAATCCGGAGACGGGCTTGCTCTACGCCAACACCATGCACAACTCGCGCATGGTGCGAAAATTGCCGCCTGGGGAATTCAAAGTGGGCGCGCGTTACCAGGGCTTTGAAAACCTGCCCGCGCCGCGCGAGGCGGGCCGTCCGATCGGTCATCGCGATGCGATTAATCCGCTGACCGGCAAGCACGCCTGGCGCGTACCGGTGCAGGACACGCCGAGCTATAGCGCCATGCTCGCGACCAAGGGCGGTTTGCTTTTCACCGGTAAGGCCACCGGTGAATTCACTGCCATCGATATGGATAACGGAAACGAATTGTGGTCATTCAAAACGCCGTCGGGTATCAACGCGCAGCCGATTACCTTCACGCACAAGGGCAAGCAATACGTGTCGATCCAATCGGGTCTGGGTGGCACCGGCGTGTTGCGCATGGGCGAATTTTTTCAGGGGCAGCCGCGCAATGGTTCGGTGTGGACATTTGCGCTGGCGGATGATTAACTGTAGCGCTTGAATGGATAAAATATGTTTAAAAACAAACACTTAATTTCATCCCTTGCTCTGGTGCTGTTGGCGGGGTGCGCCACTGAAAACATGGGGCCCGTGCCCGAGGCCACCAAGACCGGCGTAGGCCCGACCGATGCCGAATTAATCGGCGACAAGGCCAGCACCGACAACGTGTTGACCTACGGCATGGGGTATGACCAGAACCGCTACAGCCCGCTGCGCCAGATCAACAAGAGCAACGTGAAAAAGCTGACGCCCGTGTGGACCGCGGGACTCGACAATGATTTCGGCGAGCAGGCGCAGCCGATGATCTACGACGGCGTGATGTATGTGAGCAACGCCAAATGGACGTATGCCATTGACGCGCTTACCGGCAAACAGAACTGGCGCACGCCGACGAATTTCACACCGGAGACGCCGCGCGTGGTGTGCTGTGGCATTTCCAATAAAGGCGTTGCGCTTTACAAGGGTAAAGTGTTCCGTACCACGCTCGATGCGCATGTCGTCGCGCTGGACCAGAAAACCGGCAAGGAACTCTGGCGCCAGAAAGCCGCTGAATGGAAAGAAGGTTACTCGCAGACGGTCGCGCCGCAAATTGCCAACGGCGTGCTGATTACCGGCATCTCGGGAGCGGAGTTCGGTATCCGCGGCTTTCTCGACGGCTGGGATCCGGATACCGGCAAAAAGCTGTGGCGCCGTTACACCACCGCCGGCCCTGGAGAAAAAGGCCATGAGACCTGGGAGCCGCGCGATGCGTACAAAACCGGCGGCGCCAGCACCTGGATCACCGGTTCTTACGATCCGGAACTCGATCTTTTGTATTGGGGCACGGGCAACGCGGGGCCGTGGAATCCCGCTTATCGCAAGGGCGACAATCTCTATGCGGCGTCGGTGATCGCGATACGTCCAAAGACCGGCGAGATCGCTTGGCACTATCAGTTCGTGCCGAATGATTCCTTTGACTGGGATTCGCTGTGGGAATTGATCCTCACCGACATGGTCATCGACGGCCAAAAGCGCAAGGTCGTCATGCAGATGAATCGCAACGGCTTTCTGTATGTCATCGATCGTACCAACGGCAAGCTCATTTCAGCCAAGCCGTTTGGCCGCGTGAACTGGGCCACGCATGTGGACATGGCCACGGGCCGCCCGGTCGAGTCTGATTTGGTGACCAAGGAACTACGCGCCGGCAAAACCATCGAGATGTGGCCCAGCGTGCGCGGCGCGAAGAACTGGCCGCATGCCGCCTACAATCCGAATACCGGATTGCTGTATGCCAACACCAACCATCAAGGTTCGATCTACCGTTTTGTGCCGGTGGAATACAAGCCAGGGCAGCGGTTCACCGGTATGGAGAACACCTTAACCACGGTCAAGCCGGGCGAACCTTATGGGCACGTCGAAGCCATCGAGCCGCTCACCGGCAAGGCGCGCTGGCGCGTGCCGCTCACCGATAACCAGAACTGGTCGGCGATGCTCGCGACTGGCGGCGGCCTGTTGTTCAACGGCAAACACACGGGTGAGTTTTACGCGATGGATGCCGATACCGGCCAAACCCTGTGGGAATTCCGTACGTCGTCCGGCGTGAATTCGCAGCCGGTCACGTGGACGCACAACGGCAAGCAATACATCACCGTGTTGTCGGGATACGGCGGGCTCTACGGACAGGCGCATCGCGCGCGCAATCCCAACGTGCCGCTGGGCGGTTCGGTATGGACGTTTGCACTGAGGGATTAATCGGATACAGCGTCGTTTTTGCCGGCGCGGGTATGACAAGCTGACTTTTTTACAAGGGGGAACAATCATGAAACACTGGGCACTGGTTTTGGCATTACTGGGCTTTGCCGGCGCGGCCAACGCGCAAACCGATGCGGAGTTGCGCGCGGATGGCACGAAGGCGGGCAACACCGATAACGTGTTGACCTACGGTATGGGGTATCACCAGAATCGCTACAGCACGCTCGACAAAATCAACAAGAGCAACGTCAAGCGGCTGGTGCCCGTGTGGAGCACCTCGCTCGACAACGAGCTGGGTGAGCAGGCGCAACCGCTTGTCCACGACGGCGTGATGTATGTGTCCAATGCGCGCTGGACGTACGCGATGGATGCGCTGACCGGAAGGGTAATCTGGCGCACCGCCGTGAACTTTGACCCGGATACGCCGCGTGTGGTGTGTTGCGGCAACTCCAACAAGGGGGTTGCGATTTACAACGGCAAGGTGTTTCGAGGCACCTTGGATGCGCATGTGATCGCGCTGGATATGAAGACCGGCAAGGAAGTGTGGCGCCAGAAGGCCGCCGAGTGGAAAGAGGGTTATTCGATGACCGTCGCGCCGCAGATCGCCAACGGCGTGGTGATCACTGGCTGCTCGGGCGCCGAGTTTGGCGCGCGCTGCTTCCTCGATGGCTGGGACCCGGAAACCGGCAAAAAACTCTGGCGTCGTTACACCACCGCCGGCCCGGGCGAAAAGGGGCACGAGACGTGGGAGCCGCGCGAGGCGTACCTGCGAGGCGGTGCTTCGACCTGGATTACCGGCTCGTATGATCCGGAACTGGACCTGGTGTATTGGGGCACCGGCAATGGCGGCCCGTGGAACGACGCCAAGCGCAAGGGTGACAATCTGTATGTGGCGTCCGTGATTGCGATTCGCCCCAAGACCGGCGAAATCGTGTGGCACTACCAGTTCGCGCCCAACGACGTGTGGGATTGGGACACATGGGAACTGATTCAAGGCGATGTCACCGTGAACGGCCAGCGCCGCAAGGTCATCATGCAGATGTCGCGCAACGGATTTTTGTATGTGATCGACCGCACGAACGGTCAATTGCTTTCCGCCAATCCCTTCGCCAAGGTCAACTGGGCGACGCACGTCGATCTGAAGACGGGCCGCCCGGTGGAGTCCGAAGAGTCGAAGAAGTTGCGCGCGGGTGGAACCATCCAGATCTGGCCCAGCATCAACGGCGCCAAGAACTGGCCGCATGCCGCGTTTAACCCGAACACCGGGCTGCTGTATGCGAACACCTATCACAGCTATTCGACCTTCAAATTCGTTCCGCTGGGCGAATACAAAGCCGGTTTCCGTTACACGGGCATTGAAAACATTTATCCGCCCACCCCGACCGATGAACCCTCGGGTCACATGGAAGCGATAGATCCTGTGTCCGGAAAACCGAAGTGGCGTGTGCCGCTGGTTGGCTACCGCAACGCGTCGGCAATGCTGGCGACAGCAGGCGGCTTACTCTTCACCGGTAAGTTTTCTGGCGAATTTATCGCGCTGGATGCCGACACCGGTGCGCAACTGTGGTCGTTCAAGACCAGCTCCGGCATTAACGCGCAGCCGATTACCTGGACGAAAAACGGCAAGCAGTACGTCACCGTGCTGTCGGGTCTGGGCGGGGTATCTTCCGCGCGCCGCGGCCTGCCCAACACGCTACCGGCGGGCGGTTCGGTATGGACGTTCGCGCTGTTTGACCAATAAAGGATTACGAACGTTGATGAATGCAACACGCTTTACGAAAATAGCGATGCGGGTTATCGCGGCATGCGCGCTGGCGCATGTCGCGGTGGCACATGCCGATGAAGCAGCCGGGCCGTCGCCGGAACAAATCAAAAAAGGCGCCGCGACCTATTCGCAAAATTGTTCGCCGTGTCATGGCCCGCGCATGCTTGATCCGCAGGGCGCGTTTGATTTAAGGACATTTCGCAAAGACGAGAAAAATCGTTTTCTCACGTCGGTGAGCAAAGGCAAGAACCAGATGCCGCCGTGGGGCGGGTTGCTAAGCCCCGAGGATATCGAGTCGCTGTGGGCCTACGTGATCGCGGGAGAAAAAACGCAGTAGGGGAGAGTCGCGCATGAGCAATGCTGAACGTTACACACGGGTTGCCATTATTCTGCACTGGCTGATTGCAATCGGCGTGCTGGCGCAGATCGCGCTCGGCTGGTGGATGATAGAGATTCCGAAGAGCCCGCCGGGCGTTCGCGCGTATTGGTTCAACGTGCACAAATCCATTGGATTGACGCTGGGCATGCTGATATTGCTGCGCGTGGTGTGGCGTTTTACGCAAGGTGCGCCGCCCTTGCCCGAAGGCTTGCCGCAATGGCAAAAGCTGGCGGCAAAGGTCAGCCACTACGCCATGTATGCCTGCATGATCATCATGCCGGTGTCGGGTTATCTCGGCTCATCATTCACCAAGTACCCGATCAAGTATTTCGGCTATACGCTGCCGCACTGGGGTTGGGATGCGCCGGCGTACAAGGAGATTTGCAGTCAGGTGCATTACGCGACGGTGATCATTTTCATGGTGCTGATCGCTCTGCATTTTGCGGCGGCGGTGAAGCACATGATCGCGCGCGACGGGGTGATACAGCGCATCACACGGTGGTGATTTAGCGGGCGCGAGATGCATCGCGTGAGTTCGCCCGGCTCGTACACGCCTTTATTCGATCCGTATTCCGGCTTCCTTGATCACCTTCGCCCAGCGCGCCAGCTCGCGCTGGATGAACGCGGCGAATTGTTCCGGCGTATTGCCCACCGCCATCGCGCCTTCGTTGTGCAGCCGGTCGCGCAGTTCGGGTGCGCGCACGGCCTTGACGACTTCGGCGTTCAGTTTGTCGATAATGGCGCGTGGCGTGCGTGCGGGCGCGAGCAGGCCGTACCACGAGGTCGCATCGTATCCGGGCACGCCGGATTCCGCGATGGTCGGCACCTCCGGCAGTGGTGCGATGCGCGCCGCCGATGTCACGGCCAGCGCGCGCACGCGGTTGGTGCGGATTTGCGGCAGCATTGACAGCGCGCTGTTGAACAGCAATTGCACTTGTCCGCCGAGCAGATCGGTCAGCGCCGGGCCGGTGCCTTTGTAGGGCACGTGTTGCAGCTTGATTTTTGCCATGCTGTTGAAGAGTTCCACCGACAGGTGCGCGATCGAGCCGGTACCTGACGACGCATAATTGATCTGGCCCGGCCGCGACTGCGCGTACTTCACCAGTTCACCGACCGATTTTGCGGGCAGTCCCGGATTCGCCGCCACCACCAGCGCGGCGGATGCGATCTGGCTCACCGGCGCGAAATCCTTCACCGGATCGTAGGGCAGTTTCGATTGCAACCCGGGGTTGGTGCCGTGGCTACCCACGCCGCCGAGAAACAGCGTGTAGCCATCGGGCGCCGCGCGCGCCGCGATTTCGGTGCCGATATTGCCGCCCGCGCCACCGCGATTGTCGACGACCACCTGCTGCGCAAAGGCGTCGGTGAATTTCTGGCCGATGATGCGCGCCATCACGTCATTGCCGCCGCCGGGCGGAAACGGCACGATGAAACGGATCGGCCTCGATGGATAGTCTTGTGCAAGTGCCGTACCGGGGGCAACCAGTGAAACCACTTGCAGAACGACAGGCGCGGCGGCAAGCACCGGCAACATCAACGCAAACGGCCGCGGCAAGCGCATGGAACCCCCTCGTTGGTACGCATGGAAAAAAGGCATGCACAAATTCTATCGGCATTCGCCACGGCTGTCGTAGCGGCTTGCGAATCGCCGTGCGCTATGGCATGTTCAAGTCCATTACCCCTTCGGAACCCGATGCCCGTGAAAACTCAACTCGTTACCATACAAACCGATAGCATTCCCATCGATGGCGCGCTGCACGAGCCAGATGGCGAGATCAAGGGCTCGGCACTGTATTTTCACGGCAATACCATGAATTTCTACACTGGCGCCGCGCGCTTTTTGCCACCGGTGCTGACCCGGTTGGGGTTGGCGGTGCTGGCGTTCAACCGGCGCGGGCACGACATCCTCACCACGCGCGCCAGCCGCGCTGCCGAGGGCGGGGCGTTTCAAACCACCGCACAGGCGATTGCCGACAATCGGTTTGCCGCGCAGTGGATGGCGGCGCGTGGCTTCGCTAATCCGGTGATCATGGGTCACAGCAACGGCGGCATGCTCTCGACGCGCCATGTCGCCGACCATCCGAACACCCCCGCGCTGGTGCTGCTGTCGGCGGGACGCGGCAGCGCGCGGCAAGATACCTCTGGCGGCAGCGAACGGCTGTTCGCGGATGGCAAGCTGGATGTGTTGACGCAGCAGGCGAGAGACATGGTCGCGGCGGGGCGCGGTCGCGATCTGATGTTCATGCCCGGCTGGTGGTACGTGATCAGCGCGGAGAGTTTTCTTGATCGCATTGTTTCCGTGCCCGACACCATCGCGCTCGCGCCGCAAATCAAATGCCCGGTGCTGGCGATCCGTGGCGACAAGGAAGACCGCGACCGTTATCCCGCCGAGGAATTTCAGGCCGCGTGCGGCGGGCCGTGCGAGGTGAACATCGTGGCCAATTGCGACCATTTTTATAATGATCGCGAAGAACACGTGGCGGGCATCGTGGCATCATGGCTGGCGAAGACGCTGAAGCTGCAGGGGCTGTAGGGCGGATAAGCGCTGCGCTTTTTCATCCTGGCAAAATACTAAATTAATGTTTCAAAACAATTATTTACATATCTTCTGGTTGGTGTGCCTCATGGCGCCTGCACACGCCGCCTATCCTGACCGCCCGATCCGCATGATTGTGCCGTCCACACCCGGCGGCGGTACCGATCTCGCCGCGCGCATGATCGCGCCGAAGCTCTCGGAATATCTCGGCCAGCAAATCGTTATCGACAATCGCGGCGGCGCCAGCGGCAATATCGGCGCGGAACTCGGCGCGCGCGCGGCGCCGGATGGTTACACATTGACGGCGGCGGTGGCGTCGCTCACCAGCAATGCGTCGTTGATGAAAAAAGTGCCGTTTGATATCGAGCGTGATTTCGCGCCGATTGCGATGACGGTGATCGTGCCGAACCTGCTGGCCTCGCACCCGTCGGTGCCCGCCACCAACGTGAAGGAATTGATCGCGCACATTAAATCGCGTCCGGGCCAGATGCAGTTTGCTTCAGCGGGCGTGGGTAGCATGCCGCATCTGATGATGGAATTTTTTGTCAGCATGGCGGGTTTGAAGATGAACCACGTGCCGTACAAGGGCGCGGGCGTGGCGCTGGTGGATGTCATCGCGGGGCATGTGCCGCTGATGGCGGCGAATATTCTTTCGACACTGCCGCAGGTGCGGGCGGGCAAGCTGCGCGCCTATGGCGTGACCAGCGCCAAGCGCTCGCCGGGCGCGCCGGATATTCCCGCTATTTCGGAAAGTGGACTGCCAGGCTACGACGCCGTGACGTGGTTTGGCGTGCTGGCCCCTGCCGGCTTGCCGCGTGATATCGTTACGCGGTTGCATACGAACGTGGTGCGCGCGGTGAATGACGCCGGCGTGCGCAAACGTTTTATCGACGACGGTGCTGACCCGTCGCCGAGTGCATCGCCCGAGGCCTTTGCCGCGCTGATACGCAGCGAAGTGCGCAAATGGGCCAAAGTGATCAAGGATGCCGGGATACAACCGGAATAACAGTGCAGTCGTGACCAAGGGGGAATGATGAAGCAGTTTGGTTTGATAATCGCAGCTACGCTCGTGTGTATGGGGAGCGCTACCGCGCAAGCACAGGCGCAGACACAAGGTTACCCATCCAAGCCCATACGGATTATTTCCACGGGTGGCGCCGATATCGTGCCGCGCCTGCTGGGGCAGAAGCTGACCGCCAATCTGGGGCAGCAAGTCATCAACGAAGAGCGCACGGGCGCCGCGACCACCATCGGTTCCGAATTCGTGGCGAAGTCCGCACCCGACGGTTATACGCTGCTGACGGCGGTGGCCTCGATGATGATTGCGCCGAATTTTTACAAGATCAATTACGACACCGCGCGCGACTTCGCGCCGATCACGCTGGCGGTCACCTCGCCGTGGGTGTTTGCCATTCATCCTTCGCTGCCGGCAAAAAATCTGGCGGAATTCGTGCGCTTCGCCAAGGCGCATCCGGGGCAGATCAATTTCAGCGCTTCCACGCCCGGCGCGGCCAGTCATTTGACCATGGAGCTTTTCAAGCAGACCGCGGGCATTAACGTGGTGCATGTGAGTTACAAAACGCTGGCCGCGGCGATTACCGATACGGTCGGCGGCCAGGTGCAGATGGCGGTAAGCATCGCCCCGACGGTGATGCCGCACATCAAGACCGGCAGACTGCGCGGGCTGGTGGTATCGACCATCAAACGCTCCGCCGCCGCGCCGGAGTTGCCGACCATCGCCGAGTCGGGCTACCCCGGCTTCGATTCGCCGGGCTGGTACGGATTCATGGCGCCCGCCAAGACACCTCCGGCGATCATCACCACGCTCAACCGCGAATTCGTGGCGGCGCTGCGTTTGCAGGATGTGCGTGATCGGCTGATTGGCAGCGGCCTCGATCCCGTGGGCGATACCCCGCAGGAGTTCAGCGCCTTTGCCACCAACGAGCTTGAAAAATGGGCGCGCGTGGTGAAACAGGCGAACATCAAGATCAACGCGAACTGACAACTGACGCATGCCCCCATCGCGGCGGCGCTGATTACAACAACCCGCGTTACAACCAGCGTTGCATCGGGTAGCCACCCAGAAATGGGCGTTGTAGCGCCGCGCGGGCAATTTGGCGGCCCCATTTGAATTCCTTGTAGAGCACGACAAAGCGCCACATGTCGCGCAGTACTTTGGCGCGGTCGCGCCAGCCGAGCGCCATCAGGGCCGCCGGGAAATCGGCCTCGTGCGGCCTGTCAAAGGCGATTTTCAGCGGATTCCACTGGTCAGACGTGCGGCGCACTTCCGAGCCGATCATGCGGCGGTACATGTCTTGCATCGGGCGATTGCGCAGCCGCGCCTCGACGATGGCCTCGCCGCAGATCGCGCCAGAGTGCAGCGCGCAACTCATGCCTTCGCCGATCATGTTGAGAAACCCCGCCGCCTGACCGGTGATCAGCACGTTGTCCCTGCCGAACACGTAACGGTTGATCAGCGACGGCCCGAAGTTTTCAGCGCAGCCCTCGTCATCCGTGTGCGGATGGAGGCGCACGCCATGTTTTTCACCGAGGTAATTCACCACGTTGGCGTGTTTTTTCGCGAAGTTGTCGCCGCGCTTGAAGCCGACGCCGACGATCTGCCGTCCATCGCGCGCGTGGCTCCAGGTGTAATGTCCGAGACCGGGATGAAACCAAAAATGAAAATAGTCCGGGCTCAGCGGGCATTCGATGATGTCGTGAAATTTCTGCCCGACGAAAAACCACGGAATCTGCTTGGGGTAATCCGGATACACCGCGCGGACTACCAACGAGCTGGGGCCGTCCGCGCCGATCACCTGACGCGCGCGGTATTCGACCGGTTCGCCGTGCTTGCGCGCGTGAACCAGCACGTGGTCGCCCTTGTCTTCGAGCCCGGCGAACGAGGTCTGGTCGTGAACCTCCGCGCCGCTTTGCTGGATCGCCCAGTAGTCGGAATACTTGCGGTGCAGATGCGGCGTGGTGCCGCCGAAAAAATCCATCGGCAACGACACCATGCTTGGAAAATGAAAGGTCACGCCGCGGCACGCGGTGGGCTCGTGCAGGGCCTCGCTCGGCAGCGGGCCGAAGTTCTCCAGCAAAAACCGGTGGCCGCGCGGCGACAGGATACCGCTGCAAATTTTATGGCGCGGCAGTTCCTTGCGTTCGAGGATGACGGTTTCCAGCCCGGCATCGACGGTGCGCTTGGCTGCCGCGGCCGCCGCGAGGCTCGCGCCGACGATAATGACATCGACCGTGCGCATCAGGCGTGAGTCCTGGATTTCATGCCGGTATATTCCAATAATTCGGCGAGGTACACCACCGGTAAATCACAAACCTGTTTGAACGCCGTGATGTCTTCCTCGCTTTCAACCACGATTCGCTGGATTTTTCGCCCCTGAAGTATCCAGCGCGCCTGCGCGGTGTCGTCGGGTGTTTCGAGCCCGAGCCGCTGGCGCAGATTGCGTGCGGTGGCGGGGATCGCGAAACGCTGAAGATCCAGATTCATGGCGCAGCCGGTATCGTGGCGCAAATTGTCGTAGTGTTGCACGCGCCGCGCGTGGTCAAAGTGAAACGCGCGCGGTTCGATCACGTATAGATCATCGGCGCGCAGCGCGCGGCGTATCTCAGGGCGCAGGCTTAAGGCAAAACCCAGGCTGGTCGCGCGCACTCGCGGCAGCCAGTCCGTGAGCGCGCGCAAGAGCAGGCCATCGGTGACGATAAGGGTTTGGGCGGCGCGCAGCGGCGCGAGAAAGGCTTCCAGACGGTGTGCGGGAATGTCTTCGCCGGCTTCCAGGGCAAGCGCGATATCACTGCCACTGTCGGCCGCGAGCACGCAGCCCAAATAAGCCGCCGCCTGCGTGTGCGCGGCGTGATGGCCCGCCAGCAGCATGTCACCGCCTGCGTGGCCGGTGGCGGGTGCCGCGTCATGCAGCGGCGCGGGCGCCAGCGGCGGCAGTTGACGGCGCAGCGCCAGCACCATGTCCACCAGTGCGATGTTTTCGGGGCAGGCCGGTTCGCATGAGCCGCACAGGGTGCAGCTTTCGACGAACGGCGCGAGATCGGCCACCGGCACGCCGTGCTGCAAGGCCTTCGCGCGTCCGTGTGGCGTGTGACGCAGGTCGCGCGTGGCGCGCCACACCGGGCACGACAGTTGGCATACGCCGCAGCCGCTGCAGGCGGTGAAATCGGCGCGGTTTGGCGTTGGCGTCATCAGAAAATCACGTCACGGTTCAAAATCATCGCCGGGTCGGCGGCGCGTTTCATCGCGAGATGGCGATCCACCAGCGCATCCCCAAACACGCGGCGGATGTAGCCCTTCATCATGCCGCCGAAACGGTAGTAGCTCGCGCCGATGTCCACGCCGATGTCGTAAATCTCGTTCTTGAACGACTGCAACAGGTCGCGGCTGTAAACCGCCCCATCGCGCGGCATCACCGGTTCAAACTCGCAACCGTAGGCCCAGCCTTCAGCGTCGGGCGGGATGCACGACATTTCGTAGTGCGCGCGATGCTCGGGGCGCAGCTTGATGCCCACGCAGTAGAGCGTGTAATACGGAAAATATTTGCGGCACACCGCATTGCCGCGTTCCACGGCGGTTATGAACTTATCGGCGGACGTGGCGAGATCGGGAATCACCATCTGGCGGCTGCCCCAGTGCTTCCATACCGCGCGCGAAAACACCACCGTGCGGTCGTGCATCACGCCGTCACGCAGATGTTCCGGTCGTCTGAACTCGGGGAATACCGCGCGCTTGCGTTGCAGCAGATACCAGGCTTCGCGCAGTTTCCAAGGACGCAGTGCATAGCGCCCAAGCAGGCATAGCGTAAAACCGAGCTCACCGTGACCGCGCAGACGACCGCGCCAGTTCGCATGGAACACCGCTTCGCGTTCGGGTGAGTCAAATGCCACCAGCAGGTTGACCGCGCAATCCATGATCGTAAGGATGCCGGAGTAATCGCTGGCGTCGTTACGGTCGATGAGTTGCAGGTCTTCGATGGCAGTGCGCAGCGAGGCGTAATAAAAGTAATGCATGCGCAGCGGTGTATAGCGGCGCACCTTGAGCGTGGCCTCGGTGATCACGCCGAACTGGCCGTAGCCGAGGATCACGCGCTGAAAGAGTTCCGCGTTATGCGTATCCGAGCATTCAACGATGTCGCCCGTTGGCGTGACCACTTGCAGGGCGAGCGCCTGATCGGCGCTGCACCCGAGACGCGGCGAATTCACATCGATGCCGCCTACGCCCAGTGTGCCGCCGACCGACGAGGTGAGATTGAGCGGCGCCGACAGATAATCGAGATCGTGGCGGCGCAGTTCTTCCGCGAGGCTGTGCCAGAAAATGCCGGCCTCGGTGCGCACCGTCAACGTGTCGGCATCCACGCGCAGCACCCGGCTCATGCCCGTCATGTCGAGCAGCACGCCGCCGAAGGCGACCGATTCGCCTTCGGTCGTCAGCCCGCCGCCGCGCACGGTAATGGGCACGCGGTACTGCTGCGCGGTCTGTAGCAGCGCGGCGATCTGATGTGCATCGCGCGCGATAACCACGCCGTGCGGCAGTCCGTAGGCGGTGCCGCCGGCATCGGTGGCGAACGCACCGCGCGCCGCCATGTTGTCCAGCAGCGTGACATCGCGCGCGCGAAGTGCCGCTGCAAACCCGGCCCAGCCCGCGCCATCCCAGCGCGAGGGATTGGTTTGCTGGCGCTTGATGCCTTGCAATGCGTCGGGCGCCACGGGACACTGGCCGAACGTGCCGTTAATTACTGTTTGCATGGCGGGTTGCGTAGGGTTGCGGTTCATGCGCGCCGGTCGGCGCGACACGGTGCGATAATAGCAAAGCGGCGGGGCACAGTCCCGGCCAGTTTTCATCGCATGACCAAGATTCACAACACGATATAACACCACTTCAACTCGTTACTCTTCACCCTTGAACGGAGCTTTCATGAAAACCTGCTGGATCAAATCTGACGACAAAACCGCTGTGCTCGAATATCGTGACATGCCGATACCCGAACCCAAGGCTGGCGAAGTGGTGCTCAAGAATTACGGTTCGTCATTGAACCGCGGAGAGCTCATCGTGGGTAGCGTGGTGCACGGCGGACCATTGAAGCTCGGCGGCGGCGACGGCGCGGGCGTGGTGCATTCCATCGGCGCGGGCGTGAGCGGCTTCAAGGTGGGCGACAAAGTGTACGGACGCGTGATGGGCGGCTGGGCCGAATATTGCGCCGCCCGCGCCGAACAACTGATGCTGATGCCGGAACGGCTGACGTGGGAGCAGGCGGCCTCGGTGGGCGTGGCGTTCCTCACCGCGTATGAGCTGATTTTCCCGCCCTACGGCAAGCTGAAAAAGGGCGAAACGCTGCTGGTGGCGGGCGCATCCTCGGGCGTGGGCGTGGCGGCGGTGCAAATCGGCAAGGCGCTGGGCTGCACGGTGATCGGCACCTCGGGCTCCGCCGACAAGCTGGCGAAATTAAAGGCGCTGGGCATGGATCACGGCATTCTCACGCGCAAACCGGATTTTGCCGCCAAGGTGAAGGAACTCACCGGCGGCAAGGGCATCGATCTCGCCATCAATCTGGTGGGCGGCTCGGTGTTCGCGGAACTGATGCGCACGCTCGCGCGCAAGGGCCGCATCGGCATCGTGGGTTACGTCGATGGCGTGTTCAAGGCGGAGATCGATCTCAACGCCCTGCACGCCAACCGCTTCGAGGTCTATGGCGTTTCCAACAGCAAGGCCACTGCCGAGGAAAAAGCCGAAGCCATGCGCTGTTTTGCGCGCGACGTGGCGCCGATGCTCAACGACGGACGCATCGTGCCGGTGGTGGACAAGGTGTTTGCGTTTGATCAGTTGCCCGAAGCAAAAAAGTACGTGGAGTCGGATGCGCAGATGGGAAAGGTGGTGGTGCGGGTGCAGTAAATTCGGTTTGTGAGTGCGGCAGTTTCTATTGCACTGTATGTATTGAACGTCAGCGTCGCCGGGCTTCCCCCGGCGGCTTTCGGGAGAGTAGGTTTTTCATCAAACAGTTGTATCAGTTGGGGCTTGCTCTGGCCGCTAGTGTCAGAACATATGGGTGACGCGCTACTCCCGACCAATTTTTTTCCGGAGATGACTGCTTATCGGCCATTGCTGACGTTGGCGATCAGAGCCACGATGGGCGGCAATGCGCTAGTCAGCAGCCTTTGGTGAAAAAGGAGGATCGAACAGCTGCTTGCCACATCAGGATATGGTGACCTGCTCCCCACCAGCC
>DHVE01000036.1 GCA_002412495.1 Betaproteobacteria bacterium UBA5216
AGGGCTGGTGGGGAGCAGGTCAAAGGAACCGGCGTAAATAGCCGCAGGCGGGGCAATTCCGGGGTGAGTGCAGTCGGGCTCACCTCGGGGTTAGCGCTTAACAGTATCGGCTGCTAGCCGTTCAGAAGAAAATTTGAATGGCTGCTTACCTATAATCGAATGGCCGCTATCGAGAGAAACGAATGAGTGCTGCCGACCCTCTCCGGTCACATGACTCGCGCCATTGCAGACATTCAGATTCTCACTCAATCACCTTGTCTGCGCGAACGAGAATCGTTTGCGGCATTTTTATTCCGAGCGCCTTCGCAGTTTTCAGGTTAACAACCAGTTCGACTCTCATCGCGCGCTCTATTGGCAGTTCCGCTGGATTCGCCCCTTTGAGTATCCTGTCCACAAAGTATGCGCCGCGCCGATATAGCCCAGCATCACTCGCGCCGTAACCTAGCAGTGCTCCCGCCTCGGCAAATTCCCCAATTCCAACGGACGGAATGCGCAGCTTTGTTGCAAGGTCCGCTATTTCGCGATGGTGCGCCATAAACAGAGTGTCCTGTTGCACGATGATGGCTTCTACTTTTCGGTTCGCAATCAATGCGAAGGCAGTTGTAATCTCTTTAAGTGTCCTTGCTTCCATAGGCAGCATTTCGATCTTCAACTGCTTGGCTGCGGCTTGCATGCCATTCATGTGCAATCGCCCTCGCAGAGCATCGACCGGATTCAGAAGAAACGCCACATTGCTAACACGCGGGACCGCCTCCTTCAGCACCTCCAGCCGTTTCACGTAGACTTCCTCCGTAAGGAGATTTGATCCTCCAGTAATGTTGCCGCCCGGTCGCGCTAGACTTTTAGCGAGTCCCAAGGCAACCGGCTCGCCTATGGATGGAACTACAATGGGAACTGTCGTTGTAACTCCCTTCGCGGCCATTACAGCCTTTGCACCGAAGGCCACGAGCACATCGACCTTTATATTCACAAGCTCTTGGGCCAGTTTCGGTAACTGATCGTAATTTCCGTCGGCTGTTCGAATCTCAACATTAATATTCTTACCCTCGATATAGCCGAAGTCACGCAGGCCGGCGCGCAATGCCCCAACTCGGCTCGCCTGCCCCGACAGTGTTTCCGATATTAGAAATCCAATGCGGGGAACCCGGTCTGGCTGCTGCGCGAACAAGCGCAACGGCATCGCGAGTCCGCTCAAACCGAGAGCGATTATCTTGCGGCGGCTGTTCATTCTCTCTCCACAGTAAGGCATACATTATGCCAAATCACGCCAGGGGCGGCAGATTAACGAACTTTGAAAGGCGTTTTATGACCGTTCGTCACGAAAAGCAAAATGAAACGGTGGAAGGCCGGTTATGGCCGGCTACGGAAGCCCTTCCCGCTGGGTCCTCTGACCGCAACCTGCCGCACTGCCGCCGTTGATTGATCGCACGGCATCGATTGTATTACTTTAAATTGTTAGAAATTAAGGTAAGCGGGACGAGTGGTGCTGCACCAAAACCCACTTGCCATCGCGCTTATGAAACACCATGCTGAATCGCGACGGATTGGGAATTCGCTTGCCGTCTCGCACATCCGAAAAGTCATAGATGCCGGTATTAATTCCCACGTCTCCATAAACCTGGATATGCTGCTCCTTGATTTCCACTCGGGCGTCAGGTCGCTTTCCCGCATCCTTGAAGTATTCCCAGATCGCGTCAGGTGTTGGACGTACAGTTTTTGAGCTAGTCCCCCAAAAAACCGCATCGCGAGCATACACAGCAGTAATTTTCTTGGGGTCGCGGGAGTTGTATGCCTCTGTCCAACCTCGGCTAGCTGCGGCGACCTCGTCCTTAGCGGCACCGAGTGGTGGTCGCTCTAATTCAGTACTGGCGCAGGCGCTAAGAAACGAAATTAACACAAGCATTGCAATGACACGCATAGACTCCCCTCCTCTTGGTGATGAAACACGATCAAATGTTTATGTAATGTCAGTTACTATTACATTGCAACAGACTTGGCGCAACTGGCCGCATTAACGGGCAGTCGCCAAAAATTCAAACGTAACGGCGACCGGCAACTTTTGGCCGGTAGCACCAGTTCGCCAACTCACATAATCGAGCTTCGACCAAGCGACCTTCACCAAAGCTGACGTTCGGGTTGAGCACTCGATACATTTATTCGCCCCTTTTTACCGGCTATTCCGCAGTGATTTTATTGCGGCGGATAACGTCTGCCCACATCTGTCGTTCTTGTTTCAGACTGGCGGCGAATGCCTGCGGCGTGTCGAATACCGCAACAAAGGCCTGCTTCTCGATTAGCTCCTTCATGGCGGCGGACTTCATCGCCTTGCCGATCTCCGTGCTAAGAAGTTGAATGATGGCGGGCGGTGTGGCTGCTGGTGCGACGACACTGAACGAGGTATAGACCTCTATTCCCGGGAAGCCCGCTTCTGCTTGCGTGGGCACTCCAGGTAGCTGAGGAATGCGGTGCGTTACTGCCATCGCACGCACACGCCCTGTGCGGATATGCGGCAAAACGATAGCAGGATTGGTCAGTATGAATCCGACTTCCCCGGACATCAGCCCCGTCAAGGCTTGACCCATGCTCTTGTAGGGAACGTGCGTGAAGTTCGCTTTAGAAGCCTCTTCGAGCATGCGCACGCCAAGATGGGGCGGACTCCCAACGCCAGCAGAACCGTAGGCGAGCTTGCCGGGATCACGCTTCGCCAAGGCCAGCAATTCAGGCAGATTTTTCGCGGGTATGGAAGGATGGCTGGTGAAGACCATAGGGGTAACCACGCCGCGCGCAATTGGTGCGAGATCGCGCTCTGCGTCGTAAGGGAGCTTCTTATACAGGCTTGGGTTGATCGCGAGGGCTGGATTTGCCGAAACCATCAGCGTATATCCATCCGGCACGGCCTTTGCAACCACCTCCGCGCCGATATTGCCAGCTGCACCTGGCCGGTTTTCAACAATGAAGGTTTGCTTCAGTCCTTCGGCAAGGCTCTGGGCAAGCAGGCGCGCGTAAAAGTCGGTGCCGCCGCCCGGCGCCGAGGGCACCACTATGCGCACCGGCCTTACTGGGTAGTCGGCAGCGGCGACCGTTGTCACTGGCAACACGGCCCAAGAAGCAACACAAAGCGTGAATGTTCGCCCTAGCGGCTGCGTACCGGCCACGAACCGAAGCGGACTATTGTGGAGAAGGGAATGCCACGACGAATTGCATTGAAGACTGTTCACGTGCGCCACCTTTTTAAAAAGGCGCACCGGGTTACGCCAAAGTGACGGAGATTGGGAAGGCGCGCTATACACGCGCCAGCAGTCTTTCCAAGCCGGATGCTACGTGAATATTAAATGAGCGACAATAGGCTGGATTAATAGGCTGTTTTAATGGGCATTTTCTGCAAAGCGAAATGTAACAGTCACCATCTAAAATTGGCCGTTCTGCGACACTTGCTTGGGGCCCCACTCCGCCTCACAGCAGCCATTGCAGTGCTTTGCCGTTTCCGCCAGTTTGCCCGCTGCGTGCCCGCTTCGGTGCCGTGATTATCACCCGGTCGCCAGCCTCCAGCGCGTCACCTCGGGCCCACCTCGCGCAACCTCTGTGCAACTTCGAGATGCGCCTCCCCTCCCTCCCCCTCGGCTACGCACTCAGCTGCCTACCCGGAGGCCTGCAGCGGTCCCATATCAGCATCCCTCGACCAACGATCGGACCAAGTCTCGATTGCCGCCCGAGGAATAAACAGCCAGCTTGATCGCGCCATTCGAACCCTTGCTCCTCGGTCGAAATTCGGCAGTCGCATAAGTAACACCATTTTTGACACGTACGATCACTTCTACATGCCCCCGTGCATCGGGCTGACGGACCTCGGACACAAGTGCAGAACTATGTTCCTCGGCATTGCGTGCAAAACATGAGGCGGCTTGTTGTGGAGGGTATATGAATCGGTGGTTTACAGTTGTGACAGACGCATCGTTGCGCACCAAAGCACATCCTGCGCACGTCAGCATCATCATTATCGAAGAAACTAATACTCGTATCATTGTTCACATTGAATTATGGTGAAACACGAACTAGGCAATATGACACTATTTGATAGCTCATGTTTGTTCAGGATTGTACATAGCAATAATCCAACCAATGGCCATCTGCCCGGTTGCAAACAGCTGTCGATCTACACATAGGCGACGAGCAAGCCCGTATGCGACACTATGCTTCATGACTTTTGACTTTGTTTATCCTTCATTTACGGAATCACTAATCGGTAGAAAGCCATCCATGAAAAAACTGTCAGTCATACTTTTATCTCTGGCGCTCGTCGCATGCGTTCGTGCCGATGAGATTGGCGAAGTCTCTACGGCTTTCATTTTGATCGGCGCCAATCACAAGGTCGTGGTCGAAGCCTATGACGACCCCAAGGTCAATGGAGTGACCTGTTATGTGTCTCGCGCCAAGACCGGCGGCATTAAAGGGGCCATCGGACTTGCAGAAGACAAGTCTGAGGCATCAATCGCTTGTCGTCAGGTCGGTCCCATTTCGTTTAAGGGTACGTCTCTTCCACCACAGGAGGAAATGTTTAGCGAGCGAATATCCCTACTGTTCAAGAAGTTGCGCGTGGTACGTATGATTGATCGAAAACGCAACGTACTGGTCTACCTGACCTACTCAGATAGGCTTATTGACGGCTCGCCGCAAAACAGCGTAACCGCCGTTCCAATGGGCGAGGTCGTATTCCCGCGCAATTAGTAAAAGCTCTACGCCACCACCACTGCGCAACTTCCGCCAGATTGCCGCCTGCGTGGCTGCGACGGTGCCGCGCTATCAACCCATCGACTGGCCAGCGCCCTTCGCCTCCGCACCGTCTCGCAAAACCTCTGTGCGGTTTCGGGATGCGCCTCCCCACCCTTCCCCCCGGCTACGCTCTCAGCGGCCCACCCCGGATGCCCTTCAGTGGTTCGGTTCGGAAAAAGTTCGGTAGAAACTGGAGCAACTCGATTGTTTTCTTCGTGTTACGCCACAACCTCGCGCCGCTTTCGGAAAACCGGGTCGGGAGGCGGTTCGGTTAAAGCCCAGCGGGTCGGAACCCAGCAGAAATTTTCTTCTGATTCTTCGACTTACCAGCGCAAATTTTTTCGCTTGAACCAACGACCATCGGATTATGAGCTGAGGTAACTAGACGTCATTTCATAGATAAAAAGAATATCAATAAAATCAAATGGATATTTTCGCAAAACCCTATGTATGAAATGCCTTCTAGTTGTTTTAAAAGAGAACGGGCCCGCCCACACTCGCCAACGTTCGCCATGCATTTCCATTCTTGTCACGGTTCCATGCGGAGGGCTGCATCCTGCTCTTTTAACGCCGATTGCGGCAATCAAACTATTCTGTAAGCGTAAGTCGGTCGAACGTTAGAGCACATATCCAGAGGGGTGGGCCACGTTCAACACCATCCACTCTTCACGGCTCGCAACCGCGCGGGGCGGGGAACTGCGGAAAATCTACCATTCGTTAGATTTGCGTCTTTTGGAAACAAAGGTGTATAAATTCGCTGTTCCATGTCAATTCCATAATCCAGATTACATATTATAGCGTCCTGAACTAAGCAATCCGCCTAAGTATGTGCGGGGTGTTCCATACATGACCAGCGGGGGAATTATGAGACTTGTGCGTGTCCTCAGAAAAATCAGTATTGCGATACCCGTTTGCCTATTCTTGTCAAGCAACTTTGCTTACAGCGATCAGCGCTGCGGCGCGACGGAACGGTGGGCTGTCAAAGTAGGGACTGATCTAACGGCGGATAAGGTGGATGTTACCGACATCACACCAATTTCAATCGCGAACGCGAATAGATTACGCGACGTGCGCTCTCAGATTAAGCACGGTGATAACGATACGCGCCTGGACGAGGAAAGGACGGTTTACAGGATTGAAGGTACTCTTCGGCTCTACAAGAATGAAGCTGATCGTGACTATCACTTAGTGGTAAGCGACGATTCACTTCGCTACTCGCCAGGTGGCACGGCACGCAAGCCGACTGGAACCAGCATAATTGCTGAAATTCCTGACCCACGATGCTATATGGGTAAATACGGGGACTTGAATCGACGAAGCGTATGGGATAAGCAGTTACGTGCGGTTCGGGAAAAGTTTGAGGCGCGATTTCCCGACAACGAATCGGTCGATGAACAAGTAAAAGTCCGGGTAACCGTGACGGGGGTAGCCTTTTTTGATCGTGATCATGGCCAAATCGGCCGTGCAATCAACGGCTTTGAAATACACCCCATCCTCGATATCGAGTTCCATGATTCGGATATGCAGCCCATGACATTAACGATCGAAAATCGAGATCGTCGCAACCTACTCGCTAACTCAGGATTCGAAGAGGAAAACAAGGCCTGGCGCATGAGTGCGGGCGTTATCGATGCAGCAGGCTACCCCGACTCCTCCCGTGGAAGTGGGAAAGCGACACTCGGAAATCTTGGAATAAGCGGGACAACTTTTCTAGCGCAAACGGTATCAATTCCGAAGAACGTTACGTCCGCAATCCTCTCATATCGCTTGCGAGTGAAGTCAGAGGAAGCAACGCGCTTGCATGTTGCTAAAGATACTTTGGCAGTTCAGATTCGCGCTCCCGCTGGTAATTGGATCAAAACCGTTGCGCATCATTCTAACCTGGAGCGAGGACGACGCTACCGTACGCACCAGATCGACGTCAGTGAATTCCGCGGTAGAACCATACAGATCTACTTCAAGTCCGTTGAGCAGGGAGAAAACGCAACTGCATTTTACCTGGACGATGTCGAGATTCTAGTGCAGTAAGAACCGGTCTCCGGCCAACTAACGGACATTGTTTTTTTCGCATGTTGCTGGTGCATTGATATTGCAAATAGGGACGGGAACCTTCGTATTCTTGCGACAGAGGGGAGACAAAATGGTAATGCAAACGGCGTTTCAGAAAATTCGTGGCTATTTAATTACGGGTGTCCTGACAGCTGCGCTAGCGGGATGCGCAACCTCAACGCAAATCGCCGAACAGGGAGTGAAATCAAACCTTGCCGTCGAGGATGCCGCCAATCAGATCACACTTCTGAATGTGGTTCGGGCGATGAAGCGACGTCCGATGTACTTCACGCGGTTCCAGAGCTTAAAGGGACCAATGGGTGTTGGGGCACCTCAATTTACACTGCCCATTCCGTTCGGTCCGGACTATGTTACGCAAATCTATAACTTCTCGGCGACACAGTCGTTTGATAAACCGAACTTCGATGTGCAAATCATGGACACGCAGAAGTTCTTGCAAGGGATTACGAAACCGGTAGCACCCAAGACTATTCTTTATTACTTGGATCAAGGGTGGCCACAACAAATGATACTGCATCTTTTTGTCAGAGAAATTGAGACGACCGATGCAAAAGGAAATGTCGTGAATTCAATCCTGAACTATCCGCAAAACAAAGTTGAGTTCAAACGATTTCAAGACGCCATAGCTGGGCTTCATGGCTGCGATATTGTCGGAAGCTCTGTCCCCGACCCGGTAGCTTACGGCCCCGTTCTACCAATTGAAAAAGCGCAGAATCTCGACCATTTGGTAAATACAAAGAACGCAGAATTGACCCTGATCGCAATGAATGCGAAAGGTGAAGAAGTAACCAAAGACAATCCCGGCCAAGTAGTTGGATACCAGTTAATGAAAATATCAAGGATTCCCACCTTTAAGACCGTTCAATCCCATCGGCAGAATGCGGCTAAATGCACTCCGCCAGGGGAGAATGCAAACACAGATGCGATGATTTTTGCCAAGGGTCAGGATTCATCCAGTAGCAAAAGCAATGTGCGGTTTGTCATCCGCTCTCCAGAAGCAATGATCTATTACTTGGGTGAACTTGCGCGTGCACAAATCGAAGATGGCATGCCCACACCAGAAGTACCGATCGGCTTCCCCCGCGCCGGAGGAAAGACGGAGGAATTGTTCAAAATCGTGCGCGGCACACAAGACTCAGAGCAATCGGCAGTCCGTGTTCGTTATGACGGTGAAACCTACTCCATTCCTGCCACAGGCGCGGGGCGAAGCATGCATGCGATTTCGCTGATTTCCCAAATACTTAATCTACAAAATGAAGGCGGTGAGGTTCCGGGTACTGCAACTGTTAGATTGGCGCCCAATTAGTCTAGCCAGCAACTCTTGTGCTAGGGCACTATTGGCCATGCAAGCAACACTTATAACAGTTGATGTATGTTGTCACATCTGTCTCGACAACTAGGATGACCCGAAGATTACGATTCGCTGCAGCCACCTGTCTTCGAAATCTCAACAGGATGCAGCCAACAGCGTCCAGCGATTCAGGGGCAATGGCGACAAAGGTTGCGGCGTAGATAGGCAGAGGCGGGGTGGGCTCGGTATGGCTCACCTCGGACATGTTGCAAGTACGCTGTTATAATTATTGCGCATGTCGCCATAGGCGCGTGTGTAGGGCCAATCCGGCGTTAGTCGATTGGTGCCCGTGATGACCATAGGTCTGCCGGGGTTCATTTGATTCTTAAAGGAGCCTTCATGACCGACAAATTGGTCCATCGCCGCAAATCCGCATACACCATCCAATCCGGCCGCTGCTACTACTGCGGTCTACCCATGTGGGAAAACGACCAAAAGTCTTTTGCCCGTATCTACGGAATCACTACAGTCCAGGCTCAGTTACTTAAAAGTACCGCCGAGCACCTCGAAGCAAAGCAAGACGGCGGTAGCAATGCGTCAGATAACATTGTTGCGGCTTGTCGCTGGTGCAATTCAAGAAGACATCGCAGAAAGAGAGCGCCAGACCCTCTTTCTTACCGCAACCTGGTGCGCAAGCGATTGGCCGATGGACGCTGGCACAGTCCTTCGGTAATAGAGATTTACAGGCGGTTCGTTTTCGCAGGCCAAATTCCGCCAGAACGCTCTACCGCGTGCGCGCCGAGCGGCACCTGAACCGACCCAGTCGGCAGCCCCAGCAGGGTAGCCTCGCACCAACCTCGCGCAACGTCGATGGATTCGTGCAGAGGTTTCCGGCCCCTCGCGCGCAATCCTGTTCCCACCGGATGAGTTCGGCAGGGATCGGCTCGCAGTCCCGTCCCAGCGGATGCGTTCGGCAGGGGATCGGCTGACCTTTTGGTAAAACTGTTTGCTTTCTTCGCCTTGCGGTCCTTGCTACCAAAGCGTCGTAAAAAACGGCTCGGATGCAGTTCGGCTAGCGTGGCGCGGCTCGAAACCCAGCTGAAAAATTTGTTCCGCTTCTTCGACTTAGCAACCCAACTTTTTCGTTCGGGCTGTTTTATGAGTCCGCTGCTCTAACCAACTGAGCTAAGGGCCCGAGGGGCGAGATTCTACCGGTTTCGGCGGTGGAACGACACCGGCGCGGCGGTGCGCGGAGCCTTGATTCCGGTTCCGGGTTATTTGCCGCCGGTCACATCCACGCCGTAATCCTTGAGGATTTTTCCCGCCGATGACTTGCCTTCGCGGTAATCCTGCATCAGGGCATCGCGGTCGCGCTCGCCGGGGCTGCCGAAGCCGCCGCCGCCGGGCGTGAGGATACGCAGGTGTTGCCCGCGCTTGATGCGTCCGCCGAATTTGCTGGCGATTTTTTTCATGTTGCCGCCGTCTTCTTCGAGGTAGAAAGCGCTGAAGCTGCCGTCTTGCCCCTCGTAGAACCCGCGCGGCGCGAAGGCGGCGCGGTCACCGCGCACGTTCACGCTGGCGCTGTCGGCGAGCATTTCGTACTCGCGCAATAATCCCAGACCGCCGCGGTGTTTGCCGCTGCCGCCGGAATCGGGCACCAGTTCGTAACGCGTAACACGCACCGGATAATCCATTTCTATCGATTCGGCGGGGATGTTCATCGCATTCGAGGTGCCGGTGCTCACCGCGTCGGCGCCATCGGTGTGACGGCTGCCGCCCATGCCGCCGTTGTAGCTTTCGTAGAACACGAAGTTACGATTCGTTTTGGGATTAATGCCGCCGAACGACACGCCCACCGGCACGCCGCAGCACTGCGCGCCCACTTTATCGGGCATCGCCAGCGCCAGCGCGCCCAGCACCACGTCGGCGACGCGATTCACCGTGACCGAGCGCGCGTTGACCGGCGCCGGATGGTGCGGATTGAGCAGCGTGCCTTCGGGCACATGCACCTCGATGATTTTTGCCAGCCCGTCGTTGAACGGCACGTCGTCGGGCAACACGCAGCGCACACAGAAAAAGATGGTGGTCCAGGTTTTCGACAGCGGCGCGTTGAGCGGGCCTTTCACCTGCGGGTCGGTGCCGGTGAAATCAAAACGCAGCCTGTCGCCCAGCGCCTCAAGCCGCACGGTGATTTTTACCGGCTTGGTGAGATCGACGCCATCGTGATCCATGTAGTCGGTGAATTCGTAAACGCCCTTGGGAATGGCGGCCACGGCTTCCAGCGCTTTTTTCTCGGCGTACTCGATCAACAGTTCCATCGCTCGGCTGATGTTGTCCGCGCCATAGCGGTCCAGCAGATCGTGCAGACGCTGTTCGCCTTTCAGCAAGGCGCCTTCCTGCGCGCGCAGGTCGCCCAGAAAAATCTCCGGCAAGCGCACATTGGCGCAGATCATGTCGATCAGCGTTTTGCTCATGTGACCGGCGTCATAGAGCTTCACCGGCGGAATCACCAGCCCCTCCTGATACAACTCGGTGGCGGTCATCGGGTTGCTGCCCGCCACCATGCCGCCCACGTCGGCGTAATGAATGATGCAACCGGTAAACGCGCACAAACGCTCGCCATGAAAAATCGGCCGGAACACCGCGAGATCGGGCAAATGGCTGCCGCCGCGATACGGGTCGTTGTTGATGAAAACATCGCCCGCGCGCATGGTGTGCGGCGGAAACTCCTTGATCACTTCCTGCAGCATGAAGCGCATCGACCCCAGGTGCCCGGGGATCACCACCGGCTGCGCGACAATGCGCCCCGCCGCCGTAAAGATTGCGCACGAGGCATCCTGCGCCTCTTTCACCACTTGCGAGTATGCCGAGCGCAGCAGCGTCAGTTGAATTTCTTCGGTAATCGCATTCAGCGCGTTGGATAAAATCTCCAGACGAAATGCGTCCAGCACCAGCGGGGCCATCGGTACCTTGGCTTGTGGCGAGTTCATGCGGCTTTCCCTTCATGAGTAACGATTAGATTGCCAACCGCGTCGCAGCGCACCTGCCAGCCCGGCGGCACCACGGTGGTTGAATCCGCCGCTTCCAGCAACGCCGGCCCGGCTAGCACGTCACCAGCCAGCAATAACGTGCGGTCGTATACAGCACAGTCTACAAACCCGTGATCGCGGAAATACACTTTGCGCTGCGACTTGCGCGCGTGCGCCGCGCCCGCCGCGCCAGTGGTCTTGGCCAGCGGCGAATGCGCCAAGCGCCGCGAATTGCCGGTGGCGGTTACGCACAGCGTGACAAACTGCACCACGCCGCGCGGATCGCGCCGGCCATACAGCCGTTCGTGCGCCTCGTGAAACGCCTCGGCCAACACGGGTTGCTGCGTGTTATCGACGGCGCCGTCGGGCAACCGCACATTGATTTCATACGCCTGACGGTGGTAACGCATGTCCGCCGAGCGGTGAAACGAAATCGCGTTTTCAGCAAGACCGTAATCACGCAGCGCGTCGCGGCCCTGCGCTTCGAGCGAACGAAACACGCGCTCCACCGCGTCCATGTCGCCGCCCACCACGCCCTCCACGTGCGTCTGGCGAAAATCATAGCGGATATCCGCCACCAGCAGCCCTTGCGCCGACAGAAGCCCCGGCGCGGGCGGCACGATCACTTCACGCACGCCCAAATCCGCGGCGAGCTCAATGCCATGCACCGCACCGTTGCCGCCGAACGCCACCAGCGAAAAATCCGCCGGATCACAGCCTTTTTCGACGGTCACGATGCGCAGCATTTTCAGCATATTGGCGCTCGCCACCTCGATCACGGCGGCACAGGCCTCTTCAACGCTGATGTTAAGCGGCCCCGCCAGCGATGCCTGCACCGTTGCGCGCGCGCGTTCGATGTCGAGAGTCATTTCGCCGCCCAGAAAATACGCGGAAGGAATGCGCCCCAACAGCAGGTTGGCGTCGGTGACGGTCACCTTGTCGCCGCCCAAGCCATACGCTATCGGCCCCGGATACGCGCCGGCGCTTTGCGGGCCCACCTTAAGCACGCCGTCGTCGAGCCACGCAATCGAGCCGCCGCCCGCGCCCACTTCCGCCAGATCGACGGTGGCGGCGCCGACGAAATAACCGCCGCCCTGCAAGATGCGCGAGATGTTGATGCCCGCGCCGACTTCCTGCCCCGACGCCTGCCGCACTTCGCCCTGCTCGATCAGACCGGCCTTGGCGGTGGTGCCGCCCATGTCAAACGAAATCAGATTGTTGCGCCCCGCGAGCTGGCCAAAATGCGCGGCGGCGATCACACCGGCGGCCGGCCCCGATTCGACGATGCGGCACGGTATTTTGGTGGCGGTGGCGCACGAGATAATGCCACCGTTGGATTGCATCAGGTGGAGCGGCGCGGTGACACCCGCCGCCGTCAGTGCGTGATTCATGCGATCCAGATACGTCGAGACACGAGGCCCCAGGTAAGCATTGACCACCGTGGTGCTGGCGCGCTCGTACTCGCGATACTGCGGGTAGATTTCACTCGACAAGGTGATAAAGCATTGCGGCAGCACTTCGCGCGCAATCGCCGCGGCGCGCTGTTCGTGAGCTGCGTTCCTGAATGAAAACAAAAAACAAATCGCCAGCGCTTCGATTTTTTCAGCGGCGAGTTTTTGCAGCGTGACGCGCAGCGCGGCCTCGTCCAGCGGCGTGACAATTTGCCCGTCGGCGGCGACGCGTTCGACCGCTTCCACCGACCACTGACGCGGCACCAGTGGCGCGATTTTCTGATATGACTGATCAAACAGCCGGTAGCGCTTGTGGCGCTGAATTTCCAGCACGTCGCGAAACCCCGCCGTCACCAGCAACGCGGTGCGCGCGCCGCTGCGTTGCAGGATGGTGTTCGAGCACACCGTGGTGGCGTGGGTAAACTGGCTGACCTCCGCGAGATTAATGCCCAGCTCCTGGTGCGCGCGCCGCACGCCCGTCAGCACCGCTTCGGACGGATCGTGTGGCGTCGATGACACCTTCAGCGTCTGTATGCGACCATCGGTTTCATTCAGAATGACGAGGTCGGTGAAAGTGCCGCCGACATCAACGGCGACGCGGTATTTTGTTTGTGACATGAAAGAGTATTCCGGACAAAATGCGACGATTACACTTGCGGCTGATTGGAATGCGACATCGATTGCGCTACATTCTAATCCTATCGCAGCGGCGCAACGCCGCGGTGTTGCTGGGGATTTTTACCGGGAGTTTCATCATGTGGCTTATCCATTTCAGCACGGCGCTTTTGATCACGTTGCTGTCCGGTGTGGTGGCGGCGCAAACCGCCACCACCAAGCCCGCCGTGAGCGTGTCAAAGGACGCGGGGCCGGCCTGGCCCACGAAGCCCGTGCGTTTCATTACCGCCTTTGCCGCGGGAGGATCGTCGGACGTGATCGCGCGCATCATTGCGGAGCAGCTGACAGCATCGCTCGGCAAACAAATCGTGATCGACAATCGCACCGGCGGCAACGGTGTGGCGGGCACTGCCATCGCCGCCACGGCGCCGGCCGACGGCTACAGTTTTCTGGTGATATTCGACGCGCATGCCACCAATCCGAGCATCCAGAAATCGCTGCCTTATGATTCGCTCAAGGATTTCACGCCGATCATGCAGTTTGCGTCGTCGCCCTATCTGCTGATGGTGAGTCCGAACTCGCCTTATCGTTCGGTGAACGACATGGTCGCAGCCGCAAAAAACAAACCGGGCGCGCTGACACTGGGCTCCAGCGGCGTGGGTAGCCGCGGTCATTTGGCGATGGCACTGCTCGAGCAACGCGCGGGATTCAAAATTACGCAAGTACCTTACCGCGGGCCGGCGCAAATCATTACCGACGTCATTGGCGGCCAAATCACCATGCAGATGGGTACGTCGTTGTTTGGCGTGCCGTTTGTGAAATCACAGCGCGTCCGCGCGCTCGGCGTGTCATCAGGCGCGCGCCTCGCCCAGCTTCCCGATGTGCCGACCATCGCCGAGCAGGGGTTCTCCGGTTACGAAGTAAATTCATGGTGGGGACTGCTTGCACCCACCGGCGTGCCCGCCCCCATACGCAACAAGATACATACCAGTCTGAGCGAAATTCTCGCGCGGCCCGACATGCGTAGCCGGCTTGAACAGGTGGGCGCGACGGTGCGCGCCACTTCGGCCAATGAATTTGCCGCCTATATCGAAGAAGAAATGAAATTATGGGGCAAGGTGGTGCGTGACAACAAAATCGGCGCCGCGCAATAATCGTTTAAAAACAAACACTTATGAACAATAGCCCATTGCTGTTTGAACCCATGACGCTGGACGGCATCACGCTGCGTAACCGCGTGGTGGTGTCACCGATGTGCCAGTACACCTCTGAACGTGATGCGGGTCCCACCGATTATCACCTGGTGCACTTGGGTCAATTTGCGATGGGCGGCGCGGGCCTGATCTTTTGCGAAGAAACCGCGGTGGAAGATCGCGGTCGCAAGTCGTACCACTGCGCGGGAATTTACGACGACAAGCATCTCGCGCAGTATCGCCGCATCAATGATTTTTTGCGCGCGCACGGCGCGGTGCCCGGCATCCAGCTCGGCCACGGCGGACGCAAAGGCTCGGGCCGTCCACCCTGGGAGGGGTATCGCCCGCTTACCACCGAAGACGCGGCACGCGGCGAAGCCCCGTGGACGACGATTTCATCCAGTGCGGTAGCGCCCAGCGCCACCGCGCCACGTCCGCATGAGTTGTCGCTCGCGGAAATCGCCGACGTGGTGGCGAATTGGCGTGATGCCGCGGTGCGCGCGGCAAACGCGGGCTACGACGTGGTTGAAATCCACGGCGCGCACGGTTATCTGATTCATCAATTTCTGTCGCCGCTGGTGAATCAACGCACCGATGCCTACGGCGGCAGCCTCGACAACCGCATGCGGTTTTGCATGGACATCATCGAAGCCGTGCGCGCCGTTTGGCCGAAAAACAAGCCCGTGTTTTTACGTTTGTCGGCGGTTGATGGCAGCGGTGACGCGTGGACACTCGAAGACACCGTGCAGGTCGCGCGCGCGGCCAAGGCGCGGGGCATCGCGGTGGTAACGCCGTCATCCGGCGGCATCGGCGGCGCGGGCACGGGCACGCTGGTCCCGCGCGCACCCGGCTACCACGTGCCGTTTTCCAAACGCGTGCGCGCCGAGGTGGATATCAAGACCATCGCCGTCGGCTTGATCACCGAGGCAAAGCAGGCCGAGCAAATATTGCAGGACGGCAACGCGGACCTGATCGGCATCGCGCGCGAATTTTTGTGGAATCCCTATTGGACGGTGCATGCCGCGCGTGAGTTGGGCGTGGCGAATTACCATGACCTGCTGCCGCGCACCTACGCGTGGTGGCTGAAGCGCCGCGATGAAATTCGTGAAGTAACGAGCAAGGCCAAACACATCGACAGCGCGCCGCCGGCATAGGCGCGCGGCCCGCAAGCCCGTTTACGACTGTTTGAACTCGATAAGCTGAACGGTTTTATTTTCCAGCACCGTCCCCCGCGCCGTGCGCTGCCAGAAAAATCCCTCGATAAACCGCCGAACCTCGGGCGCGACCCAATAGCGCGATTTGAGTTCAATGTTGAGCCCGGACTCGCCACGCGCCCACCCCGAACACTCAATCCGAAACGCGTCGAAGGTGCCTGCCGGCAACGTTCTGCGCTCCCGCGCCGCCACTTTGCAATCCACCACGGTGTCGTAGTGGTTACCTTTTGCACTCGTCGAGCGATGGCGCGAGGTCCAGCGCTTGCCCAGGCTGTAATCCGGAATGAAATATTGCGCGCCCGTCAGCGTTCTGTCGTTGATCTTGATCCAGTTCCCGATCAGGTCTGTCACCAGGCCGCCCTTGCCGTAAATCACTTCGGTCTCCGTGATTTGGCTGACCGCCACGGTGTATTGGCGAATTTCTTCGTGGGTGTCGGCGTTGGCCTCGCGGAAGGTATAGCGGTCGCCGATTTTTACCCGTGTATCGATGCGCAACGTGCCTTTTGAAAAAGGATTCTGCGCACTTGACGCGATATCAATCCGGCGCTCGCCAGTCTTGACGAGCACCTGATCCAGCCGCAGTTGCGCCACTTCCGAAAACAGCCCGCTCGGGTAGCGCCGCAGATAGTCTTCGAGAGGCGCTGCCTCCGATGTGGCTTTTATCCGTTCCCAGATTGCCAGCTCCTGTTCAAAGCGCCGCGTGGCTTCTTCATCGCTGATCTTGCCGGTCGACTTGGGCGGATGAAAGTAAAAATCCTCTTCCAGCGACGTGCTTTCCCAGGGAATTTGCGCGCCGTTCGAACGGCGCCGCACCGCGAGCCGCACTCGTTTGAAGACATCCTCGATCTTCGCTTCCGGCGTCTTGAGTTCGCGCAGCAGATGCTCGGTATATAAGCCGTTGGCGCCGCTGCCATCGCTCGCGACATTGCCCGGCGAAGTCGCGTACGCCAGCAGTGATCCCGGCGGCGCATCGAATTGGCTCAAGCCCTTTTGTTCGACCGGCATTGCCGTGCCGAACGGATTGTCACGGCACGCATCGAGCACGATCACGTTCATCGGATTTTTGGCCTTGGTCAAACCCTGCAACAAGGTGTTGAGTTCCACCGCGCGCGCCGGCACGTCGTTCATCGACTTGATCACCGCGTCCACCGGCAACAGGTAGTTACGCCACGCGAGTTGCGCGCCATGCCCGGCAAAGTAGAACAAACCCACCGCTTTGCGCGCCGACAGTTGTTTGCCATACGCTTCAATGGCGTTCAGCAGGGTGTCGCGCCCCGTGTCGAGCAGCAGGTTCACGTCAAAGCCCGACGCCTTGAGTTCCCCCGCGATCGCCTTGGCGTCGTTGACGGGATTGTCGAGCGGGGAACTGGAGTAGCGACTGTTACCGATCACCAGCGCATGGCGCGGCAGGCCGTGCAAAGAAGATTGCGCCCAGGACAGCGCTGGAAAAAGTGAGGCCGCGCCCAGGGCGGCCGTACTTTGCAGCAGGCGCCGGCGCAACGGATTGAACATCTGAACGGCTGCCGGATCAAATGTCATGGAATACCCCGTCGATCTCTGGATCACCAAAAGACATGTTACATAAAAAAGCCCGCCCCCGGTTACAGGGGCGGGCTTTTATCGTGCGCCGTCGGAATCAGCCTTCGTTATCGAGGAAGCTGCGCAGGCGCTCGGAGCGCGACGGATGGCGCAGCTTGCGCAGCGCCTTGGCTTCTATCTGGCGAATGCGCTCGCGGGTAACGTCGAACTGCTTGCCGACTTCTTCAAGCGTGTGGTCGGTGTTCATTTCGATGCCAAATCGCATGCGCAGCACCTTGGCTTCGCGCGGCGTCAACGTATCGAGCACATCTTTAGTCACGCCACGCAGGCTCGCGAACACCGCCGCGTCATTGGGTGCAACAGTCGATTGATCCTCGATGAAATCGCCCAAATGCGAATCGTCGTCGTCGCCAATCGGCGTTTCCATCGAGATCGGTTCTTTGGAAATCTTGAGAATCTTGCGAATTTTTTCTTCGGGCATTTCCATCTTGTCGGCAAGCGTGGCCGGATCCGGCTCCGAGCCGGTTTCCTGCAAAATCTGCCGCGAGATGCGATTCATCTTGTTGATGG
>DHVE01000034.1 GCA_002412495.1 Betaproteobacteria bacterium UBA5216
GCCCTGCGCTGCCGAATACCAGCGCCCCCGGCTGATGCGGCGCCACTTCGACCAATCGCGCCGCCGCCTCGCGCGCCGTCACGGCGGGCACCGCGATTTCGCGGCTGCGCGCGGTGCAAGCCACCGCCAGCACCACGCCAGACAGCGCGGTGTCCAGATCGGCGCATACCGTGGCGCGCTCCAGCACATCCACCGCGTTGGTCGCCATCCAGTCAGCCTGCTTGTCGGGAAACAAATGCGGATTCACCAGATACAGCTGCGACAAGCCCATGGTTTTCATGGCGCGCGCCGCCGATCCGATATTGCCCGGATGCCGCGTGTCACACAGCACGATGCGGATGTTTTGGAGCGGCGAAGTCATAACTGAGTCATATCACGTACAATGGCGGACTGCGATTTTCAATCTTGTTTAGTGTGAGGCGTTCATCGGTGGAAATAACCCCATGTCACTCACTCCAGACGCCTGACACCCAACTCCCAACGGCCCTCAAATGCACCCCATGCTCAACACCGCGGTCAAGGCCGCACGCAGCGCAGGCAGCCTGATCAATCGCGCCGCGCGCAACCTGGATATCGTCGCCGTGCGCGAAAAAGCCGCCAATGATTTTGTAACCGAGGTGGATAAAGAAGCCGAACAGATCATTATCCGCACGCTGCTCGAAGCGTACCCGAAGCATTCGATTCTAGCAGAGGAGTCCGGCGAAACGCAGTCGGGCGGCAAGTCGGAGTATCAATGGATCATCGATCCGCTCGACGGCACCACCAATTTCCTGCACGGCTTTCCGCAATACGCGATCTCGATTGCGTTATCGCACAAGGGCGTGGTCACGCAGGCCGTGGTGTACGACCCGTGCAATAACGATTTATTCACCGCCACGCGCGGTGCGGGCGCCTACCTGAACGACACGCGTCTGCGCGTGAGCAAACGCGCGCAACTGAAAAGTGCGCTGGTCGGCACCGGCTTTCCGTTCAAGGAGCACAAACATCTCGATGCGTACCTCGCCATGCTGCGCGACATCATGCAACACAGCGCGGGCGTGCGCCGCGCGGGTTCGGCGGCGCTTGATCTGGCCTATGTGGCGGCGGGCCGGCTCGATACGTTCTGGGAAATCGGTCTTGCGCCATGGGATATCGCGGCGGGGTCGCTGCTCATCACCGAAGCAGGCGGCGTGGTCGGCGACCTGCAAGGCAACGACAAATACCTGTCGTCGGGCAACATCATCGGCGGCAATCTCGCGCTGTTCAGCCAGATGGTCAAGCAACTGTCGCCGCATCTGACGCCAGCGTTGAAGACAAGCTAAGGACAACCCCAAGCCGCCTACCGCGGCTTCGCCCCTTCGATCTCGCGGCGTATGGCTGTCGCGAGATCCGGATGCGATTTATCCATGGCGCGTGCTATGTTTTCCGCCTCGGCCATGCGCCCCAGCTGGATATGGCTGCGCGCCAATCCGGCCCAGGCCTGCGTTAAACCGCCATTCATATCCAGCGCCTGCTGGTAAGCGCGCGCCGCGGGCTCATGCAGACGCAACTCGCTGTTGGCGTCGCCGAGTATCACCAGCGTTGCCGGTGAATCACGCAAAATCTGCAAGGCGTTTTCGATAATGCTGATCGCGCGCCGCGGCTCGCCGATCGCGAGATGTTCCTGCGCCAGCAGATTCCAGCCGTCGGGCGCGTCCGGCTCCAGCCGCACCATTTCACGAAAACACTGAATCGCCCGCGCGTGTTGCTTCTGTTGTGAATAGGCGTAACCAGCGACCATCCACCATGGAGCGCTGGAACGGTCCTTATCGAGATTCTCTTCAGCGAATTTCGCGAGTTCCACCCACTCGCCCTTGTGCTCCAGCTCCGCCACGCGCTGCCGGTTGACGGTGGCAGCTTTCTCGAAATGGCCGAGCAGCGTGGCCAGCGTGCCGTCGGGAATGGCCGCCAACAGCAGTTGTGCGGGCGTTGAGCACGACGTCAGCACCGGCAGTGCCGGCAGGCATGCCAGCAATGACAACACGGCGCGGCGGCGTGCGCTCACTCGGTCTTCATCTCTTCAATGGCTTCGAGCATGCAGGTAACGCCATACGTCAGCACTTTGGCGCCGCACGGATTCACGCACACCATCAACGCCTCGGCAATTTCTTCCGGCTGCCAGCCTAATTTCAGCGCGCGCTTGATGTGCTGCTTCAAATGCGGCTGGTTGGGCGGATTCGACATCTCGACCGCGAGCGCGATGACATGGAACAACTCATGCATTTTTTCATCGAACCGGCGCGGCCGGACGCGAATCACTTCATCCAGTTCCACCAGCACCTTGACGTAATCGGGAAATTTATCCGCGATCCAGCTGTGCGCCGGATAGACCTTGCCGCGCCGGCGCGCCATTTCCGCCGCGAGTAATTCGCTGTCCGTGGGTTGCGTCATGATGTCCTTTCGTTGGTTTTCAGACGTAGTGCGTTTCCAGTCATTCAGGCAAATTTTCGCGCGGCCCCGTCCCGCGCGTGCAAGGCCCGCGTCAAATCCGCCACGCTGGCAGACTGATCGAGAGCATCCAGCACTTTCGATGCCGCCGCCACGGCATCCGCCGGCAACACGCGCCCCGCGCAGTTTGCAAATTTTTCGCGCAGGCGCTCGTACGGAATCGGGATCGCCGAAGTTCTGCCGAGCGGACGATCAACTTTTGCGAACAGCGTGCGTCCATCGGCGAGCGTGAGTTTCACTTCGGCATCGAACGGATCGGCGGGATCGAACATTTTTCCAGTGTAAATTTCAGAGCGCACACGGGCGAGCACGCTTTGCACCGCGGCATCGCGAAATGCCTCGTGCTCGAAATCCTCGAGCACCACCTTGCCGGCCAGCAGCGCCCGCGCCACGCAATACTGCACGCTGAACTTGGCATCGAGATCACTCGCGGGATTCGGCCGATTGGTGTACGACAAGCCAAAGGCCGGTGTCCAGGTTTCAATTTTCGCGATTACTGGAGCGTCGAACACGCCATGCTCGCGTGTCAGCGTCAGCGCCGCTTCGATGGCCGCGTGCGTGCTGTAGCAGCACGGATACTGCTTGTAGCTCGCGCCAGGACTGACCACATCGTACGGTTGTCCCCAGCTTTCATTGATGCGCGATGCGTCGAAGTGCCCCGGCCCGTTGAACAAATTGAAAAACCCCTGCTTGTGCTCGAACGCATCCGGATTGGCGGTGAAGCCCTTGCGCGCCAGCAACACCGCCATCAAACCACCGCGCGCGCATTCGCCCACGTGCAGGGGTTTGGTCATGGTGCCGAAGTTCGCCTTGATGCCCGCCGCGAGCGAGGTCGCGATCGTCAGCGCGGTTTCCGTCTGCGCGGCATCCAGCCCCAGCAGACGCGCACACGCCGCCGCCACCGCGAACACGCCCAGCGTGGAGGTCGGGTGCCAGCCTTGTTCGGAGTGATACAGATCGACATTCACGCCGCGCCCGATACGGCAGCCGGCTTCGAATCCAACCGCGTGCGCAAGCAGCAGATCACGCCCGGAACGGTTAAACGCATCCCCCGCCGCAATCAGCGCGGGCACCATCACCGCTGAAATGTGTCCCGCGAAGTGCGCGGCCGTGTTGTCGAAATCCAGCGCATGTGCCGCCGTGCCGTTAATATGCGCGGCATCCAGACACGGCACACGCCGATTCGTGCCGAACACGAGACTCGGCCCATTCGCCGGCGAGAGAACATCACACAACACATTCGGCGCCGGTTCGCGCGCGCCCGCCAGCGCCACGCCAACGGTATCCATCACCGCCACCTTGCACCAGTAAATCGCATCCGGCGGCAGGTCTTCGTAGCGTGTCGCGGCGATTCTCTCCGCCAGAGTTCTTGCTATACCCATGCTTGCTTTCTCTTGTAAAAATACCATCTAAAAAACAACATCCCACCGCAAAGACACAAAGACACAACGGAAACGCAAAGAAATTCTACGATGAATTGCGCAGGGTCATCTTTGCGGCGGTTCTTTGCGCCGTTGCGGCTGCCTATATTGTTAAATCCCTATTCCTGCTGAATACCCGCCGCTTTGACCACCTTGATCCACTTCGCCACTTCGGACTTGATGTAGGCATCGTGCTGTTCGGGCGTGCCGCCCGCGGGATCGGCCCCGTTGTCGACCATCGCCTTGCGCACGCCGGCATCCTGCACCGCTTTGCTTAAGGCGCCGTTGATGCTGTCTACCACGGCCCTGGGCATGCCGCCGGGCCCCACCAGACCAAACCCGCTGTTCACCACGAAGCCCGCCAACCCCGCCTCCTGCACGGTGGGCGTGTCTTTGAGCATCGCCGAGCGCCGTGTGCCGGTTTGCGCCAGCAGCCGCAGCCGCCCGGCATGCACGTGCTGCAACGCGCCGGAAACCGTCGGAAACGAGAACGCGATTTGGCCGGCGATCAAATCCACCATCGATGGGCCGCTGCTTTTATAGGGCACGTGCACGGTGTTCACTTTCGCCAGCAGATTAAACAACACGCCCGCCAGGTGCGACACCGAGCCCTGTCCCGCGCTGCCGTAGTTGAGCGCACCGGGCCGCGCGCGCGAGAGCGCGATCAGTTGCTTGACGTCGCCTGCGGGCAGCGACGGATGCACCACCAGTCCCGCCGGTACATCCGCCACCAGGCCCAGTGCGGTGAAATCCGCCGCCGGGTTGAACGGCAGGGTTTTGGTGAGCGCCGGATTCATCACGAAACCGGCGGCTACCAGCATGATGGTATGGCCGTCCGCCGGGCTTTTGACGGTGATGCCCGCGCCCAGCGCGCCGCCCGCGCCGGGACGGTAATCGACCACCAAGGACTGTCCGAGCGCCGCGCCCATCCGTGACTGAACGATGCGAAAAAAAATGTCCGCGTTGCTGCCGGGCGAGCCGCCGATCACCACGCGGATGGGCTTGGCGGGATACGGCCGCGGCTGCGCGGCGGCAAGCGCAGGCGCCAACATGGCCAGCGCCGCGACGGCCGCACGGTAGGATTGAATTTTCATGGCCCAAGTGTAACGCCTTGCAATCACGCCGTGCACTACTTGGTAGAATCAGATTTCTCTTTCATTTCATACCTGCAAGGAATTCCCGTGAAAGCATTTGATGTCGTCGTCGTCGGCAAAGGCAATGCCGCTAACTGCGCCGCACTGGCCGCGCGTGACATGGGCGCCAGCGTCGCCATGCTCGAAGCCGCCACTCCGGATGAATCCGGCGGCAACAGCCGATTCGCCGGCGGTGTGATGCGCTTCGCGTACAACAACGTTGACGATCTGCGCAAGCTGATCGACATCACCGATGAAGAAGCCAAAACCACCGATTGGGAAAGCAACACGCAGGAACAGTTTTACGACGATCTGTATCGCGTGACCAACTTTCGCACCGATCCGGAACTGAGCGAAGTGCTGATCACGCAAAGCCTCGATGCGATGGTGTGGCTGCGCAGTCAGGGCGTGCGCTTCGTCCCGAACTATCGCGCGCAGTCTGCCGTGGTCAACGGCCAGCGCCGCTTCTTCGGCCGCATGCCGCTTGAAATTTCCGGTGGCGGACCGGGGCTGGTGCAATCCGCGACTGATACCGCCGTCAAAAAAGGCGTGGAAATCTTTTACGAAACACGCGCGATTTCGCTGATGTATGACGGCAAGTGCGTCTCCGGCGTACACGCCAAATGCAAAGGAGAACTTATTGATTTTAAAGCGAAATCCATAGTGCTCGCCTGTGGCGGTTTTGAGGCCAATCCGGAAATGCGCACACGCTACCTCGGCCCCGGCTGGGAACTGGCCAAGGTGCGCGGCTCGCGTTTCAACATGGGCGACGGTTTGAAAATGGCGCTCGACATCGGCGCGTGCCCGTTCGGCAACTGGTCGGGCCGCCATGCCGTGTCATGGGAACGCCACGCGCCGGAAGTTGGCAACCTCAATCTGCCGCACAGCTCGTATCGTCACAGCTATCCGCTGTCGATCATGATCAACGCCGATGGCAAACGCTTTGTCGATGAAGGCATCGAGTTTTACAACTATACCTACGCCAAGTACGGCGGCGAGGTGCTCAACCAGCCGCAGCAGTTCGCGTATCAGGTGTTTGACGCCAAGGTGCGCCCGCTGCTGCGCCCGGAATACGGCGACAAGATGGTCACGCGCGTGGTCGCCAACACCCTTGAAGAACTCGCCGACAAACTCGAAGGCGTGAACAAAGCCGGCTTCCTGAAAACCGTGCGCGACTACAACGCCTCGATCAAAAAGAGCGTGCCGTTCGATCATTCCATCAAGGACGGCCGCTGCACCGAAGGCATCGAACCGCCCAAATCCAACTGGGCCAACACCATCGACACGGCGCCGTTCGAGGCCTATCACGTCACCTGCGGCATCACCTTCACCTTCGGCGGGCTGCGCATCAATCCCGAAACCGGGCAGGTAGTGGATGTGCATCTGCATCCGATACCCGGCCTCTACACCGCCGGTGAAATGGTCGGCGGATTGTTTTATTTCAATTACGCGGCAGGCACGGGGCTGGTGTCGGGCACGGTGTTTGGGCGGCTGGCGGGGCGGGGGGCGGCGGCAGCGGCGAAAGCAACGTAACCTCGCGTCACCATCATCGATTCACACATTCACGTATTCACGCGTTTACCCTAGCCCCGATCCAGAACACTTTCTACTCAACCTTACACAACACGCCTATGCCAGCACAACCTTCGCGTTACCGCATCAAATTCAGCGACGTCGCCGTGGGCCAGCGCTTTTATGACCCGATCAGCGAAGAATACTTCGTCAAGCAGAGCGACGCCCTCGCCGCGATGGTGACTGGCCCTGGGGACGGCACAGTGCCGGATGAGTTCGAGCCTGATGACGTCGTAGGTATTGACCACTAGCCAACGGCGAATTCGGAAGCCAGTAGACGGGCCGTCGCTGACGCAACATGCATTAACCGCTCTATCCTTCGTGATCAGCGTCAAGCTGCGTGCCTTAAACCCTGTTGAGATTTCCACAGTCTGAAGGTTGACCATGTCCGAGACCATCGCGCAACGCCTGGCACAATTCAGCGAAAGCCTTCGCTTTGAAGACATTCCGCCCGCGGTCATTGAAAAAGCGAAACGGCTGGTGCTCGACACCATTGGCGTGAGCATCGGTTCGACCCGGATCGACTTCGGTCAATCGGCGCTCAAGCTGATTTCGCGCTGGGGCGGCGCGAACGACGCCACGCTGATCGGCGGCCAAACAAAAGTGCCCGCGCACAACGCCGCGTTGTGCAACGGCATACTCGCCCACGGTCAGGACTACGACGACACGCATACCGAATCGGTTGTGCATCCCAGCGCGGCGCTGGTGCCGGTGGCGCTGGCCGTCGCCGAACAGGCCGGTTGCTCCGGACGCGACATGCTGACGGCGCTGGTGGTGGGCATGGAAGCGTCGATCCGGATTGCCATGCCAGCCTTGAACAAGTTTCATCTGCGCGGCTTTCATACCACGTCGATGGCCACGCCCTTCGGCGCCGCGCTGATGACGGCCAAGCTTGAAAAAGTTGGACTGCAACGCACCATTGATGCCGTGGGCGTGAGCGGCAGTTTCACCTCGGGTCTGCTTGAATGCGTGCCGGCCGGCGCCGGATCGAAGCGCTTGCATGCGGGCTGGGGCGGGATGTGCGGCATTATCGCCGCGCAGTTCTCGCAAGCAGGCATCAGCGGGCCGGGCAGCGTGTTCGAGGGCAAACTGGGCGTCTACAATTCTTTTCTGCGTGGCGAATCGCTCGATCTGGCAATGATATTCAACGGGCTGGGCCAACAATGGGAAATGCTCGACATACGCCCCAAGCTCTACCCGTTTTGTCATTATTTGCAGGCATTTCTCGATTGCGCGCTGGCACTGCGGCGCGAACTGGATCCGCGGACGGAAAACGTGGCCGCAATTGCCTGCCGTGTGGCGCCGGGCGCGGTCAATCTGGTGTGCGAACCGTGGAACAACAAACTCAACCCGGCGACCGGTTATGACGCGCGCTTCAGTCTGCCGTTTTCGGTCGCGCTGATGCTGGCGCGCGGCGAGGCGGGCATCGCCGATTTTACCGAGCACGACGCATCCGACCCGCACATTCGCCAGCTGATGGCGAAAATCAGCTACACGGTCGAGCCTGCCTATCAGGTCAAGGACATGCCCGGCTGGATCGAGGTCACACTCGCGGACGGCACGCGGCATGTGCGCGAGGTGCCGCGGGTGCGCGGCGATTCGACGAATCCTTTTTCACCGGCCGAGCTACTTGAAAAATTCAACGCCAACACGGCGTTTGTTGACGTGGCCAAACGCAAAAAAATCGCGGACGAGATACTCGGGCTGGACACGCTCGCCGATATACGCGTACTGATGGCCCGGCTGGGCGCGCCGCACCTGCAACGGCACGGCGCGTGAGCCCGCCGATGGAAAGGAAATTTTCATCCGACCCGGTGCGGCTGGAGCTCGTCAAAAACGGCATCGGATCGGTGGTCGATGAAATGGTGTTGACGGTCGTGCGTATTGCCTACTCATCAATCATGAAAGACACAATGGACATGTCGAGCGCGTTTTGCGACCGGCACGGCCGCATGATCGCGCAAGGCTTGAGTCTGCCGCTGCACCTCGGGTCGATACCGGATGCGATGGACGCGGTGCGTGCCGAGTACGGCGACACGCTGGCGCCTGGCGACGTAGTGGTGTTTAACGATCCGTATCAGGGCGGCATGCATCTGCCGGACATCTTCATGTTCAAGCCAGTGTTCGTCGGCGAGCATCTGCTCGGCTACGCGGTGCTGGTCGCGCACCACAACGATATGGGCGGCCGCGTGCCCGGCTCCAGTGCCGCCGATTCCACTGAAATATTCCAGGAAGGGCTGCAAATCCCGGTACTCAAGCTCTATGAGCGCGGCGTGCCCTGCGACACCCTGTTCAAACTGATTGCGCGCAACGTACGGGTGCCCGACACCGTGATCGGCGACCTGCACGCGCAAGAGGCCGCCTGCCGCATCGGCGAGCGCGGCCTGTGCGAACTTGCCGCGCGCTACGGCGTCGAGACGCTGGAACAATGTTTCGATGAATTACTGAATTATTCGGAGCACGCCGCGCGACGCACCATTAGCGCCATTCCCGACGGCAGCTACACCTGTACTGATCATCTGGACGACGACGGCATCACACCGAACCAACCGGTCACGGTCAAGGTGACGCTACACGTCAAGGGCGATGAACTCGACGTCGATCTGACCGGCAGCTCGCCGCAGGTCAGGGGCGCGATCAATTCCACACTCTCGTTTGCGAAATCCGCAGTGTATTTTGCCATTCGCGCAATCATGAGTTCCGACGCGCCCAACAACGCCGGCTTCATGCGGCCGATACATGTTCACGCCCCCGTGGGCACGTTGTTCAATCCACGCCGTCCGGCGGCGGTCGCCGCGCGCGGCATCAGCGGTTTCCGGTTGATCGATGCGATGTTCGGCGCACTCGCGCAGGCGGTGCCACTCAAGCCGCGTGCCGCCGGCGAAGGTGGCACCACGAGTTACAGCATCGGCGGTCGGGACACCGAAGGCCGCTACGTGCTGTTTCGGGAAGCGTTGATGGGCGCATGGGGCGGCGGCTTTGAACGCGAAGGCATCGACGGCGTTGCCAATCCAGCGGCCAACATCGGCAATGCCCCCATTGAAATGGTCGAGAGTCAGGCGCCGATCCGTGTCGAGCAGTACGAGTTCGCAACCGACAGTGGCGGCGCGGGCAAATGGCGCGGCGGCATGTCGGTCGTGCGCCAATTGCGGTTTCTCGGCGAAGAGGCGACGTTTCAATTGCGCTCCGATCGCCGCCAACATCCGCCCTATGGCCTGGCGGGTGGGCTGCCCGGCGCCGCATCCAACAACCTGATTGAAGACAATGAAGACAACAACGGCTGGCGCCAGTTGCCGACCAAGTTCACCACGCGCCTCAAACAGGGGCAGGCGTTTCGCCACACCACCGCCGGCGCGGGCGGTTTTGGTGATCCGCGCGAGCGTGATCCGCAACAGGTGCTCGCCGACGTGCGGGACGGCAAGGTTTCAATCAACGCAGCGCGCCGCGATTACGCGGTTTGTGTGCTCGCATCGCCGTGGCGGATTGATCAGGCGGCAACCGCACAGCTGCGAAACGACGGTTCAACGGTAAAGTACGATCATGGCAAGCGGTGAGGCACAGATGCGCGTCGGCATCGATATCGGCGGCACGTTCACCGATCTGGTGTTTCTGTGCAGTGACGGCACGCTGCACAAACGCAAAGTGCCCTCGACACCGGCTGACTACGCCGAAGCGATCATTCACGGTGTGAAGGCGTTTTGCACGGAACAAGCCATGCCGGTGAGCGAGATCGCGGAAATCGTTCACGCCACGACGGTGGCCACCAATGCCATCCTGGAACGCAAGGGCGCGCGTGTCGCGCTGCTGACCACCGAAGGATTTCGCGACGTACTTGAACTGCGGCGCATCCGCATTCCGATGTCGTACGATCTGGATTGGCAAAAACCCGTTCCGCTGGTGGCACGTGAATTCCGATTCGGCGTGCGCGAACGCATCGCCGCAAACGGCGCCACCCTCACCCCGCTCGATGCGGCCAGCCTCGAACCCGTTTTTCAGCAGTGGGCCGCATCTGATATTGAAGCGGTGGCTGTGTGCTTTTTGCATGCTTACCGCAATCCGCAACACGAAATCGCTGTCGGCCAATTACTGAAGCGCCGGTTTCCCGCATTGCGCGTTTCGCTGTCGCACGAAGTGCTGCCGGAAATGCTCGAGTACGAGCGCACCAGCACCACCGTGGTCAACGCGTACGTCGCGCCGCTGATCGCCACTTACCTCGACCGATTGCGCGAAGGCCTGGGCCGCTGCGGCGTTGCCGCGCCGATACTGGTAATGCAGTCGAACGGCGGGCTCATCAGCGCGGGGCTGGCGGCCGAACGCCCGGTCACCATCATCGAATCCGGCCCCGCCGCCGGCGTTGTGGCTGCCGCGCAAATCGCGCAAGCCAGCGGCCACGGTAACGTGATCACGCTCGACATGGGTGGCACCACGGCCAAAGCTTCGATCATTGAACACGGCGACGTGCTGCGCGCGTCCGAATACGAAGTCGGTGGCGCGGTTTCGGTCAGCAGCCGCCTGATGCGCGGCAACGGATACGCGCTGCGCATACCGGTGATCGATGTTTCGGAAGTCGGCGCCGGCGGCGGCAGCCTCGCCACCGTGGATACCGGCGGTTCGTTGCGCGTCGGGCCGCGTAGCGCCGGATCGGTGCCGGGACCGGCCTGTTATGGGCGTGGTAACGAATGGCCGACCGTGACCGACGCGAATCTGGTGCTCGGTTATTTGAACGAAGATTCGCTGGCCGGCGGCGCGCTCGGCATCCGGCGCGACCTCGCGGAGAACGCAATAACGCAACACATCAGCGGCACGACCCGCCTGTCGCTGCATGAGGCCGCGTACGGCATCCATCAGGTCGCGAATTCCAACCTGGTGCGCGCCATCAAATCGGTATCCGTCGAGCGCGGCCGCGATCCGGCGGAATTTGCCCTGATGGCCTTCGGCGGCGCCGGCCCCATCCATGCCGCCGCGGTGGCGCTGGAACTCGGCGTGCGCACGGTGTTGATTCCGCCAGCGCCCGGCGTTTTCAGTGCCTATGGCCTGTTGCGCGCCGAAGTCGAGCAACATGCGTCGAGAACCGTGCTGACTTCCACAGCCGCTACGGACCTGACGGCGATCGCGACAGCCTACCGGGAGATGCAAACGGAGCTTATCGTGCGCCTCGAACGGGAAGGCTATCCGGCATCACGTGTGACGATCCGCTATTTTGCCGATCTGCGTTATCGCGGGCAATCCTCGGAGATCACGGTGCCGATGGATGCCACGGAGATCAATACCGACGCGCTGCGCCTCGTCGAAGCGCGCTTCGAAACCGAGTTCGAACGCAGTTACGGACATCGCGGGCCCAACAAGGATTTTGAGCTGGTGACCTGCCGCATGATCGCCACGGTTATCCGGGATTCATGGCAGGATGCGCGCTGGACAACCGATCACGCCGCAGCCGCGTCACGGCAACAGCGCGACGTCTATTTTGGCCGCCAGCATGGGTTGCTGCCGACGCCCGTAGTGACACGCGAAGCACTTGCCGGCCGCGCGCATCAAGGCCCGCTGATCGTGCAGGAATACGACACCAGCGTCGTGGTGCCACCGCACTGTACTGCCGCGCTGGATGATCACGTCAACATCGTGCTGAATATCGGCACGGCGTAATAAAACGATAGCGCCGGTAACGCGGTGCGGCACTGCCGGTGCGCCGCTACTGTTTCGCCATGCCAAGATCGGTCAATATCGTCCTGAATGTGGCGTAATCGGCGCCGATAAACGTGCGCATGTCGCGGCTGCCCTTGAAGCTCGCGTCCCAGAACGATTTGCCGGCCATGGCCTGCCATTCCTCGGATTTGCTGACATTGGCCAGCACGTCCTCCCAGTACGCCACGTGTTCGGCCGCGATGCCCTTCGGCGCGAACAGGCCACGCCAGTAGCCGATTTCCGCGGCGATGCCCTGCTCTTTCCATGTCGGAACCTGCGCCATGACGCCACCCAGACGCCGCGCCGCCGCAATGCCCAACGCGCGCAGTTTTCCGGCCTCGACCTGCGGTACGTTGACGCCTAGTGTCGACACCGAGACATCGACGTGCCCGCCGAGCAATGCCGTCATGCCCTCGCCTGCCGAGCCGAATACCACCACCTTCAGTCGCTTCGGATCGATGCCCGCGCCTTTTGCCACGCGGGCCATGGCGATATGGTTGATGTTCCCCGGCGCGCTGCCGATCGAAATGCTCAACGATTGCGGATCTTTTTGCAGGCGTTGCAGCAAGTCAGCGCCCGATTTGATCGGCGAATCGGCGCGCACGCTGAACACAATGTGCTCTGAAAGAATCACCGCAACCGGCGTAAAGTCGGCGTGCGACAACGCGCTCACGCCGACGATCTGGTTCGTCAGCAGCGTTGTCGAGCCGACAACAAGATAGTGCGGGTCGCCTGCATGCTGCGTCACGTACATCAGGCCGACATTGCCGCCACCG
>DHVE01000103.1 GCA_002412495.1 Betaproteobacteria bacterium UBA5216
CGCGCCATGCCCGGCGCACACGTGGAGGTGTACGGCGCGCCGCAGCGCAGCCTTTGAATTGGCACGGCGGCTCGCGGCGCGTCCGCACGACCGCCATGTTATGCATTGCGCTCCAGAGCAGTAACAGCTTCTCGAAGCCTTGGGAGCAGTGCCTCATGTATTCTCTTTGCATCATGCTATCTGTCCGCCTCAATCCTGATAAATTCGTCGTTGTATCCGCCCATATTGTTAGTGCCGAGGAGAAGACGTAAGCGATAGGGCATCTCCTCAAGCACCAAGTACGCGAGAAGTACTGCCTCGATCTCGTTGTCGGAAAGGAGACCGACATCGGAAAGTGAGGACTTATAGATATTGTTTGTGACCTTACTCGGCAAGATTGCGTGATGCGTTCCATCCGCCTTTGAGAGTTCACTGATTCGATCCTCGTACATCCGCACGTTCTCTTTCAGTTCGACTACCAGCGCTGTGCGAATTGACCGAACTTCGTGTTGTCGTTGGGCAGCTTGAAGGTTTCTTTGGATCTTGGCATTTGCAATCAATGTGACGATCACGCCAGTGAATCCAAGCACCCCCACGACCAATGTTTGAAATTTCGCTAGCAGATCAATAATCACGACGATACCTACCAGGCAATGCATAACTTTGATATAGGGCGACAGGTTTGCGCCATAACTCGGCGCACCGTCCGTTTAACTCGGACTCGTATATCTCAAGAACGTTACAATAAAACAAAGACTTATCCTATATTCTGTAAGGTTTCATACAGCATTAAATTTCCACGAAAAGCGGCATCATTAAGCGTTTAGGGCTTCGCCCCTTTTCCAGCAAAACGAGTCCTGATACTTCATAGGCAATAATACCGGGAAAGCCTATTGCCAGTATTTGCGGCCACCGGCAATGTCCGCCATGCGAGTAGCCTCGACTACTTAGGGTCATGACCGACAGTGGCCATCGTCAAGTTTGGCTTTCACAAGCCTTCGCCAACAAAATCACGACGTCCAAGCGTGGGCCGAAAACCCATCATTCCCCCTTAATCCCCGCCGCTTTCATCAGCGGCCACCACTTGTCGATTTCCGCTTTGTGATAAGCCGCCAACGCCTGGGGGGTTTGCTCCTCGCGCGGTGGAATGTCCTGCCCGATATCGGCAAATCGCGCGCGCACGCTGTTATCGGACAAGGTTTCGACGATCGCCGCGTTCAATTTGATAATCGCGTCGCGCGAGGTAGCTCTGGGCACCCAGATGCCATGCCACACCGACGTATGCATGCCCGGCATGCCCGCCTCGTCCGCGGTGGGGATTTCCGGCGCGGCGCGCTGACGGTCCTTGGCCGTCACCAGGTAGGCGCGCAATCGCCCGCTGCGCACATGCTGAATCGAGCCGCCGATCTGCGAAATATTGATATCGGCCTCGCCCGACAGCAGCGCCTGCAACGCGGGCGCCGCGCCGCGATACGGCACATATTCCACCTTGGCGCCGACGCGATTCATGAAATAGATGCCTGCAATGTGCGACGCGCCACCGACACCGCCGGTGGCGAATTGCACCTTGTCCTGATTCGACTTGATCCACGCCGCGAGTTCCTTCATGTTTTTGGCGGGAACGGCGTTCTTGGACATGACCAGTTGCGGATTGGTCGCGATCTGCGCCACCGGCGCAAAATCCTTGATCAAATCGAAATTCAGACTGTAGTAAGCGCCATTCACCACATGCGTGCCCCAGTGGCCAATGGAAACGGTGTATCCGTCGGGCGCGGCGCGCGCCACGCGCCCCACGCCGATGCTGCCGCCAGCGCCGGTGACGTTTTCCACCACCACCGTCTGTCCCAGAAATTTTCGCATCGGCTCGCTGATCAAGCGCGCCAGCGTGTCGGTGGGCCCCCCCGGCGAGAACGGCACGATGATCGTGATCGGCCGCGAGGGCCAGGGCTGCGCGACACTGCTTGCAACCGTTGCGAAACAAACCGCGACTGCACAAACCGCCCGATACGCTTTCATGTTGATCTCCTCCAGGTTTGGAAAATCTCGAACAAGATCACCGGCTCGCCATGTCTTTACAATACTTACGGTCCTTACAATCCCCACGATCCTTGCGGAAACCAACGTCCTCGCGCTGTTATTTCACCGCTATCTTGCGCTCCTTTACCACGCGCCGCCACTTGGCGATTTCTTCGGTCACATGGCGCGTCATTTCCTCCGGGCTGCCGGGGCGCATGTCGCCGCCCGCCTCGGTAAACTGTTTGATCACATCATTGCCCCCCATCACCGCGCGCAACTCCCGATTCAGTTTCGCGATGACCGGCTTGGGCGAGCCGCCGGTCGCGCCCATACCCGCGAACGAGGTGACTTCATAACCCGGCAGCACCTGCGACACCGGCGGCAACTCTGGCATCTGCGGCGAACGCTCTTTGGAGCAGATGGCGATACCGCGGATGCGATTGCCGCGTATATGCGGCGACGCGCCGGTGAGTGTCATGAACATGAAATCGAGACGCCCGCCGATCATGTCTGTCAGCGCATCCGGGCTGCCCTTGTACGGGATATGCACGGTTTCCGTGCCCGCCATCGAATTAAACAACTCGGCCGCGAGATGAAACACCGAGCCGATGCCCACCGAACCGTAATTCAATTTGCCGGGATTTTTTTTCGCCAGCGCGATGAGTTCCGCCGTGCTGCGCGCGGGCGTGTCGTTGCGCACCGTCACGACGAACGGATACGTCACGATGGTGGTGATCCAGTCAAAATCCTTCAGCGGATCGTACGGCGTATTCACCGAGGCCGCGTGCGCGGTAAACGCGCCGCTGATAAAAATCAGCGTGTAGCCATCCGGTGTGGCTTTGGCAACCAGGTTCGCGCCGATGGCGCCGCCCGCGCCGGGGCGATTTTCGATGATGAACGTTTGCCCGAGCCGTTCGGTCAACTTGGGCGCGAGCACGCGCACCAGAAAATCCGAACTGCCGCCCGCCTGAAAACCCGACACGATGCGTACCGGCCGCACCGGGTAATCGCGAACCGGATCGGCCGCCATCGCGGCTGATGGCAACATTACCATCACTGCTGACACCAGCATCCCGGTGGTCATTTTTTTGCCATGCTTCATTGCCAGACTCCAGCGCGAGAAAACGAGATTACGTGAAAACGAAAAACCAATTCTTGCGGAATGATGCAACATTTTGCGCCGGGTCTGGCAATTTTCCGGAAATTCGACGCCGCCGCGCAAGCGCTATGCTACGGCCCGGTCGCGCTGATGCCCAGCTCTTTCACCAGCGCGCGCCACAGCGGCACTTCCTGCGCGATAAAACGCTGAAACGCGTCCGGGCTGCTGCCCAGCGCCTCGGCGCCATCGGCCCGGTAGCGCTCCGCGATCGTGGTGGATTGCGCGGCGCGGGCCGCATGTGTGCTTAATGTCTGCCGTATCGCTATGGGTGTTTGCGCCGGCGCGGACCAACCCTCGAACGCCCACGCTTCGTATCCCGGCAGGCCTTGTTCGGCGATGGTCGGCAAATCCGGCAGTAGGCTGGACCGTTTTGCACTGCTCATGCCCAGCGCACGCAGCTTGCCGGTTTTGAGCAGCGGCACGGCGCTGACAATGCCCGCCATCGAGGCATCGATGCGCCCCGACATCAGCTCCAGCAACGCGGGCGCAACGCCTTTGTACGGCACATACGTGGTTTCCGCTCGTATGCCCGCCGTGACGAGAAACCGCATCGCCACCAGATGCGTGCCGCTGCCGATATTGGTGGCGCCGATGGTAAATTTTCCGGGCTGCGCCTTGGCATGGGCAATGAGGTCTTTCACGGATTTGATGTTTGAACCACTGAATCCGACGAGCAGATACGGCGCGCGCGTCAATTGCGTGACCGCCGCAAAATCCTTGACCGGATCGATCATCAAATCCTTCACCAGCGCGGGCGCAAACGTGAAACTCGGCGTCACCGCCAGCAGCGTATAACCATCGGGCGCCGCCTTGGCCACCGTGGTAAGCGACGGCACGCTGCCCACGCCGCCGCTGGCACGATTGTCCACCACGATCTGCTGGCCGATGCTCTCGCTGACTTTTTGCGCGAACAAACGCATGGTGATGTCGGTGGAGCCGCCCGGCGGCTGCGCGACGATGAGGCGGATAGGTTTGGCGGGATAGCTTGCCGTCGGCTGCGCAGCCGTTGCCATCGGCGCCGCGAGTGCGACAAACAGCGCCGGCGTTGAACGCCAAGCGCACACACGTGCCACCGTCATTCTAGCGAACGCCAGAATCCAGTACGTAAAATAATCCGAAGGATCTGACCTCAACTTGCTGCGCATAATTGTGCGAACTGGATTCCGGCCTGCGCCGGAATGACGGAGTGGGATGGTCACGGACGGTGCAAAAGCGTCACGCGATCAACGATGCCGATTCAGAAAATCCAGCGTGGCGCGCGCGCTGTCGTCCGGCGCCGCACCTGCCGCGTGGTAACCGTCGGTCGCGAATATTTTTAGTTCCAGATTTTTGATGTACTGGCGATAAGCCTCGACTTCCGCCTTGTCGCGATACGGCGATTCCGTGGTCAACACCAGCACCGGGCAAGTGATGTGTTCAAGATCGGGGCGCACGTCGATGCCGTTCACCCACTTCAGATATGCCTGCATGGTCGTCAGCGCGGTGCTACCCATGAGATCGACCCACCAGTCAATGCCGCGCTCCGGCATTTGGGTGCCCAAGCGGCTGCGCATGGTGCTGCGCACCCAACTACGCATGCCCTGATTTGCCATGTGATCCACCCAGCCCTGGGCCTTGGGCGGGCGTATCGGCGTGGAACACAGTGTCACGGTTTTCACCAGATCGGGCCGCGTCGCCGCGAGCTTGATGACATTGATGCCGCCACTCTTGCCGCCGATAACGTGCACCGGCCCATCCGACAATTGATTGATGACGCGCACAAAATCATCGACGAACAACTCGGTGGTGTATTCAAAACCCGCCGGCACCGCGCCGGTTTTGCCAAAGCCGCGCTGATCGATGCGAATCAAGCGGTAGTAACGCGACAAGTGCGGCATCCACGGCCGCCAGGCGTCGGTGTTCTCGTTCGCGCCATGCACAAACAGCACGGTGTCGGGCTTGGCCCACGGATCGGTGTAGTCGTCGATGGTGTAGTAGAGTTTTAAGTCCGGCGGCAGATCAAGATATGGCATGGCCCTTCCTATAACACGATTGTTTTGAATAAACGGCGAATCACTTGCAAAAAGCATTGACCATCGCGGAAATACCATTGAGCACCAGATCGGTCGTTTGCGTCAACGAGTCCGTGCCGGGTGTCTGCGCAAGCCGGCGTTCTCGCGCCCGCGCGCGCGACGGATCACCCAACAACGCCTCCTGCATGGCCACGGCAAGACGCACCGGGTCCTTGCTTTTTGCCTGGCGCTCCGCCAGCGCGTTGAGCTTTTTTTCAACCGCCTGCGCATCGAGCACCGACAACGGCGCGCGGCAGTGCGGGCAGGCGGTATCACGCGTGAGATCTATCGGACCACCACATCCCGAGCACCGCACCTCGGCCAATCGCTCCTTGATCGAATTCAGCTCACGCAGGGTAAGGTTGCGCACGAATTCTTTCTCGCGCAAAAAGTGGAAGAACGACGTCAGCCTGCCGTGGCCCTGGACGCAGCGGTGATAGCTCACGGGACCGCTCTTGACCATGTCGTTGGTCAGCTTCAGCGTTTGCTTGCAGCGCGGGCACGCCATGCGCTCGGGCAGGGCGTGGCGCACGTCGGCGCGATGCGCATGGATTTTCCTGAACAGTTCAATCACGCCTCCCGGCGCGAGCTGCGCGCTCTCCAGGCTGTCGAACCAGATAAGACAACAGGGATAGCAGATTTCCACTCCCACTTCGCCACCCGTGACGCTCTCGAAGCGTTCTTGTTGCATGCGCGTGCCACAGCCTGGGCAGGCGGGCCCGGTTGCAATCCGCCTTGCGTTGATGGATGTCATGCGTGTTTTCGCTCTCGTTAACTTTGCGTAAGGGCTGTATTTACCGTATTGGAAAACTCGCGAATACCTTGTTCGCCTGAAACAGATAGGTCTCGGCGTAATCGTCGATCACCGGCTTGCGTCCCTGCGCTTCCATCGCGCCCGCGAGCAGCATCCAGTTCAACACCTCATGCTGACCGGCGGCTTCGAGTTCGGCGGTGGTGCGGCTGCGCCAGTAGGCGTAATCACCGGACTTGAAGGCTTCCAACAGTCTACGATCGGACTCATGATCGGGAATCATACGCGCGGTATTGGTCGATAGTGCCGCGTGCGACCAGCTTGATGACGCCATCAGCACCACGCGATACGGGCTGGCATCGATGATGCGCGCGAGTTTCGCGCCGATGTCCATGCACAGCGCGGCCGATGGCCCCGGCGGATCGGGAATCGTCTGTTGCGGCACGCTTTCAAACAGCCGCGCGCGATGACGCCCACGCGCATTCAACACATCGCTGCCGTAGCAGTTCACGTGAAATGGCACGATCGGATGCGGCAACCCCACGCGGTCGTAATCCAGATACGCCAGCGTGTTGGTAAACGCCGTGGCCAGCACGCTTTGATGCAGCGGCTTGTAGGCATAGGGCATCACCACGCCCTGTTTAATCAGCTCGGTGGTCAGCAGCTTTGCACCGTCGCGATGCCCGCGCAGCTTGAACGTCCAGTCGTTCGGCTCGCCCCACGCATTACCCGACTCGGCGTAGCGTTTGCGGCTCCACGGCTGCGACTGAAAATCATCGTCGAGTCCGAAAATACAAAACGGCGGAATAATGTCTTCACGAAAATTTTCGTATTGATCGTCGCCGAAAATCACGATGAAATCCGGCTTGTACGCGTCGATCATACGGCGCTGTGCGCGAAAGTTTTCGATCAACCGTGCGCGGTGTTTGCGTGATGACGTCACGCCGTCGTCGTCGCCAAATTCCGCGACCATCGCCGCCGGCCAATTCGCCGGATCGCGGTAACGCGCGTCCGCATTGGGCGCGAGCAGCGCCTGCTTGAACATGGTGGCGGTACCGGTGTCAGGCAACGCCAGCGGAGGACTGTGGGTGGTGCCGATGCCGAGAATTTGGCCCATGATTACGTGCGATGTTTGACGCGGTTATGATTCATACTGGCATGGTAAACCAACACCACCGCCACTGGGATTCACAATCCAACATGCGCCACGCTACCGTATTCGCCATTCTGTTTTTTGCGGCATTACCACCGTCCAGCCCCCGCGCGCAAACCGCACCTTATCCCGCACGCCCCGTGCGTTTTATCGTGCCTTCCACGCCCGCCGGCCCCACCGACATACTCGTGCGGCTGCTGGCGGAGCACCTGACGCAATCACTGCGCCAGCAGGTGATCGTCGATAACCGGCCCGGCGCGGCGGGACGCATCGGCCTCGACACCGCCGCCAAGGCCGCGCCCGACGGCTACACCCTGTTTCTTGGCTCGCAGGGCAATCTCACGGTCAGCCCGTTTCTGCATCGCAAGCTGCCGTACGACACCGAACGCGACTTCGCGCCCGTCGTGCTCGCCACGCGCGTGCGCTACCTGCTGCTCGCCCACCCCGCCGTGCCCGCGAACAACCTGAAGGATTTGCTGGCGCTGCTGCGCGCCAAACCGGGTCAGATGAATTATGCCTCCATCGGCGTGGGCAGCAGCAGTCACCTCGCGGGCGAATTGTTCAAAAAGGCGGCGAAGGTGTCACTGCTGCACGTGCCGTACAAGGGTGCATCACCCGCGCTCACTGATTTGGTGGGCGGACAAGTGCAGTTTCTGTTTGCCTCCCCGGTGGCCGCCGCGCCGTATATCAACAGCGGCCGCATCAAGGCCATCGCCATCGCCGCGCCGGCACGCGCGCCGCTGCTGCCCGACGTGGCCACGTTCGATGAATCCGGTTTACCCGGATTTGAAGCGTCCACCTGGTTTGGCGTGCTCACACGCACCGGCACGCCCAACGCCATCGTCACCACCCTCAACGAATCGATCAACCGCATCCTGCGCATGGACGACGTGCGCGCGCGGCTGGCGGCGCTTGATGCGGAGCCCGCGGGCGGGACGAGCAAGGCGTTTGCGGAATTTTTGATGGCGGAGCGGGTGAAGTGGGGTGGGGTGATTCGGGAGGCGGGCATCAAATCTGAGTAGGAGGAATTGCCGGGACCGGTATCGCTTGACCCGGCAGGCTGGGTCTCACCGTTCGGTTCGTTTCGATCTGGGAAGGACGGAAAGCGGCCAGGAGCAGACCTCCACCGTTCCATCTCAATTTTCGACGGTTAATCTGCACCCTGCAGATACAAGCGCATGCACTGCCACGCTCACTGACGCGGCCGATGGTTGCGCTCGACCCGCGCATGCAGTGGTAAAACCGCATCAAAATGAAACGATGCAGGCCGAAGCCGGGGGCGAATGGTCATCGAGAGTGTAGAGATTTAGGCAGCCAACGTGCGGTTGCCCGCTTACGGGGCTGGCGATACAGTTTCCGACGGGGGAAAGTGGTGGTTTGAATTTCCTATCGCTCGGATTGGTTCGCTCATTGCTGTTACCGATCTTCAAAAGAATGAACCGCGATCCACCGGCCGACGAAGCCGTCCTGAGCGGCCCAGGCAACGAAGGCATCGCCGCTGCGCGTGCCGGCCATGTCGAGCGCCGTCGCGGCTACAGGGTGGAGTGTGTCTGCAAGACTCAACCACAGAGGCGCCGACCATAGCCCATCGGCCAGCATGGAATACGCAATGCCGGGGCGCCCCATGAAACGGTGGTCGATATTGCCCACCGCGACGGCGTGGAAGCGGTCGTTCCTGGCCGCGGCGATTTGCTCGGGTGGGCTGCCTAGGGGGTACGGCGCCGCGGGGTCGAGGTTGATCCAATTGTCGCCGCGGAGCATCCATCGATGCGCCAGCAGCACGGTGCCGCTCGCCGGGTCGACCGCCAGCGGCAGGCGGGTGCGTGTGTACTCCCATTCAAGCCGGTGCGACCCCGCCAGTTCGCGCAGGGCTTGGCCTTGAACGTCTGATGGCGACCGTTCGCGCGACCCCGGCACTGCGGTCAGCAGGTCCTGGGTCGCGACGCGACCATACGCAAGAGACACTTTGCCGGGGCCGCGTGTCAGAAATCCTTGCAACAATGAGTTGGTGCCGGCCAGATCGACGTTGTACCCGGTGGCGTAGACAAGATGAATTGTTCCAGCCGCGTCTGACGCCGCCGCGATGACCAGCGTGTCCATCTCGCTTTTCGGATCAAGCACGTACCAGAGCCGATCCGCAGCCGCGCCATCGGCGACCAGCACGGCCTTGCGCGTCTGTTCGTGCCAAGGAAAGATCAGAAATGCGCCGGCCGGATACCCGCCCCCGCCGCCGCGCCAGACCCAGCGTCCGGGCGTTGCGCCCATGGACGCCCCTGACGCCGCGAAGGTCCAAACCAAGTCCTGGGTGCCCTGAACGAAGCTCGGCCTTTCGGCCTTGACGCCCGTGCCCTGCCAAACCGAACGCTCTGAGGAGCGCCATCGCCCATCCTGCAGCACCAGATGCTCCTCGTCGAGCAGTGCATGCAGCCGTCCAGTGGCGTCAAAGGTGCCGTCCAGCTTCGAAGGCCGGGCGTTGGAACGAATTACCTGCGGCGCGGCCACGCCGCCGGGGCCAACCACGACATGGAACACCTGCGCCAGTGTTGCCGAGGCAATCAGCACGTGAACCCGATCCGCGCCTTCAGCAACCAGCCGAACCTTGTCCTGACCCGTAGTCGCCATCCTGAGCAGATCCAGCGTCGGCCCCAACTGCACATCCGGCGCCATCAGCGGCGGTGCGGGAGGCGCGCTACCGCAGCCAAGCACAAACAATGTGCACGCGACTTCCAAAACCAGCGCGGAAAGAAAACGCAATATGGATACCCTCTATTTGGCCGTCACGCGCTGCCAGCTTACAGGGTTTTCATGTCGTCCCCCGATTTGCCGCTGGCCCTTTGCAGCGGCTCGCACAGTAGTTTGTACAAGCTTACGGGAGCGCGCCATCGCCGTGTTGATCCATGTCAACAAGGACCGGTTTCAACCCGCACGCGGTGTTGCTGTGAAGCAAGCGGGCGCACCGTGCCTCGCCGTTTGTCTGCTGCCCGAACTGGCGGCGCGGCAGGCGGAGTCGCCTTTTGTTCGCGCGCCGGAAATAAGGTGCTGAGCTTTTGAACGATGGCCAGCTGGGACGAGAAGGTCACGCGTGGCCTGTGCGTCGATGCGCACGGCTTTAGTCTGCATGCCAGGGTGCGCTGCGGCGCGGAGCAACGCAACGAACTCAAATGGCTGTGCCGCTACATCAACCGCCCCCGCGCTTGCCAACGGCCCCTTTGAGAGAATCCGCTATGTCGGCTTTGGGTCGATTCCCGCCCCTCGCCCCGCTCGCGCGCCACACACGCCCAACGCTCGGATGCCTTTTTCACATACACGGCAACCCAGCGAACTTACCCCAGCCGATGCGCCCGCATAAACGACCGCACCTGCCGCACCGCGAGCGGGATACGTTCCTTCGGTTCCTTCCACGGAAACAAACTCACTTCGGATTTTGGCGCGAGCATCACAGATTCCATTGCGACGGCGTAGGGGTGCGCGGGCACGTCATCCGGCAGCACCAGCAGCGGCGTCTGACAGGCGCGCACGAAATCGCGGGTGACGGTGAACACGAAGTCGGGGTTCGATCCGTACATTTTTTTCAGAAAGGCATCGATCATGGGCATAGTGATTTCGGGACGGCGCGCGACGAGCGCGGAGCCCCAACCCTTGATGTTGTTCTGATAAAACAGATCCGGCAGTTCCGGACGGAATCCGCTGGGCTGCACCAGCACTGCCGCGACAACGCGCTTGGGCGCGCGCTTCAATAAATTCCAGATAAACGGGCCGCCAATGCAAAAGCCCATCACCATGAATTCCTGAATGCCCAGGTGATCCATCAGGCCGATGTGGTCGTCGGTGTAGGCGTCCCACGGGCGGTCGATTTCCAGCGGACCGGACGATTGGCCGCCATTCGCGTTGCGCAAGTCCGCCGCGATGCAGCGATATTCATTTTTGAATTCCTCCATCGGGTTGAACGGCGCGCCGCCGGTGAAGTTGCCGAGGGTGGCGTTCAGTCCGCCGCCGGGGATGATCAACAACGGATAGCCCGTGCCGGTTTCCTCATAATGAATGCGGACATTATTTTTTTCGTAGAAGGGCATGGTGGTAGCTCCTTGTTTGTTGGGTTGTTGTGCAAATGCGTTTGTGACTGTGCAGCTACTCAGCTCTCATGCCGCGTTCCTTGACCACGCGCGCCCAGCGGTCGAGTTCTTTTTTCAGATGCTCGCTGGCGGCGTCGGGTGAGCCGGCGACGATATCGAGGCCGCGGTCGACAAACAGTTTGATCTGCTCGGGTGTGGCGAGCGCTTTTCGCATGGCGTCGTTCAGTTGCGTAATCACTGCTCGCGGAGTTTTCGCGGGCGCGGCCAGGACAAACCAAGTCATGAATTCGTAGCCGCGGAGCCCGCTTTCATCGACGGTGGGGATTTCGGGAAACGCAGGCGAGCGCTTCAGGCTGCTGATACCGATGGCGCGCAGTTTTTTCGCGCGTACGAAAGCGGAGGTTTCCGCGATGTTGGTGAAGGTGGCGGTAACCTCGCCGCTCATCGCGGCAATCAAACCAGGGCCGCCACCCTTGAAATGCACGGCGACGAGACTGGTTTTGCCGAGATAATTAAACAGCTCGCCCGCGATATGCGGATTGGTGCCGATGCCCGCCGAGGCGTAGTTGATTTGGCCGGGGCGCGCTTTCGCCAGGGCCAGCAGGTCTTTGACGCTGTTCACCGGCACGGAAGGATGCACCGTCAGCACCGAGGGCGAGGTGGATACCTGCCCCACCGGCGCAAAATCATTGATGGGGTGATACGGCACGCGCGGAAAAATCGCCGGGTTCACCACAAACGGCAGCGTGTTCATCAACAGCGTGTAGCCATCCGCCGACGCGCGCGCCACCAACTCGCTGCCGATGTTGCCCGACGCGCCAGCGCGGTTATCGACTATCAGTTGCTGGCCCAGCAACTCGCTCATCTTCGCCGACATCAGGCGCGAAATCAGATCCACACTGCCGCCGGGCGCGAAAGGCACAATGAGGCGTATCGGCTTGGTGGGGAAGGCGTCGGATTGCGCATGCGTGGTGAAGGGCGTTGCTGCCAATAAAATAGATAGTGATAAGCTTTTGTTTTTAAACATGATAATGTATTCCCAAACAGATGAAAGATTGCCGTGCGCACCTTGGCACTTATCATACGCGCCGATGTTGAGAAAAGGGCGGCGGTGTCCCGCTGTACGCTACCGACGACAGCCTTATGACCATCACCAGAGGACCGGCGGCCATTACTCTAAGCCTGATGCTGACCACTGCGGGATGCTCCGCCATAGGTTGCTATTAACGACGCCGCCATCAATATGGGCGCAACCGCAGTGAAGATTGCCGCCAAAGCCGTCCGCCCTGTTACGGACGCAGTGATTCCGGACGCCGACAAAAAGAAAGAGGACAAGCAGGCAACGGCGATGCCATTTCCCGCTCGTCCTCCGTGCGGCATTGCCGCTGCGCGCGCCGAGTTTAGATATTCATTTCCAGAATATACAAACCGCCGGTGAAACGATCCACGGTGTAAACGAGATTGCGATCATCGACATACACGTCGTTGATCTGCACCGAGCCCTTGGGCGACAGTGCGGGCGCGCCCGGCACGTAATACGCGATCTCTTGCGGCTGATACGGGTTTTTCACGTCGTACACACGAAGCCCGCCATTGAAGAACGTCGCGAGGATGATGTCGTCCGAGCGCCATGCCACGTCCAGCGGATAGTTTTCATACAGGTTGTGCGAACCGAAGCGGCCGCCGCGCTTGGTGAACACTTCCGCCGGCGGTAGCGGGAAGGTGGAGATGGGCACCAGGTTTTTCTCGTCGGCCATGTTGACCACCCAGGTCATCTTCGGCCAATCCTTGCCGTCGTCCTGCGTGCACTCGTCGGTGACGATCAGCAGCTCTTTCGAAAACAGCGGCATCGCGGTGTGCGTAAAGCCGTTCATCGGCGGCGAGTAGTTGTAGGTCGATACCAGCTTCGGATTCGATTTGTCCTTGATATCGAGAATCACGATGCCGCCGTCGAGGTAGCCGAGATACGCGCGATCCGGACGCTCCGGATACCACTGCGTGTTGTGCGGCCGGTAGCCGCTGTCGAATTTCGGATGGCGCTTCAGCGGCGGCTCCTTGTCGGTGTCGCGCTGGCCCGGATACCACCAGCGGCCCACTTCCACCGGCTTGGACGGATTCTTCACGTCGATAATTCGATAGAACTGGTAATCCTTGTCGTTGCGCGGCGTGAAGTCGGCCGCGCCAGACGAGATATGCACATACTCGTTGTCCACGCACCACACACAATGCACGCCCAGCGATTTCGGGCCGGAACAATCGAAGTGCGAAATTTTCACCGGCTTTTCCGGCGTGCTGATGTCCCAGATATCAAAGCCCGCTGGCGTCATGCCGAAATCACCGCGAATCTGGTGCGCGACATACAGCCGGTCGCCGCACACTTCCAGCGAATTCGAACGCATCTTGTGATGCGGCAATTCAGTCTGCACGATCACACGCGGCTTTAACGGATCGGTCACGTCCACCGCGGTAAAGTTTTTCGGCGCGGCCTCGTGGCCCAGCCACATGATCCGGCGGCCGTCCTTGGTTTTCTGCATGCCCATGCCTTCGCCCACGCCGCCGAAACCATCCAGCGTATTGTGCGACAGCAATTTGAAGTTATAGGAAAGCGTCTGTGATGCGTTGGTGCCGGAACCGATTGGTGCTTGTGCCATGTTTATCCTTGAAAATTCGTATAGCGTTTTAAATATAACCGTTTGTTTTTAAATGCTATTTTTATACCGGCCCGAGGGGTTTACAATGATTGCGGCGAGCAGACTGATATATCCGAAGCGCCGCACAGCGGGCATTATAATCAACCGAGCCGCAATACTCATTCCCGTGCGTCACGCCTGAAAGGAGTTCGCCATGTCGATCGACCTGAACCGCCGTCAGTTCGTATTAGCATCCGCCGCACTAGTTACGCAGATGGGGTTGGCGCAACGCGCTTTCGCGCAATCACCCAAGTTGGCGAGTGTGCCCACCGTCGACAACCTGACCATCCGCGTCATCACCGACAGCAGTTACGACACGCCACGCGTGGGAACATCGAAATGGGTAAAAATCCGCCGCTCGGGGCTTGGAATCGCCGAGGACTACCGCAAAACCCTGCACAGCGAATGGGGCTTGTCACTCGCACTGCAATCACGAATCGGCGCAGAGTCGCGAAATCTGCTGCTCGATTTTGGCTACACGCCCAATGCGCTGCTGAACAACATGGAAATTATCGGCATCGACGGCACAAAAATGCAGGGCCTCATCGTGAGTCACGGCCACTACGATCATTTCGGCGGACTGCTGGGCTATCTCGAAAAGTACCGCAACAAGCTGCCGGACGACTTAACGCTGTACGTCGGTGGCGAAGACAACTTCTGCATGCGCAAAACGCAGCGTGGCGCACCTGGCCATTACAGTGACTGGGGCGTTCTCGACCGGCGCGATCTCGAAAAACACCGTATCAAAGTCGTGGCATGCGAGCAGCCCACCGTGGTCATGGGTCACGCCTTCACCACCGGCACGATCCAGCGCCGCAGCTTCGAGCGCGTGCTACCCAATACCATGGTCGAATACTTCAAGACCAAAAACGTCGGCTGCGACATAC
>DHVE01000119.1:0-12250 GCA_002412495.1 Betaproteobacteria bacterium UBA5216
CTGTGCCCGCGCCAAACCCATGGCCGTCATCAGACACGCGCCGGCCGCCGCGGCCGCCGCCCATTTCAATTTTGACATTCCGGTCTCCTCCATTTCACGCTTGGCATGGCACAATCCCGTTTCACAAAGGATAAACCATGCAAGGCAAAACGATTGTTTACGACGCCATCACCGTCCAGCGCGAAGGTGGATTTGCATTCGACGTGTGGCACCAGAATCACTATGTTCCGTCAGTACTGGCCACCGGTCAAATGCTGAATGTGCAGTGTTATGGCAGTCCGCTACGCGCGACCTACGTGGCGGTGTTTGAGTCCAACGCCGATGCCGCCGCGCTGCTGGGCACGCTACCCGCGCCCGCGCATGCGTCGATCATTGCCACCGAGCGCCATGTCGCGAGCTTCATGAATCTGCAAATCGCCCCGGGCGCCGGCGACCCGTTTCACGAAGCACCGATTTTGTATCCCGTACTGTTCAGCATTCCGCCCGAGGGCGAACAGGATTTCAATGCGTGGTATGACGAGGAGCACCTGGACATCCTGTTGAAAAGCCCGCACTGGCCGATGTGCCGGCGCTTCAAGGTTCAAGCGCCGCAGCCCGGCGGCTGGACGCACATCGCGCTGCATTACCTGCGCGATCTGCGCGCACTGGAATCAAAAGAGCGCGACGAAGCGCGCGCGACGCCGTGGCGCGCGCGCCTGGCACAACATGCGTGGTTCAAAGGTGATTATCGCGTGCTGCACAAGTTCGGCGCACGCAGGAAGTCATGAATTATTTTTTAAAAACAACAACTTATTTCTTTTCTCCAAACACCCCCGCCAGCGGCCCGCGCGTCCAGTACGGCGTGTACTCGTTCACCATATCGAGATACTGCGCAGCGTCGCCAAAGAGCTTCACATCCATCGGCGAGGTAAACGGCGCACTGGCTTCGATCCAGCCGATGTAGTCAATCTGGTTGTTGTAGTCCGAACGCAATATGCGTATTTGTTTGGTTTCCGCGCGCTTTTCAAAATTCGCCAACACGCCTTGGGTGATGCGGTCGGCCAACGAATCGGGCGCATTGCGGAAACGCAAAAAGGTGAGCCGCGAAAAATGCCCGGTCAGCGCCTGCCCCGGATAAATCTGCGTGCCGCTCGCACGCCACTGTCCGCGCACCTTGGTCAGCATGCGCTTGGTCCACGCGGAAAAACCGTTCCACGATGCTTTTTTGTACGGCTCGCTTTCCAGCACGTCGATGGTGGTCAGGTCATACATCGACAGGTAGCGTGGCCAGCCATTGAGGCACACATAACGCCGACCCGACTCAAAGCCGGGAATGGCCGTGCGCTCGGGTATGTGCTCCATGTCATACCAGTCATTGAATTCCTCGTCGTAAGCCGGCGTCGGCTCCATCGACACCATGAGGAAACCTTTGCCTTTCTTGGGTTCAGCCATTTCGCATCTCACTCTCTAAAATGTATTGCGCCACAAAATTAATTCCCTCCCCTTCAAGGGGAGGGCTAGGGTGGGGATGGGGTCGCAACGGGTTGCCCCTACCCCCATCCCAACCTTCCCCCTTAAGGGGAAGGAGTTTCCGGATACTACGTAGGTATATTTTGACGTCACGTATCAATTAGTTTGCACTTGCCCTCGGCACAAGCCGCGCCGCGTTTTGTCCCGCCAACCGCCCTGAGGTAAAGCCCCACCCCAGGTGATTACCGTGGCCCTTCAACAACAACCCACCCTGGCCCGTCGCGCCTGCCGCGTATAGGCGCGGGATCGGCACATCGTCCTTGCCCAGCACCTGCAAATTCGTGTTGATCGCCAAACCACCATCGGTGTAGTTGATGTAATTCCGCACGGGGCCCAGCGCGATGTACGGCCCATCGCCGATGGCCGGACGGGTACCACGCGCTTCAGCAGACGCATTGTAGGTCTGCACGGTTTTTTGCAGCGTGGGGGCGTCCATGCCGAGTTTGCCCGCCAGCGCCGCCAGCGTTTCGCCGCGTCGAAACAGATCGGGACGCGTGTTTTCGTAATCCTGCAAATACGCGAACGCGATGCCGGGCGCTGTTGAAACGTAATGCGGCCACTGCGTGTATTTTTTGGCGACGCTGGCATCGAACAAAATGTAGGCAATGCCGTCCGGCTGGTAAGCCATGTCGAACACCATGCCCTTCGTCTCTTCGGCAAAGCGCTCGCCTTTTTTGTTGATGAGGATCGCGCCATCGCGGAACATGCCACGCTCCGGCACCACCACCGTGGTGACAAAACCCATGAGAAATTGCCGCACCGCGGATTTCGGCGCAATGCGCAACGCGAGATTCGAGGCGCGCATCAGCCAGCGCCACGGCGGCAATCGGCTTTGCCACGCCGGTTGCGGCGGACGCACAAAGCGCATGCCGCCGCCGAACATATCCGCATTGATGATGCGCGCGCCGAGTTCCAGCGCCATACGATGGCCGTCGCCGGTGTTGGTGGGATTTACCGCTTCGGTCGCGCCCACCGCCGGCGAGATGAATTTGCCCTTGAATTCCGGATCGGCGGCATAGTCGCCAGCCGCAAGAATCACGCCGCGCGTGGCCTCGAGGGTTTCCACCGTGCCATCCGCGCGCTCGAACTCGACACCCGTGACTTCGCCGTTGTCGGTGAGTAAGCGCCGTGCACGCGCCTGCGTCACGATGTTCACGCCGATTCTTCGCGCATGGCGTTCGCTGTGAAAAATATACGCCGCCGAATTTGGCATGATCTGGTGCATGCGCGGCTTGCGGTGCGGCGGCTCATCCAAGGGCCCGAGGAACACCACGCCCCATTCGGACAACAGGCGCACGGTTTCCGGCACATTGTCCACCAGGATGCGCGCCAATTCCCGGTTATCCGGGCGGTCGCCATGGTGCTGGGAAAACTTGTCCATGTCCTCGAAATGCTCGTCCGGCGTATCCACAATGCCCGCGCGTTTTTGATCCGCGGTTTGCGTGGCGCTGATCGATCCGATGGAGCGCGCCGTGGTGCCGCCGAGCGTGGCGTTTTTTTCCAGCAACACGACATTCACCCCCTGACTTCTCGCCCCGATGGCCGCCGCTACCCCCGTGCCGCCGCCTCCCACCACCACTACGTCTGTTTTCATTTTGGTTTCTAAGGCCTCTTAGTCGATACGCGCGTCAGAAAGTTTGATCAGGCGGCCCAGCTTGGTCATTTCGGACTGGATAAATTGCGCCAGAAATTCCGGCGTGCTGCCCACCAGATCGACGCCCACGCTGGTCAGCCGCTCGCGCACGTCGGGCAGTTGCAACACCTGCGTGATGTCGGCATGCAGTTTGGTGATGATCGGACGCGGCGTTCCAACCGGCACCACCACCGCATACCAGGTACTGGTGTCGTACCCCGGCACGCCCGATTCGGCGATCGTCGGGATCTCCTGCGCTACGGCGCTGCGTTTGGCCGTGGTAACCGCCAACGCACGCAGTCTGCCGGTTCTGACATGCGGCAATCCAGAAGCCGGCACGGTAAACGTCACCTGCACTTGTCCTGACAACAAATCATTGATCACCGTCGCAATGCCTTTGTACGGCACATGCGTCATCTGGATACCCGCCATCGATTTGAGCATTTCAGCCGACAGATGAGACGGTCCGCCGTTGCCCGACGAGGCATAGATCAGCTTGCCCGGCTGCGATTTTGCCAGCACGATCAGCTCCTGCACCGTGGCGGCCTTCACCGACGGATGCGTGACCAGCACAAAAGGTGACGTGGCCAGCAGCGTCACAGCGTTGAAATCCTTGACCGGGTCGTAATTGAGTTTTTTGTACAAGCCGGGCGATATGGCGTTGGCGATATTGAATTGAAACAAGGTATGCCCGTCCGGCGGCGCCGCCGCTGCCAGTTCCGCGGCAATATTGCCGCCAGCGCCGGCGCGATTGTCGATCACCAGCTGCTGCCCCCATTTCTCGGTCAGCCTTTGTGAAATAACCCGTCCGATCACGTCGGCGCCCCCACCGGGCGGAAACGGCACGATGAAACGTACCGGCTTGGTTGGAAACTGCACCGGGGTTTGCGCGGAGACCGGCGCGACCACCGCTAGTGCAGCTACTGCGGCCAACGAACCGGAAATTCCAGTCATTCGCGCACGTTTTTTCATTTTGCCCATGTCTTTGACCATACCGCTTCGCCTATGCCGCCAATATAGGCTATTCTATAATTTTGGTTGGCACTTCGTTAGTCCAGAACATGCGGACGCATCGGACTCGCGTTGAACGCCGCTCAAATTCCACAGTATGTCTAGCTGTATACCTGTCCACCTCCCGAGAGGAAGTAACTCATGCGACCGTTCATGCGATATCTCGTTTTGCCGCTGGCGTTGGTCAGTGGCAATTTGCTCGCGCAAACGTTTCCATCGAAACCGATACGCATCATCGTCGCCTTCCCGGCAGGCGGCGGCACCGACATCGTGGCGCGCATGATTGCGCCCAAACTCGGCGAAGCACTGGGCACGCAAGTGGTGATCGACAACCGCGCCGGCGCGCAGGGCGTGATCGGCACCGAACTCGCTGCAAAATCGCCACCCGATGGACACACGCTGTTCATGGGCACCCTCGGCAATCTGGCGGTCAACACGGCACTCTACGGCGGCAAACTGCCCTTTAACATCGAGCGCGATTTTGCGCCACTGACGCAAGTGGTTGATGTGTGGTTTGTACAAATGTGCCATCCGTCGTTACCGGCCAAAAATCCGCGTGAACTCATTGCGCTTGCCAAGGCACAGCCCGGGGCACTGAATTATTATTCCAGTGGCGCCGGCGGTGCGCCCCATCTGGCGGCGGAAATGTTCAATACCATGGCTGGCGTACGCATGACGCACGTACCGTACAAGGGCAGTTCACCAGGGCAAACGGATTTGATGGCCGGCCAAGTACAGCTCGGTTACGACAGCATCGTGCAATCGCTGCCCTTTATCAAAGCCGGCAAGCTGCGCGCACTGTCGGTACTCAGCGCCAAGCGCATTTCGCTGTTACCGGATGTCCCGCCCATGAACGAATTTGTGCCCGGCTTCACGTTGACCAACTGGTTCGCGCTGGTGCTGCCCGCGGCCACGCCCGCGGAGGTGCGCAACCGGCTGCACGCTGAAGTTGTCAAGATTCTGCGCGCACCCGACATCAAGGAAAAACTGCTCGCCATGGGCGCGGAGCCCGTGGGTAGCTCGCAGGAACAATTCGGTGCGTTCATCAAGTCCGAAACCGCGAAATGGACCAAGGTTATTCGCGACGGCAATATCAAGGGGGAGTGATTGTTGCGCCTCCCAGCAGGATGATGTCCGTGAAGTCACCGTTTCTCTCTGGCCTGCCGCTCGCCGAGCAAGTCGCCGCGCACATTCTGCGCAAGCAGGCGCAGCGCATCGGCGAACGCGTGTTCGTGGTATGCGGCGACGAGCGCATCACCTACGCCGAAGCCAACCGGCGCGCGGATCGCGTGGCGGCGGCGTTTCATGCGTTGGGTGTCGCCAAGGGCGAACGCGTGGCGCTGCTGCTGCACAACCGCGCGGCGTATCTCGATTTGTGGTTCGGGCTTTCACGTATCGGCGCGATTCAGTTGCCGCTGAATACCGCCTACAAGGGGCCGCAGTTATTGCACAGCCTGAGGCGCGCGCCGGTGTCCGTGGTGGTGGTGGAAGACGCGCTGTTGCCGGAACTCGAAGCCATCATCGATCAGATAGCGGCCATTAAAACGCTGATCGTGCTGGGCAGCTCGAAACCGCGCGCCAACTGTAAACATATGTTTTTAAATGATATTTTATCGAGACCTCATGCTGCGCCGCCCGCCGTAACCATCGGCGGTGCTGATGTGGGCGCGATCATGAACACCTCCGGCACTACCGGGCCATCGAAGGGCGTGCTGCTGTCGCACGCGCAGCAATACATTCTCGGACGCAACATCGCGAACGACATGGCGCTCACCGAACACGATGTTTATTACAATTTTTTTCCGCTGTTTCACAACACCGCGCAAGCAATGATTACGCTGCCGGTGCTGCTCACCGGCGCGCAAATGGTATTGATCGACCGATTCAGTGTCACGCGTTTCTGGGCCGACGTCCGCGAGCACGGTTGCACGGCGTTTTATTACATCGGCGAAATCCTGCGCATCCTGCTGAAATCCACCACGGCGGCCGACGGCGCCGGCACGAAGCTGCGCATCGGCTGGGGCATCGGTGCTTCTGCCGCGGATTTCGCCGAATTCAAGTCGCGCCACGGCCTTGAGATGCGCTCGGGCTATGGCTCGACCGAAGGCAACGTCGGCGTGTATATGCCACATGACGATCCGAATCTTTCCAGCGTGGGCCGTGCACTGCCCGGCTTTGAAGTGCGCATCGCGGATGAGACCAACGATCCGCTGCCGCCCGGGAAAACCGGCGAGATCCTGGTGCGCGCCACGGAACCCTGCACTGTGATGCTGGGCTACGACGGCGATCCGGCGGCCACCCTCGCCGCCTGGAAAGACTTGTGGTTTCACACCGGCGACGCGGGCTATCTCGATACCGATGGAAATTTGTTTTTCAAGGGCCGCGTGAAGGACGGCATACGCGTGCGGGGGGAAAACGTTTCCGCGTTTGAAGTCGAAGAGGCCATCGCCCAAGTGGACGGCGTGCTCGAAGTCGCGGCGATTGCCGTACCCTGCGAACTGGGCGGCGACGATGTAAAAATCGCCGTGGTGACCAGCGCCGGTTGTAAACTCGACGCACAAACCCTGATCGCCCACGCCGAAAAGCAGTTACCCAAGTTCGCCGTGCCGCGCTATGTGGAATTTGTCGCGGCCTTGCCCAAGACGGAAACCAATAAAGTCAGAAAAAACGTGCTGCGTGAAACGCCGTTCACGCCAGCGACCTGGGACCGATTAAAATTGCACCATCCAAACAACAAGGAACATCATGTTTGATCTAAAAGGCAAAACCGCATTCGTCACCGGCGCCAGCCGCGGCATTGGCCGCAGCGTTGCCGTATCACTCGCCGAGGCCGGCGCGGATGTCGCCCTCATCGGCCGCGACACCGCCGCACTTGAAGAAACGCTCGCGGGCGTCAAAGCGCATGGACGCCGCGCACTGGCTTTAAAAACGGATGTCACCAACGCCGACAGCATCGCGGCCGCCGTGGCACAAACCGTGAAAGAGTTCGGAAAAATCGACACACTCGTCTGCAATGCCGGCGTGCAGCGGTTAAAACCGTTTCTGGATATGAAACCCGACGATTGGCGCAGCCTGATTTCCACCAACCTGGAAGGCGCGATCATGACCATGCAGGCAGTGGGCAAAGGAATGGTCGAGCAAAAGAGCGGCTCCATCATCACCATGTCGTCGATCTACAGCTTCGTCGGCGCACCCTGGAATTCAATCTATTGCATGACCAAGGGCGGCCTCGCGCAATTGTCGAAGGCACTGGCCGTCGAATGGGCGCGCTACAACGTGCGCGTAAACGCCATTTGTCCTGGCTGGATCGAAACCGATTTGACCAAGCCGTACATGCAGGATCAGAAAACCGTCGATGCCGGGCTGCGGCAGATTCCGCTGCGGCGCTTTGGCAAGCCGGAAGATATCGGCCCAATGGCAGTGTACCTGGCGGCAGACGAATCGTCGTTTGTCACCGGGCAAGCTTATGTGATTGATGGTGGACAGATAGCGCACTGAATTTTGCGCCGCTTGCGGCGCCATTTCTCTCCTTCCCCTTCAGGGGGAAGCCTTTATGCAACGATAGCGGGAAGAGGAAACCAGGCATGACCGAAACACCCCAACGAAAAAAACGCATCATCGAACTCGATGACGCGCTGGCCAAAGTCAAAGACGGCATGACCATCGCCATCGGCGGCTTTATCAATTCCAGTCACCCGATGCTGGTGGTTCGCGGCCTGATCAAACGCGGCTGCAAAAACCTGACCGTGGTCGGCCCGGCTTCCTCCGGACTGGAAATCGACCTGCTGATCGCCGCCGGCGTGGCCAAGAAAGTCGTCGCACCGTATGTAGGCGGCGAAGTGCTGGCCCCCATCGGTCCGGCGTTTCGCGCGGCGGCGGAGCGCGGCAAGGTTGAAGTCTTCGAACTGGATGAGGCGATGTATTACGCGGCCTTGAGAGCCGCCGCGCAACGCGTGCCGTTCAATCCCTGGCGCTCTGGCGTGGGAACGTCGTTCCCGCAGATGAACCCGGCGATCAAGGAATTCAAAGACCCCATCAACGGCGAGACGCTGCTGGCGATTCCGGCGGTGAACATCGATATCGCATTTTTGCATGCCGCCACGTCGGACCCGTATGGCAACGTGCAATACATCGGCCACGGCTATGGCGACCGGGCGATTTATGCCGCCGCCGACGAAACCTATGTGCAGGTCGAGCAGGTTGTTTCCAATGAACAAATCAAAGCCGATCCGCTGAAGACCGCGATCCCCGGCGCCGATGGCATCATTCGCGCGAAGTTCGGCGCGCATCCGTATTCGAGCCCCGGCCACTACATCGAGGACAAGGCCCACATCAAACGCTACGTGCAGGCCGCCACCGCGTGGGCAAAGTCGGATGACTTCGCGCCCCTCAAGGCGTATCTCGATGAATTCGTATGCGGCCCCAAAGACCACGCTGAGTATCTGGAGCGCGTGGGCATCCGTAATCTGCTGTCGCTAAATGAGTATTAACATGGAAGCCACTACCAAAGAAATCATGGCCACCGTGCTTGCGCGCGATCTGGTCGACGGCGAATGGGTGGAAGTCGGCGCGAATCTGCCGGTGCCGCGCGCGGGTGTGCTGCTCGCGCACCTGATGTGGGGCGCGAACATGTCGGTGATGATCGCGATGACCAAGGCCAATGTGCTGAACGAGCCGGTGATCGAGGAATTCGAGTTGATTACCGATCAGCGCGCCACGCGCTGGGCCGAGGCGTATTACATTCACAACGATCTCGTCGAGAACATGAAGTTCCGCAAGCGCGGCGTGTTTTTTGCCGGGGCGTTGCAGATCGATCAATACGGCAATAGCAACTTGATCGGCATCGGCAAGGATTACAAGGCACTGAAGTTCCGCGGGCCGGGCGCCATCGGCGTGTGTAACGCCACGGTGATGAACAGCCGCTTTCACCTGGTGGTGAACTCTCACGACCCGCGCATCTTCGTGCCCAAGTGCGATTTCATTTCCGCTTTGGGCTGGGGCAGCGGCGGTGACGATGCCCGCACCAAGCTCGGCTTGCCCGGAGGCGGCCCGCGTTATGTGGTGACGCCGCTGTGCGTGATGGATTTTGAAGACGGCAGCAAACGCATGCGTTTGAAATCGCTGCACCCCGGCGTGAGTGTTGATGACGTGAAAAAGAACACCGGCTTTGAATTGGTGATTCCCGCGAGCGTGCCGACGACCGAGCCGCCGACCGCCGAACAACTGCACGTTTTACGCACGCGCATTGACGGGCAAGGCGTGCTGAGAAAATAGAATTTAAAAACAATTACTTAGGAGAACTCAATGGCACACGAATGGGCCACCAAAATCAGCCGCGTGATGGAAGGCAAAGTCATCATTCACGGCTACTCGCATGAAGGACTGATCGGCGACTACTCGTACGCCGACGGCGTGTTTCTGACCCTACGCGGCGAGCTGCCGACACCGCAGGAAAGCCGAATGATGGATGCGATGTTGAACAGCCTGCTCGATCACGGGTTTGTCGCCGCCAGTGTGCTGGCTGCGCGCTATGCCGCGTCCGGCAATCCACAACTGGTGCCGGGCACCGCGGCGGGCCTGCTCACCGCGGGCTCGAACACCATTTCGCCGCAACACAGCGCCGAGTTTCTCGACAACGCGGTGAAGATGATGAAAGCCGAAAATATCTCGATGGAGGAAACCGCCAAACGTGTGGTCGCCGACATCCGCGCGAAGAAAAAACGCATCCCCGGCCTGGGTCACCCCACGCACAAAGGCGACGATTTCCGCGCGGTGAAGCTGCGCAAGATCGCGGCGGAGAACGGTTTTCTCGGCGACAAAATCAAGATGTTCGAGAGCATCCACGCCGAGTTCGTGAATGTCACCAAGCGCCAGGGCCTGTGCATCAACGTGGACGGCATGCTGGGCGCGATCATGAGCGAAATGGGGTTCCGTCCGATGCAGATGGCGGCGGTGGCGCTGATCGCCGTGGTGCCGGGCATCATGGCGCACGTGATCGAGGAGATCGAAGAAGGCAAGCCGTTGCGCATCGTGCGCGATGAGGACTGCGATTACACGGGCAAGGCGGAGCGGCCAGTCCCGAAGCGCTAGCTTTCAGGAATAATAAAACCGAGGAGAAATCATGAGCGACGACAAAATCAAGTGGAAGCAAGTAGACAAATGGGTGGCCCGCCAGGGCCTCAAGACCACTTGGAAGCCTTACGGCATGCCCGAGGTGCTGGATCCCTTCACCAGCCAGTTTGCGGATGTGGACCCGATGCCCAAATGGGACATACCGAAAAAAGTGATGATCGCAGCGACCATCACCGGCGCTTTTTTCAGCAAGCGCAGCAATCCGAACCAGCCGATCACGGTACAGGAAATCCGCGATTCGGCCGAGGAATGCATCAAGGCCGGCGCGCCCAGCATCCATATTCATGTGCGCGATGACGGCGGCTTTAACGCGCTGGACCCGCAGCGCTTTCATGACGTGATCGCGCCGCTAAAAAAGAAATACCCCGACGTGATGTTCGATGGCTGTCTGGTTGCCGTCACCGATGAAGAAAGCGCGGTGATGGAATCGACGATGAAAATGGGCCTTTTCGACGCGTTGCCGGTGAACACCACCGCCATCTGCTGCGGCGACAGCATGTTTTTCAAGGCACCGCATGTGGTGATCAAAAAGGCGCAGCTCGCCCAACAACATGGCGCCAAGCCCATCATCTCGGTCTATGACGACGGCGACATCGACAACGCGCGGCGCTTTCTGGTGGCCAGCAATCTGGTAAAGCCGCCCTACTATTGGCTCATCCTGCCCGCACTGCCCGGCTGCAGCCCGATGCACAATCCGCAGCAAATGGTTGATGGCCTGATGCGCATGGTGCGCACGATTCGCGACATCGATCCTAACTGTTTCATCCTGGTGTGTGCCGCCGGCCGCGCCAGCACATATCTCACCACCTTTGCCACGTTGCTGGGTTTGCACGTGCGCGTGGGCATGGAAGACACGCTGTGGCCCTATCCGCATCGCGACGACATCATCAAGCGCAACGTCGATCACTTTTTGCAGATGAAACAGATCGCGCAGTTGCTGGGCCGCGAATTGATGACGCCCGCTGAATACCGCGAGGCGCTGGGAATGGCGCCCAAGGCCATTGGCGCCGCCGCAGGAGCAAAATAATGGCTGACTTCAAGGGCAAGGTGGTACTGGTCACCGGCGGCGGCCGCGGACTGGGGCAAGGCACTTGCGTCGAACTCGCGTCGCGCGGCGCGCAAGTCGCCATCGCCGATCGCAAACTTGAAATGGCGGAAGAAACCGCTGCCTTGTGCAACAAGGCAGCGATGAACGGCAAGGGCGCAAAAGCGTTTGTATTCGATCAGGCCAAGGGCGAAAGCGTCGAAGCGATGGTGGCCGAAGTCGCGGCGCATTACGGCCAAATCGATTTGCTTTTCGCCAACGCCGGCACCGGCAAATTCGTTCCCATCGTCGACATGAAAAAAGCCGACTGGGATTTCATCATGCAGGTCAACCTTAACGGCACATTTTATGTTTGCCAGGAAGTCGCCAAGCGCATGATCGCGCGCGGCAAAGGCGGCAAGATGGTGCTGACGGCGTCCAGCGGGTCAAAAGTCATCGCCGATCAACTCGGCGCCTACTGTGCCTCCAAGGCGGCCGTCGAAATGCTGATGAAACACATGGCCGCCGAACTCGGCAACTACCGCATCAACGTCAACGCCATCCTGCCCGGCGTGATCGAAACCGGCATGACTACGCCCATGCTGCGCGACGAGCGCATGAAGCGCATGCTGATCCGCGAAACGCCGGTGGGCCGCTGGGGCAAACCGGAAGATGTCGCCAAGCTGGTGGCGTTTTTGCTGTCGGACGACGCCTCGTACATCAACGGCGAAGGCATCATGATCGACGGCGGACAAACGTTGCATGGCTTCCCGCGCTGGTATGCGCTGGATTACACCAAGGATAACGTGTGTGATTGGGAAGAGCGGTTTAATGAGTATCCGTACAAAGCGTAGTTCGACTCCCTCGCCCCGCCTGCGGGGAGAGGGTTGGGGAGAGGGGCTGCGCGCCCCGTTCATTGCCCTCTCCCCCGCCCCTCTCCC
>DHVE01000119.1:12523-46027 GCA_002412495.1 Betaproteobacteria bacterium UBA5216
CCTCTCCCCCGCCCCTCTCCCGCGCGCGGGAGAGGGGAATCTCCTGCCACCTGTTTCCTCCTCTTAATGCCGCCCGCTTCGCGAGTAGAGGCAGACGTCATCGTCGTCGGGGGTGGCGGTGCAGCCTTGGCAGCCGCCAGCGCCGCCCGCACTGCGGGTGCCGAAGTCATCCTGCTAGAAAAAAATCCGCAACTCGGCGGGTCAACCGCATGGTCGGTCGGCTCGGTTACCGCCACGCAAACGCCACACCAGCGCCGCGCGAGCATCGTCGATAACCCGCAAGATCACCTCGAAGATCTGAAGCTTTTTTCCGCGGCGCTCAAACTCGAACACCGCGACAACTTCGAACTGGGCCGCGTACTGTGCGATCACTCGCCAGCCATGTTCGACTGGCTGTTGTCCACGGGACTCGAATTTGTCGGCCCCTTCCCCGAGCCGCCGCACCGCCGGCCGCGCATGCACAACGTGCTGCCGAATTCGCGTGCGTTTCCATATTTATTGGGCCGCCACTGCACGAAACAGGGCGTGGACATTCACCTGAACACCGCAGCCCAAAAACTCATCATCGACAATGGACGTGCATGCGGCGTGGTCGCGCGCGCGGCGGATGGCACGAGCCGCGAATACATCGCGCGCAAGGGCGTGGTGCTCGCCGCCGGCGATTACAGCGGCGGACGCGAACTGAAGTCGCGCTTTTCGTCGGAACTCATCGCCAATGTCGATGCGGTCAACGTCACCAACACCGGCGACGGCATCCGCATGGGCATGGATTGCGGCGGTACGGTGATCAATGGCGATTACATACGCGGCCCGATCCTGCGTTTTGTGCCCCCCGCGCACACCACGCTGGAACAACGCCTGCCGCCGCTGCCGGCCATCACCAAGCTTCTCCACTGGGGCTTTGATCATTTACCCAAGCGCATACTCCGCCCGGTGCTGATGAACTACCTCACTACCGCGCTGGCACCCGAGAAAAGCCTGTATGAAGACGGCGCGATTCTGGTGGATAGGGATGGTCTGCGGTTCGGTGACGAACGCGATCAGCCTGCGCGCAGCGCGGCAGTGCGGCCCGATGGTTTGGCATGGATGATTTTCGACAGCGCCGTGGCCGATCAGTACCAGCAATGGCCGCACTTCATATCCACCGCGCCCTCCGTTGGCTATGCATATCTGGAAGACTACCGCCGCACGCGCAAGGACATTTTTCATTTTGCGCAAACGCCGGGCGAACTCGCCAACAGCATGAAACTGCCGCGTGCGGTCTTTGAGAAAACGCTGACGGAGTACAACGCCAATTTGCAAACGTCTGATGCGCCACCGAGAAGGGATCGCCCCACCATCACAAAACCTCCGTTCTATGCACTCGGCCCGGCCAAGGCCTACATCATCTTCACCAACGGCGGATTGAAGGTCACGCACGATCTTGAAGTAATCGGCAAGAATGAACAAATTATTCCCGGCCTCTATGCCGCCGGCGCCAACGGGCAAAGCGGCATGCTGCTGGAAGGACACGGGCACCATTTGGGATGGGCGTTTGTGTCGGGACTTATAGCAGGGCGTAAGGCCGCTTCCGTGGCCGAACCAGTTAAATAGAATGCGCAGGGTGCGCTACCATTCGGGCTCGCAAAGCAGCCTGTGATTTAAGGGGTCATGCAGTTCTTTGTGAGGGCAACTCTCGCTGGGACGAGACCGGTAGTATCCCAGTATTTCCGTGATTTTCGGCACGGTGATATACCCGCCGATACCCAAAGCGATAAGGCTGAGGGATTGACCAGTCTGCCAAAGTAGGGTCAAGCCATCCATGTGCCCACTCCTCTGCACGGCATGATTCGATAACACCCAATTGTTACGGAAAAAAACGCTTTTAGACTCCTCACATTGCGTGGCATCAGAATAGGCAGCGGGAGAACTAAAGTAAATTCCTATTTGCCATAAAAGGGGACTACCCATTTACCGGGGTGGTCTTGATGTCGCACTTACGAAAAAACGAATTCACGGATAGGCGCGCAATGCGCCAAACCTTTCGACGGGCGCGGGACAAGATGATCCCCCCCGCGGCGGCACTGTCACTCCGGCCGAATCCCCGCTTCGCGTATCACCCGCGCCCAAAGCCGCGACTCTTCGAGGATGATCTCCGCGAGCTTCTCCGGCGTGGTGCCGGTGATTTCATAACCGATGTTGTGAAACAGGCGTGTCACTTCGGGAGTGGCCAGCGCCTTGATAATTTCGCCGTGCATGCGCATCACGATCCCGCGCGGCGTGCCGGCGGGCGCCACGATGCTTTGCCACGCCGTGACGTTAAAGCCGGGGAAGCCCGATTCATGCAGTGTCGGCAGTTCCGGCGCGAGACTGGAGCGTGCCAGACCGGTGACCGCCAGCGCGCGCAATTTAGCGGCGCGCACCAATGGCATCGACGCGGTGACGCTGCCGAACACCAGTTGTGCTTCGCCGGCCAGCACTGCGGCGACCGCCGGGCCGCCCCCCTTGTATGCGACATGCACGATGTTCACCGCGGCACGGTTTCTGAACAGTTCTCCGCTCAGATGCAGCGGGCTGGCGATACCCGCCGACGCGTAATTTAACGTGCCGGGTTTCGCCTTGGCCAGCGCCACCAGTTCGGTTACCGACTTGGCGGCCACCGACGGATGCACCGTCAGCAGATATTGCGAAACGGCCATGTGGGTTACCGGCGCAAAATCCTTCACCGGATCGAATTGCGCCTTGGGATAGAGGCTTTTGTTCACCGTCATCAGCGTCGAAAAGCCCATCAGTACCGTGTGTCCGTCGGGCGCGCTGCGCGCCGCGAGTTCGGCCGCGATATTGCCCGCCGCGCCGCCGCGATTGTCGATCACCCATTGCTGGCCGGTGGCCTCACTCAGACGAGGCGAGAGCATGCGCGCCACCGCGTCGGTGCCGCCGCCCGGCGGAAACGGCAGCAGCATGCGGATCGGTTTTGTGGGCCACGACTGGGCGGACACCGCGCCCGCGCTGATCAGCAGCGCGGCTGCCGCAAAACGCAACCGCATGTTACTTGGGCAACAGCATATCGACGATAACGCGCACCAGCTCCACGAAGCTGCGCATCAGCAAAAACAAGAATGCCGATCCCACCGCACCCGCAACGATGCTCCACGGCGTAATGCTGAACAATGCCACGCAGGCGATACTGGCAAGCAACGGCAACACACCGCACGCGATGGCGATCCAGTCGCCATTTTTTACGATGAACTGGAGCATCCAGTAGGGAGATGGCGGAGTTTCGTAGGTGTCGTTCATGATAGCCCAATTTCCATATAAGTTATTGTTTTTATTAACTTTTCAATGTTCCGTTAATAGCACGCCAAACCCTTCGATACGATCCTGCACGCCCGCCGTCCGCAGCAACTTCCATAACGTCGCCTGTGTCGAGGTAATCACCGGCTTGCCGCTTTCTGCTTCAATACGTGCCACCACATCTTGCGAATTCATGTTCAGACAGGTAATCAGCGACGCATCCGCGTCGGCATGCCACGATTTTTTCCACAGCGCATGAATGTCATCGGGCGTCGGATCCGCGAGTTTGAATGCATCGGCGATGCCCAAATGCGCCGAGCCGAGTATCTCAAATCCCGCCGCTGAAAAAAACACATGCTCGGCATCATCAATCGCCTGGGTATAGGGCGAACACACGGCGAGGCGTTTCGCCCCCACCGCGTTAAGCGCCTCGATGATGGCACGGGTGGCGGTGAAGGCCGGCACACCCGCCGCGTGGTTCAGTTCGTGATTCAGGCGTCCGTCGTATTCCAGCCCCTGCACAATGCTTGAAGCCGTGCAGCAATACGCCACGCTCGCGGGCTTGCAACTCATGATCTGCTTGACCGCGCGCATGCCCTCATCCTGATCCATGCGCACCAATGACTCGGGCGTGAGATTGTTGTCGAGAAACATGCGCGCCGCGTGTACCGTCACGCCGGGCGGGCACACATGGCTAAACCACGGCTCGACCACCGTGTTGACGCTGGGCACGATGACACCGATGCGGGCGCGGGTGGCCATTGGCGGCAGGGTGGGATTGGCAATCATCATTGGATAACTTTATCATGAACCTGTTTTCAACTGTGCATCGTCTCTGACACGAAAACTTGTCCGGTAAATGCCTTTCACCGATGTCAATCTTCATTATGACCTTACCCGTCGGCAGCGGCTGACAGTGCATCTGCGCGGCTGGATGCCCAACATTCTGCCGTATTTGTTCGTGGTTGCCATCATGATGGGATTGATCGCCATGGCGGCCATGCGCTCACCGTGGTATTGGCTGCTCGCGATTTTTCCTTTGTGGGTGATGCGTGGTTTTATCGCCGGCTTCGCGAACATTATTTTTGTGCCGCTGGAACACATGGATATACGCATTACCGAACATACACTGGGCTTCGTGGTTGGCAAACAACGCTGGTGGACACACCTCGACAGCATAGTACGCATAGAACGTTTCCACGACGACCTATGGACATTTTGCTGTTATCACGGCAAATGCATCTGCGTTCCGGTGACGATGATCAGCGATGAAACGCTCGCACATATACGAAAAAAAATGGCGTGGGCCAACACGCCTGAAGGCATACAAGCGTCCGTGCAGCGCGGACACCAAGTGGTCAATGCGCTGCTCGGACGCAACCCTTCGGCGGAAGCATCTATCCCGGATAAATCAGGTAAACCCCATGACTGACATTACCAGCCCGAAACTGCTCTGGGTCAAAGGCATATTATTTCTCGTAATGGGCTTGATCGCCTCGGCCATACTCATCATGGAGTCTCCGAGCCTGAAAGTAGCGGCGCTGCTGGGCATTGCCGCCTGGGCATTCTGCCGCGCGTACTACTTTGCGTTTTATGTGATCGAGCACTACATCGATCCGTCGTTCCGTTTTGCGGGACTGACTTCCGTGCTGCGGCACGTGCTCAATAAACGCAGCAGGGAGAGCAACTAGAATTCGCACGGGGCATAATGTAGGCACCCCGTACACTGCGGTAATCCCAGAAGGCGGGATGGCTCCCGCCCTACTTCATTATCAATAGATCCAGCACGCCAGTTAAATCCGCCGCCTGATCGATGTTCCACAGAGCCTTTAACAACGCATCGCGCTGTGCGTTGCTCATCAGTCCCTCGGACAAAATGCCGAACTTGGCTTCCACGTCGGCGTCGGTCATCGGGTTTTTGGCGTGGCCTTTGGAATATTGCGCCGATTCAACCAGGCGCTTTCCATCACGCGTGATGATTTCGATTTCAGTTATCAGCTTGTGGGGAAACTGGCGCGTGAAATCCTTGTTCTCAACAATCTTGATGCGATTCATCAACTGGCGCAGCGCGGGATCGTTGATGCGTTGCTCGCTGAAACTGTCCACCGTGATGCGCCCGTCGGTGAAGCCCAGTGCCAGCAAATACGGCAAACTGTGATCGGCGGTTTCGCGCGTCTTGGGCGCCCACTTTGCAGGTTCGCTGCCAATTTCACTCCACGCGGTGAAGTAGGTTTGCACATTCACCGAATCGATGTCGGCCACCGCGACCTTCTTGCGCAACTCCAGCGCGATCCACAGCGGCGCCTGCGAGTGATATTCCGACGGAAAAAATTTCAGGTTGGTGCGCTCGATGCCAAACTGAACAGTGCCCCCGCCCATCGCGCCTAGCTGAAATTTGCCGGTGACCTTATCCCACACACCGTCCTTGCCCTCGAACGCCGCCGTCGGCCCGGTCATGCCCGCCTGCGCGAGCAACGCCGCATTCACCCCCGACCGCACGGCCGCAGCAGTGGCCACACCCTTCCACATCGCCAGTTCGCCGCTGCGCGTTTGGCGCGTGGCGATGTTCGCGGTAATCGCAATGGCAAGCGCATCGCCGGTTTGCGCGGTGGTGAGCTTCAATAATTTCGACACGCCCGCCGCCGTGCCCAGCACCGCGAACACACCCTGATCCCAACCCAGATCACGCAGCGGGATCTGATCAGCCATCGCGGCATACACTTCATAGGCAATCGCAATGGCAAGCAGGGTGTCTTTGCCGCTGCATCGCTGCGCCTCGGCCACCGCGAGTATCGCCGCCGTCATGTCACTCGGATGCCCCGAGCCTTTGGAAATATAAGTGTCGTTAAAATCAAGGTATCGCACCATCACCGCGTTGGCGAATGCCGCCATTTCCATCGACGTGGGCTTGCCCGTGCCGAAAAGGCGCGCAGGAGGCGTGCCACTGATGCTGGCGGCTACGTTACGCGCGATCCGCGCCGGCTCACTGGTGTAGCCGCCGATGGCGCAGGCGATGGCATCGACCAGACGCCTCTTGGTTTCCTGTATCGCACTGGCGGATAACTGATCGTAGGTGAGACCGGTGACGTAGTTCGCCAGGGTTTGTGTGGTTTTGTCCATGATGATTATTGGCTCATTTGACTAGGGCGTGTTAACACTAATTGACGGTCTGCAATAATTTGGGCAAAATGGATACATGCAGATCACACAAGCCCAATACGAACAAATTGCCGACTGCCTGCCCACACAGCGTGGCAACGTCAGCCTCAGCAATCTCGATGTGTTAAACGCCATCTTGTATGTAGCCGAACAGGGTTGCAAATGGCGAGGACTTCCCAAGCGTTTTGGCAATTGGCACACGATCTACACTCGAATGAATCGCTGGAGCAAGAGCGGCGTGCTCGACCGTTTGTTCCAGAGGATGCAGCAATCGCAGATTGTGCGCATCAAAATCGAAGCAGTATCGCTGGACAGTACCATGGTGAAGGTTCATCCCGATGGTACTGGAGCGCTAAAAAAAACGGCCCACAAGCCATCGGCAAGTCCCGCGGAGGTTGGACAACCAAGATTCATATGGTTGCCGCGGATGCTCGAACGGCCATAACGTTCGCGCTGTCGCCGGGGCAGGCACACGATGTGGCTGAAGGCCGTCAGTTGTTGAGCAAACTGGGGCAACCGAAGTGGCCGATTCACCTGTTGATGGATCGCGCTTACGAGGGGAACGAAACTCGGCAGTTGGCGCTGGACTTGGGATTCATCCCGGTAGTGCCACCCAAGTCCAATCGGGTTGAGCCTTGGGAGTATGATCGTGAGATGTATAAGCGGCGCAACGAAGTTGAGCGGTTGTTTCGCCGGCTCAAGGGGTTTCGCCGTGTCTTCTCTCGATTCGAGAAGCTCGACGCGATGTTCATAGCGTTTATTCATTTCGCTTTGGTCATCGAAGCGCTTCGGTTGTGTTAACACGCCCTAATGTGTGTATGCATCAAACCCCAACCCGTCATTCCCGCGAAAGCGGGAATCCATAACACAGCGGCACGTGAGACGCCTTAAGGATTTCCGCTTTCGCGGGAATGACAAGCGTGGTTTTATCCACGTTATTTATGCAAGGGTGGGAACGCCGGCGGTGGCACGCGCCGCAGCGAAGCAGCCTCGTACGCCGCGGCCACGTTGAGTGAAATATCCTCCTTGCCCGGCTCCACACGGAACACCAGCGAGAACGGCAATCCCGGCGCAGACAGCTGTGTGGGCGTGTCTGAATGCGCCATCTCGTAACGCTTGCCGTCGGCGGAGAGTTTGTACACCGGATCATAGGCAGTGGAGACATACCCCGCCGGAATCAGAATTTCCGTCAACCCTGCGTTCGGCCCGTAATACGTCTCGGGCCGCGTATTGCCGGGATACCCAGGCTGATGCGCGCCGCCGATGATCGCCGGCGGAAACACGGTATGCACGCGCACCAGGCAATCGAGATTGTTTTCGTGGATCACCAACATGTCCACGCGGCGCAGCAGCTCGCGCAGCATGATGCGCTCGTCCACGCCCTGCCGCCCGCCCAATGGGTTGCGCGGGTCGGTGACTTCTTCCCAGTTTTTGAACGCCGCGCGACCGTCGTCGCCCCAGAATTTCGAGCGCGCATTGAGCTTGGCGAAATCATCCAGCGTTTCGCTGAACCCGCGCGCCTGCCAGTCGGCGGCGCGGCGCTTCAAATACTGCGGAATATGAAACCGGAAACTGTTGGCGAGGATTTGATCCTGTACCGTGCCTATATCGAAATTCACCGGCGGCTCGATACGGCCATCGGCGAGCTCAACCAAATAGTCGATGGGCTTCATGGTGCCCGAGCCAAACACCTTGCCCGGCGCAAACTCGGTGGGCGTGATGGCGGCAGCGAACTCCTTGAACACCGGCTGCCCATCCTTGCCGATGCGGAACAAAATATCCGGCATGAACACCGGCACCAGCCGTGCCAGCGCCGTACGGAAATCGACTTTCATCAACTCAATGTCCGGATCGCGCGTCCAATGGCGATGCGACGATTCCACCAGCGTCGCGCCAAGCTTTTCACCGAGGATGGTTTTGATTTCTCGCGCGGCGGCGGTGGCGATGGGCTCCTCGGATTTATTACCCGGCGGAAACGCCATCGATTCGCGAATAACGCCCAGCCGCATCCCTTTCAATGTGACGGCCGCTTGCGCATGCGTGACATAAGGCATGCTCAACACCGACGAACGCGGCACCGTGGTGTAAACATCGCGCGGATCGTAGTAGCCGCTGCCCGGCATTCGTTCATAATCTTTCAGCGCATCCAGCACCTTGGCGCAATCAACAATTTTTCGGCAATGAATGCCGGAGCGGTCGCAATAAATGTCCGCTCCGATGGCGCCGCCGTCAAAACCCAGCATCGCCTTGTGCGGCAGTATCAGCGCCACCGAATTGTGATTCGATGGCCCGCGGCACGAGGCACGCGTTTCCTCACCGAGACTCGCCATCACCATATTGGTGCTGACCGACAAGGCCGACCCGGAGCTCGACCCCAGCGACGCGGCGCGTGTGGTGTCATACGGATTCGACGGATTGCCGCCCCATGTGGCACGCTGATAACCAAGCGTCGACGGCAGCACCTTGTCTGGCTTATTGCGTCCACCGGGGTCGCCGGCGCGACCGTTGTATTCGGTGTTCACCGCCTTGGCAAAAATGATCGCGCCTTTTTTGCGCAACTGATCGACAAGGATGTGATCGCGCGCGGGGAAATCAATGTCGTACGCCGCATCGCCGCCACAGGTGGAACGCATGTCCTTGGTGTCGAACGCATCCTTGAACGAAAACACCACGCCATACATGGGCATTTTTGCGAGATCGGGATTTTTCCCAAACTGCGCGTCGAGTTCCGCGGCGCGCTCCAGCGCATCCGGCTGTTGGCGAAATTCATCACACACCGGCGGCGCGCCCTTGGGCAAGGGGCCGAGCGACGGATGGCGATCAAAATCGCCCTTGCACGTTACCGATCGTTCGCCGCGTATGTTCAAAGTGGCGAGCGCATTCACCTGCCCTGCGTTGGGAATACCGGCGATCATGCCGAATTGCTGCTGCACTGACGGATCGGACGCAGTGGCTTCCATGCGCCCGAATTCCAGCGGCGGGCCTTGATATTTGTCGAGATCAGGCAGGAAGGTCGATGCCTTCAACGTCTGCGTGGGAAATTTCAGGGGTGCGCCGCCGCGCACCGTGCCGGTGGCGGGTGCCACCGGCGCGCCATCCTGCGTAACCAGCATGCTCGACACCCCGTTATAGGCGCGCACGCGGGCGATGTAGCGCTGCACGACCTCAACGCAAGTGATCTGCCCGCGCTGAATCGCGGCATGCAACTCACCGATGGTGGCTTCTTCGAGCTGAAAGCCCGTAGCCGGTGACGCGCTCATGGCGCTGGCGCGCTCGCGGCCTTTGACGCCGCCTGCGCGAATTTTTCATACAGCGTCCAGTCGAGCGCGTGCTCTTCCATCGTTTCCGGATTCCACATCTGGCGCGGCAGATTGAGTACGTCGCCGCCGTACACATGCAAACCGATGGCGGGCACGTTGCCAATGCACTCAGCCACATGGGCAGTCTCGGCCAGCATGGGCAACACCGAGCCCGGCTTCAGCGTCATTTCGCCGGCCTTGCGCAGCCGGCCGTTTTCGCGGCGATACAAGGTATTTTTTTCTTCGCCGGACAACAGCAAAATTTGCGCCCATGCGCCATGCGTGTGCGGCGGCGTGCGGCGTCCGTTGGGGAAACATACCTTGAGCAACGTAATGGTGGGCGAGCGGTAAAACACCTGCCGCGCATTGCCGCCCGTGCCCGAAATATAACGCAACGCCTGCTCAATGGCGCCGACGTCGCCGCGCAGTGCATCGAGTTCCGCGCGCGCCGCCGTCATGGCGGCGCTGCTTTCACCGGCCTTGGCGAAACGCGCCACGAGTTCGTGAACTTTCATGTTGTCTCCTCTCCTTTTAATTGGGACGTATGCACGGCAACCACACAAGGCGGGACGGCTCCCGCCCCACAATTACACCACGCCGCCGGCCCGCAACCCCGCAATTTCGGCTTCGCCATACCCGATCTCACGCAAAATGGCGTCGGTATGTTGCCCCACCGACGGCACGGCATCCATGCGCACTTCGTAGGCCGGATTGGTTACCGGCGGCAACAGCGCGGCGATGCGCCCGGCGGGCGTATCCACCTCGCGCCAGCGGTTGCGCGCCTTGAGTTGCGGGTGATCCCACACCTCCACCGGCGTGTTCATGCGCGCGTTCGCGATCCCCGCTTCGTCGAGCTTGGCGACGACTTGCTCGGCGGTCATCTTGGCAAAGATGCCGGTGATCAGCGCAATCAACTCGGCGCGCGCGGCGTTACGTTTGGTGTTGTTGTCGTAACGCGGATCGGTTGCAAGCTCCGGCTGGCCCAGTACCTTGTCGCAGAACTTCGCCCATTCGCGTTCGTTTTGAATACCGAGCATCACGTCCTTGCCGTCGCCCGCGGTGAAACGGCCGTACGGCACGATGATAGCGTGATCGGGGCCGGCGCGCTGCATCGGCTTGCCGCCGAAATGTTCGTACATCAGCGGATGATTCATCCATTCAACCATCGCCTCGAACATGGTGACTTCGATGCGCGACCCTTTGCCGGTGCGCTCGCGCTGATACAACGCGGACAGTATGCCCGAGTAGGCGTGCAGGCCCGTGCCGATATCGGTCAGCGACACACCCACTTTCGCCGGCGATTCTTTTGTGCCCGTCACCGCCAGGATACCCGCTTCGCTTTGGATCAACAGATCGTAGGCTTTTTTTTGCGCATACGGGCCGCTGTCACCGTAACCGGAAATGTCACACACGATGAGTCGCGGATGCTTCGCCATCAACTCATCCGCGCCCAGGCCAAGACGCTTGGCGGCGCCCGGCGCGAGGTTCTGTATGAACACATCCGCCTTGGCGATCAGCTTTGCAAGTATTTGTTTGGATTGATTTTTTTTGACATCGAGCGAAAGGCTTTCCTTAGAACGATTGAGCCACAGGAAATACCCCGACTGCCCCAGCACAGCCTGGTCATAGCTGCGCGCGAAGTCGCCCGCGCCGGGACGCTCGATCTTGATGACGCGTGCGCCCTGCTCCGCGAGCTGACGCGCGGCGAAGGGCGCGGCTACCGCCTGCTCCAATGTAACGACGGTAATACCTTCCAGCGGCAACATCAGAAAGACCGCGGCATGCCCAGCACATGCGCGCCGATGTAGGAAAGGATGAGATTGGTCGAAATCGGCGCCACCTGAAACAGCCGCGTTTCGCGAAACTTGCGCTCCACGTCGTACTCAGCCGCGAAGCCGTAGCCGCCGTGCGTTTGCAGGCAGGTGTTCGCCGCTTGCCATGAGGCCTCCGCGCCCAGCATCAGCGCCATATTGGCGGCAGCGCCGCAGTCCTGATGCTCGTCGAACAACCCCGCCGCCTTGTAGCGCATGAGGTTGGCCGCTTCCACGCCCGCGTGGGCCTTGGCAATCGGGAACTGGATGCCCTGATTCGCGCCGATGGGTTTGCCGAATACCACGCGCTCGTTGGCGTATTTCACCGCGCGGTCGATAAACCAGTAGCCGTCGCCGATGCACTCGGCGGCGATCAAAATACGCTCGGCGTTCAGGCCGTCAAGAATGTGTTTGAAGCCCTTGCCTTCTTCGCCGAGCAGATTTTCGGCGGGGATTTCAAGGTTGTCGAAAAACAGTTGATTGGTATCCTGGTTCACCATGTTGCGGATCGGGTTGATGGTGAGTCCCTTGCTCTTCAGTGCCTCGCGCACATCCACAAGAAAGATCGACATGCCATGTGATTTCGCCTTCACTTCGTCAAGCGGCGTGGTACGTGCCAGCAGGATCATCAGGTCGGTGTGGTTCATCCGCGAGATGTAGACCTTTTGCCCGTTTACCACGTAGCGGTCGCCTTTTTTCACTGCGATGGTTTTGAGCTTGGTGGTGTCGGTGCCGGTGGTGGGCTCGGTTACGCCCATCGATTGAAGCCGTAGTTCGCCGCTGGCGATCTTGGGCAGGTATTTCTTTTTCTGTTCTTCGGAGCCGTGGCGCAGCAGCGTGCCCATGTTGTACATCTGGCCGTGACAGAAGCCCGCATTGCCGCCGCTGCGGTTGATCTCTTCCATGACCACGCTTGCCGCCGTGAGCGAGAGGCCCGAGCCGCCGTATTGTTCCGGTATCAGCGCGGCGAGCCAGCCCGCCTTGGTAAGCGCGTTGACGAATTCGTCAGGGTATTTGTGTTCGGCGTCGATTTTCTGGAAATACGCGCTGCCAAATTCCGCGCACAGGGCGCGCACACCCTCGCGAATGTCCGCGTGGGATTCGTGATCGGAAATGCCTTTGAGCATGATGAAGACCCGGTTGACGGAATATCAATGATAAGAACGCAAATTATAACAAGCGCCCTGCCGCGACGTTCGCAACTTGCAACCGCCTGTGGCAACCCGCATCGGCGCGGAGTAAAGTGCTCGAAGGAGGAACTCATGTTCAATGCACTGCGCCTGGCAAGCATTGCCGCCTGTGGAATGTCAATCCACACCGCGCACGCCCAGACCGCTTACCCCAGCCGCCCGGTGCGCCTGGTGGTGCCTTTCGCGGCGGGCGGCACCAATGACATTCTCGGCCGGCTGGTGGCGGAGAAGTTTTCCGAGAAACTGGGGCAACCGTTTGTGGCCGACAATCGCGCGGGGGCCAACACGGTGGTCGGCTCCGAAATCGTCGCGCGCGCCGCGCCCGATGGCCACACGCTGCTGATCGTGTCCGCCAGCATTGCGGTCAATCCGAGTCTGGTCAGCAAATTGCCCTACAACACCGAACGCGATTTTGCGCCGGTGGGGCTGGTCGCCGGCGGGCCGTATTTGATGGTGATACACCCCGCGGTGCCCGCCAAATCCGTGACCGAATTTATTGCCTGGGCGAAGTCGCAGCAAGGCAAGGTGAACTACGCCTCCACCGGTACCGGCGGCCCGCCGCATCTCGCGGCGGAGTTGCTCAAGATCACCGCCGGCATCGACATGCAGCACATTCCGTACAAGGGCGGCGGCGCGGTGTTGCCCGATCTGATCGCGGGCCGTGTGTCGATGTTCTTCGGCTCCATTGCCACGCTGAAGCAACATGTCGATAGCGGACGGCTGCGCGCGGTGGGCATGAGCACCGTCAAGCGTGCCGCCGCCATGCCCGATGTGCCGACGTTTATCGAATCCGGGCTCGCCGGTTACGAAGTCAACGGCTGGTATGGCCTGCTGACCGTGGGCAAGACGCCGCGCGCCATCCTCGACAAACTCAATGCAACCTTGATACAGATACTCAATGACGCGGACACCCGTGCGCAGTTTCTGAAAAACGGCCTCGACCCGTCGCCCAACAGCGCGGCGGAGTTTTCGGCACTGCTGCGTGCGGAAATCGTAAAATGGGCCAAAGTGGTCAAGGCCGCCGGCATCAAGGCCGAGTAACACACCACCAATTCACACGGCACACAGAGTTCACCGACACCATGTCCACACCGACCTCCTCATGGCCCGAAGCGGTCATGGATACTTTTCGCAGCCAGAAAATCCGGCAAGTGGCGTACGTGCCGGACAATGCCGCCAAGCACCTGATTGAACTGGTGCTCGCCGACAAGGACATCGCCGCCGTGCCGCTCACCACCGAAGAAGAAGGCGTTGCCATGGCAGTGGGGGCCTGTCTCGGCGGCGAACGCATGGCGCTGCTGGTGCAATCCAGCGGCGCCGGCAACTGCATCAACATGCTGGGCATGGTTAACGAGTGCCGCGTGCCGCTGCTGATGCTGGTCACCATCCGCGGCACCTGGACGGAATTTAATCCGTGGCAAATGCCGATGTCGGAAGCCACCGCCACGGTGCTCGGCGCCATGGGTTGTGTGGTCAAGCGCGTAGACAAGGCCGAGGAAGTCGGCCCCATCGTTTCGGCTGCGTGCCAGCTCGCCTTCAACACCAACCGTCCCGTCGCCGTGCTGATGGATCAGCGCTTGGTCGGCACCAAGGAGTTCAAATGAACGCGACGCGCAAGCCCACACTCGATCGGCGCGCGGTTGCCGCCGCGATTCTCAAACAGCGCGGCGACGGGCTGGTGGTCGCCGGTTTAGGCGCTTCGTGCTTTGATGTGATGTCATGTGGTGACACGCCACTGAATTTCTACACGTGGGGCGCCATGGGCGGCACGGCGATGATCGGGCTTGGGCTTGCCATCGCGCAACCCAAGCGACGCGTGCTGGTGATCACCGGCGACGGCGACATGCTGATGGCCATGGGCAGCTTTGCCACCATCGGTGCCAGGCAGCCCGCAAACCTCGCCATCGTGGCCATGGATAACGAGCATTACGGTGAAACCGGCATGCAGCAGGCGCACACACAACTGGGTACCGAACTCGCGGGCGTTGCGCGCGCGGCGTCGTTTCGCGCAGCCGGCACCATTTACACCGAAGCCGAAGTGCGGGAATGGGTGCCGCGCATACTTCGCGAACCGGGGCCGGTATTCGCGGACATGAAAGTCAAAACCGATCGCGGGCAATTCATACTGCCGCCACGCGACGGCACGGAACTGAAGCTGCGGTTTCAGCAGGCACTGCGGGCGAATTCATAAATTACCCTTAAAAACAATTAGTTATATACAACTGTCGTTCCCGCACGGGCGGGAACCCATAACACAGTGCGACTTGCGACGGCTTATAGATTCCCGCCTGCGCGGGAGTGACGGGGGAAGCGATGATGGGAAAGTTGATACTTGTGATTACCACTGCCTTGTTCACTGCAACCATCGCACAAGCCCAAACCTATCCTGCAAAACCCATCCGCCTGATCGTCCCGTTTCCGCCCGGCGGCCCCGCCGACGCGATTGCGCGGCCGCTCGCACAAAAACTGTCCGAGTCGCTGGGGCAACCGGTGGTGGTTGAAAACCGTCCCGGCGCCACGGGTACCATCGGCGCAAGTCTGGTCGCCAAATCACCGCCCGATGGCTACACGCTGTTGCTCGGCACCAGCAACGAACTCACCATGAGTCCGGGACTTTACGAAAAGCTGCCCTATCACCCGTCCGAGGATTTCACCCCGCTCACGCCGGTAATTGTTTTTCCGAACATACTCGTCACGCATCCCACGTTACCGCCCAAAACCGTCGCGGAGTTTGTCACGCTGGCGCGTGCGCGGCCCGGCGCCATCAACTTTGCGACCTCCGGCGCGGGCGGCACCAATCACCTGACCGGTGAATTGTTTCGCGCGGTGACGAAAATCAAAATCAATTTCGTGCCCTACAAAGGCGGCGGCCCGGCGGTGGTGGATCTGATGGGCGGCCACGTCGAAGCCATGTTCGCCACCATGCCGTCGGCCATCACCTTTGTGCAAAACCGCAAACTCAAGGCGCTGCTGGTCACCGATCAGAAGCGCTGGAAGATCGCGCCCGACGTGCCCAGCGCCAAAGAAGCCGGCATGCCGAGCGTGAACGTGATTACCTGGAACGGCGTGCTGGGACCGGCAGGTTTGCCTGCCGTAATCCGCACGCGCCTACACACCGAAATCGTCACCGCATCGAACACGCAAGACATGAAAGACCGCATGGCCGCCCAGGCGGCCGAAGTGGCGACCACGTCGGTGGAAGAATTCGCCGCGACACTCAAGCGCGATTTCGCACAGTGGGTGAAGGTGATCAAGGACGCCGGGATTCGCCTCAATTAACGGCGAACACGCCCGCCGCCTGACCTGCGTCAGGATCCCTTGCAAAATCACCCGAATCCCGCGCGACCAGGCCAATAGTGGCGCTCAGTCGCCCTCACCCATCGCCCGCCGATTACTTCAGCCTGATCACCAAGCTGACGATATCGTTTTTTCCGATATTCTTGGTCGTGTAGTTTCCGCCTTTGCTCGGCTCGATATACCGCGTCGTGCCCGTTTTAAGGTCTATCGTTTCAGTTTTGCCATCGGGATAAATGCGCTGTAGCGTCCCTCCCTGAATGGTGCGGTTGACGCGGTACGAGGTACGATCATCAGCAGCGGTGTCCCCGGGACGATAACGAACTTCTACGACATTGACCTTGTCGTTGTCGATCAGAACCGTGGTGGTGGCCTTGCCTTTCTCATCCTTGGCGGCGGGGGCGGGCTTGGCATCCTTCCCCTTGTCCTGCGCCATTACCGGCCCGATTGCCAACCCTGCTAGCAGGAAGGCGGGAACCACAAAACCCGTTAACAGACGATTCAACTTTTTCATGTCTTCCTCCGTAATATTGATACCGTTTGAAACCACTTGCGCACACAACGCGCCGCGTGACATCGTGCCGGAACAGAAACCACTAACCCCTGTTTCGACGCGAAACAGTTTCCGCCGTCTCCTCGACTCCGCCTTGACACAAGTCAAATGCCGGCAAGATTCGCCGAAACATTCACCTGGCGTGCTTCTGACAATGATGTGGCGCGCGATGTTTGATCGCGCCGGCATCGTGTCGATTCGATGACATGCTTGTTGTTGCGGACGCATACCAGATCAAGCCCGACCTGCAATTGCGTTTCAGGAATCATCCCGGTGCTGTTGTAAAATCACGCCCTTCTTGCCAAACATGACGGCCATGCCGGCACTCATACCATCGCTCATCTTGCCGTGCGTCTGGAACCGCCTCAAAGCCAAGAGCTGTATCGCGATGTTGGCGGTAATTGCAGCGGCTGGCGCCTACGGGAATAACTATCCGGCACGTCCAATTCGAATCATTGTCCCCTTCCCGCCCGGCGGCAATTCCGATGCCGTCGCGCGCATCGTCGGGCAACGACTCGGCGAACGGCTGGGGCAACAAATGGTGATCGACAATCGCGGCGGCGCCGGCGGCAACGTCGGCAGCGAAATGGCGGCATCGGCGCCGCCGGATGGCTACACATTGTTGATGGGGGTGCAGTCGGCGCTGGTGGTGAATCCGTTTCTGTTTGCGCGCATGCCGTTTGATACCGTGAAAGATTTCGCGCCGATCTCACTGATTAACGTGTTTCCGCTGATGCTGGTGCTGCACCCATCGGTTGCGGCGCAAAACGTGGGAGACCTGATTCAACACGCCAAGGCGCAGCCCGGCAAACTCACCATGGCCACGCCCGCCAATGGCGCGGCGGGCCATCTTGCCGGGCAATTGTTCAAAAGCATGGCGGGCATCCAGTTTGTCACCGTGCCCTACAAGGGCGGTGGCCCGGCGGTGAACGATCTGATCGCGGGGCAGGTGCAATTCATGTTTCTCGGTCAAGTGGTGGCCCTGCCGCATGTGCGCTCGGGGCGCCTGAAAGCGTTGGCAACCACCGGGCGCACGCGCTCGAAAACCGCCCCCGATTTGCCCACCGTCGCCGAAACGGCCTCGGTGAACCTGGCAGGATTCGAGGTGGATTCGTGGCTGGGCCTGCTCGCGCCCGCGCGCACGTCAAGCGCGGTGATCGACAAACTCGGCAGCGAACTCGTCGCCCTGTTAAAGTCACCGGAACTGGCCGAACGCCTGACGAATCAGGGTGCGGATATCATCGCCTCCACACCGCAGGCGTTCGCCGAAAAAATACGCAACGATTTATTAAAATGGGGCCGGGTAGTTAAGGCATCCGGTGCGAAACTGGAGTAGTCATTCAATGACAGGAAACAGGAAGACAGCATGTTAAAAGTCAATCATCTGACGCCACACATCGGCGCGGAAATCACCGGGCTGGATTTATCCCGCGATATCGACACATCCACCATCGACGACGTGCTGCATGTGCTGGATACGCGCGGCGTGGTGATTATGCGCAACCAGCAACTCACGCTGGAAAACTTCATGGCCTTCAGCCGCCGCCTCGGCCCGCTGGACATACATCCGCTGCGCAAGTTTTCGAAGCCCGGCTTTCCGGAACTGATGATCAACTCGAACATCATTGAAAATGGCCAGCCCATCGGCCTGGCCGACGCCGGGCGCCACTGGCACACCGACGGCGCCTATTTGCAAACGCCCTACCGCATCACGGTGCTGTATGGCGTGGAAATTCCAGTGAAAGACGGCGCGCCCCTGGGCGATACTTATTTCACCAGCACCAGCGCGGCCTACGATGCGCTGACACCTGAACTGCGCGAGCGCCTGGCCACGCTACGCGGCGTCAATGTGCATGGCGTGGGCCGCAAAAAATTCGCGGCGACCCCGCTTGATCTCGGCGCGGAACTCAGCAAAAAAATCCAGAGCGGCATAGAACATCCGGTGGTGCGCACGCACCCGTTCACCGGGCGCAAATGCATCTACGTCAATCCGGGTTGCACATCTCAGATCGCCGGCATGAGCGAAACCGAAAGCGAAGCCTTGCTGCAACAGCTCTACGAACACACCACGCGCGACGAATTTATTTACCGCCATCAGTGGCAGGTGGGCGATTTTGTGATGTGGGACAACTGCTCGACGCAACATCGTGCGGTGGGCGATTACGATCTGCCGCTGCGCCGGCTGATTTATCGCACTATTGTTAAGGGTACGCCGGTTCACTAAACACCCCCGTCATTCCGGCGCAAGCCGGAATCCAGTTTGTAACCCGATCCGAAGGATGTGAACTTAGACGATTCGCGTTTGTGAGGCACTGGATTCCGGCCTTCGCCGGAATGACGTGCCGGGTTTTCATCTGTCTTTACCTGTGTTCATCCGTGGCTAAATTTCTTGCACTTCAAAACAACACCATGACCGTCACCCTCAAATCCGCCTGCAAAACCCACATCAACCTCGGCAACGGCAAAACTGGCCACTACTATTCGCTCGCCGCCCTCGAAAAACAGGGAGTCGGCAATATATCTCGCCTGCCGGTGTCGCTGCGCATCGTGCTCGAATCTTTGCTGCGCAACAGCGGCGGCGATTTGGTCACTGAAGCACAAGTGCGCGAACTTGCCGCGTGGCAACCCAATGCGCCGCGCACCGCGGAAATTCCGTTCATCGTCGGGCGCGTGGTGTTGAATTGCATGGCCGGCATCCCGCTACTGGGTGACTTGACCGCCATACGCGGTGAAGTCAAAAAACGCGGGCTGCCGATGTCGCTGGCCGAGCCCAAGGTGCCGGTGGACATGGTGCTCGATCACACCATGATGGTGGATTACCACGGCACGCCCGATGCCGCGCAAAAAAACATGGCACTCGATATCGAGCGCAACGCGGAACGCTTTCGTTTCGTGAAATGGGCGATGCAGGCCTACAAGGGCATCCGCCTGATTCCGCCGGGCGGCGGCATTCTGCATCAGGTCAATCTTGAGTATCTCGCGCCGGGCGTGCTGGAACGTGACGGCGTTTACTTGCCCGATTCGCTGGTCGGTACCGATTCGCACACCGGCATGATTGCGGGCCTGGGATGCGTGGGCTGGGGCGTGGGTGGCATCGAGGCCGAGGCCGCCACGCTGGCGCAGCCGGTGTATTTCTTGACGCCGGATGTGGTGGGCGTGCATGTCACGGGCGCGCTGAAGCTCGGCGTCACCGCCACCGACATGGTATTGCACGTGACGGAAATGCTGCGCCAGCACAAGGTGGTCGGCAAGTTCGTTGAGTTTTTTGGTGTCGGCGTGGCTAACTTGACCGTGCCCGACCGCGCCACGGTATCGAACATGTCGCCCGAGTACGGCGCCACCATCGGTTATTTCCCGGTGGACGAACAAACGCTGAAGTACTTCCGGCAGACCGGTCGGCCCGAAGAACAGGTCGCCGCCACCGAAGCCTATTACCGCATGCAGGGTATTTTCGGCGCGGCGGAACCTGGTGAAGTGGACTACTCGCAGGTGCTGACACTCGATCTGGATACCATCACGCCGAACGTCGCTGGCCCCAAGCGCCCCATGGATCGCGTGCCATTGAGCGACTTGAAACCACGCTTCGATGGCCTGCTCACCGCGCCGATTGCCGACGGCGGCTACGCGAAGCAATCCGTGCGCAAGGGCTCGCGTCACGATGGCCCGCGCGACGGCGACGTGGTGATCGCCGCCATCGCCTCCTGCACCAACACCTCAAACCCCGGTGTGATGCTCGCCGCCGGACTGCTCGCGAAAAAAGCCGTGGCGCGCGGACTGAAAACGCAGCCCTGGGTGAAAACCTCCCTCACACCCGGCTCGGTCGCGGTCGGCAAATACCTCGACGCCGCGGGCCTGCAGCCGTATCTCGATCAACTGGGTTTCAACATCGCGGGCTACAGTTGCGCCACCTGCTTTGGCGCCAGCGGGCCGATTGATGCCGCGCTCGAAAAAGCCATTATCGACAACGACGTGGTGACGTGTGCGGTGGTATCGGGCAACCGCAATTTCGAGGCGCGCATTCATCAGGCCGTGCGCGCCGCGTTTTTGATGAGCCCGCCGCTGATCGTGGCCTTTGCCCTTGCCGGCCGGGTGGACATCGACATGGCCACCGAGCCGTTGGGCACGGGCAGCGACGGCAAGCCCGTGTATCTGAAAGACGTGTGGCCCACCAACGACGAAATCGCCGCGCTGATGGCCACCGCCATGAACCCCGCCAACTACCGCGCGGTTTATGGCATGAGCGCCGATGAAATGAACCCGCTGTGGCACACGATCACCCAGGCCACCGGCGAGTTGTTTCCTTGGAACAGCCAATCAACTTACATCAAAGAACCGCCCTGGGTGTCGGACGCAACGCTCACGCAATCTAGCCTCATCGACTATCGCGGCACGCGCGCACTGGCATTGCTGGGTAACAGCATCACCACCGACCACATCAGCCCCATCGGCAGCATCAAGGCATCACTGCCGGCGGGCGACTATCTGCAAAAACACGGGGTTGCGGTCAACGACTTCAACAACTACGGTTCGCGCCGCATGAATCATGAAATCATGGTGCGCGGTACGTTCGCCAACATCCGCCTGCGCAACATGATGACGCCCGGCATCGAAGGCGGCGTCACCGTGCATCAACCCAGCGGCGAACAGATGAGCATTTACGACGCAGCCGTGCGCTACGCCCGCGAAAAAACCCCGCTGATCGTGATCGGCGGCGAGGAATACGGCACCGGCAGCGCGCGCGACTGGGCCGCCAAGGGCACCCGGCTACTCGGTGTGCGCGTGGTTATCGCCAACAGCTTTGAACGCATACACCGCAGCAACCTCGTCGGCATGGGCGTGGTGCCCTGCCAATTGCCGGCGGGCGTGACCGTCGGCACACTGGGCCTGACCGGCAATGAAACCTACGACGTGCTCGGCCTGACCAACACCGCCAAGCCACGCCAGAACGTGACGCTGGTCATTCACCGCGCCGATGGCCGCACGGACAACGTCTCGCTCACCTTGCGGCTGGATACCCAGGCCGAAATTGAATACGTGAAACGCGGCGGGATATTGCCTTATGTACTCGAGGGGATGGCGGCGTAGTTTCCCCTCAAACTTCACCAAAATGGATCCGCCGGTACGGTGCGGACGGAATCGCATCATCCACGTGCAAATCCCATAACTCGGCCTGCCCTGCCTGCTCGTGCGCCGCGAACAGCGCCGCAAACCGGTTGAGGCTGGTGACTTTTTCGCCGCGCAATCCAAAACCGCGGGCGATGGCCGCGATGTCGCCGCGACCATGCACGGACTCCTGCGGGTTGTAGCCCTGCGCGCGGAATTTATGCACCTCGGCGCCGTAACCGCCGTCGTTCACCGCGCAGATCAGCATGCGGATGCCCATGCGACGCAGGGTTTCGAGTTCCTGGATATGCATCATCAGGCTGCCATCGCCCTCGATCAACAACACCTTGCCGTCGTTGCGCGCGGCGGCCATGCCGATGGCCACTGAAAACGCCGAGCCAATGGCGCCAAAGTCGTTGATCACGTGTACGTTCTGCGCGTGACGCCCATACATATGCGTCACCGCGATACCGGCAAAATGTGCACCGCCGCAGACCACGGTCCAGTCCTTCGGGATAGCGGCATCCAGTTCCAGCATCGCCGGGCGCGGATCGACGGCGCCATCGGCCACCAGAAACTCCTTCGAATCCGGCCGTGCCGCCATCGCCGCGATCTGGTTGGCGAGCATGGGCGAACGCGCGCCTACGGATGAAAACTTCTGTTCGACAAGCTTTGCCAGCACCGCGTCAGCGGTGGCCTTGGCATCGGCTTTGATATGCATGTCGGCGATGCGCAGCCCCTGATACAGCCCGCGCGGATTGAGATCGATCTGCACCGTTTTCGCGTTTGGGTAAAGATAACCCGCCTCGGTGGTGTAGTGCCCCAGCCCCGCGCCCACGCCGATCAGCAAATCACACGCGGCGAACTCTTCGCGCGCGAGCGGGCTGGCATACGCGCCCGCAACACCAATGCCAAAGCGGTTGTGATCAAACAGCCCCTTGGCGAACAGGGATGTTGCCAGCAACGCGCCGCAGCGCTCGGCCAACGCCTCCATGGCCGCCCCCGCGCCGGAACGCAATACGCCGCGCCCGGCGAGGATGATCGGACGCTTCGACTCTGCAATCATCGCCGCGAGCTTATCGACCAGCGCGGGATCGGGTGCCGGGCGTTGCGGCGTCGGCATCAATTCGGTGGAGGGCGAATACTCCGCGCCCCAAGGGAACGGGGCCTTCTGCAAATCCATCGGCACACCCAGCACCACCGGGCAGCGCTCCTGCCGCGCGGTGTAAAACGCTTCGCGCACGGTGTCTAGCATGCGGTCCACGCTTTTAACCGCCAGATAGCGCGCGCCGGTGGCGGTGGCCAGCGGCCCCAGTTCAAGTTGCTGGATGTACCACGCGGCGGAGGTGGGCGAATCGCCCGCAAACACCACCAGCGGAATGCTGCCGCGCGCGGCTGTGGTCAGCGCCGTCATGATTTGCGTGAACCCCGGCCCGCAGGTAACGGTGGCCACGCCCACCTTACCGGTATGGCGCGCGTAGCCATCCGCCATGGCGCAAGCGCAATGCTCGTGCCGCGCATGCACCACGCGCACGCCGTACTTCTGCGCCATGACGGCGCCCCAGTACATGTTGGCATCGCCCAGCAACGCAAACATCGTATCCACGCCTTCGGCCACGAAGGCCTGTGACAACACGTCATATCCGGTCGGATCACTCATGGGACTCCCTTATTCCTTATCGTTGCTTTTCGTTACTTATCGTTACTTGTCATTCTTGCCGATGATGCCTCGCGCGCCGTCCAGCAGCGCGCGGCCCAGTATTTTCGTGCCCGATGCCGCGGCGGCCTGCTCCGGCACCGCATCCCCACCGCCCGCGCGGCGCTGCTCGATCACGCGCGCGATATTGGCGGCAAACTCCGCCAGCAGCGCGCGCGCCACATGCACGCCGCCCGCCGACGCAAACATTTCCAGCGGCCCCGCCACTTCGAATCCGCCTTCCAGCGTTATGTCCGTTGTGTTAGCTGCGTCAGTGCCGCGCGCCTCCACCTCGAAACGGGCACGGGCGCGCGATGCGCCGCGTTGATCGATGCCGCGCGCCTCGATCACACAGCGCTTCACCGGATGATCGTAAGTGAGCTTCGCCTCGCCGCGAAACACCGCCACCGTCGGGCCGAACTTGAAAGTGACCTTGCCGCGATGCGCGCCATCCGACGTCAACTCGTTCAACTCCGCGCCGGGGATGCAGGCCGCCACCACCGCCGGCTCGGATATCAGCGGCCACACCTCATCCGGCGGCGCCGGCACGGAAATTTTTTCTTTGAGTTCGATCACGCGAGTTCCTTGGTTATTTCGTGCGGCAATAGCCAGCGCCACTATTTAACTTCCTGATGAATGGCAATATTGTAAGCAAGTGGCGCGGCGGGTGCATCTTCCTGCACACAGCAGCCAAACAGCAATCGCGCAGGCACGCGTGGGCGTCATCACCAGCCGCCCGCCGCGCATTTATTGTAGATGGCAGGGGTAATCAAAGCAGCGGCCTCGGAGAAGCATTATTGTTATCGGCGTGCCGCTATACGTCAGGCACCACAATAAAGCCACTTTCGGCATCGCCAAAACATCGTACCCTGTTTCTTGCAAGGTACTGCGCCACCAGCGCACAAAGCGCCGCATCGATAGTATCCATCACCGGTCGCTGCGGCAGGTTAATGCCCGCCTGCGTGACCAAGGCGAGGCGATCTTTGCGCTTGTCCCTTGCCGATGCAACCTCACCGCGCAATGCACACGTTGCCGCATGTGGAAATGTTTCAAAACATAACCGGGCATCATCGGCAACGGGACCACCTGCGTAAAGCGGCCTATCACGTTCAAGACATCGGAACAATTCGGCACCCGCCCGCATCCAGTTAAAATGCCCTTTGGGATGCGCTTCCGCTACCGCTCGTGTGGGAGATGAGAAGCACCAAATGCGTTCCTGCATCAGGCTGCGCTCCGCAGGCCGTGCACGGCCCGTCGTGCTCCAGCGACATGGAGCATCCACACCAACAATGCGTGCACCTATCCCCTGGCACCACTTCGCAATTGCCAAAGCATCAGCGGATGCCCAATGCGCCATATACGCTCCGTCACGCAGCGCAACCGCATGAAAGCCCTTGCGAGGCCCCCCCACATCCACCCCGGCAACTATGAGTGGCGCGGTCATCGCTATACCGGCCTGACACCCCGGCAGTCCGGGAAACGCAAGCGGCCCAAAAACTCACTCCCGGCATTGCCACCCTTGCGAGCGCCACAACGCACCGTACATTCCTCGCACTTCAGGCGCTTCGGTGCCAAAGGAACCGGCGCGGCGATCCCATTTGCCATTCGCCGATAGCAAATGGATACCAGCAGATAATCGGACAAGATAAAAAAGCCCATTGCCGGCAGTAAAGGCGACGTTGCCGCGAACACGGGTTTAAACCTCAAGCCGCGTCCGCCTTCTCACCCAAATCCGCCGCAATCAACCGGAACTGCTCCAGCGCCGCCTCCAGATCGTCCACGATCTCCTGCGCGATCACATCGGGCGGCGGCAGGTTATCCGAATCGGTGAGGCTTTCATCGCGCAGCCAGAAAATATCAAGGCTGGCCTTGTCGCGCGCGATCAGTTCGTCGTAGTCGTAGGCGCGCCAGCGGCCCATCGCACCTACTCCGCCCGCCGCCTCCCCTTTCATCCCCTCCCCCGCGCGCGGGGGAGGGTTAGGGTGGGGGCCAGCCTTGGTCGAAGCGGCCGCGTCGTCAAACCACGTCGCCTTGCGCTCATGCCGATTCGCCGGGTTGTAGCACTTCACGAATTCATCGAGGTCTTCGCGTTTGAGCGGGTTGGTCTTCAGCGTGAAATGCACATTGGTGCGCAAATCGTAAATCCATAGCCGCTTGGTCCAAGGTGTTTCGCTCGCCGGTTTTTTCTCTAAAAACAACACGTTAGCCTTGACGCCCTGCGCGTAAAACAGGCCCGTCGGCAGGCGCAGCAGCGTATGCACATCGCACTCATGCAGCAGCTTGCGGCGGATGGTCTCGCCCGCGCCGCCCTCGAACAGCACGTTGTCCGGCACCACAATCGCGGCGCGGCCATTCTGCTTGAGGATGGTTTTAACGTGCTGCACAAAGTTAAGCTGCTTGTTCGAGGTGGTGGTCCAGAAGTCGCCGCGCTCGACGCTGTCGCGCTCCTTGCTGACCTTGCCCTCCTCCCCCACGATGGTGGTACTGCTCTTTTTGCCGAACGGCGGATTGGTCAGCACCACCTCGAAGCGGTCGCCGGGGTCGGCGGCCAGTGAATCACCCACCACGATGGGCTCGAAATCCTGACTGCCAATGCCGTGCAGCAGCATGTTCATCGCGCACAGCCGCGCCGTGGCCTGCACCAGTTCCCAGCCCTTGAAGCTCTCCTCCTTCAACTTGCGGCGCTGATCGCGCGTGAGATTCGGGTTGTGCTTCACCACATAATCGTGCGCCGCCAGCAAAAAGCCGCCGGTGCCGCAGGCCGGGTCGCTCACCGCCTCGCCGGGCTTGGGCGCCATTACATCGACAATCGCCTGTATCAGCGGGCGCGGCGTGAAATATTGCCCCGCACCGGACTTGGTGTCCTGCGCGTTCTTTTCGAGCAGGCCCTCGTAGGCATCGCCCTTCACGTCCGCGCTCATCGACACCCATTCCTCCTTGTCGATGAGGTCCACCACCAGCCGCCGCAGCTTGGCCGGGTCCTGAAACTTGTTTTGCGACTTGGCGAAAATCAGCCCGAGCAAACCCTTCTGGTTGCCCAGCGCCTCCAGCGTATGGCGGTAATGTTCGAACAGCTCGTCACCATCCTTCTTGATCAGTTGCGGCCAGGCCCACTGCGCAGGCACCGCACTCTTTTCCTTGTACGGCGCCTTGGTGCGTTCGTCGGCCATCTTGAGAAACAGCAGATACGTCAACTGCTCGACGTAATCGCCATACGACATGCCGTCGTCGCGCAGCACGTTGCAGTAATTCCAGAGTTTTTGGACGATGGCGGAGGTGTTCATGTGCTGCTATGATCCTGTTATGCAAGAAAAATCGCTATTCGAAACGAACCCGTATCTGCGCGACCCGGAGCAATTCCGCACGGCGCTGATCGCGAGTGTCGCCAGTTCAACCGCCATCGAAACCGGGGCGTCGATTGAATCCATCGTGCGCACACTGACCGACGCCGAGACGACGAAATCGCTCATGGCGCGGATGCCGCGAGACTCTGCTCGATAATCCCGGCGAACAACTGCTCCATCGGCTGGTAGTTTCTCTCCAGCCCTGCCCGCACCGCGGCAAAATACGCCTCCCGCCTATCACCGGCCATGGCGGCAAAGTTCAGCAAAGGCAGGCGCGCCTGCAATGCCATCAACAGTGACAACATTCGCGCCACCCGTCCGTTGCCCTCGCGGAACGGATGCACCAGCACCAGCTCTACATGCGTCACCGCCAACGCTGCCACAACGGCAGCACGGTCCGCAAACACGCACGGCGTGTAACGTGCCAGCACATCGCGTTCGAATTGTGCCATCAGTACCGGCACCTGCGCGGCAGCCGCGAAAGGGAAATCGCCCTTGCTGATGTTGACTTGCCGATAGTTACCCGCCCAATCGTATATCTCGCCCAGCCACGCTTTGTGCAGACCGCAAATATCCGCTGCGGTAAACCGGTGCGTTTCTCCAAACTGCCTGACGGCCTCGCTCATCACCCGTTGCAGCGCGCGGGCTTCCAATACGTCCATCTCCGCCGCCGTCTGGATGCCGCGCCGGTTCCTGAGCACCTGCTCGTTCGAACCGGGTTCGAACTGCGCCTCGGCCAAGCCCGACACATCGTAGCGGCTGCCTTTTTTCAAACGGACACCCGCTGCTGTTGTCGCACAGGGACTGCAGTCGACTCCGTAAGTCCGCCACAGAAGGCTCGGCTCAGGATGGATTGACGCAGGCGTTCGGCGCGCTTGAGGTTGGCTTCGATTTGCGCCTCGGCTTCGCGAATGATAGACAAGCAACGCTCCACCTCTTTGACGATACGTCGTTGCTCATTTACTGGCGGCAATGGTACTGGCAACCCACCAACTTTCCCGACACTTAGCGTGTAGAGCCCGGAAGTCGAGCTCGCGATCTCCCTGATGTATGCCCGCCCGCCGATCGACATCAGCCAGCCGACTACCCAATCCGGCAAACAATCAACGGCCAATCGAACCTTGATGAGATGATTTTGATGAACACACGGCGCTATCGAACCGTCCCAAATTGCGAGACGCCCAATTTGATCGGGACTACCGTTGCCCTCTACGATCAGAAGATCGCCCTTGAGCACCAGCAGCTTTTCTAATTCACTGTCGTCAACGCCGATTTCTTCTATCTCATCCAGTCGAAGCTCGTTCGCATAAACATTGGCGACCCGCAAATACGGGAGCTTCGTGGTGAGCTTTGACCTCTTAGGATTCTTGGTCAAACCACCGACCACATCACCGAGACCACTAACGAACGACCACACCCACCCCTCCGGCAATTCGGGCAGGTCGGTGGTGTCCGGCGCGGCGGGTTCTTTGTATTTACCCTTGCCCTTCCACTGGCTGCGGCGGGTTTCGAGGATGCGTTGCAGAAGTTGGGCGCCGGTTTCGTAGCTGCGGCCTTCGCGGCGGGCGAGTTCGGCTTCGGTTTCGACGAGACGGCCTTCGACGGCGGCTTTGAGGACGGCCGCTTTGTAGCGTTTGAGGTTGGCCTTGACGCGCTTGAGGTTGGCGACGGCTTCGTCGAGGCGGGAGAATTGTTTTTCGATTTCTGCGACGATGCTTTTTTGTTGGTCGAGGGGAGCAATGGGAATTTCAAAGCGATGTAAGGCAGTGGTATCAATACTGCTGACAGTTGTCCCCTGCTTCGTGCAAGCGTTAAGTATGTCTCTTGCAAATCCGCGTAGTGCCCACGCAACGTATTCTGGCAAAACGCCATTCTTCGGCGTGAGCGCTTTTAAATCTTGGTTCACCGTTACAGGCACGGTGGACACAGCCACGGGTAGAGAGTGACTAAGAATGCCGCTTCGCGTAACGATCAGAACGGAGCCAGCAGGAATGAGCTTTGCGGCTGAGCCCGCAACAGCATCTTCTGTGATGTGATCTTCGCTATCAGAGATGTGGGCCACCTTCATATCCTTCGGCGAAACCCACGGAATTGTCCCGGACGCCCAATATTCCGCCTTTGCTTTGGATGGCGTGCCACCTCCCGACCATTGCCCTAGCTCTTTAAGAGGAGTCAGCGTCAATTTGCTCAATTTGTTTTTTTCTCTGATAACAGAACTCATGCCGCCAACGTCTCATTCAATTCGTCAATCATCGAATTCAGTTTGTCGCCAAAGAGTTGATGCACTTTGCCCAGCCCGCCTTCCTGCGCGAAGGGGGCGTATTCGAAGTCCTGGGGTTCGATGCCGAGATTGGCGGCGATGTGGTCGCGGATCATTTCGAGCCATTTGAGTTGTTCGGGGGTGAATCTCGAATTGCCTGCGCCTGCTGTGCCCTCTCCCCCGGCCCCTCTCCCGCGAGCGGGCGAGGGGAGATTGGTTTGCTGTTGTGCGAGCCATGCCCGGAAGTTGGCGTTAACGCGCTCGGGGAACGGGATGAGTTCGTTGTCCTGATGGATGGCGTAGCGCACGAGTGATACCAGGTCGGTCAGGATGCGCTTGCCGCTGGCGCCTTTGACTTTGGATTTTTCCAGTGCAGCGTAGGCGCTCCACAGTTGCGATTCGGTCCACAGGTGCGGCGGCTGGTGGATGGCATCAGCCAGTTCCTTCACTGCCTCGAAGGTCAGGCGCTGTTTGTAGGGCCGGCTGTAGAGCACCTGCAGGGCGGTGATTTCGTCCTTGTGGTCTTTGATGAACTGCCCGAACGATTGCACCACGCCGCGGGCGCGCTCGAGTGCTTCTTGTGAGAAGGTGGCTTCCAGCACTTCGTCGGCGCTGATGATGTCGATGACGATCTCGTTTTTCTTTTTGATTTCGTCGATGGCCTCGCGCAGCTTGGGGTCGTGCAGGGGTTTGACGGCTTTCTGAATGATGCGCTGGCGGGCCTCGGCAATTTCATTGGGGGTGGGTTCGCGGCCCCCGGCTTCGCTTTGCTGCACCCGGGCTACGGCGGCATCGTAGTGTCGGTCGGGACTTAGCGCGGCTACGATTTGGTGGCTGAGTTCCTTGACGCTTAAGCCCCCTGCCAGTTTGCGAATGCGCTGGTCGTCTTCGGGCTTTAAGCGGTGTTCCATGCGCGCGAGGCGCCCGGCCAGCGAGGTCAGCACTTCATCCTCGGTGTTGCCAAAGGCCACGGCCTGCATGAGCTTTTCAAAGCTGACGGTGGGCTTTTGCTCCATCGGGCGCGAATCGGTCTTGTCCTGCTCGCACACGCCCACGGCATCGACGATCACAAAATGATCCTTGGCCTTGGCGTCGGGCGTGACGCTTTGCAGGTCGTCGGTTTTGATCACGCGCACGCCGCGGCCTTTCATCTGCTCGAAAAAGGCCCGCGATTTGACGGCGCGCATGAACATCACCACTTCCACCGCCTTGATGTCGGTGCCGGTGGCGATCATGTCCACCGTGACGGCGATGCGCGGCATCGGGCTGGTGCGGAATTCGTTGATCAGGTCTTTGGGCTTGGCGCCGGTGGTGCGGTAGGTGATCTTCTGCGCGAAGTCGTTGCCCTTGGCGAATTCCTCGCGCACGATTTCGACGATGTTTTCAGCGTGGGCGTCGTCCTTGGCGAAAATCAGCGTCTTGGGCACCCACTCGCGGCCGGGGAAGATTTCGGTGAACAGCTTGTCGCGGAAGGTCTGGATAATTTTACGTATCTGATCCGGCGCCACCACGTCGCGGTCGAGTTGGTTGGGGTCGTAGCTGAAATCGTCGTCGAGCTGCTCCCAGCGCTTTTTGCGCGTGTCCCGCTCCTGGATTTGCACGGAGTAGCCCGCCTCCACCTCCGAGCCGGCCTGGGTGATTCGGGTGCGGATGCGGTAGACGTCGTAATTGACGTTCACACCGTCGGCCACGGCCATTTCGTGGCTGTATTCCATCACCAGATTCTGCTTGAAAAAGCCGAAGGTCTGCCGGCTGGGCGTGGCGGTGAGGCCGATCAGGTAAGCGTCGTAGTATTCCAGCACCTGCGCCCACAGGTTGTAGATGGAGCGGTGGCACTCGTCGGTGACGATGATGTCGAAGCTCTCGATGGGAAAGGCCGGGTTGTATTCGAGCGGGTCGGGACGGGCGAACAGGTTGCCAAGATTGTCGGCAGATGCATCTTCGAGGTCTTCGGGCAGTTCCTTGCCGCGCAGCATGGAATACATGCGCTGGATGGTGCAGATGCACACGCGTGCGGTGGTGTCGAGCGTGTTGCCCTGAAGGCGCTGGACGATGTATTCCTCGGTGAACTTGAAGTTGTTGTATGGCGAATCGTATTGCTGGAATTCCTTCAGCGTCTGATCGGCCAGATTGCCGCGATCCACCAGAAATAAAATGCGCCGCGCGCCGGCAAACTTGATCAGGCGGTAGATGAACGAAATCGCGGTGAAAGTTTTGCCGGAGCCGGTGGCCATCTGGATCAGCGCACGCGGCTTGTTGGCGGCGAGCGAGGCTTCGAGGTTGTTGATGGCCCTGCCCTGCGCCGGCCACAGGCCGGTTTCGATCAGCGGTGGCATATGCGCCATGCGCGCCAGAAAGGTGGGGCCGCGCCGCTCGGCGGCCACGTCCGCCGCAATGGGCGTTGGCGCATTGCCGGTGCTCAGCGGCTTGGCGTCTTCAAAGGCCTGCGCGTCATCCAGAATACGCATCAGCGTTTCGGGCTTGTGAAACGCAAACACCAACCGCGAGCGCGGCTCGGGGTCGAGGCCGTTGGTGAAGCGCGTTTCAACGCCGGTCGATTGATACGAAAACGGCAGCGGCTTGCGCCAAGCAGGCAGGCCCGCGGGCAAGCCTTTGGTGTATTTGGCGGATTGGGTTTCAACGCCAGAGAGCGTGACGCCTTCTTTCTTGGCCTCGATTACGCCCGCCGCCTTGCCATCGAGATACAACAGGTAATCCGCAAAGCCGTGGCCAGGCAACGGAAACTCACGAATGGCGACGCCGCGCGCGGCATGAATGTTGGCGGCTGCCGCGTCGCACACGTGCCAGCCCGCTTGCACAAGCAAGGCGTCAATCTGTTCACGCGCTGCGGCTTCTGCGGCCAACGAATTGCTCCCGACGCTTGTTATTGATTTTGCGCTTGATTGTAACGGCTGCCCTTAACGCGGGCTGCACAATTTCCAGCGCGCTGCTTTTTGTAATGCGGTGGATACGTCAGCGGTTCGGCAATCTCACGTTGATGAAAATTCCATACGTGCGCCATCACAAACCCGCCCTCACAGAAATACCGCAACTAATTGTTTATTAACACTATTTTCCGTATATCGCTCTACCTTGGCGTCTCCCGATTCCCCAACCGGAACGAATCCACGTACCACTCGCCATCCATTTCGATATAGCTCGCGCTGAAGTAGCGCTCGTCGCTGCTGTTGGGGTAATGCAGGTAGCCGCGCTGCGTGAGCGTGGATTTGCCGCCGCGCGTTCTGCCCATGCTGGATGATTTGCGCGCGAACGTCCAGCCCGAATGCCCCGCCACGCCTTCGGTCCACTGCGCAATTTGTTTGTCGGTGACGCCCGCGCGCACGTCGGGCGCAATGCGCGCGCGGATGGCCTGCGCGTCGCCCGCCACCAGCACTTTGATAAACGCGTTGGTCAAAAGCCACGGCTGGATCATGCCTGTGTAGCCAAACCACAAAAACGGGCTCGACATCAGCAACAGAATGATAACGGCGACGCGGCCTTTTTTCATCGGTCTTGTGGGCATACTGGGCGTGCCGGGCGTGGTGGGTTGTGCATCCATTCGTGGTGTCTTTCGGGTAATGGGTCTTTGGTAATGCCTGCCGCGCGTAGCCGGATTTATGCCGCAATTGGCGGGCCGTGCCAAGCGCGTTATCAGAGGCGGCGGCGCCGGTCGCAAGCAGACCGCTTGTTCGTGATAAGGTAGCAATAAAATGAGGAGAGCACCATGAACAAGCTGATTTTCGCCGCCAGTTGTGTCGCGCTGGCATCGTTGCCGGCCGCGCTGCATGCCCAACCCAAAGCCGCCAACCAGGACTACCCCAACCGCCCCATCCGCATCGTCGTGCCCGGCTCGGCGGGCAGTGCCAATGATTTCACCGCGCGCGCCATTGCGCAGCGCTTTACCGATGCGTGGAACCAGCAGATGGTGATCGACAACCGCACCGGTGCGGGCGGGGTGATTGCGCATGAGATCGCGGCCAAAGCCAATCCCGATGGCTACACGCTGATTTTTTCGACCTCTGCCGGGTTGGTGATCAACCCGCTGCTGTTCAAGGTGCCTTACGATTCGTTTCGCGATCTGGCGCCGGTGTCGATGGGCTCGATCAATCCGCAAATGTTGTTTGCGCATCCGTCGGTGCAGGCCAACACCGTGCCGGAGCTGATTGCCCTGGCGAAACAAAAGCCGGGGCAGCTCAACTGTGCATCGGCGGGCACCGGCACGCCAAATCATCTGGGCTGCGAGTTGCTCAAATCGATGGCGGGCATCAACTTCGTGCATGTACCATACAAGGGCGCAACGCCGGGCTTTACCGATGTGGTGGCCGGGCAGATGCATTTCATGTTCAACAGCATTCCGGCGGTGCTGCCGATGGTAAAAACCGGCAAGTTAAAAGCGCTCGGCGTGGGCGGCCCCAAGCGCTCGCCGGCGGCGCCCACGGTGCCGGCCATTGCTGAAACGCTGCCCGGTTTTGAGTGCGTGAACTGGTACGCGATGCTCGCGCCCGCGGGCACGCCCGCGGCG
>DHVE01000081.1 GCA_002412495.1 Betaproteobacteria bacterium UBA5216
CATACCTGGATTGGAAAATACTTATAGGGAATGTGGCTGGCCAACCTAAATAGCGCTGTCCGCACGGTAAGCGCATGAAGCGCCGCAACAATGAAAAAAGGGATCGCGGGATCCCTTTAGCTTTTGTTATTCAGTGGCGGAGAGGGAGGGATTCGAACCCTCGATAAGCCTTTTGAGCCTATACTCCCTTAGCAGGGGAGCGCCTTCGACCACTCGGCCACCTCTCCGGTCTTTCTCTAGCTTGGTACTTTGGTCGCACTACTTGATCATGCTTTGTCTTTGTTACAGCTGGTCGAAGGCGCTTTGGCTACGCCAGCGCCAGATTTTACTCCAGCATCGATAACCAAATTCCCATTTAGCGGAACCACGCTACTTTTATTGCACAATTCACAAAGGGTGATGATACCGCAACTGTACCGGGTTCGTCTTAACTTGCCTGATCCAGATTAAATGCCTTGTGCAGCACCCGAACCGCCAGTTCGGTGTATTTCTCGTCGATCACCACGGAAATCTTGATTTCCGAGGTGGAAATCATCTCGATGTTGATGCCCTCTTCGGCCAGCGTGCGGAACGCGGTGCTGGCGATGCCCGCGTGCGAGCGCATCCCCACGCCGACGACGGATACCTTGGCGATTTTGTCACCGCTGACGATGCCGCGTGCCTGGATATGCTTGATCACCGGCTCCAGCGTTTTCAGTGTTTTCTGGTAGTCGTTACGATGCACCGTAAACGAAAAATCCGTCAAGCCGTCGTGGCCGACATTTTGCACAATCATGTCCACATCGACATTCGCATCGCCCACCGGCCCCAGAATCTGATACGCGATACCGGGCCGGTCGGGCACCCCCAGTATGGTGATCTTGGCTTCGTCCCGGCTGAATGCAATGCCTGAAATAATCGCCTGTTCCATTTTTTCGTCGTCCTCGAACGTAATCAGCGTGCCTTCGTCGCTGTCGTTTTCATCAAAGCTCGACAGCACGCGCAACCGCACTTTGTATTTACCGGCAAATTCCACGGAGCGTATTTGCAGCACCTTAGAGCCCAGACTCGCCATTTCGAGCATTTCCTCGAATGTGATGGTCTTCAGCCGTCGTGCCTCTGGCACGATGCGTGGATCGGTGGTGTACACACCATCAACATCGGTGTAAATCTGGCATTCATCCGCCTTCAGTGCTGCTGCCAATGCCACGCCTGTGGTATCCGAACCACCGCGCCCCAGCGTGGTGATATTGCCCAACTCATCCACGCCCTGAAAGCCAGCCACCACCACCACGCAGCCGTCATTCAGGTCGGCGCGCATGCGCTCTTCGTCAATCTTGAGAATACGCGCCTTGGTAAAGGCACTATCGGTCAGGATTTTCACCTGCGCACCGGTATAACTGCGCGCTTTCAAGCCCGCCTCTTTCAGGGCCATTGCAAGCAAGCCGATCGTGACTTGCTCTCCAGTCGATACCATGACATCCAATTCACGGGGATCCGGCTGCGCCTGAATTTCCTTGGCCAGCCCGATCAGCCGGTTTGTTTCGCCTGACATGGCGGACACCACGACGACCAACTGGTGTCCGCGCGCCTGCCAGCGCGCCACGCGTTTGGCCACGTTCTTGATGCGTTCCGGGCTACCCACCGAGGTGCCGCCGTATTTTTGGACAATCAAAGCCATGCCAAATCCATCATTTGATCTACATCAATGCACAAAGGCTGAAAAGCTTTAAATTGTAATTGATTTCATTGAAAATATCGATACGCTGAGTGCTGGGAAAATTAGTTCTTTCCCCAGAAATCCGGCGGCTGGCGAACTTGGACGGTATTTTTGTGTCATACAAAACAGTATCAACAACATAAAATGCGAGGAGCACTACTCATGAAACCTTTTTCCCCCATTCCCGACCCGCGCAGCCTGCGCAAGAAATTGCACCTGAATCAGTCGGATTTCTGGTCGCGCATAGGCGTCACGCAAAGCGGCGGTTCGCGCTATGAAAGCGGCCGTTCATTGCCCAAGCCGGTACGTGAACTGTTGCGCTTGGTTTACCTGCGCGACGTGCCTTTGGAAATCGCGAATGGCACGGATCTGCGCATTGCAGAGCAACTGAAAAAACAGAAACCGGCGCTGTATAACGAGTTGCGCAAGAGCGCGGGCAAACGCTAGTTGCACTGACACCGGATCCACGCCGGGGAAATTTCCGTTGTTCTGACTTCTCGCCATTACAACGGAAGCTAATGTCTTAGACATGGATTTGGCGGAGAGTGTGAGATTCGAACTCACGAGGATCTTGCGACCCTGCCGGTTTTCAAGACCGGTGCATTCAACCGCTCTGCCAACTCTCCCTGCAAACGACGCGTGTATTACGGTAGCTACTACGGGAAGCACGCTGGTATTACCACCACACAGCCCCCCCAACACGTCCGCCTGATGAAGTTTAATAATACCATGTATTATCAAATGCTTGCGCTCGCCATCGGCCCGGTAAATGTATTTAAACACATTGCAACTTCGCCGCGATTTAGGTAGTCTAATTTCAGTAAGTTCAGTGTGGTACCACCTGCATCCGGCTAATGGGCGCTGACTACCGATCTCTGAATTTGCTTACACAATAACGGAGGAACACCATGCAACCCGAAATCCAGAACCAGCAACCGGTCTTTACCGGGAACACGGACGCTGCCATCGCGCAAAACAAGGTGTTGCGCAACACCTATATGCTGCTGGCGGTTTCATTGATCCCAACCATCGTCGGCGCGGCGGTAGGCACCAGCGTATTCAATATCGCCGGTATGATGCGTGGCGTCGGCCCGATCATAGCCTCCATCGCCGTATTGGCCATCTTCTACGGCTGGGTCTACCTGATCGAGAAAAACAAGAACAGCAGCCTGGGGCTCTATCTGCTGCTCGGCTTCACGTTTTTCATGGGCCTGTTACTCGGCCCCTTGCTGCAAAAAACCATGGGATTGCGCAACGGCGGAGAACTGGTCATGGTTGCGGCAGGCGGCACGGCGGGCGTATTTTTCATCCTGTCGGGTATCGCATCCAACACCAAGCGCGATTTCAGCTTTCTGAATAAATTCATCATCGTCGGCGTCATCGTGGCGATGCTGGCTGTGGTGGCGAACATCTTCCTGCAAATGCCGGCGCTCAGCATGGCGCTATGCGCGGTGTTCATCATCCTGTCGTCGGCGATCATCCTGTGGCAGATCAACGACATCGTAAAGGGTGGCGAAACCAATTATATTTCCGCGACGCTCACGCTGTATATCGCCGTCTACAACATCTTCACCAGTCTGCTCCAACTGCTGGGCATTGTTGGTGGCGACCGCGACTGATAGTCGTTACCGCGTCAACAAGGCAAGGGGCCGCGCATGCGGCCCTTTTTTTATCTATCCTTTTTTTCTGCTTTTTTGGGTTGCACTCCGCAATCAACGGTCAAATACCGCGATGGACTCCACATGCGCTGTATGCGGAAACATGTTGACCACCCCGGCGGCGGAAAGCGTGTAACCCTGCTCATGCACCAGCATTGACGCATCGCGCGCGAGGGTTGACGGATTGCACGACACATAAACAATACGCCGCGGCGGCGCCACCCCAAGCGACTTGACGAGTTCGGCGGCGCCGTCGCGCGGCGGATCAATCAGCATGCGGTCAAATTGCCCCTCGGCGCACAGGGCCGCAAATGATTCAGTATCGATCTCGAATAAATTCATCGCGCGATACCACACGTTCGACGACAAGCCGTTATACGCCGCATTTTCGGCGGCGCGTTTCACCAGCGACACACTGCCCTCGACGCCCAGCACCCGCGCCCCGCTGCGCGCAATCGGCAGCGAAAAATTGCCGATGCCGCAAAACATGTCCGCCACCCGCTCTCCCGGTTGCGGCGCGAGCAGCATCAGCGCGCGATGCACCAGCACGCGATTGACCTCGTGGTTAACCTGCGTGAACTCAGTGGGAAAAAACGGCATGCGGATACCGAATTCCGGCAGCGCGTAATACAGATCCGCCGGTTGCGGCGGCCACAACGGCTGCGCGGTTTCCGGGCCCTTCGTTTGCAGATAAACATGCACGCCACGCGTCTCGGCAAATATTTTCAGCAATGCCTTGTCGTCATCCGACGGCGGCTCCAACACCCTAAATACCAGCACATCAGCGGCGTCGCCGCACGCCACTTCGATTTGCGGCATGCGCTCACGGATGCTGAGGTTGCCGACCAACTCCCGCAGCAACGGCAGTAACGCCGAAATGCGCGGCGGCAGCACTTCGCAGCTTTTCATGTCGGCGACGAAACTCGACTTCTTTTCGTGAAAGCCGATCAGCGAGCCGCCTTTTTTGATGACGTAACGCGCGGTCATGCGCGCGCGCCGCCGGTAACCCCAGGCAGGTCCGTGGATCGGCGACAACATCTGCCCGGCCGTCACCTTGCCGATGTGCCACAGATTATCTTCGAGCACGCGCTGCTTGGCCGCCACCTGCGCCCGCACATCGAGATGCTGCAGGCTGCATCCGCCACAACGGCCAAAGTTCACACATTGCGGTGTTACCCGCTGCGAGCTTTCACGCAAAATGCGCTGCACATTGGCATTTTCGTAACTGGGCTTTTTGCGATACACCGAGGCCGTGACCGTTTCGCCGGTCAACGCGCCTTCGATGAAGATGGTCTTGCCATCACGACGTGCAATGCCGCGTCCCTCGTGATCGAGGGATTCAATTTTGTAAGTGTCCATGCGTTCCGGCGTCGCGGCGGAGTCTTCAATGCGCCGCGGTCGCGTGTGAATAAATGATCAGTGTTTCCAGCGCCCGAGAAATTCCTTCCAGTGCGGCTCCGCGGACTTGCCCAGCGTGTCGCGCACCAGCTCACACTGTGCCCGATGCTGATCCGCCGTGAGCATGCCGCGCATCAACTGGAAGCGCAAATAAACGAGATAGGTATTCACCACGTCGGTCTGGCAGTAATTGCTGATGTCGGCAAGCTTGCCCGCCTGAAACGCATCCCACACGTGAGCGCCCGACATGCCGAGCTTGCCCGGCAGGCCCATCAGTTGCGCCAGATCATCCAGCGGCGCGCTGGCGCGCGGCTGATACATCGCCAGCAAATCCATCAAATCCAGATGGCGCGAGTGATAGCGGCTGATGTAATTGTTCCATTTAAAATCGCGGCTGTCCTTGTGATCCCCCTCACCCATGTCCCAATAACGCGGCGCGCGCACGCCATGAACGAGGCCGCGATAATGCAACACGGGCAGATCGAACCCGCCGCCGTTCCACGACACGATCTGCGGCGTGTATTTTTCGATGCCGTCGAAAAACCGTTGTATCACCTCGCCTTCGCTTTCGCCGTTCGCGCCCAGCGACCACACCTTGAAGTGATCGCGATCACGCAGTGCGCATGAGATCACCAGCACGCGATGCAAATGCAATTGCAGGAAATCATTGCCGCTCGCCTGACGGCGCTGTTGAAACGCCATCGCAGCCACATCGGCATCCGGCAACGCGTCACCCAGACCATGCAATACGCGCAGGCCCGCGATGTCGGGCACCGTCTCGATATCGAACACCAATAATGGCGTCAAAAATATTCCTTTAAAAACAATTACTTAAATTACCCTACTTACGCGTCCAAGCGCCCGCCGCATTCTGGTAATACCAACCCGCCTGCGCGCGGTCGATCCAGCGTTGGCCGAAGGTATTGCGGATGTCGCCCTCCCACTCGGGGTGGCTGTTCGCGCGTGCGATCTCGCGATACAAGGCTGCGCGATCCTGGTTTTCGGCTGCAATCAAACCGTTGACCGCCGCGCGCTGCGCCAGCGGCACCGCTGCCGGGTCGCGCAACGCCACGTTGCCGTCGCGCGTGAGGCCCACCGCGCCGCTGGCGTACAGCGGCGCGAGTTCGCCGTGACGCTTTTGCATGCTGCCTTGAATGGCAGCAACACCCGGTGTGTTAATTTCAAGATTGGCCTGCGCGAAGGCTTGTCCAGCCGCAAACAAAGCGGCTATCAGCCACAACGTTTTCATGATCCAGTTTTTCATTCGATACTCCTATTTCTCGGCGGGCTTCGCGCCCGGCGCCGGTGCGGGCGGCGTGGGCACGCCACCCTTGAGTTGCCATACTTCGTCGATAATGCGATCAGCGGCTTTTTCCGCCGCTGCCGCGGGAAAATAAATATTGATGGTGACACAGCCCGCCGCCATCACCGCAACGCCCAACAGCGCGCCGAGCAGGGTATGGCTATTTGTTCGCAATTTCATGGTTGTCCTGTCGCTCATGGTGTGACCATTGTTATTCCACTATCGGCTTCACGTTGCCTTGCGTCACGCGCTTCAGTCGATCCAGCAACTCCTGCCAGCTTACCTGACGATTGTAGCCCATGACCGTAATCGCCGGGATGCCGCCGCCCTTGACGATCACATAGCCCTGCGCCGCTTCCATGCCTTCGACGCCGCCCATTTCGCACAGACCGTTTTGCAGCTTGCAGCTCCAGCCCAGCCTGTCATAACCGAACTGCTCAAAAAACCGCAGAAAACTGCGCTGTATGGCCGCTGCCGCGCCCGCGCCACCCAGCGCGGAAATATTCTGCACCGCCGCCTGACTGATCTTGCGCGGGTAATCACCCGCGCTGCTTGCCACGCGCACGTCAAACTTGACCGGCTGCCAATTCACCAGCTCCAGCCCCGCGATGCGCGCATCCACTCGCCCCGTCATGTTGCCAAACGAAAATGCGCTGGTGACCAAACCCAGATCAAGATTTCGCATGGCCACGTCCGCCTGCACGCGCGGCGCCTTGCTGAACAAATCCAGCAGCACCAGATTTTTCACCTCGATCGAGCCGTTAAATACCTTTAAAAACAACGCGCCATCGACCCTGAACGTTGACCGGATATGGCGCACCATCGGCAGTGTCGCGGCCAGCGTGCCCTGCATTACCGGCAAGCCCAGTGCAGCCGTAATTTTGTCCATCGAGATGCCGCCCACATCGCCCGTAAACTGCCAATTCCAGTTGGCCGTTCCCGCGCGCGCGGCGAAATCGCGGATTTCAAAGTATCCGTCGAGCAACGGCACGCGCAGTTGTTTAAGATCAAAGCGCATGCCGTTCATGCCCAACGGAACGGCAAACGCACCGACCGGCATTTTCAGCAGTTCGCCGCCCTTCACCGTCACGGCCGCTTGTGTTGCCTCCCTGGCGCGCCAGGGCACCAAGCCGTTGACATTGAACAGGGCAAAACGGTGCTGCGTTTTGTCCTCGAGTGACACATTGTCGAGTTGCACATCCACGCGTTGCAGGCCATCAACACCCAGGTGTACTTCGGCCGACACGCGACCATCCGTGCGCAAATCCGATAGGGTCGATCCATCCAAGAACGGTTTCAGCACGGACTCGTAAAGCGCCGCCACCGGGATCGCCTGCGCACTGGCTTGTGCCCCCGTCACTTTTTTTGCACCGAGATCGTAATCGCCCGAAAACGTAACGTCACCGATGCCGGGATATCGCAGGCTACCGCGTGCTACGCGCAGATGCGCCGCATCCAGCCGCCCCTCCATGGACAATTGCTGATTCGCCGATTTGAGGTACAACGGCTGCCAGAATACCTCTCCGGCGCTCCAGGCCAATTGCGCGCGCCAACGCAGGGCTTGCGCATCGGGTTCCGCCTGTAGCGCCATGCTGATGCCCAATTTTTCGCCCGCATGCAAGCCGACGGCATCGGCAAAGCCTGCATTGGACAGGCTAAGCTTGGCGGCGATTCGCCCATCGCCCTCGTATTCGATCACCCCGTCCACTACGCCGGCATTGATCTTGGGAAGGTCTGGGGGCCACCATGCGGCAACACGCTGCAAACGCCCGCCATCCATGCGTATGGTGAGGTCATTGCCCTGCCTGCCAGGACGCAATTGCATCTGCCACGTCTCGTCAGGCGCGGGCTTCAGCGCAACCGACAACACGCGCTGGTCGGTGGCATAGCTGAAGGACAAGGGTATTTTCTCGCCAGCCGGGAGCACGCCCTCATCACAGGCGATGCGCGCACGCTCCAGCGCCAACTGCTTGCATTCCAGATGGATGTGCTTCCACGATTGCGCGCCTACCGTCAGGGCACCTATGTCGATGGCCGCGGCGCCACCACCCACGAAAGCAAGCTTGATCGACTGCGCGCTGAATGCGGCGCCGGTCAGATCGTCCAGTATCAGCGTGATCTGCTGTGTACGCCCCAAGGGCGCCAACATGCCCATCACGAGCAGTGCGAACGCCCCGGCCGCCCTGATCACGTTGATCGCGCCCTTCGCGGCGGACGCCTTGCGCGCGAGGCGCGCGCAAGCCACGCGTGCCGCGCGACTTGCCTTCACGTTAGGCCGGGAAAACACCCGTCGAAAGATAACGGTCGCCCCGATCACAAATAATGGCGACAATCACGGCATTGCGCACGTCACGCGAAATTTGCATCGCGGCCCACACGGCCCCGCCCGACGAGATGCCACCGAAGATTCCTTCTTCGGCGGCCAAGCGCCGCGCCATGTCCTCGGCGTCGCGCTGCGCGATTTCGACCGTTTGATCCACGCGGCTCCAGTCGCAAATGCCGGGCAGATACGCGGCGGGCCATTTACGGATGCCGGGAATCTGCGATCCATCGCTCGGCTGGCAGCCGACGATACGGATCGCGGGATTCTTCTCCTTGAGAAAACGCGAGACACCCATGATGGTGCCAGTGGTGCCCATGCTCGATACAAAGTGCGTGACCTTGCCCTCGGTGTCGCGCCAGATTTCGGGCCCGGTGGTTTCGTAATGCGCGAGCGGGTTATCAGCATTCGAAAACTGGTCGAGCATGATCCCCTTGCCTTCTTTCACCAGTCGCTCACCGACATCGCGCGCGGCTTCCATGCCGCCTTCCTTGGGCGTCAACACCAGTTGCGCGCCGTACGCGGCCATGCTTTGGCGACGTTCCATCGACTGATTTTCCGGCATCACCAGAATCATCTTGTAACCCATCATCGCGGCGCACATGGCGAGCGCGATGCCGGTGTTGCCGCTGGTGGGCTCGATCAGCGTATCCCCCGGCTTGATTTGTCCGCGTGCCTGAGCGCGTTTGATCATCGACAGCGCCGGCCTGTCCTTGACCGACCCCGCCGGGTTATTGCCTTCCAGTTTGACCAGAATAACGTTGGTGGTGTCGCCCGGAATGCGCTGCAAGCGCACGAGCGGCGTGTTGCCTACAAAATGTTCTAGGGTATGGTTCACGTCGGTATCAGTCTGAAGTTCGATGAATGCGATCATAGCCGAAACGGCATCCGGCCGGCTGCAAAACAAAAACCCCGCCGAAGCGGGGTTCTTGTTTGGTTACCCGTACCAGCCGGTTACTTCTTGTCGGCTTTTGCGTCGTCTTTCTTAGCGTCTTTGGCATCATCTTTCTTGCCGTCTTTGACATCCGCTTTCTTGTCGGCTTTATCAGCTTTTGCGTCTTTCTTGGCATCGGCTTTGTCTGCTTTTGCATCTTTCTTGGCGTCCGCTTTGTCGGCTTTCGCATCTTTCTTCGCGTCGGCTTTGTCGGCCTTCGCGTCTTTTGCGTCTTTCTTCGCGTCCGCTTTATCGGCTTTCCCATCTTTCTTCGCGTCGGCTTTGTCGGCCTTCGCGTCTTTTGCGTCTTTCTTCGCATCCGCTTTATCCGATTTTGCGTCTTTTTTGGCGTCGGCCTTGTCTGCCTTGTCATCCTTCTTGGCATCGGCTTTTTTCTCGGCCTTTGCATCTTTGTCCGCAGCCTTGGTAGCGCCAGAAACGGTAATGCTGCCGCGCAGGTCTTTCATGGTCGCCGGGCCGATGCCGTTTACCTTTTCCAGATCGTCCACGGACTTGAACGGGCCGTTCTTGGTGCGGTAATCGATAATCGCCTGCGCCTTGGCCGGGCCTATGCCTTTCAGGCCATCGAGTTGTTCCTTGGTAGCGGTGTTGATATTCACCTGCGCAAATGCAGCGCCGATCATCACCAGCCACATGGTCAGTACCAGCAACAGTTTTTTCATTGATTCCTCCCCAGAAATTTAAGCCCGCATCCAGATCGCCCTGCACAGGCGGCCCTGCGAACCTGTTAGAAAAACGCCCCAACCTTCATTGAGTTGACAGCTTACCGTCCGCTTACGAAGACAGCGCCGCCAGTATCTCACAATAGCGGCTAACGCCTTTTTGCACCGTCAGGAATTCAGACGAATATCCCGCCGCGCGCAGCCCCGTCAAATCCGCTTGCGTATAACTTTGATATTTTCCCTTGAGATCATGCGGAAACGAAATGTACTCAATCAGGCCTTGCGCCTGCATCGCGGCCAAGGCGAGGGGCCCTTCGCCGCGCGATTTCCGGCAAGCGTTAATGGCCGCAACCGCGACCTCGTTAAAACTTTGTGCCGCGCCGGTTCCGCAGTTGTAAATTCCTGATTTTAAGGGATTATCCAGAAAATACAAGTTTACCTTCACGACATCTTCGACCGATACAAAATCCCGGCGCTGCTCGCCATTGCCGTAGCCGCTGCTGCCTTCGAAGAGGCGCACTTTGCCCGTGCTGCGGTACTGATTAAAAAAATGAAACGCCACCGATGCCATGCGCCCCTTGTGCTGCTCGCGTGGCCCATAGACATTGAAATAACGCAGCCCCACCACTTGCGCCGCGGACTTGTGCTGACGCACATACTGATCAAACAAATACTTGGAATAGCCGTACACGTTGAGCGGCTTTTCGCATTCGGGCGACTCGCGAAATTCCGCATGATCCCCATAGATCGCGGCCGACGATGCGTAGATAAACGGCGCTTTCTGCGCGCTGCAGAACTCCAGCAGCGTGCGCGAATAGCGATAATTGTTCTGCATCATGTAGCGGCCATTGGATTCCGTGGTATCCGAGCATGCCCCCTGATGCAGCACGGCCGTCACCACGCCGTTAAACGCGCCGCGCCCCAACGCCACCAGAAATTCATCCTTGTCGAGATAGTCTTCGATGTCGCAATCGACGAGGTTGGTAAACCGATCACCCTGCGTCAGATCATCCACCGCGATGACGTTTTTGATGCCGCGCGCGTTCAGCGCCTTTACCAGATTGGCACCGATAAAACCCACTGCGCCCGTTACAATGTAAGTCATTGTTTATATTGATTATTTTTCGTCAAACAATTCGTGTGGCTCGACCACTGCCGTGCCAAATTTACCCACGACGATACCTGCAGCCCGATTGGCAAGCAGCACAGCCTGATCCATCGGCATACCGTTGGCCATTGCCACACCCAAGGTGGCGATGACCGTGTCGCCCGCGCCGGACACATCGTATACCTCGCGCGCTTGCGTGGGCGCATGCAGACGCCCCTTGACCTGCCCGGCGCTACCCGTGTTGCTCCGGCCACCGCGATACAGTGTCATGCCTTCTTCGCTGCGCGTCACCAGCAACGCCTCCAGCCGCAGCGCGCGCCGCAGCTTTTGCGCGCGTGCCGTGAGATCGGACTCGCTACGCGCGGTGCCCGCGACTTCACGAAACTCCGCGCGATTCGGCGTCAGCAATGTCGCGCCGCGATAACGCGAAAAATCTTCGCCCTTGGGATCCACCAGCACCGGCTTGCGCGCCGCTCTCGCCGCTGAAATCATGGCCGCGATATGCGTCAACCCACCCTTGCCATAGTCGGACAGAATGACTACGTCGTGCGCGGCCAACAATTTCCGGTACTCGCGCAATTTCGACGACAACACCTCATGACTGGGCGCGGTTTCAAAATCCACGCGCAGCAATTGTTGCTGCCGGCCGATCACGCGCAACTTGACGGTCGTGGCGATGCCTTGATCACGGTGCAGCCGCGCGCTCACGCCATCCTTTTTTAGCAAGGCCGCCAACTGCGTGCCGGCTTCATCGTGTCCGGTGACCGACAAAAGCGTCACGCGGGCGCCGAGCGCCGCCGCATTGCGAGCGACATTGGCCGCGCCGCCGGGTCGCTCTTCGGTGCGATCCACCCGCACCACTGGCACCGGTGCCTCCGGCGAAATGCGCGTTACGCTGCCGAACCAGTAGCGGTCGAGCATCACGTCACCGACTACCAGCACGCGCGCGCGCGTGAACGGCGACACGCTGCGACCACGCAACGTTTTCTTGCCGGGCAAACTCACGCGGTAATCTCCCGCTGAATACGCTGTAACATCGCTACCGGATCGGCAGCCTGCGTGATCGGCCTGCCAATCACCAGGTAATCCGCGCCCGCATCAACCGCGGCACGCGGGGTCATCACGCGCTTTTGATCGTCCTGCGCGCCGTCCGCGGGACGTATTCCCGGCGTCACCAGATCAAATCCCGCGCCGCACGCCACGCGCAACACGTGCGCCTCCTGCGCAGAGCACACCACGCCATCCAGTCCTGCCTGTTTTGCCAGTTGCGCCAGGCGAGTCACCGCGTCGGCGGGCGATCCCTGCATGCCGATATCGGCAAGGTCACTTTGCGCCAGGCTGGTCAGCACCGTCACCGCGATCAACCGCGGCCGCGGCAAGCCGCCGGTCTGCGTGCCTTCCAGGGCTTCGCGCGCGGCTTGCATCATCGCGCGCCCGCCGGAGGCATGCACATTCATCATCCATACGCCCATGCGCGCGGCAGCCTTGCACGCGCTGCCCACCGTATTGGGAATATCATGAAATTTCAAATCCAGAAACACGCCAAAACCACGCGCTACAACGAATTCCACCAGCGAAGGGCCCGCTGCCGTAAACAGTTCCTTGCCGATCTTGACCCGGCACAATGCCGGATCGAGGCGCGCCACCATCGCCTGTGCGGCGGACGCATCGGGATAATCCAGCGCCACGATGATTTTCGGATCGTTCATGCAGGGAGACCTTTTTCTTCGGCACGCCGCGGGGAATACGTTTCCCAGGCCGCGCACGCGGGACAATGCCAGTAAAATTGCCGGGCACGAAAGCCGCAATTATCGCATTTGTACATCGCGAGGCCGCGCGTATGCTGATGCACCAGCGTCTTCGCCAATTCCAGATCCTGCCGCCGCTCGGCGGGCGCATCGATTAACTGCGCCTCGAGCAGTTTATCCAGCCCGAGCAACGTCGGCGTGCGACGCAATTCATCGCGTACCAACGCATAGGCGCGCTCGGCGCCATGTACTTCAAGTGTGCCTTCGAATACGGTGTTGAGCAAATCCAGCGAGGGATATTTGGCCAGATAGCCCGCGAGCAGCGTGACGCCCTCGGACGCCTTGTCCAGCGTCTTGAACGCGCGGTATATGCGCTCAGCGACCAGCGCGAGATGATCCGGATTCTGCATCTCGATACGCTTCCACGCCGCGATGGCCGCTTCAATATTGCCAAGATTCTGTTCCAGGTCGCCGTGCAACAAGTTGGCTCTCACGCACAAGCGGTGATGCGTCAGCGCCTGCTCGAGATGCGGCCGAGCGGCATCCGGTCGCGTATGCATGATCTCGATGCTGGCCAGCTCGCAATAAAAATTGGCAATTTCCTTTTGATGCGAGCGCCCGGTGACAATCTCCAGTTTGCCAGCGATCACAATCGCCTTGCGCCAGTCTTTCTCTTGCTCGTAAATTTCCAGTAGAAACTTCAACGACGGCTCACCATGCTGCGTGCCTTCGAGTTTGAGAAACAGCTCCTCGGCACGATCCAGCAAGCCCGCCTTCAAATAATCCTGCGCCAATTCAAACAGCGCCAAGGTCTTTTGATCCTTGGCGAGATCGGGACGCTCGACCAGATTCTGATGCATGCGTATCGCCCGCTCCACTTCGCCGCGCCGGCGAAACAAGCTTCCCAGCGCAAAGTGAAGTTCTATCGTTTGCGGATCGACCCGCACGACTTCAATGAAGGCTTCAATCGCCTTGTCGGGTTGCTCATTGAGCAGAAAATTCAGCCCCTTGAAATAGGAGCTGGGCAACACGCGCGACTCGGATAACAAATGGCGAATGTCGATGCGCGCGGCCATCCAGCCCAGCGCAAAAAATAGCGGCAACACCAACAGCCACCAGTATTCGATTTCCATGGTTGGTTTCCCTGAACGCTAAACTACGTCAGGCAGGTTCGGCGGCGCGCCGCGCGAGACGGAAGTATCGGGCGCGTCATCAGTAGATGGCGAAGATACCTGCTTGCGCAAACGCGCAACTTCACGGCGCAACCGTATCATCGGTGGAAGGCTCACGATAACGCCGGCCGCCGCACCGAGACAAAACACTACGAGGATCACGAAGATCAACGGCGAATGCCACTCCGCGCCGAGGTAGTAGCGCACGGTCACGCTGTCGGTGTTCTTGACGGCGAACGTGAGCGCGAGAAAAAACAGCGCCAGCTTGAATATCCAGAATACGGGTTTCATCGCGCTCGACGAAGTAGGAGGCAGGATTCAGGCGCTGACAAACCGCCGCAAGCAGCAGCAAAAAACGGCATGATCTTGCGATCATGCCGTTCAGCGCAGGACAAACCGAGTGTCAATGCGGTCTTATTTCTGCACATCCACGCGTTCGCGCAGTTCCTTGCCTGCCTTGAAATGGGGAACATATTTTGCCGGCACCTGAACCCGGTCACCCGATTTGGGATTACGGCCAGTGCGCGGCGGTCGGTAATTGAGCCCAAAGCTGCCGAAGCCACGAATCTCGATACGCTGACCTTGGGCAAGACTCTTGCCCATCGCATCCAAAATCATCTTCACTGCAAGTTCTGCGTCCTTCGCCACCAATTGGGGGAAACGCGCCGCAAGCTTTGCGATCAACTCCGACTTGGTCATGATGCTCCCTTATTGTTGAGTATTCGCCGTATCCATCTTTGCTTTCAGCAACGCGCCAAGATTCGTGGTCCCAGTACTTGCCGACTTGCTGTCAGAGGAAACCTTCTGCATCGCCTCTGACTCCTCCGCAAGGTCTTTCGCCTTGATCGACAGATTGATCGAACGATTCTTGCGATCGATATTGATGATCATCGCCGTCACCGAATCGCCCTCCTTCAAATGCGTACGGATGTCTTCCACCCGGTCCCGTGCCACTTCCGAAGCCCGCAGGTAACCCTCGACATCCCCCATCAACTGGATCACCGCCCCCTTGGCGTCGATGGATTTTACCGTACCCTGAACGATGGAATTCTTGTCGTTGGAGGACACGAAATTCGTAAACGGATCGCCGTCCATCTGCTTGACACCCAGGGAAATCCGTTCTCTCTCGACGTCGATGGCCAACACGACCGCCTCGACCTCGTCGCCCTTTTTGTAGTTGCGCACGGCTTCTTCGCCAGGCAGCGACCACGACAAATCGGACAGATGCACCAGACCATCGATGTTGCCGGGCAAGCCGACGAAAATGCCGAAGTCGGTGATCGACTTGATCTGGCCGCGCACTTTCTCGCCCTTCTTGTGATTCATCGAGAACTCTTCCCACGGATTCGCCATGCACTGCTTCATGCCGAGCGAAATGCGGCGGCGCTCTTCGTCGATTTCGAGCACCATGACTTCAACTTCATCACCGAGTTGCACGACCTTCGACGGATGCACGTTCTTGTTGGTCCAGTCCATTTCCGACACGTGCACCAAACCTTCAATGCCGGTTTCGATTTCGACAAACGCGCCGTAGTCGGTCAGGTTAGAGACCTTGCCGAACAAACGCGTGCCCGTTGGGTAACGGCGGCCGAGGCCCACCCACGGATCTTCGCCGAGCTGCTTCATGCCGAGCGACACGCGATTTTTTTCTTGATCGAACTTGAGCACTTTAGCCTGCACTTCGTCGCCCACCGTGAGAATTTCGCTCGGGTGTTTGACGCGGCGCCATGCGAGATCGGTGATGTGCAGCAAGCCATCGATACCACCGAGATCCACGAACGCGCCGTAGTCGGTAATGTTCTTGACGATGCCCTTGACGACCGAACCTTCCTGCAGATTTTCGAGCAGCTTTTGACGCTCTTCGCCCTGCGTCACTTCCAGCACGGCGCGGCGCGACACCACGACGTTGTTGCGTTTGCGATCCAGCTTGATGACCTTGAAATCCATCGCCTTGTTTTCATACGGCGTGGTGTCCTTCACCGGGCGTATGTCCACCAGCGAACCCGGCAGAAACGCGCGGATGCCATTCACCATCACGGTGAGGCCGCCCTTGACCTTGCCGTTCACCATGCCCTGCACGATACGGCCTTTTTCCAGCGCGTCTTCAAGATCCAGCCACGACGCCAGACGCTTGGCTTTGTCGCGCGACAAACGCGTTTCGCCAAAACCATTTTCGAGCGACTCGATGGCGACGCTGATGAAATCACCGACCTTGGTGTCAAATACACCACCGTCGGATACGAATTCTTCCTTGGGAATATAACTTTCGGATTTGAGTCCGGCGTTCACGACCACGAAATTGTCGTCGATCCGCACGACTTCGGCGGTGATCACCTCGCCGATACGCATTTCCTTGCGCGACAGGCTTTCTTCGAACAGCGCGGCAAAGCTTTCTGCACCGCCAGCGGCGGCTTGAGTTTCAGTTTTCATTGTTTCACATCACTTGGGAAGCCCGTCCAAAACACCAATTCACTTGACGGGGTTGGTTTAAAAAAGCCACAAACCTTGGGGGATTCGTGACGCCTATGCCTGCTTTACGCCGATTCAGCCGTGGTAATTCCGATTATTGTGTGGTCGATGGTCTGGTCGAAGTAATTGGAGCGTAATACGACAACACCCGTGCTATCGCCTGCTCCACCGTCAGATGGGTGGTGTCCACTTCGATGGCGTCCGGGCACTTTTGCAGGGGAGCCGCCGCGCGTTCGATATCCCGCTGATCGCGCAGCATAATATCCTGCAAAAGGGCGGCCATGTTAGCACTTAAACCCTTGCCTATCAACTGCTTATAGCGTCTTTCGGCCCGCGCTTGCGCGCTCGCGGTAAGGTAGATTTTGAGGGTCGAATCAGGAAAAACCACCGACCCCATGTCTCGCCCATCGGCCACCAATCCGGGCAGCTGACGAAAATCCCGCTGCCGTTCCAACAGCGCCTCACGCACCCGCGCATGTGCGCCAACCTTTGAGGCAGCGACGCTGATCGGCTCCTCGCGTATCGCCTCGGCCACATCAGCGCCATCAAGCAGCATCTGAGAATTTTCAAAATTTATTTTAATATTCAATAAGATAGACAACACTTCGGCTTCAACGTCGAGTTTTCCGCCAGCACGCACCACCGCCAATCCGACAATCCGGTATAGCGCGCCGCTGTCGAGGTAGTGAAAACCCAAAAGGCCGGCCACGCCCTGCGCCACCGTGCCTTTGCCTGAAGCCGAGGGTCCGTCAATGGCAATCACCGGAACCACTTGTTTGTGGATACCCAAAATATATTTTAAAACAATTATTTATGTTCGTAATCTAATGTGAACTGATGGAAGCCAGTACGTCAAAATATCGCGGAAAAGTTTTTGCCACGCAGCGCGGATCGTTGATGCGCACTGGCACGCCTCCCAGCGCCGCCAGTGAAAAACACATCGCCATGCGATGGTCGTCGTAGGTGTCGATTATTGCGCCGGGCGTAAGACGTGCGGCGTGAGGCGGAGTGACCTTGATTCGGCTTGCTTCTTCAACCACCGTTGCGCCAAGCTTGCGCAGTTCGGTGGCCATCGCCGCGATGCGGTCGGTTTCCTTGACACGCCAACTGCCGATGTCCGCCAGCGTGGTTTCGCCGTCCGCGAACAACGCCATTATCGCCAGCGTCATCGCCGCATCGGGTATGTGGCCGCATCCGGCATTGAGTGCCTTGAATTTTCCGCGCGCGACCGCCTCGCTCCCGGCGGTCGACTCGATCCAGTTCCCGCCATAGGTAATTTTCGCGCCCATGCGTTCGAGCAGGTCACAAAACCGCACATCGCCCTGCACGCTGTCCTTGCCCACACCACACACCCGCACGGGACCGCCCCCCGTTAAGCCGCTGATCGCGCCCGCGGCAAGAAAATACGACGCCGCAGACGCGTCGCCTTCGACATGAATTTCGCCGGGGCCGACGTATCGGGCGTGCGCCGGGATGTCGAACTTGAGGTAACCATTGCTCTCTATCTCAACGCCAAACCGCCGCAGACTATTCAGTGTAATATCAATGTAGGGCTTGGAAATCAGTTCCCCCACGACATTCACCGTGGTGTGCTGCTTTAACAATGGCAGCGCCACCAACAGCCCCGTGAGAAACTGGCTGGACACGTTGCCGCGTATGCTCACTTCGCGGATCGCGGACGGCATCATCGGATGTATCGCCAGCGGCGGATACCCTTCCTTGCCGAGGTAATCGATGCGCGCTCCCAGTGCGCGCAAGGCATCGACCAGATCGCCGATCGGTCGTTCATGCATGCGCGGCACGCCGGATATCTGGTATTCGCCGCCGCAAAACGCCAGCACGGCGGTCAGCATGCGCACTGCCGTGCCGGCATTGCCCAGAAAAATATCCGCCTGCTTGACGCGAAAAGCCCCGTCGGCACCTTGCACGCGCAACGCACCCGGGCCTGCGTCGCTGACGTTCACCCCCAGTGCGCGCAAGGCCGTCGTCATGTGCCGGGTGTCATCGGAATCCAGCACATCGCGAAGCAACGTCTCGCCCGCCGACAGACCCGCCAGCAACAAGGTGCGATTGGAAATGCTTTTCGAGCCCGGCAACGTTACCGTGCCGCGCGCCGACTTGATGGGCGCGAGATCGAGAAATTCCATCGCGCTCTGGTTTGAATTCAAGATAGCCTCAGTCACGCTTGGCTTTTACCAACCAGCGCTCGCGCGCATGCCGCGCGTGCTCAAACCGGGCCTGCAGGGCATCGCCGTCTTTTCGCTGGAGCAAAGCCCGTAACAATTTGATTTCATGGAGATATTTGTCAATATCCGCCAGCAGCGCCGACCGATTAGCGAGAAAAATATCGCGCCACATTTCCGGCGAGCTGCCGGAAATCCGTACCGTATCGCGCAGGCCACCCGCCGAAAACCCTAGGATGCGCTTTGCGTCTTTGCGATTGGCCAACGTGCCCATTAACGCAAATGCCGCGACGTGCGGCAAATGACTCACCGCCGCGAGAATTTCATCATGCTCGCGCGCGCGCAGGCGCACCACGTTCGCGCCACAAGCGGTCCACGCCGCGCGGACCACGCGCACCGCGCGCGGCGATGTTTCAGGTTGCGGCACCACGATGACTTTTCGGCCTCGGTAGAGCTCGGCAAAGGCCGCCGCCGCCCCGCTGTTTTCGGTGCCCGCCATTGGATGCGCTGGCACAAAATTCGCAAAATGCGCCCCGAGATATTTGCGCGCGCAGGCGACAACATCCTGCTTGGTACTGCCGCCGTCGGTGACAATGGTTTTGGCGCCCAGATGTGGCGCAATGGCCTTCATCACGCCGGGCATCTGCCCCACCGGCGTGCCGATCAACACCATATCCGCGTCACGCATCGCTAGCGCGGCATCCAGCGACAGTTCGTCGATCACGCCCAGTTTGAGCGCGGTGTTGAGATTCTTGCGCGTGCGGCCCACGCCCACCACGCGCTTGACCATCCCCGCCTTTTTCAGCGCCAACGCAAACGAGCCGCCGATCAATCCGACGCCGATGATCACCAGCTTGTTGATACTCATCTTTGTCACCACACAGTCATGCCTGGATCGCTTGCTGCAGGCTAGACAGAAACCGCGCGTTTTCCGACTCCAGCCCCACCGTAACGCGCAGCCATTCCGGCATGCCGTACCCCACGATCGGCCGCACGATCACACCGGACTTTAACAACGCAAGATTCACTGCCTTGGCGTCACCCACTTTGACGGTGACGAAATTGCCGTGCGACGGAATATATTCAAGGCCCAACGATTTCAATCCTGCCGTCAGTTGTTGCATGCCCGCCCGGTTCAACTCATAACTCTTGCGCACGAAGTCGTGATCGTCGAGCGCCGCGGCCGCGGCCGCCAGCGAAATACTGTTCACGTTGAACGGCTGGCGCACGCGGTTCAACATATCGGCCACACCCGCGCTGCCCGCGGCATAACCGACGCGTAATCCGGCCAATCCATACACCTTTGAAAATGTCCTTGTAATCAACAGATTAGGATATTTCCTCAACCACGAAACGCTATCCGCCCGCAGCGCGGGTTCCAGATATTCGTTATACGCTTCATCGAGCACCACCAGCACATGCGCAGGAAGCGTGGCGATAAAGCGCTCCATCTCCACTGCCGGCGCGAGCGTGCCAGTCGGGTTATTCGGGTTCGCCACAAACACGATGCGCGTATCTGCACGCACCGCCTGCTGCATCGCCTCCAGATCATGACCGAAATTCCTGGCCGGCACCTCGATGCCCTCGCAACCCATCGCCTGTACCACCAACGGATACACGGCAAACGCATGTTGCGCATACACTGCGGAATTTTCGGGGGCCAAAAACGCGCGCGCCGCCAACTCCAGCACATCGTTGGAACCGTTGCCCAGCACCAATTGATCCATGCCAATGCCCAGGTGACGCGACAGCGCCAGCTTCAACTCGTAACCGTTGCCATCGGGATACAACGCGAGGCCATCAAGCACCTTGCGTATCGCCGCCTGCGCCTTGGGACTGACGCCGAGTGGATTTTCATTCGAGGCGAGCTTGATGATGCTCGATTCTTCGAGTCCGAACTCTCTCGCGAGTTCGGCAATCGGCTTGCCGGGCTGGTAGGGCGCGATCGAACGAATGTACGACGGCGCAAGATCACAAATGGATGGAGCAAGCATGGTAATTTACCGCGACGCTGCAGTGGACACAGCGGGATAGGAACCGAGGTTTTTCAGAAACGAGGCCTTGCGTTCGATCTGCGCCAGCGCCTGCGCCACTTTGACATCGCGCGCGTGCCCTTCGATGTCGATGTAAAAGACGTATTCCCACAAGCCGGTTTTCGCGGGACGCGACTCTAAGCGAGTCATGCTCACGCCGTTTTTCGCCAGCGGCGACAGCAAATCATGAATCGCGCCAGGTACGTTGCGCGTTGACAGTATCAGCGACGTTTTATCGCACCCCGATGGCGCCACATCGTCGCGCGACAGCACCAGAAACCGCGTGGTGTTGCTCGACTCGTCCTGAATATTTCGCGCCAGCAGATTCAATTGATAAAGCTCGGCCGCCGTCTTGCTGGCGATGGCGCCGGCTTTCGCGTCACGCGATGCCAGCCGCGCGGCCTCGGCATTACTCACCACGGCAATGCGTTCGGCGCCGGGTAGATTGCGCGCAAGCCAGTGCTGGCATTGCGCGAGACTTTGCGTATGTGAATATACTTTCTTGATCGCGGCGCGGTTTTTGGTCTTGCTCATCAGGCATTGACGCACCGGCAGCATGATCTCGCCGCACACCTTCGCGGGCGTGGTAAGCAGCAAATCCAGTGTTCGGCCTATCGCGCCCTCGGTGGAGTTTTCCACCGGTGCCACGCCGTACCCCGTCGCGCCGGTTTCAACCTGCTTGAACACGTCATCGATCGTGGCGCACGAGCGCGTGTCGATGCTGCCGCCGAAATGCCGCAGGGCCGCTTCCTGGCTGTAGGTGCCTTGCGGCCCGAGGTAGGCCACGGCCAATTGGTCTTCGAGCGCACGGCACGCCGACATGATTTCGGTGTAAATGCGACGCAGCGCCGCCGACGGCATGGGCCCGGCATTCAGTTCGGACACGCGGCGCAGCACCTGCGCCTCGCGCTCGGGCCGGTACACCAGCGCGCCGTTCTTGATCTTTCCGACCTGCTGCGCGATTTTGGCGCGCGCGGAAATGAGCTTTACCAACCGGGCATCCAGCGCGTCTATCTTGCGGCGGATGTCCTGTAGCGAATCGCTCATGGGGGTTATTCCGGACTAACCTTGCAGGGGCAGGTAACGCACTGACCGCACGCCTTCGATGGCGGACAGCTTGTCAATCAACGCGGCGGGAACAGGGCTATCGACATCCACCAGCGTATACGCCATGTCACCACGCGATTTGTTCAGCATGTCATGTATGTTCAGCCCCGCTTCCGCCATGGCGGTGGATATCTGGCCGACCATGTTCGGCACATTGGCATTGACGATACACAAGCGATAGAGCGACTCGCGCTGCATCACCACATCCGGCAGATTCACCGAATTGCGAATGTTGCCGTGCTCGAGAAAATCACGCACCTGATCGGCGACCATAATGGCGCAGTTGTCTTCGGCTTCTTCGGTAGAGGCGCCCAGATGCGGCGTGGCAATCACGCGCGGCACGCCCTGCAACACTTGCGCGGGAAAGTCACAAATATAACCGCGCAGATTGTCGGCTTTCAGCGCCGCGACCACGGCCTTGTCGTCAACAATGCCATCGCGGGCAAAGTTGAGCAGGATCGCGCCTTTTTTCATCAACCCGAGACGCGTGGCATTCACGAGGTTCTTGGTGGCTTCCACCAACGGCACATGGATGGTCACGTAGTCGCTCGCCTTCAGCACCTCTTCAATACTGTTGGCTTTTTTCACGGCGGCAGGCAGACCCCACGCGGCATCCACGGTGATGTGCGGATCATAGCCGATCACATTCATGCCGAGCTTGATCGCGGCGTCCGCCACGAGACTGCCGATTTTTCCCAAGCCCACGATTCCCAGCGCGCGGCCTGGCAGTTCGGTGCCCGAAAACGCCTTTTTGCCATCCTCCACCAGTTTGTGCAATGTCTTGTCGTCACCGGAAAGCCCCGCGACAAACGCCAGTGCCGGCGCGATATTGCGCGACGAGATCAGCAACGCCGCGATCACCAGTTCCTTGACCGCATTGGCATTCGCCCCCGGCGCATTAAACACCGGCATGCCACGCAAGCTCATTTTTTCCACGGGGATGTTATTGACCCCGGCGCCCGCGCGTCCGATGGCCTTGACGCTAGCAGGGATGTCCATGTCGCGCAGGTTTTGCGAACGCACGAGTATCGCGTCGGGGTCGGTGATTTTCGGTCCGACTTTGTACTGCGCCGACGGAAAACGATCGAGGCCCACCTTGGCGATGGCGTTAATGATCAGAATGTTTGGCACGTTTGGCTACCCTTGTTTCTTTTCAAAATCACGCATGAACGACACCAGCGCCTGCACGCCTTCGAGCGGCATCGCGTTGTAAATGGACGCGCGCATGCCGCCAACCGACCTATGCCCCTTGAGTTCAACCATGCCCGCGGCCTTGGCCCCTTTCAGGAACGCATCGTCCATAGTTTCGCTTTTAAGGCGAAACGGCACATTCATGCGCGAACGGTCTTCCTTCGCCACCGGTTGCTGGTAAAACTCCGACGTATCCAGATAATCGTAAAGCAATTTTGCCTTGGCGATATTGGTCTTTTCCATGGCGGCCAGCCCGCCCTGCTTTTTCAGCCACGCGAATACCAGGCCCGCGATATAAATGGCGTAGGTCGGCGGCGTATTGATCATGGAATCCGCTTCGGCCTGCACTTTGTAATTAAAAACCTCGGGCGTAATGGCGGATGCCTTGCCCAGCAAATCATCACGCACGATAACGATGGTCAATCCGGCGGGACCGATATTTTTTTGCGCGCCCGCGTAAATCAACCCGAAGCGCGACACATCCAGCGGCCGCGACAATATGTGCGACGACGCGTCCACCACCAGCGGCACGTTGCCGGTGTCCGGAATCCAGTTGAATTCAACGCCGCCGATGGTTTCATTCGAGGTGTAATGCACGTAGGCCGCGTTGGGATCCAGTTTCCATTGCGATTGCGGCGGCGCATACGTGAAATTCCGGTCTTCCGAACTGGCGGCCACGTTGACCTTGCAGAACTTCTTGCCTTCGCTGATGGCTTTTTTCGACCACTGCCCGGTATAAACGTAATCCGCGCCGGCTTTTCCGCCCAGCAAATTCATCGGGATAATGCCGAACTGTCCCGCCGCGCCGCCCTGCATGAACAGCACCTTGTAGTTCTTCGGTATCGCCAGCAACTCGCGCAAATCCGCTTCCGCCCGCGCGTGGATATCGATAAACGCTTTGCCGCGGTGGCTCATTTCCATTACCGACGTGCCGGTGCCGCCGTAATCCAGCATTTCTTCCGCCGCCTGCTTGAGCACTGCTTCCGGCAGTACCGCCGGACCGGCGCTGAAATTAAAAACTCGTGCCATGATGTTTACCTATTGTATACGTAACACTATGTTTTAAAACAATTTTTCCTGATCATCGTCGTCATCGGTTTCAACGATTTTCTCCAGTCCGGCGAGTTTTTCGTTGTCATCCAGATTGATCAGGCGGACACCCTGCGTGGACCGGCCCTGCTCGCGCACCTCTGAAACTCGCGTGCGTATGAGTACACCGCCGGTGGTGATCAGCATGATTTCGTCTTCTTTGCTGACGAGCTGCGCGGCCAGCAACTTGCCGTTGCGGTCGCTGCACTGTATGGCAATCATGCCTTGCGTGCCGCGGCCATGGCGCGTGTATTCGGACATCGGCGTGCGTTTACCATAACCGTTTTCGGTCGCGGTCAACACCGAGAGTTTGTCCTCGCCCACGGCCAGCAGCGAAATGACTTTCTGGTTCTTTTGCAGCTTCATGCCGCGCACGCCCGCCGCGTTGCGCCCCATCGGACGCACTTCCGACTCCTGGAAGCGCATCGCCTTGCCCGCATCCGAAAACAGCATGATGTCCTGCTTGCCGTCGGTCAGTGCCACGCCGATCAGGAAATCACCGTCCTCAAGCGTGACGGCGATAATCCCTTTGTTCATCGGTCGCGAGAATGCCGACAGCGCGGTTTTCTTTACCGTGCCATTTGAAGTTGCCATGAACACGAAATGATCGTCGTCGAATTCCTTTACCGACAGCACGGCGGTGATTTTCTCGTGCTCCATCAAGGGCACGAGATTGATAATCGGCTTGCCGCGCGATCCACGGCTGCCTTGCGGCACTTCGTAGACCTTCAACCAGTACACACGTCCGCGATTCGAAAAACACAGAATGTAATCGTGCGTATTGGCAATGAACAGCTTGTCGATAAAATCTTCTTCCTTGGTGGTGGTTGCCTGCTTGCCGCGTCCCCCGCGTTTTTGCGCGCGGTAATCCGCCACCGGCTGTGATTTCATATAGCCGCTGTGCGACAGCGTGACCACCACGTCTTCGCGCGCGATCAAATCTTCGTTTGATATATCGGAGGTCTTTACGACAATTTCACTGAAGCGTTCGCCGCCGTATTGCTTTTTGATTTCGGCCAGTTCGCTCGAAATAATCCTGGTCACGCGCGCGGGCTTCGAAAGAATATCGAGCAGATCGACGATTTTTTCCATCGTCTCCTTGTACTCGGCGGTGATCTTGTCGGTTTCGAGCGCCGTCAAGTTTTGCAGGCGCATTTCAAGAATGCGCTGCGCCTGCACGTCGGACAGTTTGTAGCCTTTTTTGTGCAGACCGAATTCCGGCGACAGTCCTTCGGGACGCGACAATGCGCCATCGCTGCCACGATCCGCATCCGCGCGAGCGAGCAGATCTTCCACCAGTTTTGAACGCCAGAAGCGGCTCATCAGCTCGATCTTGGCATCGGCCGGCGTGGGTGCGGCCTTGATCAGCGCGATCACGTCGTCCACGTTCGACAGCGCTACCGCCAAGCCTTCGAGAATATGCCCGCGTTCGCGCGCCTTGCGCAATTCGAATACCGTTCGACGGGTCACCACCTCGCGACGATGGCGCAGGAACGCATCGAGTATCTGCCGCAAATTCAACAGCTTCGGCTGCCCATCGAGCAACGCCACCATGTTCATGCCGAAACTGTCCTGCATCTGCGTTTCTTTGTACAGATTATTCAGGACGATCTCCGGCACTTCGCCGCGTTTTAGTTCGATCACCGCGCGCATGCCCGATTTGTCGGATTCGTCGCGGATGTCGGAAATACCCTCGATTTTTTTCTCGCGTACCAGTTCGCCGATTTTCATCAGCAGGTTGGCCTTGTTCACCTGATATGGCAGTTCGTCGATGATGAGAGCGACGCGTCCGCCCTTTTCGGTCTCTTCAAAGTGCGTGCGCGCGCGCATGATCACGCGGCCGCGGCCGGTGCGATAACCTTCCTTCACACCCTCCACGCCGTAAATAATGCCCCGTGTCGGAAAATCCGGCGCCTTCACAATGTCGATCAGTGCCTCAATATCCGTATCCGGATTTTTCAGCAGTAACTGGCACGCGTCGATTACATCGCTCAGGTTGTGGGGCGGAATATTGGTCGCCATGCCCACCGCGATGCCCGACGAGCCATTCACCAGCAGATTCGGCACGCGCGCCGGCAGCGTGACCGGTTCGTTTTCCTTGCCGTCGTAGTTGGGCGTGAAATCGACGGTCTCCATGTCGATGTCGGCCAGCAGCTCGGAAGTGATTTTCTCGAGACGGCACTCGGTGTAACGATAAGCCGCCGCGGAATCACCATCGACCGAGCCAAAGTTGCCCTGGCCGTCGATCAACGGATAGCGCATCGAGAAATCCTGCGCCATGCGCACCAGCGCCTCATACGTCGCCGAATCGCCGTGCGGGTGGTATTTACCGAGCACATCACCGACAACGCGCGCGCACTTCACGTACGAGCGGTTCCAGACCGTATTGGATTCGTGCATCGCAAAAAGAATACGGCGATGCACGGGCTTGAGCCCGTCGCGCACATCCGGGAGCGCACGTCCGACGATCACGCTCATGGCGTAATCGAGGTACGAGCGGCGCATTTCTTCTTCCAGACTTACTGGGAGGGTTTCTTTAGCGAATTGATCCATTTATGGGGCTTTAAGGTGAATAAGTGCCTGAAAACAAGAGGGCGCACGGGTTTGCAATGGCTCCCAATGGCTTCTGTTGCCTTTCCGGCCGCTAAATCACGCGATTTTAGCACGTGATTGCCCCTCGATTGATACCTGTAATCGCGCCTTGAGTGGGTATCGGAGGGCGCGCTAAGTCCTTGAAATACCGGCGACTCTTTTCATAAATCCTTGAGCGTCCATATGTTACACTCGAACCACCGTCACAATATTGCGGCGCAGCATTCCAGGCTGACGCCTTTCGAAAAACCGGAATCACAGGAGAACAAAGTTGAATAAAAAACAAATAACCATCGCAAACCTGTTGGTATTGGCGGTAGCGGGATACGCCCAAGCGCAGCCTGTGGGCGTGTATAAGAATCAAGGCTATGCCTTGGATAACATGGGTAACAGCGCTGTCATCAACGCCCCCATCTCCGGCGTGTGCGTACGCACCAGTGAATGGACCCCAGCGCGCGCCATCATCGAATGCGATCCGGAATTGGTGCGCAAACCTGCCGCGCCCAAGCCCGTGGTGGCGGTCGCCCCGGCGCCCAAAGTGGCCGTGCCCCCCCCGGCGAAGCCCGCTCCGGCGCCCAAACCGACCGTGCAGAAATTCTCCCTGTCGGCGGATGCACTTTTCGACTTCGACAAGAGTGTAATTAAGCCCAATGGCATGAAAAAACTGGATGAACTCGTCGCGGGCCTGAAGGGCACACAGTACGACACCGTGACGGCGACCGGTCATACCGACCGTCTGGGTGCCGTCGAATACAACCAAAAACTCTCGGAACGCCGCGCCGAAGCGGTAAAAAAATACCTCGCCGACAAAGGGCTGGACGCAGGGAAAATCACGGCAGCCGGCAAGGGCAAGACCCAACCGGTTACCAAGCCCGCCGACTGCAAGGGCAAGGCGGGTCGGGCGCTGCATGCCTGCCTGCAACCGGACCGCCGGGTGGATATCGAGGTAAGCGGCAGCAAGACCATATCAGTTCCCGCCGCGCCAGCCGCTAGCTCCACCGCCAAGCCAGCCGCGAAATAGAAAGAAATAGGAAAATAGTCTCGTCGCAACGCCGAAAAACACGGCCGTCAAGCTGTTTTTCCGCTTCTACGCCACACCCAAGGGTGTGGCGTATCTTTTTCGAGACAAAAGCTTGTGCATTTGGTTCAAAAACCGTGCTATCATTTCTCCCACGGTTTGCTATACCCAATTTGCTATACATTTGCCATACCATAGCGAATGTGATATTTATTAGTGCAAGTAGCCAATCGCAGTCGATTTAGTGGCATAATTAACAGCGTTTATCAGCAATAAGTAGTGGCTTAACAGTTAGCGGTAGTTAGGGAGACAGTTGTTAGGTTACCGTGTTCTCGGCGCCCTAATTTCTCATCGTAAAACAGGAGGATCAAAAACATGCATTCTGCAACGAAGATCACATTAGCGGGCGTCGCTCTGGCAACCATCGCCGGTTGCTCAACAGGCGGCAGCAGCCCTGATTCCAAAAATCAAGGCTATTTGATTGACACCAACGGCAACGTGGTGACAACGCAGTACACTTGTGTTCGCACTAACGAATGGACACCGGCTCGCGCGGTCGTTGAAGGCTGCGACGGCTATAAGAAGCCCGCACCCAAGGCAGCACCGGCACCTAAGAAGCCGGAAGCCAAACCGGAAGCCAAACCGGAAGCCAAACCAGCCGCCAAGCCGAAGAAACCCCAGCCGATCAACATCACCGAGAAGATCGAACTGCAGAACATTCCGTTCGACAAGGCCGAACTCACCGACGACAACAAGAAAGAACTGAGTCAATTCTTGGGTGATCTGCGTAAAGCCAACAAGCAACGTACCGTCGTAACATTCGGTGCAGTGGTTGTGACCGGCCATACCGACCGCTTGGGCACCCTGCCCTACAACATGAAGCTCTCCGAGCGTCGTGCGGTAGTGGCCAAGGACCATCTCGTCAACACCGAGAAAGTCGATCCGAAACTGATCTTCTGGGAAGGCAAAGGCCCGAAACAGCCGATCCCCGTGACCAAGTTCTGCGACAACAAAATGAATCGCAAGCAACTGATCGAGTGCTTGGGCCCGAACCGCCGCGTGACGGTTGAGATTGTCGGCACCGCGCTGCCGCAACCGAAACCCGCGCCGAAACCGGAAGCCAAGCCGGAAGCGAAACCGGAAGCGAAGCCGAAGCCCTAAGCTTCAAAGCAATAAATCAAAGCCCTGCTTCGGCAGGGCTTTTTTTTGCCTGTAGTTCGTCTACACTCGCACGCTATGCCTGTCAGTGCCGATACCCTGATTACCGCACGCTGGGTTATTCCCGTCGTGCCGAACGATGCCGTGCTGGAGCATCACGCTATAGCCATCGATAAAGGCGCTATCGTCGATGTGCTTCCCATCGCAAGGGCACTTGAACGTTATGGAGACACGCCCACCGTCTCGCTGGGAAACCAGGTGCTTATCCCCGGCTTGATCAATCTGCACACGCATGCCGCCATGACACTCATGCGCGGTCTGGCGGATGATCTGCCGTTGATGACCTGGTTGCATGATCACATCTGGCCGGTTGAATCCAAAATCGTGTGTGCGGAATTCGTTCGCGATGGAACCCTCCTGGCCTGCGCTGAGATGCTGCGCGGTGGCGTGACTTGTTTTAACGACATGTATTTTTTTCCGGAAGCCACCGCGCAAGCGGCATTGCAGGCGCGTATGCGCGCCGCGATCGGCATCATTGCCGTGGAGTTTCCGTCGGCCTATGCCACGGATGCCACGGACTACCTGAGCAAGGGCATGGCGTTACGCGATGCGATGCGCGATGAGAACCGGCTATCATTTTGCCTAGCGCCGCACGCGCCCTACACCGTGAGCGACGCCACATTCGAACGCATTGCCGTCTACGCCGCGGAATTGGACATACCGGTACACACACATTTGCATGAAACCACCGATGAGATCCGCGACAGCATAGCCGCGCATGGCGTTAGCCCACTGCGGCGCCTCGCGAATTTGGGGCTTCTGGGCCCCAACCTCATCGCGGTTCACGCGACGCACGTTGCAACGGAAGACATTGCTTTGCTCGCCGCGCACGGTTGCCATGTCGCGCACTGCCCCACATCCAATCTCAAACTCGGCAGCGGCCTCGCGCCGATTGCCGCCTTGTTACAAGCGGGCATCAACGTGGGCTTGGGCACCGACAGCGCCGCCAGCAACAACCGGCTGGATCTGCTGGCCGAATTGCGTCTCGCGGCGCTGCTCGGAAAACTGGGCGCCTGCAATGCGGCGGCGATCCCCGCGCGCCAAGCACTCGAAATGGCCACCATCAATGCCGCGCGGGCGCTTGGCCTCGAACACAAAATCGGCTCGCTCGAAACCGGCAAGCGAGCCGACATCACCGCGATCAATCTCGATGCGCTGGAACTGGCGCCCTGTTATTCGCCACTGTCGCACATCGCCTATGCGGCCGGGCGCGAACAAGTGAGCCACGTCTGGGTCGATGGAGAACTGCTTGTGAAAGATGGCTCGCTGCTCGGCGTAGACACCGCGGGAATCATCGCGCGCGCGGGCCACTGGCATGACAAGATCAAACAGGCAGGCGCATGATGTCCGGCAAAATTAATGTCGATCCGCTGGAGCTCGATAAATTCAGCGAACTCGCACACCGCTGGTGGGATCCGAAAAGCGAGTTCAAGCCGCTGCATGACATCAATCCGTTGCGCTTGAATTACATTGATCACATCGCGGGACTCGATCAAAAACAAGTGCTCGACGTAGGTTGCGGCGGCGGTATTCTGGCCGAAAGCATGGCGGCACGCGGCGCCATCGTCACGGGTATCGATCTTGCGGACAAACCGCTCAAAGTAGCCCAACTGCATTTGATCGAATCCGGTCAGCAGGTACATTACCGGAAAATTTCCGCCGAAGAGCTTGCCGTCGAGCGCCCCGCTTCTTTTGACGTGGTCACCTGCATGGAAATGCTGGAGCACGTTCCCGATCCCGCCGCCACGGTTGCCGCTTGCGCCGCGTTGTTGAAACCCGGCGGGCATGTGTTTTTTTCCACTATCAACCGCAATCCCAAATCCTATTTGTTCGCGGTTATCGGCGCGGAATACATTTTGCGTCTGCTGCCGCGCGGCACGCACGATTACGCGCGCTTTATCAAGCCCTCCGAACTCGCCGCGCTGTGCCGTCGCGCGCGGCTCACCATGGCAGGCCTCACGGGCATGACCTACAGCCCGTTTGCCCGGCGCTACGCGCTCGAATCGGATGCCAGCGTCAATTACATTCTGCACGCCACCAAATGACGACACCCATCCAGGCCATATTGTTTGATCTCGACGGCACGTTCGCCGATACCGCGCCCGATCTGGGCTATGCAGTGAACCTGATGCGCAAGGCGCGGAATCTGCCACCGGTACCCGACGAAAAAACACGCCCGGTCACCTCGTCGGGCGCGCGCGGCTTGCTCGGTGCGGGGTTCGGCATAACCCCCGATCACGCGGATTATCCGGCGATGCGTGACGAATTTCTGAATCTGTATGAAGCCAACCTGTGCCGCGAAACGCGTTTGTTCGATGGCATGGCGCAGTTGATCGATACTCTCGAAGGGCGCGGCTACGCATGGGGCATCGTCACTAATAAGGCGGAGCGCTTTGCCCTACCGCTAATGAGTCAATTGGGCTACGGCAAGCGCGCTGGCTGCATTGTCGGCGGCGACACTACCGGCAAAATGAAACCGCATCCCGATCCCCTATATGCCGCCGCCCGGCGGCTTGATGTCGAGCCGGAAACCTGCGTATACGTCGGCGATGACGAGCGCGATGTGCAGGCGGGACGCGCCGCCGGTATGAAAACCATTGCCGTGCGCTACGGCTACTTAAACGGCAGTGATCCGGCCGTTTGGGGCGCGGATGTGGTGATCGACCGCCCGCTGGAATTACTTGAGCTGATATATCGCGATTAAGAAATCGCCTTGATACAAAAACTTAAGATATTGATATTAAATAGTTTTTTATTATTGAGAATTACTTTTATTCGTGACAGCTTTTTCCCTCATCCCAACCCTTCTCCCGGCGGGAGAAGGGCTTTTCACCCCTCTCCCGCCGGGAGAGGGGTCGGGGGTGAGGGAAAGAGGCGCGAAGCTTCACATTTGTCACAAAGTTCGGTAATCCTCAATAAACTCCATTCATAACACAAGCTAGAAACGCGAAATATGTAGTCACACGTACGCATAAAATCGTGAGATTATCGGCGACGTATGAAATCCTACGTACCGCGCCTCGCGACTTTAATGCTGACCCTTGCCTGCGCACCCGCAGGCGCTGCCGCCCCGGAACCAATAGCGATCCGTTCTGCGCCGACCCAAGCGCCCAGGGCGATTATTCCAGCACCTCCCCTTCCCACGGAAGCCACTCCCGTCCTTGCGGGAAAGGCCACGCCCATCGCCGCCGTTACCTCCGTGGGTAATGGGCAGGCGGGATACGTTCACTATTTCTTGATTACACATCCCGACGGCGATCTTGAGTATCAGGTCGGCATCGAGCTCGAAGACCAGCGCATCGCGTGGTCATTTCCAGACGCCGGCGTCATGGTCTCGGAGTTCGTCAAGAAAGGCACGATCAACAGCAACGACAAGGTGTACAAGATCGAGCACCTGCACGGCATCAGGCCTTTCTTGCACGACGCAGACATGGGCGCGCTACAAAAAGAATTGGCGCGGCGCGTAGCGCAATGGATAGACGCCGAGACGCCCTATTGCCTGTTTCGTCGGGCGGGCGAGGCATTCTGCCTGAGCTGCGGCGATTTCGTGGTGCGCGTCCTTTACCCCGGCCCACACCCGTTGTTTCCGGCATTGCCGCGCGACTTTGTACGCATGACGGGCGCTGCCTATACCACGGATGACTTGCTACTCTACTTTGTTGGCCTGCATGGACTGCCGGACAAGCGCGCCATGCTCGCCAAATTGGCCACGCTGGAGATGCCTGCGTTAATGCGCGAGGATATCATCGCCATGATTGATGACACGGAATCCACTCCGCCTCCTGCCACCGCCGCAGCTGCGGCTAAAACCGTTCCTGCGTCCACCAGCAAGAACACAGCGGCAGTTCAGCAACCGACGGTCAAACCCGCGCCCCCGGGCCGCATTGCCACGCGTCGCATGCTAGGCAAAAAAATATAGACCGCGTCGGCAGCCACCCGAAAAACTGAATGCTTTGTCCTGCCGCTCATGCGTTTGGGCTACAGCACGCGCCCCGTCCGCAGCCCCATGATGGACGCCCGAAATACGCAAAAAAAAGGGCAGCTTCTCAGCCGCCCTAACCTCCTTCAGGGTACCCTAACTTGCACAGTCGCACGGACTTTCGAGGCCATTGTATTCGCCCGGATATTCCTGTCTATCCGTAAAACAACGTATAGAACCGCACCGCGCTGCCGTGGCCGTTATCGCGCTGGTGCGCTGCCGTTTCCCGCCGGCGCCAGCAACTGCTTCAACTGAAATCGCCGTTCGGGTGGCGTGCCTGCTTCGTAATGCACCCGCGTCAATTCGGGCACCTTGACCGCATCACACTCCTTGCGAATGTGGTACACCTCTAGCGGCGGCTTCCAGTCCGTCTTGAATTCACACGTCGCCGTGACGCAGGCTATGCTTTTGACCCATGCGCATATTTTCACGCTGGACGAGTCGGCATTAAAAATTTCGGTCAAGAAGCGTGCATTCGGATAGAACGGTTTATTCGTGCCCGCCTCGGCGCCCACATCCTGCAGCACGCCATAGAAATTGCCGCCGATCTCCAGAAAATCGAGAACTTTTTCCATGTAACGCGACAAATTGTCGGTGTAGGAAAACCCCCCCAGCAGATCGGTGATCAAACGGAATTTCCCCATTTCTTCGCGGGAATAGTCACGCAGCGGTTTACCAAAAACATACTGTATCTGGTTGGGATCGAGCCGGGCCGACGTTTCGTGCCACGTTTTCGTGCGGCGATCTTCTATCGAAAGCGCAACCGCGCTGGCCTTGCGCCCGCGGCTTTCACGGCCCTGCGGATGCGCCAAGTCGTAGCTCACCGTATAGTAATCCAGTATCGCCTGCCCGGCGCCGGCGCCTACATCGAGCCAGCGGTCTTTCGGGCCCAGCGCCGCCAAACTGCGATCAAAACTTGCGGTCAGTCCGCGTGTGTAATCCTCCAGTGTTCTATCGATGCTGTAGCCCGCCGGAACTTCCGTCCCCGTGCTGCGGAAGATACTCTCCTGCCGAATCATCTCGGCGCCGAAATCAGGCGCAGCAGTCGCTGCGGGAACGGCGGTACTTTGCCCGAAAGCCATGCCAGCCCACAAGGCATGCACGCACAGCAGCCCTGACCAACCCATATGAGTCGTGGTGGAATTGTTCATGATGATAAATCGCAAGCGATTGAAAGAAACTACTTTTTCCTTGGATTCAGCATTCTGCCATTTTTTACCGCGGCATTGAAACTGTCCCAGGCATAGTCAAACTTACCCGTGGCGGAAAAACTGAACGCAGCGGCCGTCAACGCACTGAGGAACGTAATCTGCCGCTCCTCGGAACTGGCGCTATCGCCGCCAAACAACTGGAACGGAAACTCGGCCGGATACTGGGCATCTTCATGCGCCGCGTCCTTGATGGAAATCTCGGCGACGCCGCCGCGAATGTATTGAAAAAAATACTCGCGATCGCGCGTTTGCGAAATGCGCTCATCCGCGCCCACCAGCATGACGGGCTTGCGAATGAGTCCCAGATGCCTGGGCATGTTGTCATCAATGCTAGCCGGATCAAGCAGGATGCCGCTCGTGGCGGCCGCCCCTTCCGCCAACGCAATTGCGACGGCCGCCGCGCCAAACGAATGGCCGGCCAGAATAATCCTGCCGGCATCGATGCGTTTGTCGAGGTTGCCGGGTTGCCGGTATATGCCCTCGACGATTTGCGCCAGCAGCTTGGCGTTTTCATCCCATGGCCCTTTGTTAGGCAGTTGCAATGCCAGCGTGTGCATTCCCCAAGTGGCAACGTGCAACGCCTGGTAGGCATGATCCTCTTTGCCGTTTTCATACCCATGCAAAATAATCACCAGCGCGGCCTTGCTCGCATGCGCGGACAAGTACAGATCCGCCTTAACGGGTTCCGACGCGGGGAGGCTAAACGCGACATTTTTTCGCACCTCAACCGCAAAGGGCCCGCGATCCCTGAATTGTTCCATATCGGCCTTATGCTTAAGCAGATACCCTTGCAACTCGGCCATGTTTGCCGGTCTTAGCGGGGTGAGTCCCGGGCTTGGCAAGCGGGCGCAGCCGCCAATCACCAACAAAATTACGACTACAATAAGCTTGATACGATTGGGCATCTGAGGCTAACGATTAAAAAGACAGGATTTAAGGTGCGGCAATCGTACCCCATGACTTGGCGTCCGTCATGGCCCCGCTTGCAAAATATTTTGCAAGCGGTATTGATCTGGGCGCGGCATTCCCCATATGCGATAATGAAACAGTAGCAATTGAAACCGGGGGCGACCTGGCTTCGACGTGGGTTACAAAGCAGCACAGGGCATGCCAAGGTCCAGTTACCTTGTAAATCCGCTGGAAATTCTATACACGCCAACGACGAGCGTTATTCTCTAGCCGCCTAATACCGGCTAGACGCTGCACTGATCTGCTGGTGGGTCAGGCCGGGTAAGTAAACGCAAGTTTGCCGCCCGGTGCAGTGTCATTTACATCAGCCTCTCTGCGCGGTATGGCCGCTTTGCCGCGTGGATCCGTCGAAGCGGCTGGCTGAGCGCCAGCCTGCCGGTTGGCGGGCGCGAGGCGAGACCCAAATAACCAGGCTAAGCATGTAGTCCTGACTGTGGAGGACTTGCGGACGCGGGTTCGATTCCCGCCGCCTCCACCATTCAAAAAAGCCACCTTTGGGTGGCTTTTTGGTAGGGAAACGGTCGTGGTGGCGCAAATGGGAATCCTCGCCCGGATTCGACCTAACGATGCGTCAAGGTATAACTCCGTCGTACATAGGCGAAGCCCCAGTGTGCGGTGCAGGGCCAAAAAATAGTACGATTTATTACTTATCGTCCAATTCTAAAATCATCCGGCGCATCGATACGACATAACTATTTGATTTTAAGTTTATTTTAATAAAATATTGCATCGATAATTCCGCCATTCATTCTTAAAATACGCAAAAATACGTAGTTTTACGCGGCGCGCTATGCCATGATCCGCGCGTCATGCGCATGCTGGCTACCGTATTCTCGCTCTGCCTGCTGACTGCCACCGCCTTCGCGCAAGCCCCAGCGCCAAGCGTAGTGGGGCGCACGACTTCGCCGGCTGCAATCCATACCGCAATGGCGGACGCCAAGCGCGCCGTAGTTTCCAACGGGCCCGGACAAGGGGGATACGTTCATTACTTTCTGATCACCCACCCGGATGGCAGCCTGGAAGATCAGGTGGGCATTGAAACCAACGATCAGCGCATTGCCTGGTCGTTCCCGACGGCCGGTGTCATCGTCTCTGAATTCGTCAAACAAGGCGAGATTGTCGTTAACGGCAACACGTTCAGGATTGAGCATCTGCACGGCGTTCGCCCCTTTACCAGCAACGCAGAGATGCAAACGCTTCAGCAGCAACTCGTGCGCCGCATCGCCTTCTGGATCGACGACGAAACGCCCTACTGCATCATGCGCCAACCGGGTGAACGCTACTGCCTGAACTGCGGCGATTTTGTTGCGCAAATCCTGTTTCCCGGCGCGACACCGCTGATCCCGGCCATGCCCGCGGATTATCCGCGGGCTGACCGTCGTATCCTGTCTTCAACCGATGACTTGCTGTTGTATCTGCTGGGCTTTCACCGGATTACCGACGCCAAAACAAAGTTGCGGCGCTTGGCAACCATGGACATCCCGAAATCACTGCGGGAAGACCTGTCGGACATGTTGGCCGCAAGTGATCGTTCTCGTCTAGCGCAATCACCGGCGGCGCCACCCGCCACAGGCATTGCAAAACCCGTGCCGGCACCGCCGATTGGCCGCCTTGCAGGACGACGGCAACAAGCCCAAAAGCTTTAGACCCGGCCGACATCAGCGCCGTCCGCTTGACGGCGCTTTTCCGTTACAACGTTATGAATCCAGTGCTGCCAGTACTTTGGGCGGCGACATCGGCAATTCCGTCATGCGTTTGCCGGTCGCGCTATGTATGGCGTTGGCGATGGCCGCCATCGGCGGAACGATGTTGGCCTCGGCGACACCCTTCACGCCGTACGGGTGGTTCGGATTTGGCACTTCAACGATAATCGATTCGATCATCGGCAAATCCGACGCCACCGGCATGCGATAGTCGAGGAACCCTGCGTTTTCAAGGCGACCGTTTTTATCGTAAATGTATTCCTCGTTCAGCGCCCAGCCGATGCCTTGCACCACGCCACCGTGGATTTGTCCTTCGCAATAGCTCGGATGTATCGCGCGGCCCACGTCCTGCGCCGCGACGTAACGCAAAATCTTGACGTGGCCGGTTTCGGGGTCCACCTCGACATCGCAGAACTGCGCAGAGAATCCTGGCGCCTGACCTTCGGCATTAACCGATGCCGAGGCCGTGATCGGCCCGCCCGTCGCCGTGCGTTTCGCGGCGATGGCTTTCAAGGGCATGGGTTCAAACTCACCCGCGTGTTTGCCCGCGGGCCGCGCGCAACCGTCTTCCCAGATCACATCGGCGCGGTCGATTTTCCACAGCTTCGCCACGCGAGCGCACATTTCATCGATGGCTTTGTTGCAGGCATTGATCACCGTCATGCCGGTGGCGAACGTGACGCGCGAGCCGCCGGTCGCCTGCGTGTAGCCCACCGAATTGGTGTCGGCAATGATCGGCCGCACGCGGTCGTATTCGATACCCAGTGTTTCAGCCGCCATCTGCGCGGTTGAAGCGCGCGAGCCGCCGATATCCGGACTGCCGGTCGCAACCACCGCCGTGCCATCTTCATTGATGTGTACCGTGGCGCTGGATTCGCCGCCGCCGTTAAACCAGTAGCCCAGCGCCACGCCGCGCCCCTGGTTCTTGCCCAGCGGCTGGTTGTAGCCCGGATGCTTTTGCAGCGCTTGCAACGTTTCGGCAAATCCCGCGTGTTGCAGCTTGGTGCCGAATACCGTGGGCGTGCCGGGCTTGGCGATATTTTTCAGCCGGAAGGCGAGCGGGTCCATGCCGATTTTTCGCGCGGCAAGATCCAGCGTGCTCTCGACGGCAAAAGCCGAGATGGGCGAACCCGGCGCGCGATACGCCACGGCCTTCGGGCGATTGCACACCACGTCGTAGCCTTCGGTTTCCACGTTGGCTATGTCGTACGGCGCGAAGCCGCACATGCAGCCGTTCATCACCGGCGAGCCGGGGAACGCGCCCGCCTGATATTTAAACAAGCCACGCGCCGCGACGATTTTGCCGTCGCGCATGACACCCACCTTGATGGTCATCGACGCGCCGGAGGTCGGGCCCGTGGACTTGAACACATCCTCGCGCGTCATCATGATTTTCACCGGATGGCCGCTCTTGCGCGACAGCGCCACCGCGATCGGCTCCACATACACCACCGTCTTGCCGCCAAACGCGCCGCCGATTTCGGCGGGATGCACGCGGAGGTCACCGGTCTTGATGCCGAGCAACCGACAAGTAAACGTGCGCACCACGAAATGGCCCTGACTGGACGACCACAATTCAGCCTGGCCATCCGCATCCGCACGCGCCAGACACGACTGCGGCTCGATATAACCCTGATGCACGGGTGCGGTCTTGAAGCTTGCTTCGATGACTTCATCGGCCGTGGCAAACGCGGCATCCGGATCGCCCAGCTTGAATCCCAGTTTTTTGGAAATATTCGACGGTTTTGTCGGAGGCGGTTCGATGCCGCGCGTAATCATGTCTTCAAACAACAACGGCGCGTCGGGCTTCATCGCTTCATCTACATCAATCACATGCGGCAACACTTCGTAATCAACTTCGATCAGCTTCAGCGCTTCAGCGGCAATCGCCGGTGTGGCGGCCGCCACGGCGGCCAGCGGATGCCCTTCAAACAGCACCTTCTCGCGCGCCATGATATTGCGCGTCATGTGCCAGAAATTAACCGCCACGCGCTCGGGCCCGATGTATTCAAATTTCTGATCGGGAATATCCGCTGAGGTGATAACCGCCTTGACCCCCGGTAGCGCCAGCGCTTTCGAGGCATCGATCTTGCGGATGCGTGCATGCGCGTGGGGTGAACGCAAAATCTTGCCCCACAGCATGCCGGGCAGTGTGAAGTCCGCGCCATACTGCGCGGTACCGGTGACCTTGGGCACGCCATCGGGACGATCCGGACGCGTGCCGACGACTTTGAGTTTCTTCTCGTTAACAACTGCGCTCATGATTAAGCTCCCCGTATTTCCTTGGCGGCATCCAGCACCGCCTCGATGATCTGGTTATAACCGGTGCAGCGGCACAGATTGCCGGCCAGCCAATAGCGAACTTCTTCCTCGGTCGGATTGTTGTTGCGGTCAAGCAATGTCTTCGAGGCCACCAGCATGCCCGGCGTGCAGATGCCGCATTGCAGCGCCGCGTGTTCGACAAACTTGCGTTGCAACACATGCAGCTTCTCGCCGTTCGCGATGCCTTCCACGGTAGTAATGGATTTGCCCTGCGCCTCCACGCCCAGAAACAGGCATGAGCACATCATGCGTCCATTTACATTGACCGTACATGCGCCGCAATCACCCGTGCCGCAACCTTCCTTGGTGCCGGTCAGATGCAACTCGTCGCGCAACACCTCCAGCAGCGTCTGACGCGATTCACAAAGATACTCAACGGGATTGCCGTTGATGGTGGTGGTTACATGTTGCTTTGCCATTATTTCGTCCCCCGCGCGCGGTCTAGCGCCCTGTTTAGTGCGATGGCGGCGGCCCGCTTGGCCATCACGGCGCTCACCTTGATTCGATAAGCCTTGGTGCCGCGTTTGTCGTCGATGGGTCGGCATGCCGCGCTCACCGCAGCCCCCATGCGCTCCAGCGCGGCCGCGTCCACGGGCGTGCCGATCAGCGCATCCGCGGCCGCCTGCACCAGCAACGCGCGCTCGGCCACGGCGCCCACGCACACTCGCGCGTGCGTGCAAACCCCTTTTTCGTCCAGTGTCAGATTGATCCCTGCGCCGACCACCGCGATATCCATCTCGGTGCGCGGAATAAAACGCAGATACGCATCACCCGATCGCGCGGGACGCGCCGGCAACAAGAACGACGCCACGATTTCCCCCTTCGCGAGCGAATTCTTGCCCGGCCCGGTGGCGATATCCTCGGCCTTGACTTCGCGCCTGCCATTGGGCCCCAGAATGCTCGCCGTCGCACCGGCTGCTATCAACGCCGGCACGCTGTCCGCCGCAGGCGAGGCATTGCACAAATTGCCGCCCACCGTCGCGCGCCCCTTGATCTGATACGAACCGATCAACATCGCTGCTTCCGTCAGACCGGGCCACGCTTTCGCAAAGGCCGCATGCTCCGACATTTCCATCGCGGTAACAGCCGCGCCCAAGCGAAAACCGCCGTTCTCGGCACTGATCGAACGCATCTCGCCGATGCCTTTGATATCGACTAGCAACGCCGGCTCGACCCGGCCGCCGCGCATCTGGATCAATAAGTCCGTGCCGCCGGCCAGGACGCGGGCCACGCCACTCGCCCCCGCCAGAAGCGCAACCGCCGCCTCCAGTGTCGCGGGCGCTTCATAACGCATGTCGCTACTCATATCTCCCCTTTTTGCTTTCTCGACGATTGTGGAATTCATTAATTGTGGAGGATTCAGGCGGTGTTGTCACGGTCAATTGCGCGGCGCAAGGCACAACACCACAGGCAAGGCCCAATAAAAAACGGTTAGACGCTCTCGCATCTAACCGTTTGATTTCGATCAAGAAATAATTTACCGCACAACCGCACACGTTCAATAGGTGGCGCGCCCGGAGAGATTCGAACTCCCTACCCCTTGGTTCGTAGCCAAGTACTCTATCCAGATGAGCTACGGGCGCTGAGCCTTGAATTATATCAAAAACTCATGTGGTTACGAAATTCGCGTGTCGCACCCTTTTTAGTCGTGATCTGCGTGCTAGCATTTCGCATCGATAAATGGCACATAACGGGGACACGACGTTGAAAATCGGACTTGCGGGCATGGGACGAATGGGCGCGGCAATGGCCGAGCGCCTCCTCAAACAAGGCTGCGACGTAACGGTATGGAATCGCACCGTCGCCAAAACCAAACCGCTGGCGGATGCGGGCGCGACCGTGGCTGCCACGCCCGCGGAACTCGCATCCCGCAGTGAAATCATACTGACCATCCTGACGGACGCCGAAGCCATTGACGCCACCTATCGCGGCAAGCAAGGCCTGCTCGAAGGCGCGGTCATCGGCAAACTGTTCGTGGAAATGAGCACCGTGCGGCCCGAGGTGCAACGCCAGCTCGCGAAATCCATTAATGCCAAGGGTGCATTTCTGATCGATTGTCCGGTGGGTGGCACCGTGGGCCCGGCGCGCGATGGCAAGCTACTGGGCTTTGCCGGCGGCGCAGACAATCATGTCGCCCGCGCGAAGCCGGTGCTCGACCGTTTCTGCCGGCGCGTCGATCACTGCGGCGCCATCGGCGCGGGCGCCGCGATGAAACTCGCGATCAACCTGCCGCTGTCGGTGTACTGGCAGGCGTTCGGCGAGGCGCTGGTGCTGTGCAAACCGCTCGGCCTCGATCCCGCCAAGCTGATTGAGATTTTTACCGAAACGTCCGGCGGCCCCAACGTGCTTAAAAGCCGCGGCCCTTCGCTGATCGCCGCGCTGGGCGCTGTCGCTCCCGAACCGGTGACCTTCGATATCGACTCCATCCGCAAGGATCTGCGCACCATGCTCGAAGAAGGCCGTGCGTTGGGGCGTGATCTGCCGCTGTCGGCTAGGGCGCTGGCGTGTTACGACGAAGCCTCGCGCAAGGGCCTCGGCCCGGCCGACGCGGTGATGATGACCGCCGGATTCATGGACGGAAAACTCGCGTAACGTCACGCGGGGTAGTTAGCGGGTCCGCCACGCTGCGCTTACTTTGCGCGGCGCAGATTTTCCAGGTACTCGTCGTTCGCATCCAGCACCCCCACCACTGAACACTCCGGTGGTTGTCTGCCGCGCAGAATGGTCATGGTGCCGTTGATTTGCCCGAGCATGCCGCAGAATTTTTGCCGCGATATGCGTTGAAACTCGAAGGTATACGCCTGGGCGCTGGCGCGAATCACAAAAATACCCTGCGTTGTATGCACCCGCGTGCCGCCGTCCGGCATCAGGCGCCATTTCACTTTCGGATCCATGCGGTCAAAATCCAGCGCACAGGTGCGAGGCTTCCATTTGCTGTAATAAGCGAAATTGGCGATCTGGCCGCCGCGCGCTTCAATCGCCATGCGCGCATGCAAATCCTCCACGCCGCTGGTGCAATCGATGCGCTCCACCGCGCCCTGCAACGCGGGCAGCATTCTGTCGCCGGGAATATCCGCCATGGGATCGATACGCGGCGGCTCCGGCACATCTTCCGGCACTGCCGGCACGGGCGCCACCGGCGGCTGACCATCGGGCACCCAAACAGGTTTACGCGGCGCGCAGGCGCTCAATGCCAACGCCAGAGTGAGCATCCATGCCGCAACCAGCGGGGATTTCAAGCCGCGCAGCCGATGAAAAAACCTAGGCTACTTGCCGTTGGCGGAATTCAGCCGTAGCGCCTCGTCCGGCAACGGCGGCCCCGGCGGCGTAATTGTCGCGATCGGCGGCGGCGTGCCGGACGGCTGCGCCGCCTGCGCGGTATCCACCGGTTCGGACTCATTACGTTCCATGACGCCCTCCACCGAACACTGACGCTTCGGACCGCGCGTGACCGTCATGGATCCATTCAGCTTGCCCATCATGCCGCAGTAGTGCATGCGATCCACTTCACGAAAGAAAAGCTGGTATTCGGTTTTGGATACCTGCACCAGAAAGTCGCCAAATTCCGTGCTGATCGTGGTCGCGTCGCCCGTATCCTTCCAGCGGCTGTAAGCGTCGCCGCGTTGCAGATGCACGGAACACGTGCGCGGCTTCCACTTGCTGTAATACGCCACGCTTTGCACTTCGCCACCTTGTGCCAGCACGGCGATACGCGCGTGCTGATCTTCGGTGCCTACCTTGCAATCGTAGCGTTCAATCGGGCCGCGCGGCGGGCCTTTACGCGCGGCAGTTTGTGGTGGCGCTGATTTCTGCACCGCAGCCACTTTCGGTGCCGGCGCGGCTTTTTGTGGCGCTGCCTGTTGGGCAGAAAGGAAAGATGGGGTCATCGCCATCACCGCCAGTATCGCCGCGCCACACTTTGAAAAAATGGTTTGCTGAAGCTGCTTCTCCAAGACTGTGCTCCCTGCCGGTCTGATTGGTTAATAGCAGCCACATTTTAGTGGATGCGGCTGGAGAATCTGAAACCGCACGCGGTTAGAGATACGACACACCTCTCGCAAAAAAATTCCAAAATATATCTAAGTAATTGTTTTTAAAATGTTTTCTGCAATTAACGCATCATCCGGAAAAGTCACTTTCAAATTGCGCGAACTGCCCGGCACCAATTTCGGATGCAGCCCCAGTTGCTCGATGGCGCTGGCTTCATCAGTCACGCTGCCGGGCTTTGCACTGCGCAAAGCCTCCAGCAACAATCGATAACGAAACATCTGCGGCGTCTGTGCCTGCCAGAGTTTCTCGCGCGAGACGGTTTCCGTTACCCGATGATTGCCGTCATCACGCTTTAGCGTATCGGCGACCGGAACGGCCAGCAGTCCGCCCACGTTGTCATCGGCCAATTCACCGCACAAGCGATCAATCAGCACCGCATCCAGGCACGGACGCGCGGCATCATGCACCAGCACCCAATCATCGGATTCGACCACATCCGCCATCGCCACCAGCCCATTGAACACACTGGCCGCGCGCGTGGCGCCGCCGCAAAATAATGTTTCGAGCCGTCCGCGATGCGCGGACCAATCGTGCCCACCGAAATACGTGTCGCCCGGCGCCAGCACCACAAACGCCGCGCGCACACGCGGATGCGCGCACAGTGTGCCGATTGCATGCGCAATCAACGGCTTTCCGGCAAGCATCTGATATTGCTTGGGAATCTCCGCCCCCATGCGGCTACCGCTGCCGGCGGCGGGAATCAATGCGTAAATGTCGGGCATGATTGCTGCAAGTTTGTGAAATTTTTTCCCTGCATGCCATTCTAACAGTCCGTGAAACCCGTGCCAGACGGCCAGTCTATAATGCTTCTCCAAACTCTCATTTTTAAAAAGGAAATACCATGGGCTTGCTAGATTCCATCCTCGGTTCCGTGCTCGGCGGCGGCGCGCAAGGTCAAAATTCCGGCCAGGCCGCGTTGATCAACGCCGTCATCCAAATAGTTGCCAATAAGGCCGGCGGCGCGGGTGCTGGCGGTGTGACCGGAGGATTAGGCGGCCTGATCGGCGCGCTCACCCAGGGCGGCTTGGGCAACGTCGCGAGTTCGTGGGTCGGCACCGGACAAAATCTGCCGGTTTCCCCCGAGCAATTGCAGAGCGCCCTTGGTGGTAGCGGCGGTGGTTTGCTCGCGCAGATCGCGCAACAGGCGGGCCTGTCTCATGGCGACGCTGCATCGGGGCTGTCGCAAATTCTGCCGGGGCTGGTCGACAAACTCACGCCGGAAGGACAAATTCCGCAGCAAGATACCCTTGAAAAAATGCTGGGCGCCTTCAACATTGGCAAGTAACAACGCCTGAACCCTGCGAGCACCGCCATGCCATCCGTGCGCCCCGCCGCCATCGCGGGCTCCTTCTATCCCGGGCAGCCGGAAGTACTCGCGCGCGGCGTGGAACGCATGCTCGCCGCCGCCAAACCGCAATCCCCGCAGCCAATTCCCAAGGCGATCATCGCGCCGCACGCCGGCCATAGGTACTCGGGCCCGATTGCGGCCAGCATCTATGCCCTGATCGCGCCGGCGCGCGCCACCATCAAGCGCGTGGTGCTGTTGGGACCGACGCATCGCGTGGCGGTTCACGGCATCGCGCTGCCCGGCGTGGAAGCGTTTGCCACGCCGTTGGGCGCCGTGGCAATCGATACAGACGCCGTCAAAAAATTACTGGCGCTGCCGTACATCGGCAACAGCGCCGAAGCCCACCGGCAGGAACATTCGCTCGAAGTGCATCTGCCGTTTCTGCAAAGTGTCATCGACGACTTCACGCTGGTACCGCTGGCCATCGGGCGCGCCACCGCGCAACAAGTCGCCACGGTGATCGACCTGCTGTGGGGCGGCGACGAAACACTGATCGTGGTGAGTTCCGACATGTCGCACTACCTGCCCTACGCCGAAGCGCAAGCCACCGACAAGGCCACCGCGCAAGCAATTCTCGAACTACGCACCGACATCACGCACCATCAGGCCTGCGGCGCCACGCCGGTCATCGGCCTGAATTTGCTGGCGCAACAACGCGGACTCAACCCGCAATTGATCGACCTGCGCAACTCCGGCGACACCGCCGGCGACAAGGCGCGCGTGGTGGGTTATGGATCATTCGCTTATTATGAAACTCGACCTCTCTCCCACTGACGCCGCGCGCACGCTGCTGCCGATAGCACGCGCCTCCATCGCCAGCCGCCTCGGCAAGATACATCCAGCCGACGAAAGCCCCGCATGGCTGCGCGAACAAGGTGCGTCGTTCATCACCCTCAACCTGCACAAAAAACTGCGCGGCTGCATCGGTTCGCTGCAAGCGCATCGCCCGCTGCTCGACGATGTCAAAGCCAATGCGCAGGCGGCGGCGTTCAAGGATCCGCGATTCAAACCCCTGACGGCAGCCGAGTATGAAAATATCGAAGTCGAAATTTCCCTGCTGTCCGCGTTGAACACGCTGACCTTCACTGACGAAACCTCGGCGCTGGCGCAGCTAAAGCCCCACGTGCATGGCGTGATCTTCCAGTATGGCCACCATCGCAGCACCTACCTGCCGCAGGTATGGGAGAGCTTCGACGATCCGGTGATGTTCATGGCTACACTCAAGCAAAAGGCGGGACTGCCGCCGAACTTCTGGGACGCCACCGTCAAAATCCACACCTACACCGTCGCCAAGTTCAAGGAATCCGAACTCGCGGGGTAGTCATGACGGACACCGCATACCCCGCGCGCTGGTGGCACCTGAATGACGACGGGCGCATGCAGTGCGACCTGTGTCCGCGCGATTGCAAACTCCACGAAGGCCAGCGCGGCGCGTGTTTCGTGCGCCAGCGCGGCAGTGGTGAACAGCGCAACCAAATGCAGCTCACGACCTATGGCCGCTCATCCGGCTTTTGCATCGATCCCATCGAGAAAAAGCCGCTCAACCAGTTTTACCCCGGCTCCAGCATCCTGTCGTTTGGCACTGCCGGCTGCAATTTGGCGTGCAAGTTCTGCCAGAATTGGGACATCAGCAAATCACGCGACATGGACCGGCTCGCCGATCAGGCCACGCCCGAAGCCATTGCGCAGGCCGCGTTGAAGGCCGGCTGCAAAAGTGTCGCCTTCACCTACAACGACCCGGTGATTTTTGCCGAATACGCAATGGACATCGCCGACGCCTGCCACGCGGTAGGCGTCAAGACCGTCGCCGTCACCGCCGGCTATATGCACGACGCGCCACGCCGCGAGTTCTACGCCAAGATGGACGCCGCCAACGTTGATCTAAAGGCATTCACCGACGCGTTCTACTTCAAACAATGCGCCGCGCACCTGCAACCGGTGCTCGACACGCTGGTGTATCTCAAACACGAAACCCATGTATGGGTCGAAATCACCACCCTGCTGATTCCCGGCCAGAACGATTCCAGCGAGGAAATCACCGCCGAATGCCAGTGGATCATGAAGGAGCTCGGCCCCGATGTGCCCGTACATTTCACCGCATTTCACCCTGACTACAAAATGCGCGACACCCACGCCACCCCGCCCGCCACGCTCACCCGCGCACGCGACATCGCGCTCAAAGCGGGATTGCACTACGTCTACACCGGCAACGTGCATGACGAACGCGGCGGCTCGACTTATTGCCCCTCATGTCAAGCGCCGCTGATTCTGCGTGACTGGTATCGCATCGATGAATATCGCGTCACGCCGGAGGGCAAGTGCCCGGATTGCGGCACGGCCATTGCCGGGCGTTATGCTAAGAAATTTGAAAAGGCGTTTGGGCCGAGGCGGATTCCAATAGCAATTCATCGGCCATAAACGCTCAAGTGCGCATGATTCGCATTGCACACTGCGCTTTCTGTTGCGATAAACTATTCCGATTTGCGACGGGCCTTTATTTGCTCTACAACATCCTCAAATGACTGTTTAATGATCAATGGAACGCCCCATTCCGGGTCATAACTGTTGTAAATCGGTAGCTCACGGTAGGTATCAAATTCTATTCCGTCAAAACTGCCCTTCAATTCACATGTCTTGAGATCTTTTAGCGGTGATGAAGTGTATCTTGCCTGCGCGACCATAGCTGCAACAGGCGAGACAGCCGCAAGGGCTGCGCCACTTCGACGTGCATCATCGACTGTTTTGTGAAGCGCACTGTGAACCTCGAATCGATTTACAATCAATTTCGAAGAAGACGATACTGAAGGGAATGCTGTCGCGAGGTGTTCCGCTAGTGCCTGCAATCGATTAACCGAGAATTGTTCGTCGCCATATTTGTTTGTCACATCACGTCTCGGTATCTCCAACGGCGCGTACCTAAATCGCTTTTCCGTGTCCGGCCGATTGTCTACTACCTGAAATGCGACACTCGCATTTGTCATGGGAAGTTTGTAGACAACGGAGTGCATACACCCCGCCAACATAGCTGTCAGCAACAACAATATTCCACTTGCCATCCTTGGTAACCAATTGAGGATTTTCATCTTGACTCCCATCCGAGCAATTGCGAGCGAGGTTGTGCGCGTTGTTTGGGCCAACGCGCAATCCCTCTATCACTCGCTGAAATTACATTCAAGATCTGAAGTATCGCTTCCCACCAAGTAAGCACAAGCGACTCGATAAGATAACCGCGTTTTCAAAAACTATGCGCCCCACCATGTTTCCCGAAATTAATTTGTTTAAATACTGTATAAAATCAATCACTTATACTAATCCCCACCCCCTCCACCACCACACCCGCCACCCCCGCAACTGCTAC
>DHVE01000135.1:0-16640 GCA_002412495.1 Betaproteobacteria bacterium UBA5216
CATACCACGTTGGACAAGGCTGGCCATTGCACTAAAGTAACATATAGGTTACCATTGACAACCTCAAATATCGAAGTTGTTGAGTATTGCGACGAGGCAGGAAAATCGCCTTTTGCGCGCTGGCTTCTGGAACTGGATACACATGCTTCAGCAAAAGTCTTTACGGCGCTTTATCGCATGGAGCAAGGCAACTTCTCGAATGTCAAAGGCGTCGGTAGCGGTGTATTGGAATACAAAATTGATTTCGGGCCGGGTTACCGGGTGTACTTTGGCAAAGATGGTGAAACACTGGTCATATTGCTCGGCGGCAGCGCTAAAAAGCGCCAGAGCGCGGCCATAGCCAAGGCTATCGAGACGTGGGCTGAATACAAACGGCAGAAAAAGCAGGCGACGAAGTAGGGAGCACACTCATGGCACTTACGCGAAATTTCAGAGAAACCCTTGTCGCGAAAATCCAGCGCGATCCTAGGTTTCATCAGGCCATGTTCACCGAAGCCATCAATGCCTACCTGTCAGGCGACACGGGCACCGGTAAAGCGATGCTGCGCGATCTAGTCAATGCCACCATCGGTTTCGAAGGCTTGGCGCTGGCGACCAAAAAGCCCAGCAAAAGCCTGCACCGCATGCTCGCGCCGCGTGGCAACCCGAATACCGAAAATTTCTTTGATATCGTGAACGCGTTACAAAAAAAAACGCGGGTAACGTTACGGGTTACCGCTCGCTCAAGCTGAGACGCGCAGCCACGCACTACTGCGGCTGTATCCCCGCCGCCTTGGCCACCGCCACGTACCGCTCGTAATCCTCTTTCAGGAATTTCGCAAATTCCTCCGGTGTGCTGCCGACCGGTTCGAGATTCAGTTGCGTGAAACGTTCGCGCACGTCCGCCGACTGCACCATCTGCTTCACCGCCGCGTAAAGTTTGTCCACGACCGGCTTTGGCATGCCGCGCGGTCCGTATAGTCCGTACCAGCCCGTTGATTCGTAGCCCTTCAATCCGGATTCATCCACCGTCGGCACGTTGGGCAATTGGGGCGTGCGCTTCAAACCCGTGAATGCCAGTGGTCGCAAGCGCCCCGCCTGCACCAGCGGCACCACCACCGGACTGGGGCCGAACATCAGCGGCACCTGGCCGCCGAGCAGATCGCTGACAGCCGGGCCGGCGCTGCGATAAGGCACGTGTGTCAACTTCACGCCCGCCATCGCTTCGAATTGCGCGCCCGCGATGTGCGTGGAGTTGCCCCAGCCGGCCGAGACGTAAATCATCTTGCCGGGGTTGGCTTTCGCAAAATCGATCAGTTGTTGCAGCGTTTGCACCGGCACCGAGGGATGCACCACGATCACCAGCCCGCTGGAGTTGCAAATGTGGCTCACCGGCGTGAAATCGCGGAAGGTGTCGTACGGCAGTTTTTTGTACACCACCGGGTTGATGGTGTGGCCGCCCGCGGTGGTGAGCAAGGTGTAACCATCGGCGGGCGCTTTGGAAACCACCTCGGTGCCGATGATGTAATTGGCGCCGGGGCGATTGTCGACGACGACGTTATGTCCGAGATAGCTGCCGAGCTTTTGCGCGGTGATGCGGCCCACCACGTCAACCGCGCCGCCGGGGGCGACCGGTACCACCAGGCGGATCGGGCGCGCGGGATAGGTTGACTGCGCGTGTGCAAAACCGATGCACGACAACAGCCCTGTCAACACGAAAACCCACTTCAGCAAGCGTGTCGTTCCCCCGCGGAAACGACGATGTGGTGTATTAACGCCAGCGCTCATGCAATCTCCCGCCGTTCAATGTGATGTCACTCTCAGCGCGCCGCCCACCCCGGCAGCTTTTTGCAACGCTCCATCCATTTGACGATCGCGGGGTAATCCTCCAGCGCCACCTTGGCTTCCGGCGCGGTTTCGATGTACGGAAAACACGCGGGCTCCGCGATCGTGGGACGCCCCAGCGCCAACCAGTCGTTCTTTTTCAAATGCGCCTCCATCACGTCCATCGCGACACGTCCGAAGGCTTGCCCGTCTTCCAGCGAGCCGAGCGTCCAGCGGCCCTGCAGCACGCCGCGGCGCGCGTACTGCAAGCCGCATTGAATCTCCGTGGCCGCCAGCGCGACCCATTGCATCACTTCGGCCATGCCTGCCGCGTCGGTGGGCAACCATTGTTCGCCGCCATATTTGCGCGCGATGTACACGAGACACGCCGCGGAATCCCAAATCACCTTGCCGTCGTCCTCGATCGCCGGCACTTCGCCGCGCGGGTTGATTTTCAAGAACTCGGCGCTTTTGTGCTGTTTGTTTTTAAGATCGATGATCACCACTTCGTGCGGCACTTTCAGCAGCGATAAAAAAATTCGCAGCTTGTAGGAATTGCCCGATATCGTGCCCAGATACGCTTTCATGTCATGCTCCGTTGTTATGTAACCAGTTGTTTTTAAAGTTTTTTATAAATACGTGTTTCACGCGCCACACACGTACGGCAGCGCTTCACCTATGGACGTGTTTAACACCGCATCGGCCATATCGTCAAACTGCGTGGGCTGCGCGTTCAGGATCACCAGCTTCGCGCCCGCCTGTTTTGCCAGCGGCACCGCGCCCGCCACCGGGTACACCTGCAAGGTGCTGCCGATGGCCAACAGCACGTCGGCCTCGCGCGCCACCTGCATCGCGCGATCAATCACCGCCGGCACCAGCGCCTGCCCGAATGAAATCGTATCGCTTTTCAAAATGCCGCCGCATGTCTTGCATTCCGGATCCGCCTCGCCCGCGCGCAAACGCGGAATCAGCGCCTGCATGTCGTCGCGCCAGCCGCACGACAGGCACACCACCTTGCGCATGGTGCCATGCACCTCGATAACTTTTTCTGGTGGTATGCCCGATACCTGATGCAGGCCGTCGGTGTTCTGCGTGACCAGCGCGTGCAGCTTGCCGCGTTTTTCCAGTTCAACCAGCGCGAGATGGCCCGTGTTCGGTTTGGCTTTCCAGGCCGGGCTTTCCAGACGACTTTGCCACGCCAGCTTGCGCACCTCCGGGTCGGACACGTAATAGCGAATGTCCGACATTCTTTCGGCCAGCGGATTTTTCGTCCACACACCCTGCGGCCCGCGAAAATCCGGAATGCCGGAGTCGGTTGAAATGCCCGCGCCGGTGAGTGCCACCACGCGCGTCGCGCCGGCGATCCAGCCGCGCACTTGATCGATGGGAGTTGTCATGAATGCCTGCACCGCCTGTTATTAACCAAAACAAGTGAAGCATGCCACGACTTTACAATCGCCGCATCCCGACTTAGAGTGCCTGACGACTATTCAAATTGTTCCCTCGCCCCGCTTGCGGGGAGAGGGTTAGGGTGAGGGGCTGGTGGATCTTGCCGCAATGGCAAAATTGCACGCCTCATGTATTCATGTATTCATGTATTCATGTATTCCAGTTTAATCCCACGGAGTTTCAAATCATGACGCCTCAAGAAAAAGCCGCGATACTGGCTTCATTGCCCGTACGTCCCGATGAAAACCCTTTCGCCGTCACCATCGGCGGCTTTTACCGTCGCTGGTTCAATCTGGTCAATGATCTGCAAGCGTTGATCGACACGGTACCGCAGATCAAAAGCACCGAAGACGAAGACTGGGTGCCCGCCTGGAGCGCCGTCGCCGAACGCTATGAAAAGCGCGCGGACGAAGCGCTGGCGCGCGGCGACAAGGCCGAAGCCCGCAAGAATTTCCTGGAAGCCAAGACATTTTATTCGCTGGCGAGGTTTCCCGCGCCGTATCATTCCGGCTCGGCCATTTGCCCGCCCGACATGAGCCCGATCAAGGCGCGCTCGTATCAAAAATATCTCAATTGTTTTCACAAGGCCACCGCGCTGCGCGACGAGGCGCAGATTGAATTGCGCGTCAAACGCGACGGCAAGGAAGCGGTCGGTTATCTCCGCTTGCCCAAGGGCGCTTCCGCGAAAAACAAAGTGCCCGCCGTACTGGTGATGTGTGGTGGCGACATGTACAAAGAGGATCGCGAAAAATATGCCGACGGCGCCACCGGCGAAGGCATGGCGGCGCTGGTGGTCGATGCGCCCGGCACCGGGCAAACCTCGTTTGCGCACGCGCCGGAATCCATAGTCGCGTGGCAGGCCGCGCTGGATGCCCTGCAAGCCCGCCCCGAAATCGACGGCAATCGCCTCGGCGCGTTTGGCGTCTCGCGCGGCGGTCTGTGGGTGATGCGGCTCGGCGCACAAGACAAACGCATCAAGGGCCTGATCTCCTGCGCGCCCGGCGGTGTGGGGTACTGGGGCACCGATGAAGAACGCGCCGAAATCCGCAAGGCCGCGTTCGAGCGCTACAAGACCAACTGGTTCGGCCCGCGCGGCACCAAACCCGAGCCGAAAGAAATGACCGAAGAAGATCAACGCAAGGAGTTCCTGCGCTGGTCTTTAAAAGACAACGGCCTGCTCGACAACCTCACCATGCCGATGTTTCTGGTCAACGGTAAAGTCGATCACCTCACGCCGATTGGCAATCTGTACATGGCATTGGAAAGCGGGCCGCCCGCAGGACGCGTCGCGCGCGTGTATCCGGACGATGGCCACATCGCCGCGCGCAACGAGCGCGAGTGGGGGCCGGCGGCGTGGAAGTGGCTCGCGGGCGTTTTAATGGAAGGCATGAAGCCGGCGGCTGCCACACCCGCCAAAGCCTCCCAAGCTGCGAAGAAACGCACGCCGGCAAAAGCCGCGGGCAAAACCAGGGGCGCGGCGAAAAAGGTGGTTCGGAAAGCCGTGAAAAAGCCCACCGCGAAAACAAAGAACGCAAAGAAAACCAATAAAACAACAAAAGCCAGGAAAAAATAACGGCAAACGCTTCGCCGGTTCCAGCCTCGCGTGCCGGACTACGACAAACTACTTCAGTCCCGCCTCTTTAACCAGCCGCACGTAGCGGTCGTATTCGACCTGCATGAGTTTGCCGAACGCCGCCGGCGTGGTGTCGTTCGGAATCTCGGCGCCGCCTTTGGCCAGCGCCTCGCGAATTTTCGCGTCGCGCAGCAGCCTGGCGATATCGTCATGCAGTTGCGTGACGATGACGTTCGGCACGCCCACCGGGCCGACCAGTCCGAACCAGCCGTCCGACGTGGCCTCCGGCAATCCGGCCTCTTTCATGGTGGGCAGATCGGGCCACGCCGAAGCGCGCTTGGAGCCGCTCACCGCCAGCGCGCGCAAACGCCCTTCGCGCACAATGGGCGAGGCGGAAGGCACGGTAAACAGCAGGAAATGCACGCGGTCCGACATGGTTTCGGTAATCGCATCGCCGATGAACTTAAACGGGATGTGCACCGATTTCGCCTTCGCGGCGCGATTGAAAATTTCGCCCGCGATGTGCGCGAGCGAGCCCACGCCCAGGGATGCGTAGTTGTATTTCCCGGGGTTGTTCCGCAGCAGCGTGGCGAGGTCCAGCACGTTTTTCACCGGCAGGTTCGGTGACACCACCAGCAGATTCGGCACCAGCGCAATGCCCGCCACCGGCGTGAAATCCTTCACCGGGTGGTACGGCGGATTCGGATTGAGCAACGCCGCCATGGTGTGAGGCGGCGCAATCATCACCATCGTATAACCATCCGCGGTCGCCTTGGCGCCCAGACCGCTGCCGATCAAGCCGCCCGCGCCCGGCCGGTTATCAATGACGATTTGCTGTTTGTACACATCCGACAACGGCACGCTGAGCGTGCGCGCGATAAAGTCGCTGGCGGTGCCGGGCGGCAGCGGCACGATCACGCGTATCGGCCGCTGCGGATAATCCGCCGCGCCCGCGAGACCCGCTTGCAGCAGCACCCCCGCCGCGAAACACTTCAGTCGTACGCCCGTCAGTCTGAACATTGCTCTCTCCTGCCCCGTGTTATTACCTGGAACTGCCGCCCTTTGCACGCTATGCTTTATTGTCCCACACCGCGCCGCCAGCTCACCAATCGTAAGCTGGCACATTGGGCGGCCCAGAAAAATGCCGACACGCGTACCAACCGTCGGCAGCCCATCAAAACACGTTAAAATAAATAACTTTAAAAACAATCGCTTACTCCGCGCACCCTACACACCAGGCACAGGGTCTCACCGGCGCTTGCATGAGACACCCTCGCCACCGCAGGCCCCATCAGGAGAAAACATAGTGGCTCTTACCCTTAACGAAAGCAGTGTTGCCGCCGAATCCATCGCGGCGCACGTCAAACGCCAGCCGCTACTCACTGCGGCGCACACGCGCGATGGCAAGGTGCTGCTGGATCGTCTCACTGTCGAAGCCGGCGGGACGCACGCGCTCGCCATCGGCGCGGGCGATCTCGCGTGGGTACAGATACTCGACGGCGCGGCCTCGCTCACACATGCCGGCGCCCCTGGCACGGCGTCAGTCGATACATCGCCCACTTCATCACTCACGCCGTCGCATATCGTTTTTCTGCCACCGGGATTCAGCGGCACGCTCGCATCACCCGCAGGTTCGGCGGGCGTTACGCTGCTCTACGCCACCGTGCCCCACGCCGCGCGCTTTGACCCCGCGTTCACGCAGTCGCCGCCGCCCTTCAGGATCATCGACTGGACACGCGAGCCGGTGCTCGATTCCGAACACGACGCACGCAAGCGCATTTACCTCGCAACGCCCAAACTGTTCGCCACCCACGCGATCAAGGGCGAGATGATTATTTATCCGCCCGGCACGCAAGCCGCCAATCATCATCATGTGGGCGCGGAGCATTTTATGTACGTGTTGAAGGGCGCCGGCACGGCGTTTGCCAATGAATCGCCGATCGCAGTACGCAAGGGTGACCTGATTTATTACGGCGACCAGGAGCGCCACTATCTGCGCGCCGGCAGCGAAGAAGACATGGTGTTTGTCGAGTTTTTTGTACCCGGCGAATACAAAACCGTGTGGGCGCCGGGCGCCGCCATCTGCACCTGGACGCCCACCGGGCGAAGCATCAGCGGCGAAAAGCCGGTGCGCGAGATCGCCCGGCACAGTTCCGCCGACGCGGAAATTCTGCAAAAAGTGTAGCCGTCGCCAATTTTGAATCGGCCTGCCGCAGTGTTGCCAGTATTGTTACCATAGGCGTCATGGTCGCCTCTCCCACGCCCGCACGAGCGCCCGATCCCGAAAAACTCGTCTTCGCGGAGCGCGTCTATACCGCGCTGCGCCTTGACGTCGCGAGTCTTGCCGCCACCGTGGCGGGCGCCGCCGTCATTACCGCGCTGGCGTGGAGCAAACCGGGGCCGGCGTGGGCGGCGGGATGGTTCATCGTGATGTTATCGGCTGCCGGCCTGTGGGCCGCGCTGCTCGCCGCCTTTCACCGCGCGGAGCCGGGTGCGGACGCCGTGAATCCATGGCGCGCGCGCGCCTTATGGGGCGCAGTGTTGCAAGGCATTGCATGGAGCGGCGCCGGCGTGCTGTGCCTGCTGTCCGGCAATCAGACCCTGCACATCGCCGCCGCACTCGTGTTAACCGGCATCTGCGCCGCGGCCATGCCCGCGCTGGCGGCGCTGTGGCGCGTCTACGCCGCCTTTTGCGTGCTCACACTCGCGCCGGCCGCGCTGATGTTGTGGATTGGCGGCGGGCCAGTGTCGCCCCTGATCGCTGCGGCCCTGCTTGCCATCATGGCGCTGCTGCTCGTCGTGGCGCGCCGGCACGGCATGCTGCTCGGTCACGCCTTCGAACTGGCGTTCCGCAACGATCTCGGCATGCAACAGGCGCGGCGGGAAATCGCGCGCATCAACGCGGACAACGCCACGCTCACCGCGGAAGCCGCGGCGTATCAGCGGACGCGCGAAGAACTCACGCGCACCAAAGAGGCCGCCGAAGCCGCCACGCGCGCCAAGAGCGCGTTTCTCGCCAACATCAGCCATGAGGTTCGCACGCCGCTGCACAGCATCGTCGGGCTTGCCAACATCGCCATGCGCGAACAGCCGCCGGCTTCGACGCTGAATTATCTGGTCAAAATCCTGACGGCGGCCCATTCGCTGATGGGTACCGTGAGCAGCGTGCTCGATTTCTCGAAAATTGAATCCGGACAGTTGATGCTCGAAAAAACGCCGTTTCGCATGCGCGACATCACCGAAAACGTGCAGGGCATTTTCAGCACCATGGCGCTGGAAAAAGGTCTCGTCTTTCAGGTGCTGGTTGATCCGGGATTTCCGGCGCGCGTCACCGGCGACCCGGTGCGTATCGCGCAAATCATGCATAACTTTGTCAGCAACGCGATCAAGTACACGGCGCAGGGCTCGGTCACGCTTGACGTACGCACCATCGCGCGCGGCACGGATCGCGTCACCGCGAAAATAACCGTCATCGATACCGGTGCCGGTCTCACGGAAACACAGCAGGCGGCGCTGCTGGTTCCCGCGCCGCGCGGTCCCACCGCCGCGCCGGCCGCCAGCACGCCCGGACTGGGCATTGCCATCTGCCAGCATCTGGCCACCAGCATGGGCGGACACATCGGTGTGGATAGCGAACCCGGCAAGGGCAGCCGCTTTTGGGTGGAAGTACCTTTCGCGCTGCCTACTAGCAAGGAACAGTCCGGCGCGGGCGAGGCCGGCGACACCGGCAACACAGGCGACGACAAGAAATCCACGGCACTCACGGGCCTGTCGGTGTTGCTGGTCGAAGACAACAAACTGAATCAGATGGTCGCGAGCACGCTGCTCGAACGCCAGGGCGTGAAGATTTCCATCGCCAACAACGGCCAGGAAGCCGTGGATGCCATTCTGCGCGACGGCAAAGTGTTCGACGCCGTGCTGATGGATCTCGACATGCCGGTGATGGACGGCAAGGAGGCCACGCAAATCATCCGCGAAAAAATATCCGCCGACGAACTGCCGATCATTGCCTTGACGGCCAACGCGCTGGCAACCGACATGCGCGTCTGCCTTGAGATCGGCATGAACGCCTACCTCACCAAGCCCATTGTGCCGAATGATTTATTCAGCGCGATTGCGCGCGCCGCGAAAAAGCAACCCGCCGGCGGTTAGCGCGTTAAAACAAGTGCACCGCGGTCGGCGCCAGAAATCCGATGGCCGCGAACGCAATGCCCACCATGCCCAATCCCATGGCGCCCCACATCAGAAACGCCGCGCCCGTAATCACATTGGCGGACGCCAGCACAATGGCAATCTGCAATGCGCCCGACGCCACTTCAAATTGATGGTAAGCCGCCAGCGCGCGGTCGCGTTTCTTCTCGGATTCCTTGGCGCGCGCCGCGAGTTCCTTGCGGCCTTCCTGCGTGTCGGGCTCGCTGTCATAACGCTCGGCGGCTTTTTTCCAGCTCGCGATGCGCTTGTCGATAATCGCGCGGGCTTCCGGCGTGGGAGCCAGCGACGCGTCCACTTCAAGCGATTCGGCGGCGGTGCGCAGCGTGGTCAGGCGGATGGTCTTGGCCTGAAAAAACGCCCACAGGTTAGACGCCTCGATGTTGCGCGAAAGCGCCTCGGTTTGTGCACTGCTGCCGAGCGTTTCCGAGAACGCCAGAAAGGCCGCCAACACGGCAATCAACAGCGCAACTTTTTTGTTCGATGGATCAATATGGCCTGCGCCAGACATGGTTCACCTCTCTCGATTTTTATATAAAAATTATTTAAAAACAAATGCTTATAATACTTCCGCTGCCACCCCAGATGGCTCGTCATCGGTGGCCCCGCGCGGTTTGCCGGTTAACAGCGTATACGCCGCCGGTATCACATACAACGTGAGTATGGTACCAAACACCAACCCGCCCGCAATCACCCAACCAATCGGGCGGCGCGCCTCCGCGCCCGCGCCCGTGGCAATCGCAAGCGGCACCGCGCCCAGCACCATCGCGCCGGTGGTCATCAGAATCGGACGCAGCCGTAGCGCGGCGGCCTCGGTGACCGCCGCGAATTTATCCTTGCCGCCCGCCATCAGCTGATTGGCAAACTCGACGATCAGAATGCCATGCTTGGTGATCAGCCCCACGAGCATGATAAGTCCCACCTTGCTGTAGACGTTGAGCGTGCCGCCGGCCCCATACACATTCGCCAGCAGCAGCAACGCCCCCAACGCACCCGTCATCGCCAGCGGCACCGTCAGCATGATGATAAACGGCGAGACAAAACTTTCGAACTGCGCCGCCAGTACAAGATAAATAAACGCCAGCGCCAGCACGAATATCATCAGCAACTGCTGGCCCGACTCGCGGTACTCGCGCGATTCGCCGTCCAGCGCGGTCTGCGCGTTCGGCCCGAGCTCCTCGCGCCCGACCGTCTCCAGAAACGTCAGCGCCTCTTCCATCGTGTAATCCGGCGCGAGGCTGGCGGTGATGATTGCCGCACGCAGCCGGTTGAAGTGATTGAGCTCCTTCGGCGCGACCGTCTCTCTCAGTTGCACGATGTTCGACAGTTGCACCAATTGCCCGTCGCGCGCGCGCACGTAGATCGACGTGAGATCGGTGGGCTGCGTGCGATCCTTGTCTTCCAGACGCACGATCACGTCGTATTGCTTGCCTTCGCGCTTGAAGCGCGTGACCTGCCTGCCGCCCAGCAGCGTTTCCAGCGTGCGGCCGATGGCGTCCACCTCCGCGCCGACCGAGGACACTTTTTCGCGGTCCACGTGGATCGCCAACTGCGGCTTGTTGAGTTTCAGATCGCTATCAACGTTCATCAGCTTCGGATTCTTGCGCGCGCGCGCAATGATTTTTTGCGTAAGCTGGTCGAGTTCTTCGTACGAGGTACCCTGCACCACGAACTGCACCGGCTGGTTGCGGAAATTCTGCCCCAGCGACGGCGGATTGATCGGGAACGCCATCACCCCCGGCATCATGCCGAACATCTTGGGCGCGATTTCCTTTGAGATGTCGATCTGACTGCGCTTGCGATCCTTCCAGTCCTTGAGGCGTACAAACGAGAACGCCAGATTGACCGGGTTGGGCTTATCCAGCCCCGGCGCCACCGCCACGAAATAACTCGCGATCTCCGGCACGTCCTTGTAGACCGTTTCCCAGATGCGCGCGTAGCCGTCGGTAAACTCGACGGTCGCACCTTCGGGCGCCAGCATCACACCGAAAATAAAGCCGCGGTCTTCCAGCGGCGCGAGTTCCGATTTCAGCATTTGCGACAAACCCGCCATCGCCGCGATGATCAGCGGGAACCCCACGACCACCACCACGCGATTACGCAACACCCAGCCCAGCGAGCGCTGGTAGGTATGGTTCATCCAGGTGAAAAACCGCTCGGTGGCGTTATAAATCGCGCCATGCCGGGCATGGCCCTTTAGCAGCACCGAACACATCATCGGCGTCAGCGTGAGCGACACAAAGCCCGACACCAGCACCGCCATCGCCACCGTCAGCGCGAATTCCGTAAAGAGCTTGCCGGTGTTACCGGTGGCGAACACCAGCGGCACGAACACCGCGGCAAGCGTCACCGTCATCGCCATCACCGCGAACGCAATTTCTCGGCTGCCGATGATCGCGGCGCGAAACGGCGGCACGCCTTCCTCGATGTGGCGATGAATGTTTTCAAGCACCACGATCGCGTCATCGACCACCAGACCAATCGCCAGCACCATGCCCAGCAACGTCAGAATATTGATGGTGAAACCAAACAGCCACAAAAAGAAACATGCGCCGATCAGCGACACCGGGATGGTGACAAACGGAATCAGCGTCGAGCGAAACGACCGCAAAAACAAAAATATCACCAGCGTCACCAATATCATCGCCTCGACAATGGTGCGGTACACCGCGTTAATCGACTCTTCGATGAATAGCGACGAGTCGAATGCCACGAACACCTTCACGCCTTCCGGCAGGCTTGCCTGGATGCGCGGCAATTGCGCCTTCACCGCCTGCGCCACGCCCAGCGTGTTGGCGGTGGATTGCTTGACGATGCCCAACCCCACCGCGGTATTGCCGTTGACGCGCACGATATTGCGGTCGTCCACCGCACCGAGTTCCGCGCGCCCGATATCCTTCAGGCGCACCGGATAACCGCGCGCCTCGGTCACGATGAGATCGTTAAACTGCGCCGGCGTGCGCAGATCGGTTTCGGTCAACACCGTGAATTCGCGCTTTTTACTTTCGATGCGACCCGACGGCACCTCGATATTCTGGCGGCGCAGCGCGGTCTCCACATCCAGCGGCGTCAGCCCGAATCCCGCCAGCCGGTCACGGTCGATCCAGATTCGCATCGCGTACTTGCGCTCGCCGCCGATGATGACCGAGGCCACACCCGGCAACGACTTCAGCGAATCGGCGACGTAACGGTCGGCGTAATCGGTGATGTACAGCGCGTCGCGCGTGTCGCTGTAAAACGCGAGCCAGATGATCGCCTGCGCATCGGCCTCGATCTTGGAGACTATCGACTCCTGCGTCTCGTCGGGCAGCCGCCCGCGCACGCGTGCCACGCGGTCTCGCACATCGTTCGCCGCCGAATCGACGTTGCGCTCCGGCACGAATTCCACGGTAATCTGCGACACCTCCTCGCGCGAAACTGACTTGATGGTGCGCACGCCCTCGATGCCGGACAGCGAATCTTCCAGCGGCTGCGTCACCTGCGACTCGATCACCTGCGCCGACGCGCCGGTATACACCGTGCGCACCGACACCACCGGCGTATCGATCTTCGGATACTCCCGCACCGACAGCCGCGTGAAAGCGATAACGCCGAGCAGCACGATGACAAGACTCATCACAGTGGCGAGGACGGGGCGGCGGATGCTGAGTTCGGGCAAGAACATTCTTTAAACTTTAGGGATGAAGGCGGAAGGATGAAGGATGAAAACAACCTAACGTTTTGGCATTTTCAGTTTCGCTTGCTTTGCTACGGTTACGAAAATTGACATTAACTCTTCAGTCTCTGCCATTAACGGAATCACTGTGGATGACTTCATCACTTTTGCTTCATGCAAGAGGTCCATCCAGTAGGCAGATTCGTCCAACTCCTGCAACAACCCCTCAATCTTGCTGACAAAATCCGCAACTGATTTGCCACGCCGCGCTTCGCGATAATGCGCGCCAACAGAAGTCCCGGAACGAAGCAATTGCCGCCCAAGTACCTGCGCGACGACAGACTTGGGAAGCGAACCGTACAGGCCAATCACCGCCAACGCATAAGATCGAGTCCGCAAACCAAGATCACGCTTTTTTTCATCCTTCATCCTTCCGCCTTCATCCTTTGAATCTTTTGAATCATTGGCGCCTTCATCCCTATTTCACCACCTTGACCGCCATGCCCGGCTGCAACATCGGCTGATTCTCGGTAATCACCAGATCTCCCGCCGCCACGCCTTGCGTGATTTCCACTTCACCCGTGCGCCGCGCGCCAAGTTTGACTTCCATCAACAGCGCCTTGCCGTCAACCACCTTGAACAAAAATGTCTTGTCGCCACGCGGGCTGATCGCCTGCTCCGGCACGACCACCACGTCCGCGCGGCTGTCGAGTTCAAGGCTTACCCGCGCGAACATGCCCGGCTTCAGCCGCGTGCCGGGATTCGGCACGCGCGCGCGCAGCATCACGGTACGGGTTTTTTCATCGACCGAGGTTTCGACCGCATACACGCGCCCCTGAAAACGTTCGTCCGGGTAGGAATCCACCCGCACGCGCACGGGTTGCTCTCGCGTGATCTTGCCGAGAAAAGTTTCTGGAATCCGGAAATCGAGCTTCATCACGTCGATCTTGTCGAGCCGCGCGATGTCGTCACCCGCGCGCAAGTAAGCCCCCGCGCTGATCTGCCGCAGGCCGACGATGCCCGCGAACGGCGCCCGCAACTCGGTTTTTGCCATGCGCGCTTCGTCTTCCTGACGCCGCGCGGTGGTTTTGCGCCACGCTTCGCGCGCATCATCGAGCGCCTGCTGGCTGATGAAATTTTTCTTGAACAATTCAGCCGTGCGCTCCGAGCGCTGTTGCGCCAGTCGCTCGTCGGCGCGGCTGGCTTCCAGCTGCGCACGCACTTCCGCCGCATCCAGCGTAACCAGCGGCGCGCCCGCCGCGACTGGCTGCCCTTCATTGAATTGAATGGCAGCCACGCGACCGGCGATTTCGGGACGGATCATCACCGACTCATTTGCCACCAGCGTGCCCACCGCACTGATTTCATTCGCCAGCGTGGCCGCGCGCGCGGGCGCGGCCTTGACCGACAGCACCATCGCCGGCTTGGCCCCGGCCTTGTCTTTTTCCTTGTCTTTATCGGCCGATTTGGATTTTGCGTCCTGCGCCAACGCCGGAAACGCGCCGCACGCCGCCACAATGCCCGCGAATACTATAATTTTGATCATGAAGACTGCCCATGCGCGCCGCCCTTGCGGTAGCGCGCGGAAAAGATGTGATTGTAATCCTTGCGGAAACCGCCGCTCTGCTTTCAGAAAGCGAAAAGCCGAGGAAATGTTACGCACCGGCCTGCTGTTCAGCCGCGCACTGCTGCAAGAGCCGCAGCAGCGCCGCCGCCTTGTCGAAGGTCTCCTGATACTCGGCGTCTTCGGTGGAATCAGCGACGATGCCGCCGCCTGCCCAGAAACGTATGCTGTCATGCGAAAACGTCAGCGTGCGTATCGCGATGTTGGTGTCCATACCGCCGTCGAACCCGATGTAGCCGATGGCCCCGCAATACACGCCGCGCCGGAATCGTTCAACCTCGTCGATGATTTCCATCGCGCGCAGTTTGGGCGCACCGGTGATCGAGCCGCCGGGAAACGCACCGCGCAGCAAATCCACCGCGTCGTGGCCCGGCCGCAACCGGCCCGTCACCGTGCTCACCAGATGATGCACGGTGGCATAACTTTCGACATCGAACAAACGCGGCACTTTCACCGAACCCAACTCGCAGTGCTTAGACAAATCGTTGCGCAGCAGATCCACGATCATCAGGTTCTCGGCACGGTCTTTTTCGCTCACGCGCAGCGCCTCGGCGAGTTCGGCATCGAGCCGCGCGTGCCCGGCGCGCGGCCGCGTGCCCTTGATCGGCTTGGTTTCCACGCCCCCGTGCTCAACGTGCAGGAATCGCTCCGGCGACGACGACAAAATCTGCGCGTACGGCGTGGATAAATACGCGGCATACGGCGCCGGATTCAGCACGCGCAATGCTTGATACGCGAGCCACGGATCGCCGCTCGCTTCCGCCTGAAAACGCTGCGCGAGATTCACCTGGTAACAATCGCCATCGTGTATGTACTGGCGGATGCGGCGGAACACACGGCCATAGGATTCGCGCGTGTGGCTGCACGTCACGTTCGACGTCACGCGAAACGGCGCGCGCGCGCGTTCGGCGCCAGGATTCGAAAAGCGCGCCACCAGCGCGTTCCACTTGATATCGGTTTCCGGATCGCGGCCCTGCCCCACCAGCCAGCTGCGCTGCTCCAGGTGGTCCACCACCACCGCCCAGTCGTAAATGCCGACGGCCATGTCAGGCACGCGTTCGCCCGCCGTGGCGCGCGAAGGCAAATGCTCGATGCGGCGCGCCAGATCGTAGCCAAAGTAACCGATGGCGCCGCCGCCAAACGGCAGTCCGCCAGCGCTCCGCGACAACGCCGGATCAATTTCAAGATACCGGCGCAGCAACGCGAACGGATCGTCGCGCGACAACGCGCCGCCGTCGGCATGCACTTCGGTCATTTGCCCCCGTGTCACCAGGCGGATGTACGGCTGCGCCGCCATGATGTCGTAGCGCGACTGGCCCGGCTGGTGCCGCCCGCTGTCGAGAAACACCGCCCAAGGATTGTCCGCGATGGTTTCAAACAGCACGGCGCTGTCGGCGCGATAAGGCAGTTCGGTTAACAAGGGGGTGTTCATGACAAGGGTTTTGACGCAAACTGCGCAAAACAGTTCAGCGCCGGCCAGCATGGGGATTAAATTATTTCATTAAAAACAAATAGCTACGACACATCAAAAACCGGAACCCGGTTGCTTCAGAAACGCGATTTCTTCCGCCGTCGAGTCACGCCCCAGCACGGCGTTGCGATGCGGGAAGCGCCCGAAACGTTCGACAATCACGGCGTGCTTGCGCGCCCATTCCAGCAAATTGGCGTTGCCGAGCAAGGCGAACAAGCGCATCGACTCGCGCTGCGCCGCGATGTCTTCGGCGTGCTCGAACGGCAAATAAACGAACTGGCGCTCGACGGTGTTCAAGCGCTCGTCCCATCGCAATGATGTCATGCGCCGCGCGCATTCCAGCGCCATGGCATCGGTGGCAAACGCACGGTGCGATTCGCGAAACAGATTGCGCGGAAACTGATCCAGCACAATGATCAGCGCCAGCAAGGTCAACGGACTGTCGTGCCAGTGCGCGAGCTGCCCGGCGGCGGCCGTTTCGTGCAGCGGCAAAAAGCGGTCGCATATCAGCGCGTCGAAATCCGCGGATTTTCTAAACCACTCGGCACGCAACTTGCCGTAATGCGGCGTGCCGGGCGCGCCGAACCAGAAATCGAGAACGTCGTGCGCTTTAACTGAATTCATATAAACACAGTGCCCATTAATAAAATCCACAGGATGGGAGAAGCGCAACCCATCACAAACACCGGCAATTCAACTTGGGTTGCGATGGGTTTCACCCATCCTACGGACCGCGTTAATACACCACCACGCTGCGAATCGACTCGCCCGCGTGCATCAAGTCAAAACCCTTGTTGATGTCCGCCAGCGCCAGTTTGTGCGTAATCAAATCATCGATGTTGATCTTGCCGTCCAT
>DHVE01000135.1:16926-131137 GCA_002412495.1 Betaproteobacteria bacterium UBA5216
TTGATCTTGCCGTCCATGTACCAATCGACGATTTTCGGCACGTCGCGCCTTCCCTTCGCGCCACCGAACGCGGTACCTTTCCACACGCGCCCCGTGACCAGTTGGAAGGGCCGCGTTTTGATTTCCTGCCCCGCGCCCGCGACGCCGATAATCACCGACACGCCCCAACCCTTGTGACAGCATTCGAGCGCCTGCCGCATCACGTCCACATTGCCGATACACTCGAAACTGTAGTCGGCGCCGCCCTTGGTGAGATTGACGAGACACGCCACCAGATCGCCCTCGACTTCCTTCGGGTTCACGAAGTGCGTCATGCCGAATTTCGCGGCGAGCGACCGGCGCGCGGGATTGAGATCCACGCCAATAATCATGTTCGCACCCGCCAGCCGCGCACCCTGAATCACATTCAAGCCGATGCCGCCGAGGCCGAACACCACCACGTTCGCGCCCGGCTCGACTTTTGCGGTGTTGATCACCGCGCCGATGCCGGTGGTGACGCCGCAACCGATGTAACACACCTTGTCGAACGGCGCGTCCTCGCGGATTTTCGCCAGCGAAATTTCCGGCACCACGGTGTAATTCGAAAACGTCGAGGTACCCATGTAATGAAACAGTTTTTCGCCGTCGAGCGTAAAACGGCTGCTGCCATCGGGCATCACGCCCTGCCCTTGCGTCACGCGGATCGACTGGCACAGATTGGTTTTTTCGGAAATGCAGTATTCACACTGGCGGCACTCCGGCACGTACAATGGAATCACGTGATCACCCCTCTTCAACGTGGTCACACCCGGCCCCACGTCAACCACGATGCCCGCGCCTTCGTGCCCCAGAATTGCCGGGAACAAGCCCTCCGGGTCCGCGCCCGACAGCGTGAACTCGTCGGTATGGCAAATCCCGGTGGCCTTGATTTCCACCAGCACCTCGCCCGCGCGCGGCCCCGCCAGATCGACATCCGCTATCACCAGAGGCGCGCCAGCCTTGTGCGCAACCGCAGCTTTGACTTTCATGCGTACCCTTCTTGCTGAATGTTGAAAACCGATACTATAAACTGTCTTGCAATGGCCGCCGCATCCATTCACCCCCGTAACGTGCAAATTCCCGCGCCCGCGGCGCCCTATCGCGGCCGGTTTGCGCCTTCACCCACCGGCCCGCTGCATTTCGGTTCACTCGTCGCGGCGGCCGGCAGCTACTTGGATGCGCGCGCGCACGGCGGACATTGGCTGCTGCGCATTGAAGACATCGATACACCGCGCGTCATGCCCGGCGCGGCCGACGACATCCGTCGCACGCTGGAAATGCTGGGCCTGTGCTGGGATGGCGCCGTGATGATACAAAGCACGCGCACGCAGGCCTATCAGGCCGCGCTGGAACAATTGCGCGCACACGGCCTGACCTACCCATGCGCCTGCACGCGGCGCGAAATTGCCGATTCAGCCGCGCATGGCGTCGAGGGATTTGTATATCCCGGCACCTGCCGCAACGGCCTGCCCGCGGACCGCGATGCGCGCGCGATCCGCGTCATGACGGCCGGCGCACTCGTGCGTTTCGACGATGCCATACAGGGCGGCATCACGCAGGATATCGAGCGCGACATCGGCGACTTCGTGGTGTTGCGCGCCGACGGCTTGTTCGCTTATCAACTGGCGGTGGTGGTGGACGATGCAGCGCAGGGTATCACCCACGTGGTGCGCGGCGCCGATCTGCTGGATTCCACGCCGCGGCAAATCCTCCTGCAGCAACGGCTCGGCTACCAAACGCCCGGTTACGGACACTTGCCGGTGGCCGTCAATGAACGCGGGGAAAAACTTTCCAAACAGACGCTGGCGCGCGCGATCGACATCCGGCGGCCGGTGCGCGAAATTGTGAACGTATTGCGATTTTTGGGACAGGAAATTCCCGCCGACTTTTCAGATTGCGCCGGGGAGGCAGCAGAAAGTGATGCCGACAAGGATACCCTACGGCATCTGTGGCGCTGGGCCATTGCACACTGGGATTTGCGCCGCATTCCCGCGCGGCGCGCCGTACCTGCGATTGGCCAGGATCACCAAGTCACGACTGGCTAAAATGAAACGGGCAAGGATCGGGCAAGAACCGCGCGCAACCCCGCAAACGGGCAATCCGCCACCCTGCGCCAACGCTGCGGTGCGGCAATGCCGCGCTACAACTTGCCGCCGCGATTTTGCGTAACGGCGGCCACGGCGTTGGCGAGTTTTTCGCTGCTCACGGGCTTAATGAGCACTTCGTCAAAGCCACTGGCAATAAAATTGCGCCGGTCTTCGGGCTGTGCGTGCGCGGTGTAGGCAATCACGGGCAGATTGGCAATCGCCGGATTGGCCCGGATACTCTGGCAAACTTCGATGCCGCTCATGCCGGGCATGCTGATATCGAGCAATACCAGGTCACAGTGCGCGGTCGCCAGCGTATCGAGCGCCTCGCGCCCATCTGACGCCATCAGCACGAACCACCCCTGCCGCTCCAGCATGGCCCGCGCGACCATGCGATTCGACGGAATGTCGTCCACCACCAGAACACATCTTGCTGCTGCCATCAAGCTTGCCCCAATTCACGCACCTAAATTGTTAAATCTTGTTAATTCCTAATGCCACAAAACCCATGACGATATCAACGATAAAGTCCAAGCCAACATACCTGCCCGCCCCGCTCCCCGCATTTACGACATTGAGTTTACGCGAAACGGCACTTTTGTTCTAGCCAAAGCCACGGGCAAGCGTTTGATTTTGCACGGATAGCAGCTTTTGCGTCACAAGGCGTCCGGTAATTACGATACGATACCAACGTTATGAAGGCAGATAAGTCCAAAAAAGCCCGCCGCGTGGTGCTCCAGAATGCCGATGTGTCCGCGGCGCTGACGGCGGAACGCTATCACGACCTGTTTGATGCCCTATCCGAGGGCGTGGTCATGGTTGCCGCGAGCGGCAAGGTGCTGGCGGCCAACACCAGCGCAAGAACCATGCTGGGCATGAGCGCGCAGAAAATCGAAAGCGCGCTCCATACCGATTCCACATGGCGCGCCACGCGCGAGAATGGAAGCGCGTATCCGCCTCGCGACTTTCCCATACGCAAAACCCTGCGCACTGGCAAGGCGCTGAAAAACGTGGTGGTTGGCATCACCTTGCCGCGCCGCAAGCTCCGCTGGCTTTCGGTCAATACGCAACCGTTGTTTGCGAACGGACAAGACAAGCCCATGGCGGTCGTGGCCTCGTTTGAAGACATCACCCTGAAGCGGCGCATCGAGGCTGAACACGCCAAACTCGCGGCCGCGGTGCAGGCGTCGCCCGACGCGATCACCTGCACGGACCTCGACAGCAAGTTCGTAAGCTGGAATCCGGGCGCGGAAAAACTCTTCGGCTACACCGCCAAGGAAGCCATCGGGCGCGCCGCCGGCTGGATGATCCCGGAACACAAGCGCGGGAAAGTACTGGAGCATCGCAGCCGGGTGCTGGCCGGCGAATCCATCGTCAACTGGCCAACGCAGCGCACGCGCAAGGATGGCCGGCGTATTTTTGTCGAAAGCAGTTACGCCCCGATCCGCGATGCGCGCGGCCGGATCATCGGCATCGTCGGCATGCATCGCGACGTGACACAAATGGAAATCATGCTCGAGCGCGTCAAGTCGAGCGAGCAACTGTTCCGGCTGGCGCTCGATGGCATTCCGGACGTGTTTCTGATTTATGAACCGGATCTGCGGCTGAAATTTGTCAATCAACGCGGCGCGGAGCTGCTCAATAAATCGTATGACGAAATCGTCGGCCGGCGCGACGACGAACTGCTGCCGCCGGAAGTCGCCAACGCGTACCTGCCGACCTTGCGCAATGCCCTCGAGAGCAAATCCGCGCAGTCCGCGGAAGTAACGTTTGTGCTGCGCGGCCGGCAATTCTCCGTGCATGCCACGTTCGTGCCGACGCTGAACGATCAGGGAGAGGTGCGCCAGATACTCGGCATCCTGCACGATTTCACCAAACGCCGCCAGACCGAGGAGCGGCTCTCGTTCATGGCGCAGTACGATGCGCTTACCGGGCTGCCCAACCGCTACCTGCTGCTGGACAGGCTCGAAGCCGCGATGCAGCGCGCCAAGCGCGGCAGGAAGTTATTGGGCGTGCTGTTTCTCGACCTGGACCGGTTTAAACAAATCAACGACACCCACGGTCATGCCACCGGCGACCTGTTGCTGCAACAGGTGGCGGAACGGCTGGCCGGCACGCTGCGCGCGACGGACACCATCGCGCGTCTGGGCGGCGACGAATTCACGGTGCTGGTCGAAAACGCGGCAAACCTGAGTGAGATCACCATGGTTGCCGACAAAATCAAGAGCACGTTCGCCACGCCCTTCGAAACCGAATCGGGCGAAATTTTCACCACCACCAGCGTGGGCATCACGGTCTATCCCGAACACGACTACAACCGCGACGAATTGCTGAAAAACGCCGACGTAGCGATGTACCACGCAAAGCAGGAGCGCAATGCGTGGCAAGTCTATCGCCCGGACATGAATTCGAATTCGGCCAACCGATTGAACATGGAAGTCGAATTACGGCATGCCCTGGAACGCAACGAATTTGAATTGTGTTTTCAGCCGCAGATCCAAATCGCCACTGGCGCGGTGGTGGGCATGGAAGCCTTGATACGCTGGACGAGCGAAAAACTCGGCGCGGTGGGCCCCAGCGAATTCATACCGCTGGCCGAAGATACCGGCCTGATCGTTCCCATCGGCGAGTGGATACTGCGCAGCGCCTATCAACAATGCAAGGCATGGGAAGACGCGGGCATGGCGCCGTTGCCGGTGTCCGTCAACATCGCCGCGCCGCAATTCCGGCGCGGCAACCTGCTGCAGATGGTGGATGCCATTCTGTCGGAATTCAAGCTGAATCCGGGCTGGCTCGCCTTCGAGATCACCGAAAGCAGCATCATGAAACACGAGGAGCAGACCATCAAAACCCTGCTCGCGCTGCGCGACATGGGCATCAAGCTCTCCATCGACGATTTCGGCACGGGCTATTCCAGCCTGAGCTACCTCAAACGTTTCCCCATCGACAAGCTCAAGATCGACCAGTCATTCGTGCGCGACCTCACGATCGACAGCAACGACGCGGCCATCGTGTCGGCGATCATCGCGATGAGCAAGCAGTTGGGACTGAAAACCGTGGCCGAGGGCGTGGAAACCTCCGCCCAACTGGAATTCCTCACGCGCCTCGCGTGCGACGAGTATCAGGGCTACTTGTTCAGCAAGCCGGTTACCGCGGCCGGCGTGCCGGAACTGTTGCGCAAACGGCGCCTGCCTTTGTAAATAGCCGGCCGGCAATCCTTAATCGTAGATCGTAAATCGTAAATCCGGGAGCATCTACCGCGGCACGGCGGCAAGGTTCCGTTCGCCGTGCGTCGCGCGAACACTGGCATCGCCGCGCGATTTTTCCGCGGCAACCGCCGCTATACGCTGGCGAATTTGATCAAGCGCCGCGCGCGCGGCGGCTTCGCCCGCCGCGATGTTTTCCTGACGATGCTGAAAATCATTCATGCGTGAACGCACCGCTTGCGGCCGAATCACCACGTCGGCCGCGTCGGCCTCGCCGGCGGGACGGCGGGATATATCCACGGCGATCACCACATCCGCGCCCATTTCGCGCGCCAGCGCCGCTGGCACGCGGCTCGCCACGCCGCCATCCACGTAGGTTTTCCCGTTGATCGTCACGGGCCAGAAAAATTTCGGCACGCTGGCCGAGGCGCGCACCGCAATGCCGGTGTTGCCGCGGTTAAATACCGCCATGCGCCCGCTGACTTGCTCCGCAGCCACCGCCGCGAACGGTTTACCCAGCGCCTCGATCGGACGCCCATTCAGCGTACGATTAACGTACTGCTGCAAAAGCGCGCCCTCCACCACGCCGGGACCAAACACGGTGAAATCAAAAATCTGCTGGTCGTCGAGTTCCAGCGCCAGCGCTTCCAGCGCGCCCGCTTTCATGCCGCCCGCGTAAAACGACGCCACCAGCGCGCCTGAACTGGCACCCACCACCACGTCCGCTTCGATTCCCGCCGCTTCAAGCACCTTTACCACGCCCACGTGCGCAAAGCCGCGCGCCCCGCCCGCGCCGAGCACCAACCCGACGATCGGCCGCTGCGCTTTCAGCGGCACGATGGCCGCGGTGCGCGGCGCGTCGTCTCCCTCGTGATTGACGGGCGAGAGCGCGCAACCGCTCAATGCCACTGCGAGTAAAATAAGCGTGCTGAATTTCATGGCGGATTTCATGTTGCGATAGTGTCGCGACAACCACGCCCGCATGCAAGTGCCTTATGAGTCCCGGCGCGAACCCTCAAACCGATGCATATATATCATTTAAAACAAATACTTAACCACAACAAGGAATCAACATGGCAAGCGAATTATTCAACAAAGGTATTGCATTGCGCCGCGAAGTGCTGGGCGCCGAGTATGTCGACAAGTCGATGGAAAACATTGACGACTTCAGCATGGCGATGCAGGAATACGCCACCGAAACGGCGTGGGGCATGATCTGGAGCCGCCCCGGACTGCCGCGCAAAACGCGCAGCCTGCTCAATATCGGGTTGCTCGCCGCGTTTAACCGCCAGCACGAATTCAAGTTGCACGTGAAGCGCTCGTTTGGCAACGGCGTCACGAAAGATGAAATCAAGGAAGTGCTGTTGCAGATCGCGTGTTACGCGGGCGTACCAGCGGGCATCGAAGCCTTTCGCTGGGCGCGCGACGCGATGGCCGAACTGGAACAGGAACAGAAAAAATAACGGCGCGCGCGTATCGCTGAATCGAATCAATACCAGAGACGCCCATCCCGCCATCACGGCTCACAGGCCATACCCATGCCGCTCTCCACTCACCCCCCCGAGGAACGCCGGCGTCTCGCCGCGCTGCGCAAGCTGGGCATTCTCGACACCCCGCGCGAAGATCGTTTTGATCGCATCACCCGGCTGGCGGCGGCGCTGTTGGACGTGCCCATTGCCCTGGTGTCGCTGGTCGATGGCGACCGGCACTGGTTCAAATCCGCCCATGGCATTGATGTGGTGGAAACACCGCGCGACTCCGCTTCGTTTTGCGGCTATGCGATTCAAAGCGACTTGCCTTTCATCGTGTCCAACGCGCTACTGGACTCGCGCTTTGCCGGCAATCCGATAGTCGCCGGCGAAATCAACATCCGTTTCTACGCCGGCCATCCGCTCAAGACGCCCGACGGCAACCGCGTCGGCACTTTGTGCGTGATGGACCGCAAGCCGCGCACCCTCGGCGCCTCGCAAATGGCGCTGCTCGACGATCTTGCGAACATCGCAGAAGACGAACTCAATAGCATGCGGCAGAATGCGACCGCGCACGCCCGGCTTGCCGCCATCGTCGAGCACTCGGACGACGCCATTTACAGCCGCACGTTTGATGGCACGATAACCTCATGGAACGCCGGCGCGGAAAAAATGCTTGGCTACACGGCCTCGGAAGCCATCGGTCAATCAGGCGACTTTGCCATTCCGCCAGGGCGGCCGTCCAGGCTGCGGGAAAACCTCGCGCGGTTGCTGGGCGGCGAACGGGTTGAACGCGAAACCGACCGCATGACCAAGGACGGCCGGATCATTCATGTCCTCAATAGCCATTCACCCATCCGGGACCATGCGGGCAATATCGTCGGCGCCTCCATTATTGCAAGAGACATTACGGCGCTAAAGGAGGCACAGGCAGCGCTCAAGGAAAACGAAGCGCGCTTTCGCGCCACCTTCGATCAGGCAGCGATCGGCATCGCGCACTACGATCTTGAAAACCGCGCCATCAAGATCAACCGGCGTTACGCTCAAATAACCGGCTATACGGAGGAAGAGTTGCTGGGCAAACCGCCAAACTTCCTCAGCCATCCGGACGACCATGGCAGCGGCAGAGAGCAGCGCCGCCAGTTGCTAGCCGGCGCCATTCCGCATTTCTCGAACGAAAAGCGTTACGTGCGCAAGGACGGCTCGGTGATCTGGGTGACGCGCACAGAGTCGCTGGTACGCGACGATAACGGTACACCACTGTATATCATTCGGGTTATCGAGGACATTTCCGAACGCAAACACATCCAAGAGGAATTAAACGAAAGCAAAACTCGTTTTCGCGATATCGCAGAAGCGACAGGCGGATATTTATGGGAAATCGACCTTGACTGTCGCTATACCTTCGTATCAGAACGATCGGAACATCTTTTTGGCTATCTACCTGAGGAAATGTTGGGGCGCACAGCCGCTGATTTCATGCCGCCCGGCGAAATAGATCGCGTCCGCGCATGGATAGCCGAAAACCGGTCGGCCGATGGCGCCGTTCGTTTCCTAGAGCATCGATCTCTTGACAAGTCTGGTCGGATTTTCTGGCAGCAGGTGCATATGCTCCCGCTACGGGACGTATCGGACAAACATATTGGTTTCCATGGCACCGGAATGGACATCACAGAGCGCAAACGAATCGAGGATTGGCTCAAACTGACGCAATTCAGCATTGATCGCGCAGTCGATTCGGTGTTCTGGATCAAGCCAGACTCACGGATCGTTTACGCCAATGATGCCGCCTGCCGCACGCTTGGCTACAAGCGCGAACAGATTGTCGGCAAAACCGTTCCCGAAATTGATCCGCATTTTCCGGCGGAGAAATGGCCCGCTCACTGGGAGGAACTGAAGCAGCGCAAATCGCTCAATTTCGAGTCCGACCACTACACTGCGGACGGCAAGCTGATCCATACCGAAGTGACCGCGAATTACATTGAATTTCAGGGCCAGGAATACAACTGCGCCTTCATGCGCGACATCACCGAACGCAAACAGGCCGAGGCGGCCCGGGTGTCTCTTGAAACGCAATTGCGGGAGTCCCAAAAGATGCAGGCCATCGGCACGCTGGCCGGCGGCATCGCCCACGACTTTAACAACATCATCGCCATCATTCTTGGCAACGTAGCGCTGGCGCTCGAGGATATTAAACAGGTTCCGCATGCCCTGGTGTCCCTTGAACGCATACAACTGGCGGGCGAACGCGCGCGCGATATAGTGCGGCAGATCCTCGCCTTCAGCCGCCGCCAGCCGACCGCGCGCAAACCGCTTGTCCTGATTCCCGTGATGACGGAGACCGCGCGGCTGCTGCGGGCCACGCTTCCCGCGCGGGTCAGTCTGGAATGGCACTGCGATCCGGACGTGCCGCCGGTGCTGGCCGACGCAACGCAGATGCAGCAGGTCCTGATCAATCTCGCCACCAACGCCATGCAGGCGATGCCCGGCGCCGGACATATTGAACTGCGCGTGGAAACGGCGGTTCTCGATGCCGCCCTGATCAATGCCCATCCGCATCTGGGCAATCTCCAGATTCAATGTGCCGGAAACGCCGTTCGGCTCGTCGTCCGGGACAATGGCACGGGGATGGATGCCGCCACGCGCGAACGCATCTTCGAGCCGTTCTTCACCACCAAGCCGGTGGGCGAAGGCACCGGGCTGGGACTGTCCGTCGTGCATGGCATTGTTACGGCGCATGGCGGCGCCATCACGGTGGAAAGCCAACCGGGACAAGGCGCCACCTTTGCGCTGTATCTCCCGCCGGCCAGCCAACCGGCAAGCGTGCCAGCGGAAGCGAGTCGTGCCGCCGCGTCACCGGAAATCGCGCCGGACAGCGGGCCGCGTATCCTGTATATCGACGACAATACGGAAATGGTGTCCATGGTACGGCGGCTGCTCGAACGCCAGGGTTATCGCATCAGCGCGCACACCGACGCACGGACCGCCGTCGGCCTGCTCCGCGCCGACCCCGCCGCGTTCGATCTGGTGCTGACCGATTACAACATGCCTGGCATGTCCGGACTGGACATTGCCGAAACCGTGCGATCCCTTCGCGCGGATCTCCCGGTGGCGGTAACCTCGGGGTTCATTGACGAAACCCTGCAAGCAAAAGCGGTGGCGGCCGGCGTATGCGAGCTGATTTTCAAGGCGGATACCGTGCAGGCGTTCTGCGACGCGGTGCAACGGCTGACCCAAAAACTGGTGCGGTAATCAACCTTTGCCAACCGGTGCCTGCCTTTCCCCATCACGTTGCGATCCGCGCCGGAACCGAATGTATGATGTTGCGCCATGAATCCACCTGTTTCAATATTTGACCGCCTGTGGGCGCGGCATGTAATCGTTGCCGACGCGACCGGCGCGGGCGGCGAGGATCTGCTGTTCGTCGATCGCAATCTGGTGCACGAGGGCGGCACTTTTCTCGCCTTCGATCAGATGCGCGGCGAAGGACGCCAGGTGCTCAAGCCCAAACAAACACTGGCGGTGACGGATCACTACCTGCCTTCGACAAATCGCGCCACCGCGCCCGGCAGCATCGCCAACGCGGAAATTCGCCGCGTGGTGGAGGCGCTTGATCACAACGCACGCGAATTCGGCATCGAGCACTACGGGGTGCATCATCCGCGTCAGGGCATCATTCACGTGATCGGCCCGGAATTGGGCTGGACACAGCCGGGCCTGTTGATCACCTGCTGCGATTCACACACCGCGACGCACGGCGCGCTGGGCGCGCTGCCCATCCCCATCGGGCAATCCAATCAATTGCGTCACGTGCTGGCGACGCAAACGATTTGGCAGAAAAAGCCGAAAACCATGCGCATCTCCATTGAGGGCACGCTGCCCGCGCAGGTTTCGGCCAAGGACGTGATCCTCTCGATCATTGCGCGCATCGGCATCGGCGGTGCTTCCGGCCATGCGGTCGAATATGCCGGCTCGGCCATACGCGCGCTGTCGATGGAAGGCCGCATGACCCTCTGCAATATGTCGATCGAAGCCGGCGCGCGCATCGGCATGATCGCGCCGGACGACACCACCTATGCGTATCTGCACGGCCGCCCGTTCGCACCCAAAGACACGGACTGGGATCAGGCGCTCGCCTACTGGCGCACGCTGCCGTCGGACGCCGATGCGCGTTTTGATCGCGAACTGTCGCTGAACACCAGTGAACTCGCGCCGATGGTGAGCTGGGGCACCAGCCCGGAAGATTCGTCACCCATCACCGGCAGCGTGCCCGATCCCGCGTCCATGGCCGACGCGGAGAAACGCGGACGCGTCCAGCGCGCGCTCGACTACATGAAACTCGCGCCAGGCACGCCGCTGGCGGGCATTAACATCGATCGCGTGTTTATCGGCTCATGCACCAACGCGCGTATCGAAGATTTGCGCGCGGCGGCCGAGGTGGTTAAAGGCCGCAAAGCCGTGATACCCGCCATGGTGGTGCCCGGATCCTCCGCCGTGAAACGGCAGGCCGAAAGCGAAGGCCTCGATCGAATATTTCTGGCCGCCGGCTTTGAGTGGCGCGATGCGAGCTGCTCGATGTGCGGCGGCTCCAACGGCGACACCGTAGCCGCCGGACAGCGCAGCGCATCAACCACCAACCGCAACTTTGAAGGCCGCCAGGGACCGGGCGCGTTGACGCACATCATGAGCCCGGCGATGGCGGCCGCGGCGGCGGTAACCGGGCGGCTGACCGATGTGCGGACGCTGTGAGTTCAAAATCATTTGACGCAGATTTACGCAGATGGACGCAGATTAAATACTAACCTTGTCGTTCCCGCGTACGCGGGAACCCATGGCAAACGTGCCACTTGAGACGGTTTATGGAGTCCCGCCTGCGCGCGAATAACAGGTTGGGGTTTTGTTCTGTTCATCCCTGTTAAACAAGGTTTTCCAATGCAACCCTTCACCACGTTAACCGCCATCGCGGCGCCGCTCGATATCGCCAAGATCGATACCGGCATGATCGTACCCGGCCGCTTTCAGCGATTGCCGCGCCGGCCGGGGCACGCCGACTACGCGCGCGTGTTTCTGCACGATCTGCGTTTTGATGAAAATGAACAACCGCGCGCGGAATTCATCCTCAATCACGCGGCCTATCGAGAGGCCGGCATTCTGGTCACCGGCCCGGATTTTGGTTGCGGCTCGTCGCGCGAAGCCGCGGCCTATGCCACGCTGGATTCCGGCGTGCGTGCGTTGATCGGCGCGAGTTTCGGCGATGTGTATCGCGGCAACTGCATGCAGAATGGCGTGCTGACCATCGTACTGCCGGCACCGGTGATCAGCGGCTTGATGACACAACTCAAGGCCGCGCCTGGCGCCGCCATCACCGTCGATCTGGCGCTACAAACCGTCACTGCACCCGATGGCTCGACGCACGGCTTTGATATCGACGCCACGCGCAAGGAGCGGCTGTTGAAAGGACTGGACGACGTGGGCGTAACGTTGCAACATCTTGCCCAAATCGAAACGTTTGAAAAGCAATATCGCGCGGACATGCCCTGGCTTGCGTCCATACTCTGAGAGAATTTTCATGAAAACCCTGTTGTCGATACTCGCCCTGATTCCCGTTTTTGCCTGTGCCCAATCCCCCGCGTGGAAGCCCGACAAAGCCGTTGAACTCATCATCGGCGCGGCGCCCGGCGGTGCGAACGACCGCATCGGCCGCTCGCTGCAACGCCTGTTGCAGGACGGCAAGGTGACCACACCCATCAACGTCCTCAACAAACCGGGTGGCGGGCAATCGGTGGCGTTCGCTTATCTCAATACGCATCCGGGCAATCCGCACTTTCTCGGCCTCGCGTCATCGAGCTGGCTGACCACGGTCGCCGCCAGCCGTGGCACGGTCACGCCGCGCGATTTATCACCTGTCATCAAACTGCTGGACGAATACCAGATGTATTTCGTGCGCGCCGATTCCTCAATCAAGAGTGCGCGCGATATTGTCGAGCGCCTGCGCAAAGACTCTGCTTCGGTCACCTTCGGCATATCCACCGCAGCGGGCAATCCGATTCATATTTCCATCGCGGAAATCGCGCGGCTGGCCGGCGCCGATCCGACCAAACTCAAGGTGGTGGTGTTCAACTCCGGCACCGACACCGCGATACAGGTCGCGGGCGGCCATCTCGACATCGGCGTGCAAAGCCCCGGCAGTGCGCTGCAACTCACGCAATCGGGCAAGCTGCGGTTCCTCGGCGTGGCCGGCCCGCGCCGTCACGGCGGCGTGCTTGCCAATATACCGACCATGCGCGAGCAGGGTGTGGATGTGACCGCCAACGTGTTCTACACCATCTTCGGACCGAAAGGCCTTGATGCCGCGCAGCTCGCGTTCTGGGACGACGCGCTGGCCAGTGTCATGAAAAGCGACTCGGTGAAAAAGGATCTCGACATCAACTTCTGGACCGTCGATACTGTGGGCCACCGCGAGTTGCCCGCGTGGCTGGACAAGGAAATGGACGGTTACCGGCGCGCGCTGACGGCGCTGGGCATGGCGAAATAATTCTATCCCGTTACCGCAAGGCGTCGGCAAACCCCGGCAGCTTGACGATTTTCTGCCAGTCCGCGACTTCATTCGCCAGCACGCGGCGAAACGCTTCGGGTGATGCCGACGGTGCGGCATCCGCGCCGTCCTTGGCAAACGCTGATTGCGCATCTGGGGTTGCCAGCGACTGACTCACATCGCGATGCAGCAATTTAACGATGGCGTGTGGCGTGCCGGCCGGTCCGAACAAGCCATACCAGTTGATCAACTCAAAACCGGGCACGCCCGCTTCGGCCATGGTCGGCAAATCCGGAAACGCTGCCGCGCGTTTGGCGCCCGTCATCGCCAGCCCTTTCAGGCGGCCACCGCGCACATGCGGCATGCCTGAAATGGTGCTGGTGAACCCGAGTTGAATCTGCCCGCTGATTAAATCCGCGAGCACCAGGCCACCGCCTTTGTACGGCACATGCACCATTTTTATGCCGGCCATCGACGCCAGCAATTCACCGCCCAGATGCCCCGCGCCGCCTATACCCGATGAACCATAGTTCAGCGCGCCGGGTTTGCTTTTGCCGTAGGCGATCAACTCCTTCACCGAATTCACCGGCAGCGATGGATTGATCAACAACATGTAGTACAACGCGGTGAGTTGCGATACCGGCGCATACGCCGTGCGCACATCGTACGGCACTCTTTTCTGCGCCATCGCGCTGGCAATCAAGCTGCCGGAAGTCACAAGAAACGTATAACCATCCGGCGCCGCTTGTTGCGTCATGTCGAGCGCGATCAAGCCACTGGCGCCCGGGCGGTTGTCCACCACGAAATTGCGGCCCCACTTCTCGCTGATTTTTTGCGCGACGACACGCGCGGTGATATCGATGCCGCCACCGGGCGCATTGCCGACGAGCAGGCGTATGGATTTGTTGGGATAGCCGGGCGGCAGCGCTTGCGCCGTGGCCAGCGCGGCTACGCCGCATAACATCCCCGCCGTCAGGCACCACGTGGCACGCATCGAGTGAATCCTAAATATCCTTTAAAAACAAACACATATCATCAACACGCTCCACCGCACGAACGCGCTGCGTCAACGTGGCGATACGCGCGTCATCCAGCGGGCACACACCCAGCCGGAAACATTCGTCGAACTTCTGCTGAATCTCCACTTCGCTCACCGGCATTTCCAAACTGCCCGGCACGTGCTCCGCCACCGCGGAAATCTCGCCGTGTGTTTTGGTGCGCAACCGCAACACGATGGGGCCGCGCATGCTTTTCAGCGTGTCATCGATAATCACGTTCACCTTGGGCACGTGCCGGTTGATTTCGGCATCGCGCGCGGCGGCTTCCTGAATCTCGGACAAACCGAGCTTGCGGCGAACCAGCAGACACGCAATGGTGTAGCGCACGCTGAACTGCGCCGCCACCTGCGCGTCGCCGCTGGGATCGTACGCATTGCCCACCAGCCGCGCGGCGTACGGCGGCATGGTGACATCCACTGAAACCACGTCATCCGCCTTGAGATCGTAACGGCGAATCAAATCCAGCATGCCGCCGATGGTGACGTGATTCGCGCCGCAACTCGGATACATCTTGATCGAGCCCAGCACGTTGTCGAAACGGCTGCCGAGCTGATCGAGTATCGGCGCGACACTGCCGCTTTGATACATATTGAACAAGCCGAACTTGCCTTCAATTGCCTGCGCCGGGCCGGTCACGCCGCGTTGCGCCAGTAACGCGGCATGCACGCCCGCGCGCGCGGCAAACGCCGACATCATGCGCTTCGACAGCGACGGATCGATATTCGCCTGCTGCGTGCCACTGGCCTGCATAAACGCGATGCCCAGTGCGTGCCGCGTTTGCATCACGTCCAACCCCAGTAATCGCGCGCTTGCTGCCGCGGCGCCGAACACGCCGTAAATCGGCACGAAATGAAAACCTTCGTTGGGCAAGGTCGCGGCAGCGGCTAACCGGTAAGTCAAATCCGTGCCGATCACGAACGCAGTCAGAAAATCCCTGCCGGTGGAATGCAATCGTTCCGCCAGCACCAGCGCCGCCGGCAGCACGGTGATGTTCACATGCACCGATGCGCCGCTGCCGATACCGTCGTAATCCAGCGCGGCCGACGTCATGCCATTGATGAAGGCAGCGGACATCGCTGGCAGCTTTTCCCGGCCGCCAAACGCCCACGCCGTGCTGTCCGCGCGGCCGCCCTCGTCTACCAACAACGCATGCGCCTCGCGGCAGCCGGGCGCGTCCGACCCCGCCCATGCCACTGCCAGCGTATCGAGCATGAATCGCTTGGCGGCATCGAACGAGGCTTCGGGAATCGATTCATCACGACAATCCACGACATGTTGCGCCAAGCGGTGGGTAACGCTCAGATTCGCCGCGGCCGGATCATTCATATCATTCACGACATTCACCCATCAGCTCCACTTCAAGCGCCGCACCGCTTTCATGCGTTGTACCGAATCCCCCGCGAGATGCGTCCAGATAATCGCGTCGCGCGCGAGCTTGTCCACGCGTGGATCCATTTGCGCCACGCCCGCGCCGCCGTGGATATCCATGTTGAGCCGCGTCACGCGCTGTATCACGTCGGTGGCGAAATTCATCAGCAGCACGTTATTGATCGAGTGCCCGCCGAGACCCGCATCGGCCTCCATCGCCACGCGCATCACAAACGAACGCAGCGCTTCGGTGAGCATGTGCATTTCGGACAACTGCAACTGGATGGTCTGATTGTCCGTGAAATATTTCGTGCCTGGCCAGCGCGTGCTGGCCTCATGCGTCGCCATCTCCACCGCCGCGTCGCACACACCCACCGCGTTCGCGGACAACTCCAGATCTCCGAACTTTACCGCGCCGCCGCTGCGTGCCCGATGGCCGCCGTTGACCTCGCCCACGATGTTGGCGTGCGGCACCCGCGCGTTGTCGAATATCAATTCACCGTTCTGATAAAAGCGCCAGCCGCTTTTGTTGAACACCTTGCCCACGCGCAATCCCGGCGTGTCGATGGGCACCAGAAATTCGGTCGAGCCTTCGGTCTGTTTCACATTGGGATTGGTGCGCGTGCTGACAAAAAACAGCTTGGCCACGCTGCCGTTGGCGATGAAACATTTCTCGCCATTCAAAATCCAGTCGGCATCTTCATGGTCGCTCTCCCGCTCGGCTTTCAGCTTCCAGCCCGCGCGCGGGTCTTCTTCCGGCGGCAGCCGGTGATCGGAACCGGCGTTCGGCTCGGTGCCCGCGTGGCCCAGCAAGAACGTGTCGTCCTCGATAAACGGTTTGAGAAACCGCGCTTTCTGGTCATCGGTGCAGCATTCCGCGATCAGATGACTCCACTTCCAGCACTGGCTGAAGGTCTTGGTCATCGCGCTGTCACCTCTGGCGAGCTCGGCCATCACCAGCGCCTGCGTGACAAAATCTATGCCGTGGCCGCCCCATTGCTTGCCCACCACCGCGGTGCGAAATCCAAGCTTCGAGCCTTTGACGATCAAATCCCAATCAAACGTTTCGAACGGATCGGCGATGGCGTCGCGCCGCAACGAACGCGGACGCATCTCTTCCATCGCAAAGGCGCGCGCGGTGGCCTGCCACAACCGTTGTTCTTCATTTAACGAATAATTCATGTGTATCCTTGTTCAACGATCCAAATGACTACGCGCAGGATGGGTGAAACCCATCACCGCCACGGCAATCTTTGTAATGGGTTTCACCCATCCTACGTTTAGTTCTGCTTGATCCGCGATTCTTTCACCAGCCGGGTGAATTTTGCGATATCCGATTTTATCTTGGCTGAAAATTCTTCCGGCGTGCCGCCCGCGACTTCGGCGCCGATATTCAGGAATCGTTCTTTCACCTCGGGCCGGTTCAGCCCGCGCACCATGTCGCGGTTCAGCCGGTTGATAATCGCCGCCGGCGTACTGGCGGGCGCAAGCAAACCCTGCGGCGATATCGACTCAAAGCCCGGCACGGTCGCCGCAACGGTCGGCACGCCCGGCAGCAACGCCGACGGCTGCAAACTCGCCACGCCCAGCACGCGCAGCCGTCCCGACTTGATGTACGGGATCGCCGAACCCGCATTGGGAAACATAAGTTCCACCTCGCCGCCCATCAGACCAATCACGCCCGGCCCCGTGCCTTTGTACGCGACTTGCACGATCTTCAGATCAAGCAGGCTCTTGAACAACTCCGCCGCCAGATGCGGATTCGCGCCCAGCGTGCCGGCGGCGTAATTCAATTGCCCCGGTTTTGCTTTGGCGAGCGCAATGAGTTCCCTAACGGATTTCACCGGCAACGATGGATGCACCACCAGCACGCTCGGCGTACTCACCGCCAACGCAATCGGCGCGAAATCCTTTACCGCGTCCCACGGCACGCTGCGAAACAGCGGCAGTATCCACAGCGGGCTGCCTTCAACCAGCAACGTGTAACCATCCGCCGGCGCCTTCGCCACGATTTCACCGGCGATGGAGCCCCGATTCTCCACGATCACCTGCTGCCCCAACCCCTCGGACAACATCGGCGCCACCAGCCGCGCCACCACGTCGGAGCCGCCACCGGGCGCGAGCGTAACGATGCGCACCAGCTTGCCCGGGTACTCCTGCGCGATGCCTGCCAGCGGCACGCAAAGCAACGACATCAAGCTACCCAACCACGCAAGACTTTTTCGCCGCACGGCGCGCTCCTTACTGAATAATGACCAATGGTAGCGCGATATGCGAAGATGCGAAGCCGCGCTTCGAGCCATTGCCATGGCCACGAAAAATTATTTTAAGCATATGTTTTTGTTGATATTTTAATGTCCCCAGCTCTCTCAAACCAGCCCCTCGCTTTTGACCCCGCGCTGCGCGACATCGCCAACTACGTGCATGGCGCGCGCCATCACGGCACACGCGCGTGGCAAGCCGCACACTACTGCCTGATCGACAGCCTCGGCTGTGCGTTCGAGGCGCGCAGCCATGCGGCTTGCAATGGCGTGATCGCGCCGCTGACACCCGAGGCCCGGGTTCCGCACGGCGCGCGCGTACCCGCCACGTCCTGGCAACTCGATCCGGTTGAGGCCGCGTTCTGCACCAGCACGCTGATCCGCTGGCTCGATTACAACGACGCGTTCTATGGCGAAACGGTGATTCATCCGTCGGATTGCATCGGCGCCCTGCTGGCCGTGGCCGACTGGCAAAGCCGCGTGCGTGTGTCGCAAGGCAAAGCGCCGCTGCGAATGCGCGACGTGCTCGACGCGATGATTCGCGCATATGAAGTGATGGGGTGCCTCGCGCTGGCGAACGGTTTTACCACGCGCATGGGCATCGACCACGTGGTGCTGATCAAAATCGGCGCGGCGGCGCTCGCCACCAAACTGCTCGGGGGCTCACGCGATGAAACACTCAACGCCCTGTCGAACGCGTGGCTCGATGGCCAGCCGCTGGCGCTGTTTCGCCGCGGCGAAGCGGGCGCGCGCAAATCTTGGGCAGCGGGCGATGCGGCGGCGCGCGGCGTGTGGCTCGCGTTGATGGCAATGCGTGGCGAAATGGGTTACCCGCGCGCGCTCAGCGCAAAAACCTGGGGCTTTTACGACGTGATGAACGGGGGCAAACCATTCCAGTTTCAGCGCCCCTATGAAAATCACGTAATTGAAAACGTGCAATACAAAATTTCGTATCCGGCGGGCGTACACGCGCAAAGCGCCGCCGAGGCCGCGATTCAATTGCATCTGTCGGTCGCGCAACGGCTCGATCAGATCAAAACCGTTGAAATCCGCACGCACCGTTACGCGTTGTCGATCCTTAATCGCACCGGCCCATTGAACCACGTTGCCGAGCGCGACCATTGCCTGCAATACATCGCCGCCGTCTGCCTGATCCACGGGCGACTGGAAGCCGGTGACTACGAAGACGCCATCGCCGCCGACCCCCGCATCGATGCGCTACGCACCAAAACCGTATTGCAGGAACACCCGCCTTACACGCAGGCGTTTTACAATGCGTCGCTGCGCGCCAACGCGAACGCCGTTCGCGTCATTTTCAACGATGGCACGCGCACCGCGTGGGCGGAAATCGAGTATCCGGTGGGCCACGTCAAGCGGCGCAAGGAAGGTATACCGCTGTTGATGCGCAAATTTGAAACCAGCGTGACGCGTATTTTTCCGGACAAACAACGCCGCGGTATTCTTGCCGCCTGCAACCATCGCGCCGGCCTGGCGTCCATGCCGGTGCATGAATTCATGAACCTTCTTACCTGCTGAGCTGCCCACATGAAAACTGTCTTTCCGGCCTCCATGGCTAGCATGGTTACCATGTTTACCATTACCAACGCGGCCCTGGCTTTTCTCTGCCTCGGCGCCGGCGCTGCCGCCGCACAACCGTATCCCACCAAACCCGTGCGCCTGATCGTGCCTTACGCGCCGGGGGGTGGCGTGGACATCATGGCGCGCATCCTCGCACCAAAATTCACCGCTGCCATGGGCCAGCAGTTCGTGGTGGACAATCGCAGCGGCGCGGGCGCGATCCTCGGCACTGATCTGGTGGCGAAGGCTACCGCCGATGGCTATACACTGCTGTTCACCAACCCGGCGCATGTGTCCAATCCTTCGCTGAACGCCAAACTGCCGTTCGACGCCGTGCGTGATTTCACCGCCGTGGGCCTCGCCGGCCTGTCATCGAGCGTTCTGGTGGTGCATCCCGCCACCGCGGCCAAAAGCGTGAAGGAACTGGTGGCGCTGGCCCAAGCCAAACCGGGACAGTTGAACTACGCCTCGGCGGGTGTCGGCAGCGCGATTTTTCTGGCGATGGAGTTATTCAAAAGCACCGCGAAGATTGACGTCGTTCACATTCCCTACAAAGGCGCCGGCCCCGCGATGACCGATGTCATCGGCGGACAAGTGCCGCTGATGTTCATTGCGATTTCGCCGTCACTGCCGCACATCAAGGCAGGCCGCCTGCGCGCCTTGGGTACCAGCAGCGCCAAGGGACTCGGCGTATTGCCCGACGTGCGCCCGATCGCGGACACCTACACCGGGTTCGACCACACCGACTGGTACGGCATCATGGCGCCCGCCAACACCCCGGCGGCCATCGTCAACCGCGTGAACCGCGAGATCAACGCCGCGCTTGCCGCACCTGATGTGCGCGACCGCGTACTGGCCATGGGCGCGGAATCCGTGGGCGGCAGCGCACAAGAATTCGACGCGCGCATCAAGAACGAAATCGGCAAGTGGGCCAAGGTGTTCAACAAGAATGCGGCGCGGTAATCGCGCAATAGAATTGGCGTCGCAGGTGACGAAGACTACTGCTGCTTAATCCCCGCCTCTTTCACCACCCTCGCCCACTTCGCCAAGTCCGCGCGCAGAAACACACCAAAGGCCTCCGGCGACGCGCTAGCGTCTGGTTCGCCGCCGTCAACGCCAAAGCGTTTTTTAATCTCGGTATCGTTTAGCACGCGCACCAATTCACGATGCAACCGGGCGACAATGTCGCGCGGCGTATTGGCGGGTGCCAACACGCCGAACCACTGGCTGCTGTCGTAACCGGGCACGCCGGCTTCCGCGATGGTCGGAAACTCCGCCAGCGCCGCCGTTCGCTTGAGGCTGCTCACGCCATACGCGCGCAGCTTGCCCGCACGCACGTGGGGCAGCAGCGACAGCACATTGCCCATCATGATCGGCACTTCGCCCGACAGCGTTTCGACCACGCCCGCGCTGCCGCTGCGGTAGGGCACAAAATTAATGTTCAACCCCGTCATGGTGAGCAGCAGCGCCATCGACATGTGACCGTGACCGCCGTAAGCACCCGCGCCGTAATCCAACTGCCCCGGCTTGGCGCGCGCCAGCGCCATCAGTTCCTTCAGTGTTTTCGCCGGCAAGGAAGGATGCGCCACGAGTATCTGCGGAATCACAATGAGCTTGCTCACCGGCGCGAGATCCTTGATCGGATCAAAACGCATCTTGCGATACAGCGACGGAATGATCACCAGCGGACTCGGTGCGATCAGCAGCGTGTAACCGTCGGGCAGCGAGCGCACCACATGTTCGGAGCCGATCATCGTGGCCGCGCCGGGCCGGTTTTCCACCACCACCTGCTGGCCGAGAAGCTCCGTCAGCTTGGGCGAAAGTATGCGCGCAGTGGTGTCGGTGCCGCCGCCGGGCGAAGAGGCAACCACGAGGCGCACGGGTTTGGTGGGGTAGGTCTCCTGAGCGTGTGTTGAGGTAACGGCCGCCATGCACGCGGTAAGAACCATGCCCCTAACTGTCGTTCCCGCGAAAGCGGGAACCCATAACACAGCAACACGGGAAACCTTATATGAATTCCCGCCGGCGCCTGCCATCGAATGTTTTGGTCGGGGACGGGAACGATGATTGAAGGTCATGCCTGCTTCGCCAGCCGCCGCTTGAGATACGCCTTCTCGCCACCCGCGTCGATCATGTCGCGATAAAACCCGGGCAACGCCTGTCCGGTCAACTGCTTGCCATTGGCGAGATTGCGCACGACAAACGTATCGGTGTCGATCTCGATCACATCACCGGTCTCGGCCATTTGAATAATGCCCGGACACGCCACCGGCCAAAGCCCCCCGCCGATGCAATTGCTGAAAAACAATTTGCCAAACGATTCCGCCACCACCGCCGGTATGCCCAGCGCCATGATTGAGTAATACGCCGGTGTTGAAGAACCACAACCAAAGTTGTTGCCCGCGACAATGATGTCGCCCGGCTTGGCCTTGCCCGCGAACGTGGGGTCGAGCGTTTCCATACAGTACTTGCCCTGCTCCTGCGGTGGCAGGTGGTTGTACTGCTGCTTGCGAATGAGCCCCGTGTTGATGTCGTCCTGCGGGAACTTCCAGATTTTGCCGGTGATTTTCATGTCGTTACGCCGAAAATAAAAAAACCTTTTGACGCAGATTTCGCGGATTTACGCAGATGCCCCCTCTCCCCTGTCGTTCCCGCGGAAGCGGGAACCCATAACACAGTGCTACTGGCAACGCCTTATGGATACCCGCTTTCGCGGGTATGACGGGTTAGGTTTTTAATCTGCGTAAATCCGCGAAATCTGTGTCAAATGTTCTTGACCTTAATCGTTTAAACATACCCCACCGGACTCGCAATCCGCCCCTCAACCGCCGAAGCCGCCACGGTCGCCGGTGACGCCAGATAAATTTCGCCGCCCGGTCCCATGCGGCCTTCAAAGTTGCGCGTGATCGATGTGATCGCCACGTCGCCCGGCGACAGCAGGCCGCCATGCAAACCGGGACACGCCCCGCAGTTGGCGTTGGTGACGATACAGTTCGCCTCGTGCAGCGTCTGGATGTAGCCCGCCTGGGTCGCCGCGATCAATATCTCGCGCGAGCCTGGGGTGACAATGAAGCGCACGTCCGGGTGCACCTTGCGGCCTTTCAACACTGCGGCTGCGGCGGCGATGTCTTCCAGCCTGCCACTCGCGCACGAACCGAGATACGCCTGATCGACCTTGCGCCCCGCCACCGCCGACACCGGCATCACATCATCGGGCTTGTGCGGAACGGCGATCTGCGGCTCGATGCCGGAGATATCGACTTCATGCACCTGATCGTATTTAAAATCGGCATCGGTGTCGTATACCTTGAACTCATCTTTGGCGCGCGGCTTCACCCAATCGAGCGTGGTTTGATCGGGTTGAATGTAGGAGGCCACCGCGCCCAATTCCACACCCATGTTGGCGAACGTAAAGCGCATGTCCATCGATAACCCATCGATAAACGGGCCGGCGAATTCCACCGCGTTGCCGTACGCGCCGCGCTGTCCCAGCTTGCCGTTTACATAGAGCGCCGCGTCGCGCCCATACACGCCGCGCGCGAGTTTCGCCGAGCCATGCACTTTCACCAGCGTGACCTTGGGCACCTCCAGAAAATAACGCCCGATGGCGTAGAGCGTGAGCCGCCCGCCGCCGAGCGATGTGGCGTACATGCCGACCGCGCCCATCGTCGGCCCATGCGAATCAATAGCAATGCCCAGCGTGCCGGGCAGCGCGATGCCTTCCTCGCACAACACCAGATGCGACACGCCCGCGCCGCCGTCAAACACGCGCACACCTTTATCGCGATAAAAATCGCGCCACAGTTTTTGCGAGGCCGCGAGTTGCATGGTGGGCGCGGGCGAGGCGTGATCGGATACCGCGAAGATGCGATCCTTCAACGGCAAATCCTTCACGCCGAGTTCTTCCAAATCCGCCATCAGCTTTTTCGCGTCCGAACCGTTGGGCGACAAAATCACCGAGAACACATCCGGTTCGATTTCAACAAACGTGCCCGGTGTCACCTTGCCGCTTTTGGGCCGCGCGCAATTCGCGATAATTTTATGCAGCGCGTGCTGGCCACTCATGAGCAGGCCCCGCCTCGAATCAGAACGTCAGTAGCGAACATATTATAAGCATCTGTTTTTAAACGATTATTAAAGACGGCGTCACAACTGCCACGGGCGCCAAGTTTACGCTGAATCCCCTTGAAATGGACAGCCGCCGGCATTGCATGGCCTCGTTGCAACCGGTATAAGTTTTCCGCACGCCCGCCACTACTCAACCCGACATGAAACCTTTTCTCCACATCACCGCCATCCTTCTGCTTGGCGCCACGTGCCCCGCCGCCGCGCAAAAATATCCCGAGAAAAACATACGTCTCGTGGTGCCGTTTCCCACCGGCGCATCACAGATACTCGGCCTGCTGCTGGCGGAAAAACTCCCCGCGCTGCTGGGGCAACCCGTGTATGCGGATTTTCGCGCGGGCGCGGGCGGCCTCATCGGCACCGAGATCGCCGCCAAGGCGCCGGCCGACGGCTACACGCTGCTGCTCGCCAGCCCGTCGATCACCATCAGCCCCGCGCTCTACAAAAAACTGCCGTTCGACGCGCTGCGCGATTTTGCCCCCATCACCCATGTGGCCACCGTGCCCAACGTACTGGTGACGCACCCGTCGGTGCCCGCCAAAACCGTGAACGAACTCGTTGCCCTCGCGCGCAAGACGCCCGGCAAATTGAGCTACGGTTCCGGCGGCATCGGCTCGGCAAATCAGCTCGCCAGCGAATTGTTCAAATATCTTGCCAAGGTTGATATCGTTCACGTGCCTTACAAGGGTGCGAGCATCGCGCTCACGCACATCCTCGGCGGTGAAATCGACATGGTCACCGTGAGCGTGCCCGCCACCATTCCATTTATCAGCAGCGGCCGCCTGCGCGGGCTGGCGGTGCTGGCCCCCAGCCGCGTGCCCACCTTGCCCACCGTGATGACCACCAAAGAGGCGGGCTACCCGGAACTGTTGATGGACACCTGGTACGGCGCCTTCGCGCCCGCGGGCGTGCGCGCCGACATTCTTGATCGGCTCAACAGCGACATCATCAAAGTCATGCAAACGCCCGAGACCCGCGCACAGCTTGCGAAAGTAGGACTGGACGTGATTACCAGTTCATCCGCCGAGATCAACAAATTTGTGCGCACCGAAACCGAGAAATGGGCGCGCGTAGTGCGCGAAGCGAAGATAACGGTGCAATAACGCGGTTACGATTGGAAATTCACGCAGCTACAGAGCAGAAAAAAATGCCAGTCCCGCAGTTCCCATCCACACGATTATCGCGCCTATCGCCGTAGTCGCCAGGAACCAAATCACGACTCCCCGATTTCCAACCGGCAATTTGCCCGCGTTGATGAAATTTCGGCTTCCGTTGGTCACGACCAGGTGCGCGCCCGCCGCGGGCACCACCGCACCACGTTCTACCGACCACATACCCGACAGCGTAATCGTGCTCCCCACTACAATGACCGTTTCATCGAGCAGCAACGTTTCCGGGTCTTGCTGACTGCCCGCGAGCTTCCAGTCCTTGCGGTACTCCGCGTTGTCGCCCATGGACAATGCGTTCATGATTGAAAATACACTGCCCAGTCCGCCCAGCAATCCCGTTTTTTCGTCGAAGGAGGTTGTCGCGATATATTGCCGGGCACGCGCAACGTCATTGGGGGTGGCGCAACGCGCGGCCGGGGCATCCAGTTGTGGCGGCGCCTGAATACGCAACGCCCGTATGCGAGTATCAACGGTGAATGGGCGGCGCGCATACCCCCAATATACCGGCACGATTTCGCGGCGTCGGCTTCCTTCATGCATCCGGTATGTAACATAGTACATGTTATAGAGATATGCCACGCAATCCACGCCCGACAACGGTCCCTTCAACACTCCGGCCGTCGCACGCACCTCGCCGGTGGCGATTATCGGCCCATCGGTTTCGGGCACATCATCCCGTTCGGCACGCGCAAGCAATTCGGCGCGCGGGTCATGGCCTGTGATCAACCGCTTCAGCAACTCCCAAAACGTGCCGGCCGCCAACGTGAGAAAACCCGCCGCCACAAACACCGCCAGTTGTGTCATATCCGCCCCCGTGCGCGGCGCCATCCATACGTTAAGCACATAGGCAATTCCCGCGTAGATAACAATGTACATCAGGCATCCCATGCCCATGTCCAGATACGTGTTACTACTCTTGATAAACATGCAGCCTCCGCGATTCGCCCATCAATGCGTATTCGGAATTATTACCACGTGCTTGCGATTCACAAAGCCGAACAGGTTGAAACTTCCGCGCGGAGAGTATCCATCACAGCTTGTTCACGCGCGCCCAAGCGGTAAAATATATCGCATTGTCCCGCCAGATCAGACTACACTGGACTTGGTTTGAAAAATAGCGAGGGGCGCAATATGAGAAGCATGATCCTTTGGGCATTTACCGGATTCACTTTGTCGCTCGCGCCGCTTGCACTCGCGCAGTCCGCCGGAAAAATAGTCATTGATGGCTCCACCGGCGTAACTCCTCTGGTGGCGGCCCTGACCAAGGCCTATGTCGAGCAGAACCCGTCCGTGGCGATCGACATTGGCAAAGGCATGGGCACACGCGCGCGCATCGATGCCTTACGCGATGGCAAAATCGATATTGCGATGGCCAGCCACGGCCTCAAGGTTGACGACATCACGCGCCAGGGCATGACCGTTCACGAGATCGCAAAGGTCGCCGTGGTGTTCGGCGTAAACGCCGGCGTCGCGGTAATCGACATTAACGACGCCCAAATCTGCGACATTTACCTGCTCAAAACCAAGAACTGGAAGGAGCTCGGCGCGGCGGATATCAGCATGGTCCCGTACACCCGGCCGGATACGGAAGTGGACACCGAAGTGGTGCGCGACAAAATCGTCTGTCTGGCGAAACTGCAAATGCCCAGCGGTGTGAAGGTCGCGCCCAAGGCTGGCGAGATGTCCGAGCAACTGGCGAGCTCCGCAGGCGCCATCGGCATGACCACCATGACCATCGTTGAACAAAGCAAAGGGCGCATCAAGCCGCTGGCGCTACGCGGCATCATGCCCACGGCCGCCAACGTACAGAACAAAACCTACCCGCTGACCCGCGATTCATTTCTGGTCACCCAGGCCGCGCCTCCACCTGCGGTGGCAAAATTCATGGCCTTCGTCGCCAGCGATGCAGGTAAAAAAGTCATCGCCGCCAACGGCGCGGTGCCCGTGAAATAGCGAGGTCGTCCCAATGGTTCAAGCGACAGGTCAACACGACATGAACCAGCACCCCCGGATGACAGCCACCGTCCATTGCGCTGCCGTTGTTGCGGTTGCCTTCGCCGTCACATTCGTGCTTGCGCTGGCCGGAGCGCAGCCCGCCCACGCCCAAAAATACCCCGAAAAAACCATCCGATACATTTCACCGTATCCCACCGGCGCATCCCAAATTCTCGCGCTGCTGGTCACCGAGAAACTCGGCGCGGCACTCGGCCAAGCGGTTTACGCGGATTTTCGTCCCGGCGCGGGCGGCAACATCGGCCTGGAACTCGCCGCGAAATCTCCACCCGACGGCTACACGCTGGTGCAAGCCAGCGCGTCAATGACCATCGGCCCCAGCCTCTACAAAAAGCTCCCGTTCAACGCGCTGCGCGATTTTCAGGCGGTATCACAAACCGCCAACGTGCCTAATGTGTTGGTGATCCACCCGTCGGTGCCCGCCAAAACCGTGAGCGAACTGGTGAAAGTGGCGAAGGCGCAACCCGGCAAATTAAGTTACGGCTCCGGCGGCGTGGGATCGAGCAACCATCTGGCGAGCGAATTGTTCAAATCCATCGCCGGCATCAGCATGATTCACGTGCCTTACAAAGGCGCGAGCATCGCGCTCACGCACATTTTGAGCGGCGAGATCGATGTGGTCACCGTCACCGTGCCGGCGACGATACCGTTCATCAACAGCGGCAAATTGCGCGGCCTCGCCGTGCTCAACGTCGCGCGCGCACCGGCACTGCCCACGGTGCCCACTTCAAAGGAGGCGGGTTATCCCGATTTACTCATGGATTCCTGGTATGGCGTAATGGCGCCGGCCGGCGTGCGCCCCGATATCATCGAGCGGCTCAACAGCGAACTACGCAAAATCATGCACGCGCCGGAGACGCTAAAACAACTCAATCGCGTCGGCATTGATGCCGTCACCAACACGGCGGCGGAGTTTCAGGCGTTTTTTAAAGCGGATACGGAACGCTGGGCTAAAGTGATCAAGGATGCGAACATACGCATCGATTAATTCATGAAGAATCATCCCATGCGCAACCCTCGACATCCCATCGCCCTTTTTACAATATTCATGTTGTTGGCGTCACACACTCACGCACAACCAACAGAGGAAGTCTATCCATCGCGCCCCATACGCCTGATCACGCCCGCACCACCCGGTGGTTCCACCGATTTGCTGGCGCGCTTGATCGGCCCGCGTCTGGCCCAGGTATTCAATCGCCAGGTAGTAGTCGACAATCGCGGCGGTGGCGGTGGCGTGGTGGCGGCTGAACTCACCGCGAAGGCCGCGCCCGACGGCCACACGCTGCTGATGGCTTACTCGCAACACACCACCAATGTCAGTCTCAATCCGAAGTTGAGTTACCGCGCGGTGGATGATTACCAACCCATTGTGCATGTCACCAGCGCGCCGCTGGTGCTGGTGGTCAACACCGGCCTGACCGCAAATTCAGTACAGGATCTGATTACCTACGGAAAGACCAACCCGGGCAAACTCAATTTGAGTTCGGCGGGTAACGGCAGCGGCGGACACATTGCAGCAGAATTGTTCAAGTACATGACCAAAACCCCGCTTCAGCACATCCCCTACAAAGGCATGGGCCCCGCCATCGTCGATGTCGTCGGCGGCAATGTGCAAGGCATCTTCGCCGGCATCGTGCCGGTGCAACCGTTGCTCAAGTCAGGCCGCGTGCGCGCCCTCGCCGTCACCTCGGCAAAACGTGTGCCTTCGGCGCCGGAACTGCCCACCGTCGCCGAAGCGGGCGTGCCCGGCTACGAAGTCATCACGTGGTATGGCATCCTTGCGCCGGCAGGCGTGCCCAAGCCCATCGTCACACGGCTCAACACCGAGATCGTCAAAATTCTGCGCGCGCCGGATGTACAGCAGCGCCTCACCAGCGATGGCGCGGAAGTGATCGCCGGCACGCCAGAAGCGTTCGAGAAGACGCTGCGCGAAGAGATGGAAAAACTGGGAAGGATGGTTAAGGCTACGGGGGCGCGACTGGATTAGTTATGCTGAAACCCTTTGTATGTATTAGCTTTGCCACATGCGTTCATCTTTGCGCTGTGACAATCTCAGCCGCAACCGCCGCCGACCCCTATCCCACCCGCCCCATCCGCCTCATAAGTCCCTTCGCCCCCGGCGGCGGCAACGACATTATTTCGCGCTCGCTCGGCGCGGCAATTTCCAAAGGCCTGGGTCAATCCATCGTGGTGGATAACCGGCCTGGCGCGAACACCATCGTCGCGATGGAAATTCTTGCGCGTGCCACGCCCGACGGTTATACGTTGCTCACCACCAGCAGTTCGCAGGCGACGAACGCCACGCTCTACGCGAAGCTGCCATACGATTCGATCAAGGATTTTGCGCCGGTGTCACTGGTGGGCGTAAGTCCGCTGGTGGTGGCGGTAAACCCGGCGCTGCCGGTCAAGACCGTCGGTGATCTCATCGCGGCGGCCAGGGCAAAGCCCGGCTCGATCATGTATCCGTCGGCGGGCACGGGTAATTCCACGCATCTGGGCGGCGCTTTGTTTGCGGCGATGGCGGATGTTCAACTCACGCATGTGCCTTACAAGGGCCTCGGCCCCGGGCTGCTGGATTTGATGGCGGGGCGCTTGCAGGTGGTGTTCAGCACGGCGCCATCAGCGATACCGCACATCAAGACCGGCAGGTTGCGCGGGCTGGCGGTAACGACGGCCGCGCGTTCGGGGCTGGTACCGCAGTTGCCCACGGTGGCCGAAGCCGGCATACCCGGTTACGAAGCCGGTTCGTGGTACGGCGTCATCGCGCCCGCCGGCACGCCGCGCGCAGTGGTGGCGCGGCTCAATCAGGAAATCACCGCAGTGCTCGCCACCCCGGATTTTCGTGAGCAGTTGATGGCGGCGGGCGCGGACCCCTCGCCGAACACCCCGGAACAATTCGCGGCCTACCTCAAATCCGAAATCGCCAAGTGGGCAAAGGTCATCAAGCTGTCCGGAGCCAAGGCTGAATCGCAATAAACCCGTGTTGTAAGGCTGCCGCTCCCGGTTCGACCAAGCCGGAATCACTCTAAGGGAGAAGCCGATGATCACGCCCAAAATTCGCCGTCAGACGGAGTGGAAGCCGCTGTCGAAAGAAGCCTACCGCGAGCGTTTTTTCGCGCGCTATCAGGACCCGGCGTTCGACAAGCTCAAGCCGGAACTGGAAAAGGTTTTTGAAACCGCGTGGGACGGTTACATCGTCTATCGCAAATCGCCGAATCAGCGGCTTGCGGGCGCGGGTTTCGCCGATCCACAACAGAAACTGCCGGTGGAGTGGCTGCAAGCGAAAGCAGCGATTGATGCCGCCGAAAAGCGCCAGAAAGAAGCCGCTTCGCCGTCGCGCATACTCATCGTCAACGGCTCCACGCGCAGCGAGCACACCTGCCCGGGCGAAATCTCCAAAACGCGCCGTCTCGCGCAGGCCGTGGAAGAAGTCATCAAGGCCACGCCCGGCTTTGAAGTCGATTTTCTCGATTTATCCACGCTCGCCGACGAGCCGCTGAAAACCATTCATCCGTGCAAAGCCTGCGTCTCCACATCGATGCCGCTGTGCCATTGGCCATGCTCGTGTTATCCAAATCATGCGTTGGGGCAAACCAATGACTGGATGGCGGAGATTTATCCGCGCTGGGTGGCGGCGCACGGCGTGTTTGTGTTGTGCCCGATGCACTGGTATCAAACGCCCGCGAGCCTGAAACTCATGATCGACCGGCTGGTGTGCGCCGACGGCGGCAATGCCGATCCCACCACCACCAAGGGCAAGAATCCGCTGATCGCGAAAGAACTCGAACTCAAGGGCTGGGATTATCCCAAGCATCTCGCGGGACGCGCCTTCGCGGTGCTTGCGCATGGCGACGCCGCCGGCCCGGAAAATCTGCGTCGCATATTAAGTGACTGGCTCACCGATCTGGGCATGATCCAGGCCGGCCCGGCTGCCGCCATCGACACGTGGATCGGCTACTACCAACCCTACGCCACCAGCCACGAAGACCTCGACAACGATCCGGATTTATTCACGCAGGTGAAAAACGCGTCGCACAGCCTCGCCAACATGGTGACGCAAATTCGCAGCGGCGCGTATCAGGCGCCGAATGCGGGGCTGCATAATCCGAAAGAGAAGTAGCGGGCTACGGCACCCGGATGATGACCTTGCCGAGCAACTGATTGGTATCCACGTAGGCCTTGGCGGCGGCGGCTTCGCTGAAATCAAAAACGCGATCTATCACCGGCTTGATTTTTCCGCTCGCGAGATGCGGGTAGATTTGTTCCATAAAGCCGCGCATCGGTATTGCGCGTTGCCCGGGTGTCAGCGGCGCATTCGAAATGCCCATGACGCTCAGCCGCTTGCCGTGCAGTGATTCGAGATCGATCTCGGCTTTCATCTGCCCATCGACGTAACCCACTACCACCTGCCGGCCGAAATCCGCGAGCGCGCGCTGGCAATCCGCAAACGCGCTGCCGCCCACAAGATTCACCGCGAGATCGACACCGCGTTTTCGGGTGATCCACAATGCTTCTTCGGCGAATCCCGCGCCTTGCGCACCGTGAATATCGATCACGGCGTCCGCGCCCAGCGCCTTCAGCCGCGCCCGTTTTTCAGCGGAGCGTGAAACGCCGATGACCCACGCACCCAGCACCTTGGCCATTTGCAGCGCGGCGACACCCACGCCCGACGAGGCGCCTGCGATCAGCACGGTTTCATCCCGCTGCAGCTTGCCAAACTGTACCAGCGCTTCATAGGCGGTAATAAACGCCACGGGAATCGCGGCCGCTTCTTCCCACGACATGTGCGCCGGCACTTTTGCCGCGAGCATCGCATCGACCACGGCGTATTCCGCAAAACAGCCGTGCGCGCGAAACAGTACGCGATCGCCGGTCGTGAATCCGGCCACGCCGTCGCCCACCGCGCAAACGTCGCCCGCGCCGTCCACCCCCGCGGGCCGCCCGCCCTCGGCGCTGTGACGCTTGATGCGCGCCAGCACATCGCCCCGGTTGATGGAGGTCGCGCGCATGCGCACCAGTATCTCGCCGTGCGCGGGTTGCGGCACCGGCACGTCGCGCAAGGCCAGCGTGACTTGTTCGCCGGATTTTTGGATCCACCAGGATTTCATTGACGCGTGGGTGCTGCGGCGCAAATTGGCATTACTCGACCTTGATGCCCACTTCCTTGATGATCTTCGCCCAAGTGCCAATCTCGCGCTTGATGAACGCGCCGAATTCCTCCGGCGTGTTGCCCACCGGCTCGGCGCCCAGCGCGATGATGCGATCGCGCACGTCGGGAATCGCCGCTGCCTTGGAAATGGATTGATACAAGCGGTCTATCGCCGCCCGTGGCGTACCCGTGGGTACCAGCGCGCCGTTCCATTCATTGGCCTCAAAGCCCGGCACGGCAGCTTCGGCGATGCTCGGCACGTTGGGCAGCGCGACACTGCGCTTCAGGCTCGACACGCCCAGCGCACGTAGCTTGCCGGTGGAGAAATGCTGGATTGACGATGGAATGGTGGCGAACAACAGCGCGGTTTCGCCGGAGAGCAGCGCGATCACCGCCGGGCCACCACCTTTGTATGGCACGTGGGTCATCTTGATGCCAGTGGCGGAGCTGAAGCGCTCGGTCGCCAGATGGTTGGCGCTGACGTTGCCTGCCGAAGCGTAGTTCATCACGCCCGGTTGCGCCTTGGCGAGCGCGATCAGGTCCTTCACCGACTTCGCCGGCACCGACGGATGCACCGACAGCACCAGCGTCACCATCGACATCAGCGACACCGGCAGCAAATCCTTTTCGGAGTCGTACGGCATTTTCTTCATCAGACTCGGGTTCGCACAAAAGGTAATGTTCGCAACGCCTATGGTGTGGCCGTCGGGTTGCGCCTTGGCCGCAATGTCCGTGCCGATTGTGGATGAGCCCCCCGGGCGATTTTCAACGATCACCTGCTGCCCCAGTATTTCGCTCATGCGCGGCGCGAGGATACGCATTACGACATCCGTTGAGCCGCCCGGCGCATAAGGCACGATGGCGCGTATGGCACGCGTGGGATATTGCTGCGCGGCGGCGCCGGCACTGATCGCCACGCCCGCCATGAATGTAACCAATTGTTTTAATTGCATTTAATTTCCTTCTTAAACGGAAGACATCACACTGACGAATACCCATTTCACGCTCAATCCTACCGCACTTCACCCGCGAAGAAACGGCGCGTCCGACAACACCTCGTGTTGCGGGCCTTGCTATGGACACCATAAAGACGTTACGGCAATCTAAAAACCCATACCCTTGCCGACCCCGAGCAATGTTGCAATACCCAACATAGCAAATATCGCCGCAGCGATAGTACGAACCAGGCGGACCGGCATGTGGTGCGCTATGCGCTTGCCCAGCAGCACCGCCGGCACGTTGGCGAGCATCATACCCAGCGTGGTGCCGGCCAACACGGCGAAAAAGGCGTGATACTGTGCCGCCAGCGCCACCGTCGCCACCTGCGTTTTGTCACCCATCTCCGCCAGAAAAAAAGCAATCAGCGTGGTGACGAATACGCCAGTACGCGCGAACGTTGCGTCGTCTTTGTCGAGTTTATCCGGGACCAATGTCCAGAGGGCCATGCCAATGAACGACAGGCCGAGTAGCCAGCGCAGGATTTCCGGGCTCATCAGCGCGGGCAACCAAGCGCCCAGCGCCGCAGCGCCCGCGTGATTAGCCAGTGTGGCAACCAGAATACCGAGAATAATGGGCGCCGGCTTGCGGTACTTGGCTGCGAGGATAAAGGCGAGCAGTTGGGTTTTATCGCCGATTTCAGCCAGGGCGACAATGCCGGTCGAGATGAGGAAGGCTTCCACTAAAACTCCCTGGCCGGAGCGAACGTTAGACGAATGACCACACCGCTGATCCGGCCAAAGTAGAATCTTCGGAGGCGTTGTGGTCAAAGGTCTTGCCAGGTTCGGCTCGGTACAACGAAAAAGCACCAAGCCGGGAAACTGCCTGCACCATGGCCGGATGGCCAAGTATGTTGACGCAAGCCCCTGCATGCCGCGCAGGGCGACTACTCCCCAATGACTCGCTTATTCTATCGGGCGGTGGGGCAAGCGTCTATGCCACCTACTCCACTTACTCCACCTTTAGCCCTGTTTCGCGCACAATTTTTCCCCATTTGGCATGATCCGCTTTCAGCAAGGCGGCAAACGCCTCCGGCCCTGGCGCCACCGCTTCGCCGGCACTGGCTAAACGTTCGCGCATATCGGGCCGGCTCAGTACGCGCGATGTCTCTTCACTCAAACGCGCAATGATGGCGGCAGGCGTTTTCGCCGTCGTCAAGAATCCGAACCATGTGCTGGCCTCGACACCCTTATAGCCTGCCTCCGCGACCGTCGGTACATTTTTTAGCGCGGGCACCCGATTGGCGGATGTCACTGCAAGCACGCGTATCGTGCCTCCGTTCACCTGCGGCAACGCCGTCTCGACCGACGAATGAAACACCGTGATGCGTCCGCCCAGCAAATCAGGAAACGCCACCGCAGCGCCTTTATACGGCACGTGAATCAGCTTTACACCCGCCGCGCGTTGCAGCAACTCGCCGCTCAAGTGTCCGATCGTGCCATTGCCGGTGGAAGCCAGCGTCAGCGTGCCCGGCTTGCTTTTGGCGGCATCGATCAGTTCGCTCAATTTGGCATACGGCGATTTCGCCCACACCATGATTGCAATCGGCATCGACGACACCAGCGACACCGGAGCGAAGTCGCGCAATGAATCATACGGCAGCTTCGAATACAAATTGGGATTTACCGCCAGATTGCTCGTTTGCCCCATCACCATGGTGTAGCCGTCGGGCGCGGCTTTCGCCGCCAGATCAAGACCGATATTGCCTCCCGCGCCGGGCCGGTTATCAAACACAAACTGCCAGCCCAACCCTTTGGTCAGCTCGTTCGCCACCATGCGCGCGAGAATGTCGGTGCCGCCGCCCGGTGGAAACGGCACGATCATCCGTATGGGTTTTTCAGGGTAGGCCGCGTGCGCGACATTAAACACACACCACAGGGACATCGCGCCGAAAACGATTCGTTGCATTTCATCTCCATTTTCCCGTACTGAAGACCAGTATCGGATACCGGGCGGCGATACGCAAGACGACAGCGCCGGCATTAGCCAAGGACGCCGGCGACGCCATCCACGCCAGCCTTTATAATGCGGCCTGCGTTCCTTCACCCTCACCCGCCATCACAACCTGAGCAGGAGTTTTACATGAGCAGTCCCGTCAAAATGGGTATTGTCGGCCTCGGCCGATGGGCCAAAGTGCTAACTCGCGCCGTATCCGGTAAGTCGGACAAGCTACAAATCATCGCCGGCTACAGCCGCTCGCAGGACAAGCGCGATGCATTCACCAACGAATTCGGCGTGCCCGGCGTGCCCGACATGCAAACCATGCTGTCCAACCCGGACATCAAGGGTGTGATTTTGACCGTGCCCAATGAACAACACCTGCCGCTGGCGGAACTGGTGGCCAAGGCCGGCAAGCATGTGTACACCGAAAAGCCCATCGCGCAAACCCTCGAAGACGGCCTCAAAATCGAAGCGCTCGAAAAACAATACGGCATCACCGTCACGGTCGGTCACAGCGCGCGCCTGATGGCGGGGATACGCATCATCAAGGAATTCATCGACCGCGGCGAACTGGGTCGCGTGGCGTTCATGGAAGCGAATTTTTCGAATGAGCGCGCGCTGGAACTCACGCCGCAGACGTGGCGCTGGTATAAAGACCGCGCACCCGGCGGCAATCTGTCGCAATTGTGCATCCATCAGTTCGACGTGCTGCACATGCTCGGCGGCGCGGTGACGGAGATTTCGTCGATGTCGTCGAAACTTTCACCCGTGGGTGCGGAGGTCGACGATCAATCGATGAGCACCATTCGATTCGCCGACGGCAAACTCGGTTATGTCGGCTCAAGCTGGACATCACCCGGCGTGTTCAGCGTGCGCGTGTTCGGCTCGAAAGGCCTGATGCATTATGAAATCGATTTTGGCACCTGGGACACGCCGCATCTTTTGCACAACGCGTCGGTGCTGTATATCCAGCGCGGCAAGGATGGCTGGGGCAAACGCGAAGAACTCAAAATCCCCGAGAGCGACATGTTCCGCGCCGAACTCGAAATGTTCGCCGGCAGTTGCGTCAGCGGCAAACCCGGAGAACTCACCGCTTACAACGGCAACGTGGCGGTGGCGATGGTCAATGCCGCGCTGCGTTCGATCGAGAAAAACGGACAGGCGGTCAAGGTGGCGGATATCCTGAGTGAAACCCGCAAGAAAGCAGGAGCGTGATCATGCCGCAATCACCACTCGCCACGCGTTACTTCATCAACCTCACGCAGCCGGAAATCGCCGCGCAATTGAAAAAAAATCCGCTGGTGATTCTGCCGGCGGGCAGCGTGGAGCAGCACGGTCCGCATCTACCCACCGGCACCGATATTTACGCCGCCAATGTGATCAGCCACGCGGTGGCCGAGCGCATGGACGGCCTGGTGCTGCCCGGCGGCCCGCTGGGCGTGACGCCCATGCACATGCCGTTTGAAGGCACGCTCACGTTGTCGCCGGAGACTTACCAGAGCGTGGTGGTGGAAACCGGTGCCTCCACCGCGCAGCACGGCGCCAAGCGGTTGATGATTTTGAACTGGCACGAAGGCAATATTCCCTCGTTGGCGATTGCGTCGGAAAAACTGCATCGCGACGTGGGCATGAGCGTGATCGTGGTTCAGGCGTGTTACGTGGCCGCCGAGCTTTACGGACACGATTGCGGCGGCCTCACCCACGGCGGCGAAATCGAAGCGCTAGCAGTGCTGGCGTATCAGCCCGACCTGGTGCATCTGGACCGCATTGATTATTCGTCCGATCATACTAAAGGCCGCAAGTGGGACCGGCTGCGCCGCACACGCAGCTATCAACCCGTACTGACGAACATCAAAACCATCGCCGAGACCGGCTGGTACGGCGCGCCGGAACACGCCACCGCCGCCAAGGGCGTGAAAATGCTCAACGACATCGCGGATGCGATAGCGAAGGAATGCAGCGAGATTTTTGCGATGCTGGATGAAGCCAATGGTGGCACGGCCGAGATCAAGCATTTGAAAATCGCCGGGTAATTGGGAATCGTTGCGATGGGTTTCACCCATACTACGGTGTTGTCGTAGGATGGGTGGAGCGCAGCGCAACCCATCACAAAAATAGGGAGAACTGTTTTGGGCAAAAATGGATTAGGTATCGCCGTGATCGGCTCGGGCCGCATCGGCACCTTGCGTGCCCGTCTTGCGGGCATGCATCCGTCGGTCAAATTTCTTGCGGTGTCGGATCTCGACCCGGCCAGGGCCGAAGCACTCGCCAAACTATCCGGCGCGCACTTTCACACCGGCGACAACAATGCGGCCATCGACCACCCCGATGTCGATGCCGTATTTGTCTCCACGCCGGAGCAGGAGCACGCCGAGCCGATCAAGCGCGCGCTCGCGGCGGGCAAGCCCGTGCTGTGCGAAAAGCCCATCGGCCTCACGCTGCAAACCGCCGACGATATTCTGGACATGCTCGCCAAAACCAACGGCAAGCTCAACTTCGGTTACAGCCGCCGTTACAAAGAGTGTTTTTTGCGCGCCAAGGAGCAAATGGTGCAGGGACGGCTCGGCACGGTGATCAGCGGCCTTGCACGTGTGTACAACTCGCGCGCGCAAACTTTTCAGATTCTGAAACGCGACCCGCACGCAACACCGGTGCTCGACGTGCTCACCTACTACGTTGACCTGATGTGCTGGTTTCTCGAAGGCAACAAGCCCGTCGAAGTAGTGGCGCGCGGCCAACACGGCATCTTCAAGGCCGCGGGCTACAACTGCCACGACGCAACCTGGGCCATCGTCACCTTCGCCGATGGCGCGGTGCTCAATTTCGGCATCAGCTATTCACTGCCGGCGAATTTTCCGACGCAAGGGCAGTCGGATCGCGTGGAACTCCTTGGCACCGAAGGCACCATGCTGATCGACGACGATCACAAGGATCACCTGATCTACACCGAAAAAGGCGTGCCGCATCCGTACGTGCCCGGCCACAACCTCAACATGGCCTTCCTCGGCAGCAACTCCGCCGGCGATTGGGCGCTGGGCAATTTCTGGGGTTCGCTCGGCAACGAAACGCGCGCGTGGATCGATCATCTCGTGACCGGCGCGCCGATCTCGCACACCACGCCGGCGCAGGCGCGCATCAATCTGGAAACCACGATAGCGATTGAACGCTCGGTGGCGACAGGCCAATCCATTCGCCTGCCGCTCGAAACGTAAAACTCCTCTTAAAAACATAAACTTATATAAACATCCCGCAGCGTTCGCGGTGTTCTCGCGACCACATTGCCGCAAGGAGATATTTCATGACGGCCCAACCCATTCGCTTCGGCCATTTCGGCATCAACTGTTTCGACATCCAGGCGATGGAGCGGTTTTACACCGAGGTCATGGGCATGGTGGTGGCGGATCGCGGTTACGTGCCACCGCCGGGTGATCGGCACATTGTGTTCATGACGCTCGACCCCACCGAGCATCATCAATTCATTCTGTGTTCGGGTCGCACGGAAGGCAAAATCGAGAAGGGCCCATTTCGCGGCGGCGGGCGCGGCACGGCAATCAATCAAATTTCGTTTCACTGCGCGACCCTTGGCGACTTGCGCCGCGCGCAGGCGAGACTCGCCGCAGCCGGTTGCACGGACGGCACGCCGATCTGCCACGGCAACGCGTGGTCGATTTACATCCGTGATATCGAGGGCAATCCGATGGAGTTGTATGTAGACAGCCCGTGGTACACGCCGCAGCCGTGCGGCGAGCCGTTTGATTTGTCGCTTTCAGACGAAGCAATTTACCGGCAGACCGAAGCGATGTGCCGCGCGCGACCCGGCTTTGAAGACGCCGCGCCGTGGCGGGCGCGGCTGGCTGAAAAAATTCAGGCCACACTCACTGAAATCAACAACCGGTAGCATCGATGATGAAACACACGCTGCTGGCTCTGTCGGTTTTTTCAGCTACGGCGTTGGGCGCGGCCCACGCACAGGAATATCCGGCGAAGGCCATCACCATCACGCTGGTGCTCGCACCCGGCACTGGCCTGGATGTGGTGGCGCGCACGTGGGGCGAACAGCTTGCGCAAGCGCTCGGCAAACCGGTCGTCTTCGATAACAAACCGGGGGCCAATGGCATCGTCGCCGTTAACGCGGTAAAAAATGCGCCCGCGGACGGACATGCCTTGCTGGTCGGCACCAGCGCCGCGCTCGCGCTGAATCAAACCACCTACAAGCAATTGCCCTATGACTCGGCGAAGGACTTTATACCGGTGTCGGTGTATCTGAAGTCACCATTCATTTTGATCGTACATCCGTCGCTGCCGGTGCGCACCGCGCTTGAACTGGCGGCTTACGTCAAGGCGCGGCCGGGTCAGCTCAGCTACAGTTCCACCGGCCCCGGCGGCGCGCCGAGGTTGGCTACAGAGATGTTCGCGCAGCATTTTGGCCTGAACCTGATTCACGTGCCGTACAAAAACAGTCCGCAGGCCATCATCGACATTGCCGCGGGGCATGTGCAACTCGGCTTTGCCGAAGCAGGTGCATCGCAACAACTGATCCGCGACAAGCGCCTGCGCGCGCTGGCGGTATCGACCCTCACGAGGTTTAATTCACTGCCGGACGTTCCGACGCTGGCCGAAGCCGCCAAGCGCCCCGGCCTTGAAGCGGTGTCATGGCACGCGCTGGTCGCGCCCGCCGCCACACCGCGCGCCGTGGTGAACCGCCTGCACGGTGAGATGACGCGCATACTCAAACTGCCCGACGTGAACAAGACCATTGCGAATCTCGATCTGATTCCCGCCGCGCTGGCATCGATCGACGAACACCGGCAATACATCGCCGCGGAAACCCAAAAGTGGGGCGACCTGATCCGCAAGTTAGGGTTGGCGGGCTCGCAGTAAGCGAGCCTACCATCGCGCGATCTCAAGGCCATTCACCACGCCGTATCCAGCCGGCACGCCGCCAATAACAGTAAACCGCACTCGCGCACACCAGCAGCGCAAACGCCACCGTGCCGAACACCGCGATGCAGCGCATCAGCACGGCCGCCGCGAACGCACCGTTGAATCGTGCGGCAACGTCCAACGCCAATGGCACTGCGATCACCAGCGCGATGGCGGCGATGGCGATCAGCAGAGCACGGCGCCAGCGATCCTCGTGCGTGGCTACATGACGCAAACTCGTGCTCGCGCGCCGTAACCACCGGCGGTAGGCAATGAGCAGAATCGCCGTGCCCGCCAGCGTGGAAAGCCACTGCGTCAGGTAATAGACTGGCACGCCCGTTGCGCCCACGTTGAACAGTGGCGCTTGCAGTGCCTCGATATGCAGCCCGATCAAATCGCGCTTGTGGGTGAACGCGTCCCAAATAATATGCGTGCAGGCGCCCAGCACCAGCGATACCGCCACCTTGATCAGGCGCGATAACGTCAACGTGACGGGCGCTTCGCTCAACGGCATGAGCGCCGCGCGATGCGGTTGCGGCAGCACATAACACAACGGCTTGCGCAGCAGGCACAACACGGCCAACACCATCAGGCCCAGCGGCAGGCAAATCAGCACGCTACCGGAGAAGCTGTGCGCGTGCGTCGCGAATTCGGCGCCGGGGACGTAGTAGCCCAGATCCGGCGTGAGACTGCCCACCACCAGCGCCGGAAAACTCAGATGGCGCGGACAATAACGGCGCAACGGCAGCACCGCGGCTGGATGGGCGAAGGTCCAGGGCATTATTTCATTTCTATTTCAATGGCGAGGCCAGGTTTCGTTTTCACGATGTTGATGAATCGACCTGGTCTTTTTCCAATGAAATGGAATGGGAATTACGCTTTCCGGTGGAATTGCTTCAGTTCCTCGTTAAGGCTCGCATACAACATGGCCACCCAGCGCGGCTCGTGCATGATCGAGCGCGGTGGCTCCAGTCTGAAATCGGTGGGCGCGATCAGCACGCGCACGTTTTCCTTGCTCACGCGCGCCGTCAACACAAACAAATCTTCCGCTGCGTCGTCCCCCATCGCAAGGCATCCGATGGACCACCATCCGCCGTGGATCATGATGTCCGAACCGATGTTTTTTCGGCCATCCGCAGCCCCCATGCGGCGATCAAACGCGTTGGGGTAGTTCAGGCGCAACGAGAGATGGGCAAAGCTGCTGGGGTTGAGCATTTCGATTTGATACACGCCTTCGGGAACCTGCCGGTCGCCCTCGGCCAACTTCGGGCCGGCCTTGCCGCTCGCGCCGCGCACGACGTAAGTTTTGATATAGCGCCACGGATCGCCAAAGGCAGCTCGTGCATGAACTTCCATGACACGCGCGTCCTTGAACGCCAACAGCGCGACTTCCGCCGGCGGATATGCCACACCCGCGCGGGAAAATGCGGGCCGCAGACGCGCATCGACGCGCGCGCCATATTGCGCCACACGATATTCGATGCTGCCGCGTCCATGATCACCGCGCGGCAAAAACCAGTTACGGCGTGAAGCGACATACCCCAATGCCGCTGTGGTAGCCACGCCAGCGACAAGCAGCAGGAATCGGTTGCGCGTCATCACATCGACCTCGATGCACGCGCGCGCCACGCAAAATGGAATGCCTGTCTTGTCATGCTCTGCTCCCGAACAACGCGTCCCGTGACGCACAAGCGCATTACACCGTGACAGGCTGACGCAAGCAGGGACGGATCATGGCAAAGCCATGATTAATTGTGGCGGAAAAGAGGCGGGTAAAACGCCGCCGCGCGGACAGGCGTCCGCGCAGCGAAGACCATTGGTATCAGTCCAGTTCGCGATGCACGAAATCGATGATCTTCTCGATGCAGTCACGCGCCTGCGGCGAGGTCGGATCGTTGGTGACGAACGCCTCGCCCACGCCTTCAAACAAGTGCAGATCCACTTTGCCGCCCACCTTGCGATAGCCCGCGATAAAGCGGTCACGATTCGGCACCGGGTGCGCGAAATCCGCCGTGCCCTGCAAATAAATTACATTCGGCGTCAGACATTTTTCGCCGCGCTCCAGGAGGCGCGTGGGATTGGCTTGCGCCATGTCCTCCAGCGTGGGCCAGTAGAGATTGTGATTCTTGACCCAGATGTCGCCGTGCTTGGCATGCGGGCCGCCCGCCAGGGTTTGCGCGTATTCGTAACGCCCCAGCGGATCGATCACCGGCCAGCACATCACCGCGCACTGCACCGTCGCATCGACACCAGCCGGGCCGGGAATGGCGGTGAACCGCGGATCGTGCGGCCACATCGCCGTCAGCATCGCCTGATGGCCTCCGCTCGATACGCCGAGAATCGCCACGCGCTTCGGATCGATATTGAACTCCGTCGCGCGCGACTTGAACCAGCGAATCGCATAGTTGATGTCCTGCAACGACGCCGGGAACCGGCCGTCGGGTGGCATGCGGAAATCCAGCGACGCAACCACCACCCCGGTTTTTGCCACCGGCGTATCCGTGCCTTCATCGGAAAGACGATCCTTGTTCACCCAAGCACCACCGTGAATATCAATCATCAGCGGAAACGGCCCCTTGCCACGCGGCTTGTACACGCGCGCAAGATACGGCTTCGTGCCGTGACGAATATATTCAACATCGGAGACATCGATTTCATAGCGCGTGAGTTCGGCGGTGGTCATGAGAGGCTCCTTGGAAGTGACAGCGTGGGATGGGGCGAAATGGAATTTGTGATGCGGTGATTGGAATTGTAGCGCTATGAGGCGAACTACGCGTGACAGTGAGCAAGTACACACAAACACAAAATGTTTAATAAAAACATATGGTTACGAACAACTACCATGTATGATGTTGGTTTTCGAGGTGCTGCAAGAAAGAAAAGGAATGCTCGCATCCGAGCAGGTGCTTGCAGTAAGTACCCCTGAGAGCCGCCGAGCAGCGCAGCCATGCCGGGGGAAGTCGGCGAGGACTGCCTGAGTCCTCGCACCGTTGTCTTATGCGAGGGCGAGTTCCGTAGCCGCCCGGCGTGGCGAGCAGCGCAGGCAAGGGCACACTTGAAGCGGAGCAGAAGCCCGTAGGGCCGGCGAACCGGGGGCCGCCTTTCTTTGGTTACTTTCTTTGGCGGAGCAAAGAAAGTAACCAGCCGCCGGGCTACCCCCGGCGACGTTGACGTTTAATGCACGTGGTTTGGCAAATTCACATGCGGCGCAATACGGATTGCGCCCTACAACTTCTGAATTATCACGCTACTTAATCGCCTGCGGATTAATAGGCGACCCCACCGCCCGCGTAATCGGCAACGGCGGCCCGCAGAAAAAGAACTCGTACACTTTGTCGCTGGCGCAGTCGTCCGCCAAATCCTTGAGATAAAAAATCTCGCCCATCGTGATGCCAATCATCGGGATCACCACCCAATGCCATGGCTGCGACGCATCGTCCGTTTCATTCGGCCGCACTTCGCATCCCCACGTGTCCGTGCAGATCGCGGCGATTTCCTTGCGGTGTATCCACTCTGCCGTTTCAAACGCCAGCCCCGGCGCATCACCGCCGGCATAGCCGCCCCACTCGCCGGTTTTCAAACGGTTTTCCATTTGTCCCGTGCGCACAATCACAAAATCGCCGCGCTTGATTTCAACGCCTTGCGCCTTGGCGCAGGCGTCGAGATCGTCGTTGGTGATGGCTTCGCCGTCTTCAAGATATTCCTTGCCGAGATGGCGCGCCACGTCCAGCAGCACGCCGCGTCCGGCCATTTTGTCGCGGGTTTTGTGTATGCCGTTTTTTTGCGCGCCGTTGGCATCAACGAGCTTGGCGTCGTAACCGTTCCACATTTTATCGTCGTAAAAAATATGGCCCAGCGCGTCCCATTGCGTGCCGCACTGCAGCGGCAGCGAGACCATGTCGTCGGCGTATCTGAGGCCGCCCTTGTCCTGATTGCCTGCGACCGCGTCGGTGCCGGTGGCGAGCATGGTGTGGATCGGATTGAAGCGGTTGCCCCACAGGCCGCGCTGCGGGCCGGTGCGGTCGAAGTTAAGGCCCAGTGAAAATACTTTGCCTTTTTTCACCAGGCGCGAGGCATCGATGATGTTTTGCGGCGTCACGTAGTTGAGCGTGCCCACCTGATCATCCGGTCCCCACTTGCCCCAGTTTTTGAGTTTCTCGGCGGTGGCGCGCAGGTGCGCGATGGTGAATTTCTTGGCGTCGTAACGGCGGGTCATGTGAGTCTCCTTTAAATGTGTGGCAACACCGTTGCCCTCTCCCCTACCCCTTTTCCGCAAGCGGTAGCTGAGAGGCAACAAAGCAAAAAAAATGGCGTCACGGGTAGTGACGCCATTCTACAATCAACAGCCAAACTTACGCCGCCGGCTTCTGCATATACCCATAACGAAGGTTGGTGCGGCCTTCGCCGAACTGGTCGTAGTTGGCTTTGGCGACCGCCACCACGTCGCCGTCCAGGGCGGCGCGTTGCTTGGCGGTGAAGTGATACAGTCGCGCGGAGTTCTCGCCGAATATCGCTTTTTTGACCGGGCCATCCGCCGCGCCTAGTGGCGCATAGCCGTATTTTTTTTGCATCTCGTCGGGAATTTCCAGGCGGCGTAGCGCTTCGATCTGCCATTGCGGCGCACCGGTCCAGATGGCGTCGCTGCCCCACACGATATGATCGGCGCCCAGGCCCTTGACGAGTTGCCCGAGCATGGCGGCACACAAGCGCGGTTCGGCGATGGTGCTCTGCGCGAAGATTTGTCCGAGATCGCCGTAGACGTTTTTCACGCCGTGCTTGGCGGGGATTTCCGCGAGGTCGGTTACCCAATCGATGCGGCCAGTTTTCTCGAACTGCTCCCAGCCCGCGGCCCACGCGCCGCCGGTATAGCGGAATCCCGAGTGATAAATCACGAAATTCAGTTGCGGGAAATCCTTCGCGGCCTTGGCCACGTCACGCACGTCTGCGTGCTTCAATAAATCGGGGAACTGCTTGGTGGTCGAAGGCGGAAACAGCCCCTTGTGGATGCACACGTTGGCGAGGCTGGGGGTGGTTTTGCTCCATTTCACCAGCCGCTCGTAGAACGGATACAACAGCTTTTCATCATCGAGATGCCACGGGTGCTTGGACAAATGTTTGTTGGTGTTGTCGCCCACGGTGTAACCCTTGAACGAATCGGGCTTCAATGTTTCGTAATCCTTGTCAACCTTTTCGAGCCAGCCCGGCGTGCCGGGCATGAAAATCGCGTGCGAGAACATGCGCTTGGAGCCCGCCTTTTTGTTCACGTCGGCGCGCGTCGAGGCCTTCATTTCGTTGGTGAGGAACCAGTCGCGCGGATCTTCGGAACCCGAGCCGGAAATCAGCGCCACCTTGGTGTCACTGTCCATGTAAATCTCTTTGAAGTAATTCGCGAACTTCAGATCGTCGAGCGTTTGCGGTTTGCCCACCAGCGCGGGGTTCCACGACGCCTTACCCACGGCTTCGCGCGACTTGACGAAATTTTCGAGACGCGTGTCATCACGTAGGTAATGCGTGTGCATGTCCATGATGAACTGGCCCTTCAACGCATTGGCGCGCTCATTCGCCATTTCGGGCGTGGCGGCCTCGGCGCGGCTTACCGCGTACATCGGGCCGAAGGTGTCGTTCATCGCCACGAACGCGGCGGCCATGCCTGCCGCACTTTGGAAAAACGTGCGGCGCGACACGCCTTGTTTCTTTGCGAGCTCGCTGCCGATTTGTTTGACGCGCGCTTCGAACTCGCGCTGCTTCGGCGATTGCGGACCGGGAACAAATTCATCGCTCGACACGGGCTGCGTGGGAATCGGCGAGCGGAATTTCGCGGTCTCCGCCGGAATCAGTCGGGCTATCTCGTCGGGTGACATCATGTGCGGGTCTCCATTTCGTGTGAATGACAAATCAAATCGGGTTGGGACAAATCACGACGCCGACCATGGTTCACGGCGCTGGACGCGTATTTTATGGCAACCCCGTCCCTTGTTGCGAATACACCATAACACATTGTTTTTTAGATGTTTTCAATCTGCCTTGGCACCGGAATCACGCACCACCTTGCTCCACTTGGGAATTTCCGCACGCAGGAAGGCAGCGAATTCTTCGGGCTTGCCGCCGCGTGCCTCGACGCCTTGCGTGGCGAGGCGATCCTTTAATTCGCCGGTTGCCAGCGCTGCATTCATCTCGGCATTTATTTTGGAGATCACCGCGGCGGGCGTCGCGGCTGGCACCACGATGCCGTGCCACGTGAGCGCTTCAAATCCCGGGATGCCTTCCGCAACGGTAGGCAAGTCCGGCACGGAGGGTGAGCGCTGCGCGGAAGTGACCGCCAGCGCGCGCAAACGTCCGGAACGCGCATGCGGAATCACCGATGCGGCCGTGGCGAACATGAAATGCACATGCCCGCTGACCAGATCGATCACCGCGGGCCCGCCACCTTTGTACGGTATGTGCTGGTAGTTCACGCCCGCCAGACCCTTGAACAATTCGCCCGCCAGATGTCCGGCGGTGCCGGTGCCGGAAGAGGCGTAGTTCAATTGGCCGGGCCGCGCCTTGGCGAGTGCAACGAGTTCCTTCACGTTTTTCACCGGCAGCGAGGGATGCGTCACCAGCACGCTCGGTTGCGTTGCAATCAGCACCACCGTCGCAAAGTCACGCACCGAATCAAACGGCATTTTCTGGTACAAGGCCTGATTGGTGGCGAGGATGCCGTTGTTGCCGAGAAACCAGGTGTGCCCATCGGGTGCCGAACGCGCGACGATCTCGCCGGCGATATTGCCGCCCGCGCCGGGCCGATTTTCGATAACGATTTGCTGTCCCAGCCGCGCGGTTAGCGGCCCCACCAGCAGGCGCGCCACCGCGTCACTGGCACCACCGGGTGGGTAGCCCAGTATGAAACGGATCGGTTTGGATGGGAACGGTGCATCGGCCGCTTGTGCGCCCGTCACCATGACGCCCGCCGCCACTGCCGCAATTGCCGCCACCGCGGCGGCGTAGCCGTGCAAGCATCGGATGGATAAAAACCCTGTTAACTTTGGCATGGCGCACCTCGTTGAATCCAAGTATGGGCGTTCGCGTACCACCCTATGAGCGGGCCGCCTGTTTGACTGCAAACCGATTGACTATGCGCGCTTGAGCGCTGGCCACGTGCTTAAGCGCTGACCGCTTGACACTACATTACGCTATTTGACGATCTGCAATTTCGGGCGCTGCGGCGGTGGTGGCGGCTCGTCCGGCTCGGGCGGCGGCGCAGTGGAAGCGGGTTGCCCCTTGTTGGTCGCACCTGCGTCGGTTTCCGGCGGGAAAAAAAGCCCTTGGCCATTCTCGCGGGCAAAGATGCCCGCGACCGCCTGCATCGGAATTGAACACTCGCGCGACACGCCGCTGAAGCGTGCCGCGAACTGCACCATGTCATTGCCGATGGTGAGTTTATGCGTCGCATCGTAGCCGAGATTGAGCACGATTTCGCCGTTCTTCACGAACTCCATCGGCACGCGCGTGTTCTCGTCCACCTTGACGGACAGATACGGCGTGTAGCCGCTATCCGTGCACCACTCGTGGATGGCACGGATCAGATAGGGTTTGGTAGATCGTTCGGCCATCGGCTTGGAGTGAGGCGTGAGGCGAAAAACCCGCGGTGGTGGAGAGGATACGCCCCCTCACGCCTAACGCCTCACGAACCACTTACTTGCGCATGACCTTTTCCGACGCGGTAAGCGCATCGATATACGCCGGACGGCTAAACAGGCGCTCGGCGTATTTCATCAACGGCGCGGCCTGCTTCGGCAACTGGATGTCGTAGTGATCGAGCCGCCACAGGAGCGGCGCGATGGCCACGTCGAGCATGGAGAACTCATCCCCCAGCATGAACTTCTGCTTGGCGAAAACCGGCGAAATCTGCGTCAGCGCATCGCGAATTACCTGGCGGCCCTTTTCAGCCTGCTTCTGCGTGCCTTTTTCGATGGAATGGATGTGGCCGAACATCTCATTCTCGAAGCGATACAGGAACAATCGCGCGCGCGCGCGCATCACCGGATCGGCCGGCATCAATTGCGGGTGCGGAAAGCGGTCATCGATGTATTCGTTGATGATGTTCGATTCGTAGAGAATCAGATCGCGCTCCACCAGCACCGGCACCTGGTTGTACGGGTTCATTACCGCGAGATCTTCGGGCTTGTTGAAAAGATCAACATCGACGATCTGGAAATCCATGCCCTTTTCGTAGAGCACGATGCGGCAACGTTGGCTGAAAGGACACGTAGTGCCCGAATAAAGGGTCATCATTTGCGGATACCTGAGAAGCGTGAGAGTTGGGGCGTGGGACGTGAGGCGCGAAACGTGAGGAACGAGGCACGAGGCATGAGACGCAAACGCCGGGGACTACATCCCCCCTTCACGCCTCGCGCCTTATGCTTTACGCCTTTAACCTTACGATTTTTAGTGTATGTCTTTCCAGAAATTGACTTTCAACGCATAGATGAGCGGTATCAGCAGAAACAGGAATCCCATCACGATCAGGCCAATGGTCTTGCGGCTCTTGGCGGCCGGCTCCCCCATGTACACCAGATAATTCACCAGATCTCCCACGGCGCGATCGTATTCCAGCGCGGACAGTTTGCCGGGCTTGGCAAGCACGGGCTTTTCCACGCTTGCCGTGTAGCCGTCGGCCTGCATCTGGCCGGCTTTCAACACCTGCTCCCCCTGCAATTCCCACAGCGCGTGCGGCATGCCGACGTTGGGAAACGTGGTGTTATTCCAGCCGGTCGGGCGTGACGCATCGCGGTAGAACGTGCGCAGATAGGTATAGAGCCAATCCGCGCCCGAACCCGCCTCGGAGGCACGCGAACGCGCGATCACGGTGAGATCCGGCGGCTGCGCGCCGAACCATACCTTGGCTTCGCCGGCGTCCATGGTATTTTTCATCAGGTCGCCGACCTTCCCGCCGCTGAACACGAGATTGTCGAGTATCTCTTTATTGCTTAATCCGATGTCCTGCAAGCGGTTGTAGCGCATGTAATTCGCGCTATGGCAATTCAGGCAATAGTTGACGAACAGCGCGGCGCCGCGTTGCAGCGACTCGGTGTTATTCAGATTGACAGGGGCACGGTCGAGCTTGACGTGATCGCCGGCGCCCACCGCAAATGACGGAACCAGCGCGCAAACCAGCAGAGCAACGGAAATAATTTTTCTTGTCATGACGGCGCTCCTCACATCGTCACCCGGTCGGGTACCGGGTGCGTCTGTTCCATCTGCGTGTACCACGGCATCAGCAGGAAAAACGCGAAATAAATCAGCGTGCCGACCTGCGAAATAATCGTGCCCGCCACCGTCACCGGTTGCGTGCCGTAAAAGCCCAGCGTCAGGAACACGATCACGAATATCGTCAGCGCCCAACGCGACAGCGTGCCTTTATAGCGAATCGACTTGACCGGGCTCTTGTCCAGCCATGGCATCAGGAAGAATATCAGCGTGGCCACGCCCATCAGCACCACGCCCCACACCTTGGCCTCGATCACCCCCATCGCGATCAGCACCACCGGCCCCGCCATCACCGCCACCAGCTTCGACAGACAGCCGCGCGAGGTAAAGAGTATCAACAGCGTGTAAGCCACCACGCCCGCGCGCAGCACCCACATGAAATCTTCGGTAGTCGCGCGCAGAATGGAGTAATAGGGTGTGAAATACCACACCGGCGCGATATGCGGCGGCGTCTTCAGCGGATCGGCGGGGATGAAGTTGTTGTACTCAAGGAAATAACCGCCCATCTCCGGCATGAAAAACAGAATTGCGCAGAACACCGCGGCAAACACCACCACGCCCAGCGCGTCCTTCACCACGTAATACGGAAAGAACGGAATGCCGTCCACCGGGATGCCTTGCGCGTTCTTGTTCTGCTTGATCTCGACGCCATCGGGGTTATTGGAACCCACCTCGTGCAACGCGAGTATGTGTGCTGACACCAAGCCCAATATCGCCAGCGGAATCGCGATCACGTGAAACGCGAAGAAGCGGTTCAGGGTGGCATCGGACACCACGAAGTCACCGCGCACCCAAGTCGACAGATCCGGCCCGATGATCGGCAACGCATCAAAGAGGTTCACGATCACCTGCGCGCCCCAGAACGACATCTGGCCCCACGGCAGCAGGTAACCGAAAAACGCCTCGGCCATCAGCGCGAGATAAATCACCATGCCGAAAATCCAGATCAGTTCGCGCGGCGCGCGATACGAGCCGTACATCAGCCCGCGGAACATGTGCAGATAAATCACGATGAAAAATGCCGACGCGCCGGTCGAGTGCATGTAGCGGATCAGCCAGCCGCCTGGCACGTCGCGCATGATGTATTCCACTGACGCGAATGCTTCGGCCGCCGACGGCTTGTAGTGCATCACCAGGAAAATGCCGGTGACAATTTGCAGCACCAGCACCACCATCGCCAGCGAGCCGAAGTAATACCAGAAGTTAAAGTTCTTCGGCGCGTAATATTCCGACAGATGCTCTTTCCACTGTGACATCAGCGGAAAGCGTTGATCCACCCACGTGAGTAGCCCGCCGAGCGGCGCATTCAATGGGCCCGCCCAGTTAACGTTTACCGGTTCTTTTTTTGTAGCGGCCATTTTTTACGCGGCTCCCTTGTCGCTTGCGTCCTCGCCAATCAATATCTTGCCTTCCGACAGAAACTTGTGCGGCGGCACCACCAGATTGTCGGGCGCGGGTTTGTTTTTATAAACGCGGCCCGCCAGATCAAACAACGAACCGTGACACGGGCAATAGAATCCGCCCTTCCAGTCCGACGCAAACGCCTCGGCTTGAGCCTGGAATTTTTCCACGGGCGAACACCCCAAATGCGTGCAGATGCCAACCAGCACAAGGTATTCCGGCTTGATTGAACGCATTTCGTTGGTGGCGTACTTTGGCTGCATATCTTTCTTGGAAGCCGGATCGGACACCTTGTCGGCGTTTTTCTTTATCGTGTCCAGCATTTCCGGCGTACGACGCACGATCCACACCGGCTTGCCGCGCCATTCAACGGTCATGCGCTCGCCGGGGGCGAGCTGGCTGATGTCAGCCTCCACCGGCGCACCGGCCGCCTTGGCACGTTCAGAGGGAAACATGCTCGCCACAAACGGCACACCTGCGGCAGCCGTTGCCACGCCACCAGCCACCGTACTCGCGGCCACAAGCATGCAGCGCCGGCCTTTGTCGGGTTGTTGTTCAGCCATTCTGGGAAATATCCTGATGAGATTGTTTGAAATTGCGCGCTGGCACGTCAAACCACATCGCCGTCACGCAGGATCGCGAAAACGACTCATTTTACACGAACTCGCCCCTGAAAGTGAAATATTTCATAAATAATCGGTTTAAAAACAAATGGTTACATAAGAATCGCGCATGGCGCGTCATGGCATTGCCGATCTGGCATCCGCCGTTCGACCCTCCCGCCGTTTTGCGCAATAATCACAGCCTTCAGGGACGTTTCACCATGTTAAAAAAATTCTGGTTGTTCTTCGCGCAAGCCGTCACGATTTGTATCGCGGTGTTGTTTGTGATTACCACGCTGCGGCCCGATTTGTTGCCTTGGAACGCGCCACCGCCCGCGCCCGTTGCCAAAGTCGCCGCACCGGTGGCCGTCGTCCCGCCGGGCGGACGGCTGGCCTCGTTCAGCGAAGCTGTGAAGCGCGCCATGCCCACCGTGGTCAACATTTACACCAGCAAGGAAGTGAAGGCACAACGCACGCCGTTCATGGACGATCCGGTATTCCGCTATTTTTTTGGCGGCGAAGGCGAAAGCCAGGGCGGCGCGCAAAAGAGCAACAACCTGGGTTCCGGCGTGATCGTCAGCGATCAAGGCTACATCCTCACCAATGCGCATGTGGTCGAGGCAGCCGATGAAATCGAGGTGGCTCTCTCGGACAACCGCCGCGCCAAAGCCAAAGTCATCGGCACCGATCCGGATACCGATCTCGCAGTCATCAAAATCGATTTGCCGAAATTACCGGCGATCACCTTCGGCCAGTCCGATCAGGCGCAAGTCGGCGACATGGTGCTCGCCATCGGCAACCCGTTCGGCGTCGGACAAACGGTTACCATGGGCATCATCAGCGCGCTTGCGCGCAGCCATCTCGGCATCAACACCTTCGAAAACTTCATCCAGACCGACGCCGCGATCAACCCCGGCAATTCCGGCGGCGCGCTGGTCGATATCAACGGCCATATGATTGGCATCAACACTGCGATTTACTCGCGCACACCGGGCGGCGCCTCGCTTGGCATCGGCTTCGCGATACCCGCCGCCGCCGCGAAGCAGGTGCTCGATCAACTGGTGCAAACCGGCACGGTCACGCGCGGATGGATTGGCGTGGCGGTGCAGGATTTGAACAGCGAACTGGCCGAGTCGCTCAAATTAGCCGAAGCGCGCGGCACCTTGATCACCGAAGTATTCAGTGGCACGCCCGCCGATCAGGGCGGCATGAAAGCCGGCGACGTGCTGGTCGCGGTGGACGGCAAACCGGTGACCGATTCGGCAAGCATGCTGACACTGATATCGGCCATAGCGCCCGGAACCAACGCCGCGCTGAAGGTCATACGCGCGCAAAAAGACGTGGAACTGAAAATCACCGTCGGCAAGCGCCCCAAGGTCGCGCGGAAGAAATAGCGCCCGCCGCAACGTTCGACGGGCGACATGGACGGCGCGGACGGCGCAGACAACGTTTAGCGGCCGCCGCTGTTTTGCTCTTTTTCCAAGGCGGCAAATTCCTGCGCCGTCTGCTCGGGCGTGAGCGCGGTACTCGCGGTTTTTTCTTCGGTCTCTTCCGGTGCTTTCACCTTGCTCATCAGGCTCGCCGCAATGATGCCGGCTTCGTACAGCAGGCACATGGGAATCAGCAGGGCCAGCATCGATACCACGTCCGGTGGCGTGACCACGGCAGCGGCTATCGACGCGCAAACCACGAAGTAACCACGAAATTCGCGCAGTTGCTGGATCGATACCACGCCCATGCGCACCAGCACGATGATCGCCACGGGCACCTCGAATGCAACCCCGAACGCCAGAAACATGGTAAGCACGAACGACAAATACTGCTCTATGTCCGGCGCGGGCGTGATGCTCGACGGCGCAAACCCCGCGATAAAGCGGAACAGTTGTCCAAACACAAAGTAATAGCAGAACGCCACGCCGACGATGAACAGTATGGTGCTGCTGATCACCAGCGGCAGCACCAGTTTCTTTTCATGCGCATAGAGTCCGGGCGCGACGAAAGCCCATGCCTGATACAGCACATAGGGCAATACCAGCAGGAACGCGGCCATCAAACCCACCTTCAGCGGGATCAGGAACGGCGTGATCACGCCGGTGGCGATCATTTTAGAGCCCGCCGGCAGCGTCTGAATCAGCGGCAAGGCGAGGAAGTCGTATATCACCGCGTAGGTTGGCCAGAAACCGATTAACGCAAACGCCACGATGATCGCAATCAGCGACCGCATCATGCGGTCGCGCAATTCAACCAGATGCGAGATAAAGGTGTCTTCGGTGAGCGACACGGCGCGCCTAGGCCTTTACAGCCGGAGAGGCCGCGACGGGACTCGCCACCGGCGGCGGCGCGTTGGCAAGCGGCCCGCCTTCCAATCCCAATTCAAGTTGTGGCGACGGCACGCTGGCGGTCGGCTCCACCCGTGGCGCGGGCTCCATCGGCGGCTCCCGCAGCGGCTCCAATTGTGCGATCGCGGACGCCCTGTCCGCCGGCGACTGCACCGGCGGCGGCTCGGCAAACGCATCCGCGACGGGATCCGCCGTGGTATCGGACAAGGCCTTGTGCGTGCTGTCGCTCAATTGCTTGAACTCCGATTCCACCGAACTGATTTCGCCCTTGACCGTTTGCTCAATGGAACTGGCGGTGTTCTGCATTTCCTTTTGCAGCTTGCGCAATTCATCGAGTTCGATCTCGCGATTGATATCGGCTTTGACATCGTTGACGTAGCGCTGCATGCGCCCGAGCAGATGCCCCGCCGTACGCGCCACGCGCGGCAATTTTTCCGGTCCCAGCACTATGAGTGCGATGACCGCGATAACGATCATCTCGGAGAAGCCTATGTCAAACATTTTTCGTGAGGCGTAAGGTGTAAGGCGTAAGGTGTTAAGCGAGAGGAACAGCGCGTGCGGCAGGGGGGGCGCCTCACCCCTCACGTCTTACGCCTCACGATTTCGACGTTTCCTTCTTGACCTCGGCGTCGTACGTTTGACCGGTCTGCCCGGCCGCTGGCGGAATTTCACCCTTGGTTGTCGCCGCATCCGCCGTTTTATCGCTCTCGGATTTCATGCCATCCTTGAAACCCTTGACCGCGCCACCAAGATCGGAGCCGATATTGCGCAATTTCTTGGTGCCAAATATCAGCACGATAATCGCTAGAACGATCAACCAGTGCCAGATGCTGAATGAACCCATGTTGTTCTCCTAATATCCAGATTGCGCCGCGCGTGTGATCACAGAATTAACACAAAAAGAACGTATATCAAGCGCGCCATGCCCAAGGCGTGCCAAGGTTCACGGCTTGCGGGATTTTTTCTCGTCTATGCCGGAAATGCCCTCGCGCCGGTGCAATTCCGCCAGCACGTCATCCGGCGTCAGGCCATGCCACGCCAGCAACACCATGCTGTGAAACCACAAATCCGCGACCTCGCGTACCACGTGCAGTTTATCACCCTCCTTGGATGCGAGCAGCGTTTCCGCAGATTCTTCCGCCACTTTGCGCAAAATCGCATCTTCGCCCTTGGCCATCAATCCGGCCACATAGGAACTTGCCGGGTCGGCGCCCTTGCGCGCCGCCAGCGTCTCGCCCAGCCGCTGCAATACCTTGGCATCGATCATTGTGCTGCCTCACTGGCCATAGATTTCCTTCGGATCCCTGATCACCGGATCCACCGCTACCCACTTGCCATCCTGATAATGGTTGAAAAAACAACTCGCACGTCCGGTGTGACAGGCAATCCCGCCGACTTGTTCCACCTCGACCAGCACCACGTCTTCGTCGCAATCCAGACGAATCGACTTTACCTTTTGCACGTGGCCCGATTCCTCGCCCTTGTGCCAGAGTTTTTTACGCGAACGCGACCAGTAGTGAACCTCGCCGGTTTCAGCGGTCAGCCGCAGCGCCTCGCGATTCATCCACGCGACCGTGAGCACGCGACCGCTGGCCGCGTCCTGCGTCACGGCGGGCACCAGGCCATCCTGCGCCCAGTTAACTTTGTTCAGCCAGTTATCGTTCATATTATTGGTTGGGAGCTTGGTAATCGGGGTTGGGCAGAACGACAACGCGCGGCAGGGAAACTCCGATCTCACAGCGCCAAACGCGCAACGCACGCATCACAGCCGCACCTCTATTCCCTTACCCCGCATATATTCCTTCGCTTGCCGCACGGTGAATTCGCCGTAGTGAAAAATACTCGCCGCCAGCACCGCGTCCGCGCGGCCTTGCAGAACGCCGTCGGCGAGATGCTCGAGCCCGCCCACGCCGCCACTCGCGATCACGGGAATTTCCAGCATATCCGAAAACGCCCGCGTCAGTTCGATATCAAACCCCACGCGCGTGCCGTCGCGGTCCATACTGGTGAGCAAAATCTCGCCCGCGCCCAAGTCCTGCATTTTACGGCCCCATTCCAGCGCATCGATGCCGGTCGCCTTGCGCCCCCCATGGGTGTAAACCTCCCAGCGCAGCGGCCCCGCGCCGGGCACACGCTTGGCATCGATGGCAACCACGATGCACTGCGCCCCATAACGGGCGGAAGCATCCGCCACCAGTTGCGGATTTTGCACCGCCGAGGTATTGATGCTGACCTTGTCCGCGCCTGCATTCAGCAGGCGCCGCACGTCGTTCACCGAACGCACACCACCACCGACGGTAAACGGAATAAACACTTGCGCGGCAACGCTTTCAATAATGTGCAAAATCAAATCACGGTCGTCGCTGCTGGCGGTGATGTCCAGAAAGGTAAGTTCATCCGCGCCCTGATCGTCGTAACGGCGCGCGATTTCGACAGGATCACCCGCATCCCGCAAGCCTACAAAATTGATACCCTTGACCACGCGGCCAGCAGTGACATCGAGACAGGGGATAATGCGTTTGGCAAGCGACATGGTGAGCAGCGATGCGTGAAGCGTAAGAAGAAGTGCAACCAGGACAGTGGGGTTACCCCTCACGCCTCACACTTCACGCCTTACCCTTGCCATTAGACAGTTCATCCGCCAGCTTCTGAGCGGCGGGAAAATCCAGCGTTCCCTGATAGACCGCGCGGCCGGTGATCGCGCCTTGTATGCCTTCGCCCTGCACCGCGCACAGCGCTTTTACGTCATCGAGATTGGTGACACCACCGCTGGCAATCACCGGCACGGTCAGCGCCTGTGCAAGCTTGACAGTAGCTTCGATGTTGACACCGCTCAGCATGCCATCGCGGCCGATGTCGGTGTAGATCACCGCTTCGGCGCCGTAGTCTTCGAATTTTTTCGCCAGATCGATCACGTCGTGTCCGGTCATTTTGGACCAGCCATCCACCGCAACCTTCCCATCCTTGGCGTCGAGCCCCACCATCACATGCCCTGCGAACGCCGTGCAGGCGTCGTGCAGAAATCCCGGCGTTTTCACGGCGGCAGTACCGATGATCACATAGCTGATGCCGGCGTCGAGATATTGCTCAATGGTATCAAGATCGCGAATACCGCCGCCCAGTTGTATCGGTAGTTTGTCGCCCACCGCGGCGACAATAGCCTTGATCGCGGCGCCGTTCTTGGGCTTGCCCGCCGACGCGCCGTTTAGATCCACCACATGCAAGCGGCGCGCGCCCAGATCGAGCCAGCGCTTGGCTGTTGCACCCGGATCATCCGAAAACACCGTGGCGCTGGACATGACTCCCTGCTCCAGACGAACACATTGCCCATTCTTAAGATCAATGGCGGGAATAATCAGCATAGGAAATGAAGTTTGTGAAAACGCTTAAATAATCAGAGGAAAGCGAAGGGATATGTTGCAGTAAGCGAGGCTGAGCGGGTGGGCGCGAATGGCACTAATGGCACAAATGGCAGGCGCGGACAGCACGCGAGCGGGAGTGGGATGTGGCGATTACCGGTTCAGCAAATAACGGGGCAGCAAATCAGCGAATCACAAGAGTTCCGTTGTGCGGATCATACTATAGCTGCAAATAATCTGTTTCGGTCAAGCCGGCTGGCGTGGACTGCCCGCCTCGGGCGCCCATGTTGCGAAATTCGCTAATAACCGGAGGCCGGCTGCGGCACTCTTTTCCGGGTGAAACTGCACCGCGAACAGATTGCCGCGCGCCGCCGCACAGGTAAATTCATCCGGATAGCGGCTGATGCCGGCTGTCAGTTCCGTCCCTGGTCCGCCGTTTGCGGGTTCCGGGTAGTAGCTGTGCACGAAATAAAACCGCGTCGGGTTGGGAATACCCTGCCACAACGGATGTTCCATGCGCTGCTCGACCTCGTTCCAGCCCATGTGCGGTACTTTGAGTTTTTGTCCGCGTTCGTCGGCCAACTCGTGGGCAAAGCGCCGCACGCGGCCCGGCAATACGCCTAGTCCCGGCGTATCGCCTTCTTCGCTTCGCTCGAACAACATCTGCAAGCCGATGCAAATTCCCAGAAAGGGCTTGTCGCGCGCGGCCTCGATCACGGCCTCATACAAACCGCGCGCGCGCAGTTCGCGCATGCAATCCGGCATCGCGCCCTGCCCCGGAAACACCACGCGATCGGCGCCGCGCACCACCGTTGGATCGTCAGTAACGCGCACGTCCGCGTCAGGCGCGACATGCTCGATGGCCTTGGACACGGAGCGCAAATTGCCCATGCCGTAGTCGATCACTGCTATGGTATTCATGGTCAGGGTACGATTAACGAGTGTTAAGTTTTAAATATTGAGTGCTTAGTGAACGGCAATCCGCTGGGTTTTAACTAATCACTCAAAACTAAACACTCATCACTCGCAATTGCCGCTCACAACGAACCTTTGGTCGATGGCACACCCTGCATGCGCGGATCGAGTTCCACCGCCATGCGCAGCGCGCGGCCGAACGCCTTGAACGCGGTCTCGGCTTGATGATGCGCGTTGTCACCCTTCAGATTGTCGATGTGCAGGGTGACCAGCGCGTGATTCACGAAGCCCTGGAAAAACTCGCGCGTGAGATCGACATCAAACTCGCCAATGCGAGCGCGCACGAAATCGATTTTCATGTCGAGGCCGGGACGGCCCGACAGATCAACCACCACGCGAGACAGTGCCTCGTCGAGCGGCACATAGGCATGTCCGTAACGGCGCACGCCGGTTTTGTCGCCGACGGCTCTGGAAAATGCCTGCCCAAGCGTGATACCGATGTCTTCGACGGTGTGATGCGCGTCTATGTGCAAATCGCCCTTGGCCGAAACCTCCAGATCAAACACGCCGTGACGCGCGATCTGATCGAGCATGTGATCGAGAAAACCCACGCCGGTGGCGAGTTTCGATTTGCCGCTGCCGTCGAGATTCAGCCTGACACTGATCTGCGTCTCGTTGGTATTGCGGGTGACTTCTGCTTGCCGGGCCATGATGGAGTGGATTTCGGTAACCACCTGTTTTTATTAGTATAAACGAATTTGAATAGGCGCGCCGCAGGTATTATTTACCGGCAACAATATCACGCAACGCCTCCACCAGCCCTGCGCATTGCTCGTCGGTGCCGATGGTGATGCGCATGAACGGTGAAATGCGCGGCGGATTGCGAAAATGCCGCACGATGATGCTGCGTTCGCGCAGTTTCGCGGCAATGTCCGCGCCGTCGCGTCCCGGATAGCGCGCAAAAATAAAATTCGCCGCCGACGGCAATACCTCGAAACCCAGCCCTGTCATGTCGGCAACCAATTTCGCCTTCGATAAGATGACCTTCCGGCACATCGCGTCGAAATACTCGTTGTCTTCCATCGCCGCCGCCGCCCCCGCTTGAGCAAACCGGTCGAGCGGATAAGAATTAAAACTGTCTTTCACGCGGTTCAGCGCCTCGATCAAATCCGCGTTACCGGTGGCGTAGCCCACGCGCAAACCGGCGAGCGCGCGCGACTTCGACAGCGTGTGCGTCACCAGCAATTGCGGATATTGCTTGATCAGTGACACGCATGAAACACCGCCGAAATCGACATAAGCCTCGTCGATCACCACCACGGAATCCGGATTGGCTTTCAGCAAACGCTCGATATCCGGCATCGGCACCTGCTGGCCCGTGGGCGCATTCGGGTTGGGGAAAATAATGCCGCCGTTGGGCCTTATATAGTCGCCGACATCGATCTGAAACGCTGCGTTCAGCGGCACCGGCTCATACGCAATGCCGTATAACCCGCAATACACCGGGTAGAAACTGTAGGTGATGTCGGGGAACAACACCGGCGCTTCCTGTTTAAGCAAGCCCATGAACACATGTGCCAGTACTTCGTCCGAACCGTTACCGACGAACACCTGGTCGGTCGCGACGCCGTGACGTTTCGCAATCGCCGCGCGCAATTTGTCACTGGCCGGATCGGGGTACAAGCGCAGCGTGTCACCCACTTCCGCGCGCAAAGCATCCAGCACACGCTTGCTGGGTCCGTAAGGACTTTCGTTGGTGTTCAATTTCACCAGGTTGGGCAGCTTGGGCTGCTCACCCGGTACGTAGGGCGTCAGGCCGTGGACGACCTTGCTCCAGTAGCGACTCATCCCGGTATCCGATACCGCGCCGAAGCCGCATGCGCGGGCAGTCCTTCGCCGCGCGCGAGTTCGGCCGCGATTTCACCGAGCTTCACCGCGCCTTCGCGTGACACATTGATAATGCTCGACCGCTTCTGAAAATCATACACGCCGAGCGGCGACGAAAACCGCGCGGTGCGCGACGTGGGCAACACGTGATTCGGCCCGGCGCAATAATCGCCCAGTGCTTCCGACGAATATTTGCCCATGAAAATCGCGCCGGCGTGCCGAATCTTCGGCAACAGCGCCTTGGCATTTTCGACCGACAGCTCCAGATGTTCCGGCGCGATGCGATTCACCATCGCGCAGGCCTCGTCAAGATCGCGCACACGAATCAACGCGCCGCGTCCGTCGAGCGACGCGCGAATAATGTCCTTGCGCGGCATGTCTTTCATCTGCCGCTCGATACTCGCCGCCACGCGGTCAAGATACGCCGCATCGGGGCATAGCAATATCGCCTGCGCCAATTCGTCGTGCTCGGCCTGCGAAAACAAATCCATCGCGATCCAGTCGGCGTCGGTCTTGCCGTCGCACACGATGAGTATCTCCGATGGCCCCGCTACCATGTCGATGCCCACCACGCCGAACACGCGCCGCTTCGCCGCCGCCACGTAGGCGTTGCCGGGGCCGGTGATCTTGTCCACCTGCGGCAGCGTTTTCGTGCCGTAGGCCAGCGCGCCCACCGCCTGCGCGCCGCCAATGGTGAACACGCGATCCACGCCGGTCAACGCGGCCGCCGCCAGTACCAACTGATTTTTTTCGCCGTCGGGCGTGGGCACCACCATGATGATTTCGCCCACACCCGCCACTTTGGCTGGCGTCGCGTTCATGATCACGGTTGAAGGATAGGCTGCCTTGCCGCCCGGCACATAAATACCCGCGCGATCCAGCGGCGTTACCTGCTGCCCCAGCTCATTGCCGTCGGAATCAATATAAGTATTTGTTTTTATTGACTGTTTTTCGTGGAACTCACGCACACGCGTGGCGGCGGCGGCGAGCGCATCGCGTTGCGCGGCGGGCAGCGATTGGAGCGCCGCTTTCAGTTCCGATTGGGGGATTTCCAGTTCGGCCAGCGTGTTGGCGGAAAGCCGGTCAAAGCGCTGCGTGTATTTAAGCACCGCCGCATCGCCGCGCGTTTTTACATCGGCAAGTATCGACGCGACCGTCGCATCGACCTTGGGATCCTGCGCGGATTCAAACGCCAGCAGCGCCGTCAGCGCCGCATCAAAACCCGCATCCGCGGTAGACAACCTGCGCATGATCAGCCCACGGCCTTGGCGAACGCATCCAGAATCGGCTGCATCGTTTTACGTTTCAGCTTTAGCGACGCCGGATTCACGATCAGCCGCGAACTGATCTGCGCGATTTCCTCGACAGCCACCAGATTGTTCGCCTTCAACGTGCTGCCAGTGGAAACCAGATCCACGATGGCATCCGCCAATCCCACCAGCGGCGCAAGCTCCATCGAGCCGTAGAGCTTGATCAAATCGACATGCACGCCCTTGCCCGCAAAATGCTCGCGCGCGGTCTGCACGTACTTGGTCGCCACCTTCAACCGCGCTCCCTGCTTCACCGCGCCCGCGTAATCAAAGCCGCTGCGCACCGCCACCATCATGCGGCAACGTGCAATACGCAAATCAAGCGGCTGATACAACCCCTGACCGCCCTGCTCATCAAGCACATCCTTGCCAGCCACGCCCATGTCCGCGCCGCCGAATTGCACATACGTCGGCACATCCGACGCCCGCACAATAATCAGCCGCACATCGCTTTTGTTGGTGCCAAGAATCAGCTTGCGCGACTTATCCGGATTTTCGGACGTGCGGATGCCCGCCGCGTTAAGCAACGGCAGGGTTTCGTCAAAAATACGGCCCTTGGAAAGCGCAATGGTAATCACGTGAACACGTCCAGCGGCGAAAGCTTCAATTAAAACAATATTTTACCGTACACACCCGCCTAAAGGGTGTGCATCGGTCACCCACCGCCCGATCATCCCGTCACGCCGTGAGATCAGTGTCCACTGCTCCCAAACCACCCCTTCATCTCATCATCAAACTCGCCATCGATCAGCACATACAACATCTTCGCCACCTTACCCGAGCGGTTGCTCCACGCGTGATTCGTCCCCAACTGAATCAGCACGTCGCCCGCCTTCAGCGTCACCTCGCCCTCATCCAGCAGCATGGTGATTTCGCCTTCAATGCAGATCGCGTAGTCGATGGTTTCCGTGCGATGCATCATCGGGTGCCGGCCGCCACGGCCAAAGGATGACGCGGCTTCGTTGCCCATCATCTTGAAAATCTCGCGCGCTTTTTCCGGCGTCATGTTGCGGATTTCTTCGGACTCCGGGGCGATCTCCGCGATGCGAATAATGGTGCCGCCCTTGGGTGGATGTATCTGCCGCGGCCCCAGCGTCGGGTCTTCATGCACCGCATGGAGCTTATACGGCAGCGGGCCAGTTTTCCAGATGTCGTTCGACACGTGCCCGGGCCGCAACGGATTGGTGCGCATCGCCGGCGCGGGGCCATCCTCGATCAAAATCGATTTGCCTTCTTTGTTGTGACCGACGACGACTCTTCTGACTGACATGCTGTTCTCCTGTTGGAATTAACGTCAATAGCTTTGACACGGATTTACGCACAGGAACGCAAATTAAGCCCAGCGGAAAATCTGCGTTCCTGTGCGTAAATCCGTGTCGGAAGAAAAGGGTTACTCCGGTTGTATCCCCGCGATCTTGACAATTTCGCCGAGCTTCTTGATCGCCTCCACGAGCATCGCGCGAAACTCGGCGGCGCTGCTGCCGACCGGTTTTAGTTCGACCTTGGCGTATTGCTCGCGCACTTGCGGCACATTCACCGCGCGCTGCGCTTCTTTTTCGATGCGCGCGATAATCGGCGCGGGCGTCCTCGCCGGCGCGAGCAAGCCGTGCCAACTGGCTTCCATTTGAGTGTTGTTGAGGCCCGCTTCGGTCATGGTCGGCACGTCCGGCAGGTACGACGCGCGTGCCGTGTGGTTATACGCCAGCGCCTTGATGCGTCCGGAGCGGATGTGCGGCAGAGACATTGGCGGTGTGGCCATCATCACCTGCACCTCGCCGGCAAGCAGCGCCGTCACCGCCGCGCCTGCCCCCTTGTAGGGCACATGCACCATGTTAAGGCCCGCACGCTGATTAACGAGCGCAGCCGCCAAGTGCAGCGAGTTGCCGATGCCCGGCGTGCCGTAAGCCAATTTCGCGCCTGGCTTTTTCGAATATTCCAGCAGTTCGCGCACGGAGTTCACCGGCAGCGTACCGCTCACCACCAGGATGTGCGCATCGGAGCCGGCGATGTGCGAAATCGGAATGAAGTCGCGCAAGGTGTCGTACGGCATCTTCTTGTAGATGCTCGGATTGACGGCAAACGAGCCGGAGGTCAGCAGCAGCGTGTAGCCATCCGGCGTCGATTTCGCCACGATATCCGCGCCGATGAGACCATTGGCGCCGGGCCGGTTATCCACCACGAACTGCTGGTTCATCTGCACGCTGAGTTGCGCCGAGAGGATACGCGCCGACGTGTCGGGCCCGCCCGCGCCGAAGCCCACGATCACGCGCACGGGGCGGGCAGGGTAGTCTTGGGCGTGCGCCTGAAGCGCCGCAGCGAACGCCGCGACAACCGGTAGCACAACGAGTGAAATGTTTTTCCGCATGATTGTCTCTCCCGCAAAGTATAGCGCCAACCCCTTGCCCTGTCGTTCCCGCGCAGGCGGGAACCCATAACGCCTGTGGCACTTGCGAATCGCGCGTCCGACCTGCCTACCTGCAAGGGTACGGGATATCCGCCGCTGCGGGTAGCAGACATCAGTTACGTTCTTAACCTCAAGCCGCCTCCGCAATAAATTGCAACCGCGCCAGATGCGCGTACAGCGGACTGTCACGCAGCAGTTCCTGGTGCGTGCCCATCGCATGTATGCGCCCGCCGTCCATCACGATAATGCGATCCGCGTGGCGCACGGTCGCCAGACGGTGTGCGATCACCAGCGTGGTTCGTCCACGTTCGAGCTGCTCCAAAGCCGCGGCCACCTGCCGCTCGCTTTCGGCGTCGAGCGAACTCGTCGCTTCGTCGAGCAATAAAATCGGCCGGTCGGCGAGCAGGGCGCGCGCAATCGAAATACGCTGACGCTGCCCACCCGATAATTTAACGCCGCGCTCACCGAGGTCGGTGTCAAAACCTTGCGGGAGACGTTCGACAAATTCGAGCGCATGCGCCGCCGCGCAAGCCGCGCGTATGTCGGCGTCGCCGGCATCGGGCCGGCCAAAACGCACATTGTCGCTGACGCTGCCGGAAAAAATCACCGGGTCCTGCGGCACGATGGCGACCGCGCGGCGCAATGCCAGCGGATCGCAGTGCCGGATGTCGGCGCCGTCAATCAGCAAGCGCCCCGACGTGGGATCGTAAAATCGCAACATCAACGCGAAAATCGTGGATTTGCCCGCGCCCGATGGCCCCACCAGCGCCACGCGCTCGCCGGGCGCAACGCTGAACGATACCGCGTTCAACACCGGCGATTCCGCCCGGGCCGGATAGGTGAAATGCACGTCTTCAAATCGGATCGCGCCCTTCAATCTCGCGGGCAGCGTGATCACCGGCGCTTGCGCGGCCAGCGCGGGCCGCGTGTCAAGCAGTTCAAACAAGCGCTCCGTCGCGCCCGCCGCGCGCTGTATTTCACCCCACACCTCCGACACGGTGCCCGCGCCGCTCGCCACCACCGCCGCGTAAAACACAAACGCGGACAACTGTCCGGCGGTGATGCGCCCCGCGAACACATCATGCCCGCCGATCCACAAAATGCCGCCCACCGCGCAAAAGCCGATCAGCATCACCAACGCAATCAACCACGCTTTCACACGGATGCGATGCAGCCCGCTGGCGTACGCGGCTTCGGCGGCCTGATCGAAGCGCGCGCGGGTATGCGCCTCGTGCCCGTAGGCCTGCACCGTGCGCACCTCGTGCAGCGATTCGTCGATGTGCGCCGAGACATCCGCCACGCGATCCTGATTGTCGCGCGACAGTCGCCGCACGCGACGCCCCACCACCAGTATCGGGATCAGCGTCGCGGGCACGCCCAGCACAATCAGCGCCGCGAGCTTGGCGCTGGTGGCGAACAGCATCGCCAGCGCGCCCGCCATCATCAACAGGTTACGCAAGAACATCGACAACCCGAAACCAATCACCTGCCGTATCTGCTCGGTGTCGTTGGTCAGCCGCGAGGAAATTTCGCCGGTGCGCGCTGCATCAAAATACGCGGGGGTCAGCGTCAGCACATGCGCGAACACCGAGCGCCGCAGATCGGCGATGATGCGCTCGCCCACGCTCATCATCAGGTAAAAGCGCGCGTAAGTCGCACACGCCAGCACGGCAGCCACGCCCACCACCGCCGCCAGCGCGAGATTGAGTAGATGCGGATCGCGTGTGCCAAAACCGGCGTCGATCACGTAGCGCAGACCTTGCCCCAGCGCGAGCACGCAACTGGCGGCGACCACCAGCGCGACGAGTGCACCGGCAACGCGCCAGCGATAAGGCAGCAGAAATCGGCCCAGGCGCGTGAGGTGGGCGATGTCGCCCTTGGGTTGCAACGGCAGGTTGCCGCTCATAACCGAAAATTACGCAAGCTATTGTATTTATTCAATTATTTTAGAGACCGACAAACTCTGCCCACCCGCCGTCGGCAGAAACATCGACTTGCCGCCCGCGCCACCACCGACGATTACGATCAAGTCTTCCGGTGCGTTCATGATCGGCACCATGGAATTGTCGTCGCTTTGATCGACGAACTCCGGAAAGCGCGGCCCCTTCGACTTGCCGCGGTTTTTCATCAGACCCCACGGCTGGCGTGCCATGTCAAAGAGCGCTTGCTGGATATCACGTTTGTTCCAACCGGCGGCGTGCAGATGCTGCACGTGCTCCAGCCCCAGCACCAAAACCGGATGGCCCTGCGAATACAGATTGTTCACGCCGAGAGTGGCCATCGACGACGCAAACGTGCACATTATTTCATTCGGCTCGGTCTGCACATTTTCGGTCATGCTGTGCGGCGCTTCGGCGTTGACCACCGTCACCACGTTTTGCTCGCGCTTGAAGCCACGCGTCACGTGCAGCGGCCCCCATGGATTGGCGGCTTCGTATTCGCCGATGCAATAGGTGTATTTGCCCGGATGCCCGGTCTGCGAAGCATCCACACCCGGCCCCGCCCCGCCGATATTCACCAGCACGAGGCGTAGCGCGCGCCCGATGGTCGCGTTCGCGCGCCAGCCCGGCCCGAACAGGCCGGTGCCGCAGTTGATGCGCAACTGTTGCACGATTGGCCCGTTCACAATAATCAGCGGCGCGCCCGCGTGCGTGGTGGTTTGACGGTGCGCGAGGCCATACGCCGGCTCCGCCACTGCGCGCAACGCCGCCACCACCACCGGCAGGTATTCCGGTTTGCAGCCCGCCATCACCGCGTTGACCGCCACCTGCCGCAGCGTAGCGCGACCCATTTTGGGCGGTACGATGCTGATGAGTGCTTCGGCATCATGCGCCGGCATGCCTTTGAGGATCGCATCGACGCGCACCGGCGTCGGCGGCACGATGGGCAGACCGTCGGTCCAGCCGTGGTCGTAAAAATAATCATTGATCGCGTCGTACGAGACGTCAGAGTCAATTGCGCTCATCGTGGCATCACCGCATCGGGCAACGGAAATGGATGCTCGCTCACTTCGTGCGCCAGCACTTCCGCCGAAGTCGTCAGCGCGTGCACGCACTGTTCGGCAATGTCCGCGCCGCGCTTTTCGATCAGCGACGCATCGCGATCGCCCACCGGGTGCGGCACCACGGCGAACGGCAGACTGGCATGGCCGATGCCTTCCGCCGTCACTTGCGCCAAGGGCGCGAAGGCCGTGCTCACCACAGTAATCGTCGGTATGCCCAGCGATTCGAGTTCGGCCGCGTCACGCGCGGTCCATGGGGTTGACGAGCCTCAGTGGCCGACACCGTTGATGACCGCATCGCAACCGGCGGCCATTTCCTTGGCGAAGGGCGAAGGCTTGCCGAGATAATCCTTGCGCCAGAATGTCACCTGCGCACCATGTTCGCTTTGCAGTTTCTCCGCGATGCCGCGTAGCACGATATCGGCGAATTCCTTGTGGTTGTCGAGCACGCCGATGCGCGCGCCGCGCAGCGTTGACAGGCGCGTGGCCAGCACATGCGCCTCGGTTTCAATCGCGCCCGTGGGCACATAAACCGCCACGCCGCCGATGGTGCGGGTTTGCGATTGCGTCATGGTTAGTTCCTTTCCGGTGGTATCCTTCGCGACTCGCATCGTAGCCCGCCGGGCAGCGCCGCGCCAGCTTTGGTCATGCAATAAATCTTTCATTCGCGATGTCTATGTTACGAATATTCCTGTTCACCGTCCTGCTCCACCTGACCGCCAGCTTGCATGCACAAACCTGGCCGGCCCGTACGGTGCGCGTCATCGCCCCCTTCGCGGCGGGCGGCACCGCCGATTTACTGGGGCGCATCACGTCCGGCAAACTTAGCGAAAACATGGGTCAATCGTTTATCGTCGAAAACCGCCCCGGCGCGGGCGGCGTGCTGGGTTCCGAACTGGTGGCGCGCAGCGCGCCCGATGGCTATACGCTGGTGGTGTCCGGGGTAGCATCCCACGCAGTCGCGCCCGCGCTGTCGCCGAAATTTCCGTTTGATCCGGTGAAGGATTTCGCGCACATCGCGCTCTTTGGCGGGCCGCCGTCGGTGCTGGCGGTGCATCCGTCACTCCCCTCCCGGGATTTGAAGTCATTCATCACGTTCGCGAAATCCAAGCCGCGCGAGCTGACCTACGGCTCGCCCGGCAACGGTACGCAGGGGCACCTGATCGCCGAGCTGTTCAAGCGCAGTGCCGGTATCGACATTCAGCACATTCCTTACAAGGGTGCGAGCGGCGCGATGGTAGATGTGATCGCCGGACACACACACGCGATTTCCACCACGCTCACCACCGCCAGCTCGCATATCCGCACGGGACGGCTGCGCGCGCTCGCGATCAGCTCTGCCGCACGGCTGCCGGACTACGACGTGCCGACGTTTCGCGACGCAGGTTATCCTGAACTGGTGGCCACGATCTGGTTTTCGCTGTCTGGCCCCGCCGCGTTGTCACCCGAGATCGTCAATCGGCTGAACACCGAAGTGCGCCGCGTGCTGCAATTGCCGGATGTGCGAGCACGCCTGCGCCCGGAAGGCATCGAACCCGGCAACCTTGATCCAAAAGCTTTTACGGAATTTGTCGCATCCGAAGTCAAGCGCTGGGCGCCGGTGGTCAGAGCCTCGGGTGCGAAGGCTGACTGAGTCTAGCGTCAAGCGTCAGGCGCCGCATAGAACGCACCGACCACGCTACGGCTGCGCATCAATCAGGATATTTGCCAGCGCTTTCAGATCAGACGGGAGTTCCCGATTGCCTGCCGGGATGTTACTCACAGCGAACATGTGTGCGATGGCGTCCAGTGCCTGCTGGTCGGTGAGCGTCCCTGGTGCGTCGGGCGGCATCGTCTGGCGCACAAACATGAAAAGCGCCGCGACGTTGCGTCCGGTCCATTTGCGCAGAAAGCTTGCCCGTGCGATCGCGGGTGAAGGCGGCATCTCGGGCTGGCCGGCGCCATTCAACTGATGGCCGTGGCACATCACGCAGACGGATGCGTGGATCTCCTCACCGCGCTGGTTCTGGGCCGCCGTATAGACGCCGCTCCACACCGATATCGGCTTTACCGGCTGTCCTGCGGCGCCCGCCGTGACGCAAGCCAGCGCAACACCGACGATCAGTGCCAATGGCCGCGAGAACACAACACACAAACCCTTTTTGAAATTCTGTTTCATTCTGCCTCCTCTTCGGGCGAAACCCATGGCCGATCGATGTCGAGTTCGACTCGAACCACGATATTGGCGGTCGCATCAATGGCATTGCAGACGGGCATGTGGCCACGTCCCGAAACCAGCATATCGTGCTGTCCTTTCGCCACCCTGACATGCACGTTTCCACTTTCGTCGGTCACGCCGCGGTAGGGATGTATCACCACGCTGGCGCCCGCAAGCGGCCTTTGTGTTTCGCGGTCAACAACGCTGACCGTAACTTCGCACTCAGGCGCCACGACCACATAAAGCGCCACGGGATACGCACGAGCCTCGTGTGGTGGCTCTCCGTCCCAGCCCGCAAACTTTACCGCCCACGAGTGACTACCGGCGGCTGTCGGCGCGCAGGTCTCTACCTCGGCAAAATAAAGCGCGTCCGTTCCGGGCCACACCTCGCGGTCGAGCGTAGCCGTTGCCACGCAAGCGCCACTTTGATCGTAAACGCCGAGTTCCCTGCCGCCAAGGTCACACCCGGCCCCGCAACGAGCGCCGACTAAAAAGCGCAAACGCTCCGCGGCGATCACCGCTGACGGCACGTCCCACACCGTCAGCTCTGTCGTGTGCGGTTGGCCAGCGGCGGCATAGGCACCATCGGCACTCTCGGCACTATCAGCACCGTTCTCCCTGTCAGTTTCCAACGGGCTTTCCGACTGCACGGATGCCACGGGGCTAGCCTCGCTCCTGGGCAATACTGCTGCCGGCAATGTAGCCGTGTACCAGCGCCCTGCCAAGTCCGTGCTGGTTGCCCCCGCCGCTCGCCTCGCCCCCGCAGTAGAGGCCGGGGATGACCGCGCCCTGCGTGTCGATCACCTGGCCTTTGCCATTGATCCTGAGCCCGCCGTAGGAGTCGTGCCACACCGGGCAGATGGCGGCGGCATAGTACGGCGGCTTGTCGATTTTGTGCATGGGCGCGTCCTTGCCGCGCCCGAAATCGGGGTCGGCGCCGGCGTCCACGTACGAATTCCACTTCCGGACGGTCTCAACCAGTTGGGAAAGGGGCACACGCTGGAACTCGTGGCCTTTCTGGATGCGCTGCGCCAACTGTTCAACGGTATCGGCGCGAAAGAAATAGCCGTTGTCCGCGGTGAAAGGCGGATTAATGTCCCACCCGTCGCGATCCAGCGTGCCCTGATCGAAGATCGCCCACAGCGGCCCTGAGTGATAGTGCGGCGGCTGAGAACCCTCATTCATTGCCATGGCTGCGTCCAGGGCCGGATAACCGACGTACATCTGCTTCACAAAGCCGGGACTGCAATTGCGCCAGTCGCCCTGCACATGCTGCATCGACGGCTTCGGCGCGCCGACGCGCGGCCCGCCCGGCCACACGGGCGTCCCATAGCGCTTCGCGATATCCATTTCATTGAAGAAACGCTTGCCCACCTGATTTACTGCGATCAGGTGTTCGTACGAACTCGTGCCCAATGTAATACCGGTGGAACGGCGGAACGGGAAAGTTGGGTGACCGGGCAGCATGTCGCTGTACGAATCGCGCGTCGCGAGCCGCGGCGGAATGTGAAAACTCTGGGTCGTCCCCAGATTCTGCTGCATGCCCGCCAGCGTGGCGCCGATGCGCATGCCCGCGATGATGCCGCTTGCGTCCTGCCCGTGAGGCCCAAGCAGAGCCCAACCACTAGATACAAAGGCGGGCTCCTTGAATGCCGGATAAAACATGCTGCGAAACTCGGGATTCGCACCGTGCCCCCCGCTACCCACCATGACCGCCCTTTTTGCCCGGATCGTAATGGTGACGCGGCGCTCGTCGACGTTGCCATTCTGCCAGTAGCTCTCCATGCGCGTCTGGGTGCCTGGCACGAAACGCGGGGTGTAACTCGCACGCACGCCAAGAACCCGCCCCGCGAACGGCTGCTCGCGGATGAGCTCGGTCATTCTGCGGCCAAGCATGAACTTCACGCCTTTCTCGCGCGCGCTAAACTCCAGTCCGCGCGCGAGTGCGGCGCCGTTCCAGACGGCGCCCGGCCCGGCCCATTTGGCAGCACTCTCCATGTAGCGCGGTGCAAAATGGCTGGAGCTTTTGCCCTGGATACCCGCGTCCTGCCGCGTAATGGTTCCCGCCTTGATATCCGTCTTGTCGCCGAGCATGAGGAAACTCGTCGCTCGTCGCGCCCGGGAAATTCCGCCTCCCGGGTGCGTACCCTGCACGCGCGTGAATCTCACATAGTTGTCCATCAGGAATTGCCGCGTGGCGGGGCAGTTGTCGGCCCAGGCACGATGCTGTTCCCGATCGTTGTAACGGTAGGGGGCGTGCGCGCCCACGTCTAGCACCGACCAGTCCGTAATGTCCTTGAACAGAAAATCGGTGTCCTCTTTCATGTCCTCCTGCTTATGCAGGGGCGGAACCTTGAGAAAGCCCTCTTTGTCGCCCTGTCCAGCAATATCGCGCAACTGGCACGGATCGCCACCGCCGAGCGAGACCTGGCCGCCGCTGTGCAGCATCTTGCCGCCAACGTCGAAGTTCTGGTCGATCACCAGCACGTTGAGTCCTGCATCACGCGCCCGGATCGCGCAGGGCAATCCGGAACAGCCCGCGCCCACGACTAGCACATCCACTTCGTAATCCCATTGAATATCCGTGCCGCCTGTCGCCTGCGTGGCACCCGTTGCGCAACCGCCGAGCGTCGCCGCGCCAACGCCCGCCGCCACGCCGCCTTGCAGGAACTTTCGACGACCGGTTGAAGTGGTTTCTTCCCGCTCGGTGTCGCGTCTTTTAGCCATGTTTACTCTCCCTGTCGTTGAGTGAATCCGTGCGCTTTTTCGTCTTGGACGGCAAACGCGGCGGCTTGCCTTTTGCGCACCTTACCCCTGTGGGATACGCGCGGCAAGTTGATGAAATATGGAATCCGACACCGTGTCCGGAGCGAGCCAGACTATCCCGCCATTACCGGAAATCCCTCGGTGCGCTCCCATGTCAGGGTGTTGATAAACTGGCGCGTGTCGGTGCCCGCCGTGCGCGGCGTGGTTTCTATCACCAGTTCGTCGCCGTTCACCGCAAACTTTCGCACCTGGCGCGTGCCCGTCCAGGCTTCGTTCCACGACATTTCAACGTCGTGAATGACGGTATCGCCCTCGACGGTGTAGCGCCCGGAATACGCGCTGATAATCGACTTGAACAACCGCACGCGTTCTTCGTCGGTCAGCACCTCGCCCGCAGGAGGCGCGCGCTTTTCCTCCACGGTGATCGACATCATGAAGCCGCCGGGCGTGTAAAGAATATACGCCTGCGGCAACATGTCGTTGCGCACCTCGTTGGTGTCGAGAAACCGGCGCGCATATTTCTTCAGCTTCCAGACACCTTCGATGCGATGGCTGCTCATGCGGGCCTCAGCACGTGCAACAACACCAGCAACCCGCCGATCACCGCTACGTTGTTAAGCAACGCGATGCGCAGCATGTGCCGGCGCATCGGATCCTCAATCAGCCAGAAACGATGAAAGATCGCGCCGGCAATGGCCGTGAACGCAATCAAAAGCCATATGCCTATGTCGGCATGCCAGCCGCTGAGTAGCAGCCCGCATCCCGCAAATTCCATCGCGATGCCGAACCAGAACGCAAACGCCGGCAGCGGCACGCCAAAGCCCGCCATGCGCTCGATGTGGTCTTTCACCCGGCGCGGCACGCAGTTTAAGGCCCCCGCGACCAGGAACAAGGCCGCCAGCATCCATTTGCCGGCGGTAACCAGCCAAGAAGGATCTTGCGCAAACATCGAAACTCCCTTTTTTATGCGATATCGTTCCCGCATTATGCCCAAACCGGGCGCGCGCCTCGATTGTTGCCAAACCGGAAAGAACGCCGCGACAGAATGGCGCTTTTTCGATACCAGCCAAGCACCTACAATGCACGCTGCAAAAATCAAGGAAAACCAAGGTAACCCCATGAAATTCGGCATTTTTGGCGGCGCGCGCATCGGGCGCGCGGACACCCTGCACGATAGCTACGCCTATCGCGACTTCATCGAATACGTGCTGACCGCGGAAAAAATCGGTTTCACCGGCATGTTCCTGGTCGAACACCACTTCACCGGCCAGGGCCAACTTTCGTCCTCGCTGAATCTGCTGTCGTATCTGGCGGCAAAAACCACGCGCATTCGGCTGGGCACGGGCGTGGTGGTGTTGCCTTGGCATAACCCGGTATTGCTGGCAGAACAGGTGGCTACACTCGATGTGCTTTCCGGCGGCCGCGTCGATCTGGGTATCGGCCGCGGCTACCGCAAGGAAGAATTCGCGCAGTTTTGCATTCCCATCACCGAAGCGCAGGAGCGTTTCGAGGAATGCTTCAACCTGATGCTGAAGGCATGGGCAAGCGACGAACGTTTTTCGCACCACAGCAAGCGCTTCAATTTCGAGAACATCGTCGTCGAACCCGCGCCCGTGCAGCGCCCGCACCCGCCGATCTGGATGGCCGGCGGCAGCCCCGGCGGCATCGCTTTCATCTCCAGCAAGAATTACAACCTGATGCTGGACCAGCTCGCCACGGTGCAGCAGGTAAAAGAACGCGTCGGCATGTATCTCGACGGCTTGGAAAAAATCGGTCAGCCGCGCGATTCCACGCGTTGCGTGGTCGCGCGCTCGGTGACTATCGTCAAAACCGAAGCCGAACGCAAGAAAGCACTCGAGCGGCGCCGGGACACTTTCAAGCGCATCGGCGCCATCGCCGTGCACGGCACGCCGGGCGCGACCGCGCAACCGGTGAGCCAGGCCGATCCTGATCTCGCCACCGACGACAGCGCCTTGATGGGCAGCCCGCAGGAAATCGTTGACCGCATCGGCGCGCTGGCCGAAGCGGGTACGGGATACATCCTCATCACCCTGCCGTCGATTACGCCGGAATACATGCAACAATTTGCGGAAGAAATCCTGCCGCACGTGAAGAATGTCGGTCCGGCCTTCGGGCAGGCGCCGGTGCAGCAGCAAGTGGCAGCATAGTAGCTCCAGCGATCTTTTGACCGCATGTTACAGGATGCCCGCATGACACCGTCGCCGGCCGCCAAGGCCAAAGCCGCGCCGCACGCCGACACGCGCACGGCGCTGCGTTCGGCGTTGGGCCGCTTCGCCACCGGCGTAACCGTGATCGCGGCGCAAACGCCGGACAGCCACGTGCATTGCATGACGGTGAATTCGTTCGCCTCGCTGTCGCTCGATCCGCCGCTGATATTGTGGACGCTGCGTTCCCGTTCAGCGCGTTATCACACGTTTTCGAAAACGCACGCGTTCTCGGTCAGCGTGCTGGCCGAGACCCAAATCGACATCGCGCGAAAACACGCGCTGCCACCGCCCGACGGCTTTGCGCACCGCGACTGGAAATCCTATTTGGGCGGCTGTCCGATTATTGAAGGGGCATCCGCGCATTTCATTTGCAAGGGCCACACCGAGGTCAACAAAGGCGACCACGTGATCCTCATCGGCGAAGTCACCGATTTCGCCGAACATCACCATCCACCGCTGGTGTTCATGGGCGGCAAGTATTATTCGGGCTCCAGCCTAAAACCGTTGTAGCGGCAATGGCTGGCCAGCGACCGCGCCGCCATCGTAAAATCTCGCTCGAACGCTCATCGCCACGCTTCAACCACCTTTCAGGGAGAACCACCATGGAATCCAGTTCCGCCACGCGCGACGGCTTTGTCAAAACCAAGGGCTATGGCCGCATTCATTACCGCGAAGCCGGCCAAGGCAGCAATCGTCCGGCGCTGATGTTGATGCATACCAACGGCGGCTCGGCGCATCAATACGAAGTCATCGCGCCGCTGCTGGCGAAACACTTCCGCGTGATTTCGTGGGACATGCCGGGCCATGGCGATTCGGATCGCATCCAGCGTCATTTCAGCATCGAGGATCACGCCAAAGCACTGGCCGCACTGATGACCGCACTCAAGATCAAGGCCGCGCATATCGGCGGCGCATCCGTGGGCGGCAGTGTCACCCTCGCCTTCGCCAGCCTGTTCCCCACGCGCACGCTGAGCGCGGTGCCGGTTGAAACGCCCTGCCGCAACTCGGACGAATGGGGCGCAAATTGGCATCACACCGAAGGTAACTTCGGCCTGCCGATGCAAACCGCCGCGCAAATAAAGGAACGCGTCGCCGTGGTGGATGCCGCGCTGGAACAGCGCTGGAACATTGACCGATGCAAGGCTGGCGCCTGGGCGATGGTCGATGTGATGTGGGGCATTCGTGAATTCAACGCCGTGGCCGCCGCGAAAAAGATCAAAAAGCCGATGATGCTTGTGTACGGCAGAAAAGGCCCGACTATCGCACTCAAAGATCGCCTGACCGGCGCCGCGCCCAAAGCCAAACTGGCAGTGATGGAGAACTCCGGCCACTTTCCGATGCTGGATGAACCGTCGGCGTTTGCGTCGCTCTACATCAAATTTTGCGGCGCCAAATAATCTTTTAAAAACATATGGTTAACTAACGGCGTTGGCAACTGCCAGCGCCGTTTTACTTTTTCATGCTAAACAAAATCATCGCCTCGCTCGATCAATCCGTCGCCGACATCCCTGACGGCGCGACCATCATGATCGGCGGCTTCGGCGATGCCGGCATGCCCGAGGGTTTGGTGCAAGCCTTGATCCGGCACCACGCCAGGCACCTCACGCTGATTTCCAACCATGCGGGGCGCGGCGAAACCGGCATCGGGCAACTCATCCGCCAAGGGCGCGTACGCAAAATGGTGTGCAGCTTCCCGCAGGCAAAGTCCGCCACCGTGCTAAGCGAATTTCTGCGCGCCGGAAAAATTGAACTGGAACTCACGCCGCAGGGCACGCTCGCCGAACGCATTCGCGCGGGCGGCTCCGGCATCGAAGGTTTTTACACGCCCACCGGCTACGGCACCGAAATCGCCGAAGGCAAACCCACCATGACGTTCGACGGCATCGACTGCGTGTTTGAGCGGGCGTTGAAAGCCGATTTCTCGTTCGTGCGCGCGCGACGCGGCGACCGCTGGGGCAACCTGACCTACAACCAATCGTCGCGCAATTTCAATCCACCGATGGCGATGGCGGGCCGTTGCACCATCGCCGAAGTCGATGAAGTTGTCGAACTCGGCGCGATACACCCGGAACAGGTGGTAACGCCCGGCATCTTTGTGCAACGCGTGGTCAAAACGGAAAAACCCTCATGAGCAAAACGCCGCTCACCCGCGAACAAATCGCCCAACGCATCGCGCAGGATTTACCCGACGGATGCTATGTCAACCTCGGCATCGGTATCCCCACGCTGTGCGGCAATTACATCCCCAAGGATCGCGAAGTCATTCTGCACAGCGAAAACGGTGTGCTCGGCGGCGGCCCCAAGCCCGCGCCCGGCCAAGAAGACCCGAACCTCATCAACGCCGGCAAGGAGTTCATCACGCTGCTACCCGGCGGCAGTTTCAGCCATCAGGCCGATTCATTCTCCATGACACGCGGGCGGCACGTCGATTTCGCGGTGCTGGGCGGCATGCAGGTTTCCGCGCGCGGCGACCTCGCCAACTGGAAAGTGCCCGGCGCACCGATGGGCGCCATCGGCGGCGCGATGGATATCGCCAGCGGCGCCAAGCAAGTGTTCGTCGCCATGACGCATGTCACCAATAAAAACGAACCGAAAATAGTCCATCAACTCACGTACCCGGTCACCGCGCTGAAATGCGTGACGCGGATATTTACCGACCTCGCGGTGATTGATGTGACACCCGGCGGCTTGGTACTGCGCGAACTCGCGCTAGGGTTTACGGTCGAGGATGTACAGGCGGTAACGGAACCGAAGCTTACGGTGGCGGCGACACTACGCGACGCTATTCGCCCTTGATATTGGCGTCGCGTATCACCTTGCCCCAACGCTCATATTCCTCGCTCAGAAACGCGGCGGTTTGTTCGGGCGTGCTGGGCACGATTTCACCACCGAACGTCACGAACTGCTTTTGCGTATCGGCGGACTGCATCACCTTCATCACTTCGGTGTTAAGCCGGTCGATGATCGGGCGCGGCGTGCCGGCGGGCGCGGACAGCACAAACCAGTTCACCACCACCAGTTCGGGCATGCCCGCCTGGGCCGCCGTGGGCACGCCGGGCATGGAACTCACGGGTTTGGTGTTGAGCACCGCCAGCGCGCGTATCCGTTTGTCCTTGACATAGGCCTCCACGGCGGACGCCGAGGGAATCACCACGTCCACTTCGCCGCTCATCGCGCCGATGAGTCCGAACGTGGCGCCCTTGTACGGCACCAGCAGGATGTTGGTCTTGCTCAATGATTTCAACAACTCGCCGGCCAGATGGCTGGTCGAACCCGGCGCGCCGGAACCGTAAGTCAGCTTGCCCGGATTATTACGCGCCAGTTGCACCAGTTCACGCAGGGTTTTCGCCGGCACCGACGGGTGAACCGCCAGAATGTAAGGAATGGTGCCGAGCAACGCCACCGGCGCATACTCGCGCACCGCGTTTGCCTTGCCCAGATGCGGATTGATCACCAACGGCGGCGCCGCGATCATAAGTGTATAGCCGTCAGGCGCGGCCTTGGCAACGAGATCATGACCGATGCGGCCGCCGGCGCCGGGGCGCGGATCCACCACCACTTGCTGGCCCAAGGCGGGTGAAAGTTTCAGCGCGATCCAGCGGCCGACGAAATCCGTGCCCCCCAAATAAGGCAGTACGATGCGTATTGTCTTGGTCGGATAGGCTTGCGCCTGCGCACCGCACGGCAACGCCGCTGACGCCAACAGCGCGGCGGCCACCGCGCCCCTTATGTCACTGTGGATGTTGCAAAATGTCATAACGATGATTCCATTTCGGCGCTGCGCCGCATTGCATGAGCGCTGCATTGACACGACGTTAATTGTCCAGCTTGATATTCGCCGCCTTGATAACCTGCGCATATTTGACGGTTTCCGTTTTCATCAGCGCGGCCATTACATCCGGCCCGTTGTAAAACGGCACCATGCCCTGTCCAGCGAGCCGTTCACGCGTTTCCGGCAGCGCGACTATCTTGGCGAATTCACCCGAGAGTTTGTCGATGACTGGCTTCGCGGTGCCCGCCGGCGCCAGCACGCCATACGTCACACGCATTTCGAATCCGGGCAGACCGGCTTCGGCAAACGTCGGCACCTCGGGCAGCGCCTGCAGTCGATTATTGCCCGACACGGCAATAGCCTTGATTCTGCCACTGCGGATATATTGAATAAACGAGATGGGCGTATAAAAGCCCGCCTGTAGCTGGCCCGCCACCAGATCAATCAGCGCCAGTGCCGAACCCTTGTACGGCACACGCTGCATCTTGATGCCCACCAGCATGCTGAAATGCTCGTTGCCCAACTGGCTGATGCCACCGCTGCCCACCGAACCGTAATTGAGTTGCCCCGGTTTGGATTTCGCCAGCGCAATGAATTCCTTCAGGTTTTTGGCGGGCACCGATGGATGCAGCACCAGCACGTAGTCGGTGCTGGACACCGTGGAGACCGGCGCAAAATCCTTGACCGAGTCGAACGGCAGATTGGGAATCAGCAGCGCATTGATCACATGATTGGTCACCACGGTCGCCAGTATGGTGTGGCCATCCGGCGGCGATTTCGCCAGCGCATCGGTTCCAATCACGGTATTGCCGCCGGGACGGATATCCACCACGACTTGCTGTCCCAGTCCTTCGGTCATTTTCGGCGTAAAAATACGCACCAACGGATCCACGCTGCCACCCGCGGCATAGGGCACGATGAAACGTATCGGCTTGCTGGGATAAACTGGCGGGGCCGGCTGGGCAGCCGCGGCCGTGGTAAACGCAACAAGCACGCCAGCCATACAACTTCTGAATGGGTTCAATCTGTTTTTCTCCAATGACCCGCCGCGCTATTTTACCTTGAGCACTTCCGGGTTTAACACGTTCACCGGTTTGCCCACCGCGTAGCCCAGTATGCTGTCTATCGCCGCCGCGTATAAACTTTCGAACGAATTCACCACCGCGTAACCCAGATGCGGCGTGCAGATCACGTTCGGCATTTTCAGCAGCGGATGATCACCATTGAGCACGGGTTCGGTTTCATACACATCCACGGCCGCAAATCCCGGCCGTCCCTGTTTCAATGCCGCCACCAGCGCGCCGTCCTGAATCAGCCGTGCACGGCTGGTGTTGACCAGCAAAGCTGTCGGCTTCATCAAGGCCAGATCGGCGGCGGTGACGATGCCGCGTGTTTGTTCATTGGCAAAGATGTGCAGCGACACGATGTCGGATTCCGAGAAGAACGCCTCGCGCGTTGCGGGCATTTCGTAACCCGCCGCCACCACCTTGGCGCGCGAGGATTCGCGCCCCCAGCAGGTCACTTTCATGCCAAACGCCTTGCCCACTTGCGCGACCAGACTGCCGATGCCGCCCAGCCCATAGATGCCCAGCGTCAGTCCGCGCAGGCCGGTGCCCAGCGTGGTCTGCCACTTGCCTAGCTTCAACTGCTCGACCTCGTGCGGGATATGGCGCAGGCTCGCCAGTATCAACGCCCACGTGAGTTCCGCCGTGGTAATGCCCACGCCCACCTTGGTGGGCGACGCGACGATGATGCCTTTTTCAGTGCATGCGGCAAAATCAATGTGATGCCGGTGGCTGCCGGTCTGCGCCACCAGTTTGACAGTGGTGAGTTTTTCGATGACCGCACGCGGAAATGCGGAGCGCTCCTGCGTCAGGATCAGCGCTTCCGCGCCGTTGATTCTGGCCGCCAGTTTGGCGGGATCTTTTTCGGTATCGTGATAGATCACCACCTCATGATCCTTCAACCGCGCGAAACACGGCAGTTTTCGAAAGCCTTGCGCCCAATCATCCAGCACTACAATTTTCATTTCTTAACCTTGTTATCAATAGAGGAAATGCGCCGACGCGCGCGCGATTACTGCGGCGTCAGCCCCGCGTCTCGCACCAGTTTGCCAAACTTCGCGGATTCGCGCCGGATGAGATCGGTAAAATATTCCGCCGACTCGGACGGAATATCCAGCCCCGCCTGGATCAATTTATCGCGCACATCGGGCAGCGCCGTGGCGCGATTGATTTCGACGTTGAGCAAGTTCACGATCTCGCGCGGCACGGCGGCGGGCGCGACAAATCCATACCATCCCCGCATGTCATAACCCGGCACGAATTCCGCCAACGCCGGCACGTTGGGCAGCAGCGGCACGCGCGTCGGGTTGGTGATGGCCAGCATGCGCATGCGGCCCGAACGAATGTGCGGTGCGAACGCGGTGTACGACGACATCGACAAATCGACTTGTCCGCTGATCAGATCAGACACGATGGCCGCCGAGCCTTTGTACGGCACATGCACAAAGCGCGCGCCGCTTTGCAGCCGCAGCAGCTCAAAAGACAAATGCTGAAACCCCAATTCGCTGCCAGACGCCGCAGTAAGCTTGTTCGGATTCGCGCGCCCGTAGGTGATCAACTCCTTGATCGTCTTGAACGGCGTGCCCGGATGCACCACCAGCGCCGAATAGCTTGTTGCGACCACCGCGATATGCGCAAAATCCTTCAGCGGGTCATAGCGCGGATTTTTGTAGGTGTGCGGCACGATCGCAAGGCTCGTGCCCTGCCCCGTGGCTATCGTGTAACCGTCGGGCGCGGCGCGCGCCGCGAGCTCTAATCCCAGTTGCCCGGCGGCGCCGGAACGATTATCGACAATGAACTGCCGGTTCAGCCGTTCGCCGAGCTTTACGCCAATCAAGCGCGCGAGGATATCCGCCGTATCACCCACGCCGTTGGGACAAATAATCCGCACGGCCTTGTTGGGGTAATTCTGAACCTGTGCCTGGGCATATCCGGCACACGCCAACACGCGAATGCAAATACCTACGCCAACGCTAATCGCGCGTTTCCAGATTTTCGTGGTCATGATTTACTCCAGCCGCATGCCCGTATCACGCGCGAGCCTGGCTTTTTTCTCGAACTCGGTTTTAACAGCCGCGGTGAACTCTTCGGGCGAGGCGCTCGCCACGAGTTCGATGCCGCGCTCGATATAACGTTTGCGCAGCTCGGGCAGGCGCACGATGCGCGAGACTTCTGTTTGCACGCGGATCAGCGCGTCACGCGGCGCGCCGGTTGGCGCCAGCAATCCGTTAAAGGTAATTTCCTCGTAACCTTTGAGACCCGACTCATCAATGGTCGGCACGTCGGGAAACAGCGGCGAGCGTTTCAGGCTGGTGACCCCCAGCGCGCGCAACTTGCCGGAATCGACATACGGCTTCGCGGTGCTGACCTGATCGAACATCAGTTGCACGTTGCCGGCGATGACATCGATGATCGCCGCCGAATTTCCCTTGTACGGAATATGCAACAGCTTCACCCCGGCCTGCTGGCCCAGCAGTTCCGCCGCGATATGCCCGGTGCTGCCCGCACCGGAGGTGCCGTACGCGAGTTGTCCCGGCTGTGCCTTGCCAAGCGCGATCAGGTCTTTTACCGTGCGTGCCGGCAACGTGCGCGTGGCGACCAGCGCCATCGGCACCAGGCAAGTGAGCGAAACGCCGGTGAAATCCTTCAGCGCGTCGTAGCCGGGATTTTTCATCAGCGACGGCACGGTGGCAAAAGTGTTGGCAACCGCGAGCAGCGTATAGCCATCGGCGGGCGCCTTGGCGACAAACTGCGTGCCGACCAGACTGCTGGCCCCGGGTCGGTTTTCAACAATAACCTGATGACCGAATGTTTCGCCCATGGGCGCGGCGACCGCGCGCGCCACGATATCCAGATTCCCGCCGGGTGCCAGCGGCACGATGATACGGATCGGTTTGGATGGAAAACCTTGACTGCCTTGAACACCTTGGGCGAACGCTGGTGCTGTTGACGCGGCGGCCGTGACAATCGCAATCGTGACAATCGCCGCCGCCTGTAGTGTGTGTTGCTGCATGACTCCTCCGTAAGCCGCGATTATCGCTTTTTTTACTTATTCACCGGCGTACCGGTGTATGCCCAAGCGAAACGATGGGTCGCGACCCCGCGTACCCCGCATCGCGGCACGCATCGTTTTGACTCGCATTGGGCAGAAATATTATAACTATTTGTTTTTATTGAATATTTTACAATACGCACCGTTACATTTGCAACACTTTGTTGCACTTGAACAGTAGGCACTGCCGGCAACGAAGCGTTTTAGAAAGTGGCAACCATTGAAAAGGAGGATGCCATGAAAACGACCACGACTTTGAAGCTTTTGACCGCCGTTTCCCTGCTGTCGGCCGCGCTAACGGCGCACGCTGAAACGTTTCCGTCGCACGGCAGGTTCGGCACACGCGACAACGGCAACGTTCAAGCGTCTGCACGTCATCCCGCGCCGCTGCCGCCGGCGGTGGTGCCCGCCGTACACCGGCCCGTGGCAAGAACGGTGAATCATGTTCCCGCCATGGTGCATCGTCCGGTGGTGATCACGCGCCCGGTGTTTGTTCCCGCGCCGGTGATCGTGCAACGCCCCGTCGTCGTGGAGCGGCCGGTGTATGTTGAGCGCCCGGTCTACGTGGAACGCCCGGTATACACCGAGCCGGTCGTTTACACGGAAGCGCCCACGCCGGTAACGTACCCGGAACCCGCCTACACGCCGGAGCCGGCGTACTACCCCGAGTACCCCGCGCCTGCCCCGGCGCCGGTAGCGTATCCGGAAACACGCGGACCGAATGTGGCCGGTGCCGTGGGCGGAGCCGCCATCGGCGGTGCGATCGGCAATGTGATCGGCGGCCAGATGGGGCGCGGTGAAGGCCGCGGCATCGCTACCGCCATCGGCGCCATTCTTGGCGGATTGATCGGTAGCGGTTTATAAATATCGCGGCATAACAAAAAGGGGCGGCTCAGGCCGCCCCTTTTTTATCAACATCCGCGATGGCCTGACGTTTAACGATTACCGGCCATCGTTAACCATTTAACGCGAATTTTTAACCGCACGCTTCTTCCAAAGCTCCCAGGGCCGATCCATGTTGACGTAATTAGCCGCGTCGGTGCCAGCGGCTTCCGCGTCATTCAAAAAGTTGATGTCGCCCGCTTCGCACATTTGCAATGCCTGCGCCTGCAAGCGCGCGTTCTGCTCCGCGTACACCGCGCGGTAAACCACCTGACGGATCGAATCGCCCACCGCGACCGCCCCGTGTCCACGCATCAGTGCAAACGCCGCAGTGCCCAGCGTTCGCGCAAACGCCATGCCCAGTTGCGGCGTGCGGATCAGCATGTCCGTCGCGGGGCCACCGGCCTCGCGAATTTCAAAATTAGGCACGCCGCCTGCGAGAAACCCGCTCATGTGCGAAATGGGTTTCAGCTGGGTGCCGGTCACGCCAAACGGGATCACCGCCGGTGAATGGTTATGCACCACCGCCTGAACGTCGGCGCGCACGCGAAACACCTCGCTATGGATAAAACGCTCCAGATAAGGCTTGCGGCCGCGTGCATCCACCGCATTGCCGTCGAGATCGAACTCCATGATGTCTTCGGCCGTGACGTTGCCGGGCGCGATGCTGCGCGACAACAAAAATCGGTCCGGCCGCGTGGGGTGGCGCACGCTGACATGACCAAAACCATCCACCACGCCCTCGTTATAGAGAATGTGGTTGGCGGTCACCAGATCGTCGATGACGTCGCTTTCGGTCATGGGTGATCAATGGCGATTGATTAATAGCGATCAATAATCGAAGAAAACGGTTTCATTCGGCCCCTGCAAATACACATCCCATTGCAGCGTCCCATCCGCCGCTTTGCGGGCAATCAAGGTGGCGCGCCGCGCCGCAGGCACCCGGTTAAGCACCGCGTCATCCGCGTTCGCCGCTTCTCCCGGAAAATAAATCCGCGTCATCAGATGCTTGAGCAGGCCGCGCATGAAAATCGCCACGGTAATATGCGGCGCCTGCTCTTTGCTCCCGAGTCCATCCGGCCCCGCAACCTTGCCAGGCTTGATCGTCGTCAGACGAAAGCCGCCCTGCGCATCGGTCAGCACGCGCCCGAAACCGCGGAAATTTTCTTCGAGCAGTTTTTCCTGCGTGTCGTCCGGATGGGCATACTTGCCGTAGGAATTGGCCTGCCAGGTTTCAATCACGCCGTCGGTCACCGGCTGGCCATCGCCATCGAAAATTTTTCCGGTGATCACCACGCGTTCACCCGCCACGCCTGCGGGCGCCACGTCCGGCAAAGACTGCTTTTCAAATCCTATGGCCACATAAGGGCCGACGGTCTGCGCCGCGGTCAATAACAGGCTCATTTCTTGTTCCCTTTCGTTTCCATCGGCGTTGCATCACGTCCGCGCAAAATCATGTCGAAGTGGTAGGCAATCGCGTATTCGGGCACGGTATTTTCCCAATCAAAACTCGACACCAGCCGCTGGCGCGCACGTTCATCCGGCACGCTCATAACCATAGGGTCAAACTCTAATAACGGATCACCTGGAAAATACATCTGCGTCACCAGCCGTTGCGCGAAACCCTGCCCGAACAGCGAAAAATGCAGATGCGCGGGCCGCCACGCGTTGTAATGATTGCGCCACGGGTAGGCGCCAGGCTTGATGGTCTTGAAACGGTAGTGTCCGTTGGCGTCCGTCACCGTGCGGCCGAACCCGGTGAAGTTGGGATCCATCGGCGCATCGTGATCATCGACGATATGCTTGTAGCGGCCAGCTGCATTGGCCTGCCACATCTCGATCAGTGTATTTGGCACGGGCCTGCCGTTTTCATCCAGCACGCGCCCCGACACAAACATGCGCTCGCCGATCGGCGCGCCGGCGTGCTGCGCCGTGAGATCGTTGTCGGTGTCCTTGACGTCACGCGCGGAAAAAACCGGACCGGTGATCTCGGACAGGGTTTGTGGTATCTGCACCAGCGGCTGCGTTGGCGCGCGTTTGAGCGTGGAACGATACGGCGGATAACGGTAGTCCGGTTGCGTATCAAAATACGATTTGCGATAGGGATTCAGATGGCTCATACACCCGTGCTCCTGATTGTTTGCTGACGTGTTGCGCGAATGATTATACTGGACGCATTCTGCAACGCGGAGCACCTCATGATCAATCGGTTCAAGCGCATCCAACGTCAAAACGCCGGCCCTTTCCAAACAAGAATGATAATCACCGCGCTGACCTTTGCGATGGCCGTTGTCGCCACGAACACCTTCGCGCAAACCCCTTCTGCAAGTTCAGTGCAGGCCTATCCCGCCAAACCCGTGCGCATCGTCGTGCCCTACGCCGCGGGCGGCTTGCCCGACACCATGACGCGCCTGGTCGCCACGCGGCTGACTGAAACACTGAAACAGCAATTCGTCATCGACAATCGTCCCGGCGCGGGCGGCATCGGCGCCTGCGAACTGGTGGCGCGCGCCAACGCGGACGGTTACACCCTGTTGGTCGCCGATGTCGGCCAGACTGCGATCAACCCGGCGCTCTATGCCAAACTGCCCTATGACCCGGTGAAGGATTTCGCGGCGGTGAGCATCATGGGCACCTCGGCGCAGTTCATCGCGGCGCACGCTTCCGTGCCCGCGAACACCCTGAACGAATTGATCGCACTGGCCAAGGCCAAACCGGGCTCGCTGCGCTACGGCTCCGGCGGCATCGGCAGCCTGCATCACCTGTCGATGGAGGCGTTGAACGGCCCGCTCAAACTCGGCCTCGTGCATGTGCCCTACAAAGGCACGGCGCAATCCGTGCCGGCGGTGATCAGCGGCGAAGTATCACTCGCCATGTCCGCGCTGCCGTCGCTGGCGCCGCATCGCGCGGGCGGCCGCATCAAGCTGCTGGCGGTCAACACACTCAAGCGCTCGGCGCAGGCGCCCGACGTGCCAACGGTGGCGGAAGTCACCGGCATCAAGGACTTTGATTATCCGCCGGTGATCGGCATCCTCGCGCCCAGCGCAACGCCTCGCGCCGTCATTACCCTGGTGTCGAATGCCATCGCCCAGGCCGTGCGTCACCCCGACGTCACGCAACGCTACACCACCCTGGGAATCGATCCGGTAGGCAGCACGCCGGAAGAATACGCCGCGCAGAACCGTACGGATTTTGTGAAGTATGCGAAGGTGGTCAAGGTGGCGAACGTTCCGGCGGAATAAACAACACCGCCTGATCCTTGCACCAAGCGGCGCGGCGCAACGTATAATTGCCGCGTGCAAAATCGTATCGTTACTTTCTGGCGAAAAATCATGTGTTCGGTGCTTCGGGTACGTCTGGTGCTGTCGGCGTTCCGGCTCGGCTTGCTCCGGACGGCCTGCCTGATCTGCGCCCTGTGCAGCGCACCGGCTGCGTTTGCCTTTGATCCGCCGCCGTCGCAGATTGCCGCGCGCGCGTGGGTGCTGATCGACACGCAAAGCGGGCAATTGTTAACCGGCTACCAGCACGACGAGCGCTTTGAACCTGCGTCGCTGACCAAGCTGATGACGGCCTATCTGGTGTTCGATGCGCTGAAGCAAAAGAAACTGAAACCCGATCAAATCGTGCCGGTGTCCGAAAAAGCCCGCAAGGCGACCGGCTCGCGCATGTTCATCCAGACCGACATCCCGGTATCCGTAAATGAACTGATGCGCGGCATGATTATTCAGTCGGGCAACGACGCCACCATCGCGCTCGCCGAGGCCGTGGCGGGCACCGAAGAAGCGTTTGTCACGTTGATGAATCGCGAAGCGAAGCGCATGGGCCTCGCCGCGACGAATTTCGTCAACTCCACCGGCTTGCCCGAGCCGAAGCACACTTCGACGGCGCGCGACCTCGCGCAGCTTACCGCCGCGCTGATCCGCGATTACCCCGAACATTACCCCTTGTATTCCCAAAAGGAATACCGCTACAACGACATCACGCAGGCCAACCGCAACCGGCTGTTGTGGCGCGACACCACGGTCGATGGCGTAAAAACCGGCCATACCGATGCCGCCGGTTATTGCCTGATATCCTCCGCCAAACGTGACAACCGCCGCCTGATTTCCGTGGTGCTGGGCGCGGCGTCCGACGCGGCACGCGCCGCTGAAAGCCAGAAACTGCTGAATTACGGGTATCAGAATTTCGATACCGTGCGCCTGTATGAGGCCAATCAGGCCGCCGCCACGCCGCGCGTCTGGAAAGGCACGCTCAACGCGGTGAAACTCGGCTTTCAGACCGGCCTGTACGTGAGCGTACCCAAGGGCGATGCCGCCAACCTCAAGGCCAAAATTGAAACCGTCCAGCCGCTGCTGGCACCGCTGCGCGCCGGGCAGGCCGTCGGCACGCTAAAGCTGGAGTTGAACGGCAAACCCTATTATTCCCAGCCGCTCGCCGCACTTGAAGATGTGCCGGTCGCGGGCATTTTCGGCCGCACCTGGGATGCCCTGCGGCTGCACTTCCAGTAACTCCAGAAGAGTATGTCATGAGCGATATTGTTTATCTCAACGGCGAGTTCATGCCGCTCGAAGACGCACGCATTCCAGTGCTCGACCGCGGTTTTATTTTTGGCGATGGCGTGTACGAAGTCGTGCCCGTGTATTCGCGCCGCCCCTTCCGCATGGCCGAGCATCTGCGCCGCTTGCAGCACAGCCTCGACGGCATACGCCTGGCCAATCCGATGACGGAGGCGCAGTGGACGGCGCTGATGACCGACATCATCGCCAAAAACGCGGACGCCGGCGAAGATCAGTCGGTGTATCTGCAAGTCACGCGCGGCGTGGCCAGGCGCGATCACGCGTTTCCGAAGGACGTGAAGCAAACCGTGTTCATGATGTCGGGGCCGCTCACCACGCCCTCGCGCGAACAAATCGACAAGGGCGTGTCGGCGATCACGGCATCGGATTTCCGCTGGCTGAAATGCGACGTGAAATCCGTATCGTTACTGGGCAATTGCCTGCTGCGCCAGATGGCGGCGGACGCGGGCGCCACGGAGACCATTTTGTTTCGCGACGGCCAGCTCACCGAAGCCTCGGCCAGCAATGTGTTCGTGGTAAAAAACGGCGTGTTGCTGGCGCCGCCGAAAAACAATCTGGTGTTGCCGGGCATCACCTACGACGTGGTGCTTGAAATCGCGCGGGCGCGTGAATTTGAAGTCGAAGTCCGCGCCGTCTCTGAAACCGAAACGCGCGGCGCCGATGAAATCTGGGTCACTTCGTCCACCAAGGAAGTACTCGCCGTCACCATGCTCGACGGCAAGCCGGTCGGTGACGGCAAGCCCGGCATGCTGTTCCAGCGCATGCACGCGCTGTATCAGGAATTCAAGCGCGACGTGATGCGCAAGCCGTAATACGCTGGTCATGGCCGAATCCAGCCTGATTGAATTCCCGTGTGATTTTCCACTGAAAATCATTGGTTACCAGCGCGCGGGTTATGCGCAGTCGATCCTTGACGTGGTCAAGCGTCACGCGCCCGATTACGATGGGGCCGAGATGGAAATGCGCCCCAGCAGCAAGGGCAAATACCTGAGCCTGACCTGCACCGTGCGCGCAACTTCGCAGGTGCAACTGGACGCGCTGTATCAGGATTTGTGCGACCACCCGATGGTGGTCAAGGTGCTGTAACCGCAAACCGCGAATAACCTCGCCGCAATGCGGTTAGGCACTCAACCCATAACGATTTTTTCCAGTATTTTCAGCGCTTCCGCCGCGGTGTAACGGCCAATCGGCCCCGTGCTGTAGAGCGCCTGCGCCACCGTACCATCTGCCTTGAGAATAAACCCGGTGGCCTGCAAACAACGCCGCTTGTCTTCCCAGAATGCGCCGGTCAACGCGCCGAGCGCGGGACCATCCGCGCCATAAGCGACGGGAAACTTCAATTGGTGTTCGGTAACCGTCTTTTGCGCGTCTGGCTCGGCGTCCACCGACACCGCGGCCAATCGGCAATCGAGCTTGTCGAAATCACTCAGCCGCGATTGAAAGTCAGCCAACTGCTGACGGCAGTACGGTCACCAGTGTCCGCGATAAAACAGCAATGCGCCGGCATGGCCCGCCCAGTCACGGGGCAGCGCGAGGCGACCGCCGCCCACCAGCGGCAACGTCACTGCCGGGAAGTAACTGCCGCTGTCGAGCCGTGACGTGGTGGAAGCTGACATGCCCGTTCAACGCCACGACCGCGTGGCGCAAGACATCGCTAAAGGCGCGATCAGGTTTTCTTGACGGCTTTTGCCTTGCCCGCCTTGCCGGTGGCAGGCTTGGCCTTGACGCCCTGCGGACGGGTATTGCCGTAGGAGCTTTTGAAAATCTTGCCGCGTTTGGTACGTTTGTCGCCCTTGCCCATGGTAAAACTCCGATTCTGTAATGACGTGAAAGAGGGCGAATTCTACTCTGTCGCGCCCCTTTCTCCAAAAACGGGAAGCGCGCCGCTCATTTCGGCGCCGGGGTGGGCTTGCCCGACTTTGCGGATTCTTTCACCAGCACCAGCGAACGCGATACCATCCGGTAACGCCGCGTGGCCGGACGGGTTGGACAGCACGTCGCGTCGCCCGCCCGGTGGGTGAGCATCTCCAGCACCACGTTCTGATTGAGGATGGTCACGCGATTAACCTCGGCGGCACCTGTGCCACCAACCAGCACATGCGCGTGATAATGCAACCCACCGCGACCGCCCGTGAGCTTGTTTCTGAACACCGCCAGGTAGCGCCGTTCATGCTGCTGGCCGCGGGGCCGCAAGGTGTAGAGCACGGCCACGTCATCGCGCGCGTCACCATCCAGATCACCAACCACCCTGGCGCGCATCGGCGTTACCTCGTTGCTTTGACTGCGTTTTGCGTGGGTGTCGATCCAGCGCTGAATTTCGGTTTCGTCCAGCGCCGCGGCAAAAGACCATTGCACCCCCAGCAGCAACACCGGCATCAACAGGGCGCCGCAATTCATTAAAAACTTTTTTAAATACAAATACTTATATCATCGCCATGGACAACGTTCATCGCACCCGATAAACGCGTTTGAACTCCGCCGGAAACAAGGTGGGAATGTCGGATTTCGGGCTGCGCAAATAGCCGGGCAGTTCGGCGCATTGTGGCGCGAGTTTTTCCTTGTCGGCGAGTAACGCCTTTTTGTCTTCTTCGCGCAATTGCAGAACCTCGGCCTGATACTTGCCGTAGTTCTTCGTGTATTCGGCCTGCCCCTTGGACGCGCGCTTGATGATCGCGGCAAAACGGTTATCGAGATCATCGACGATACGCACATGGCGATTCAGCCAATCCTGGTAAGCCTCGCTCAAATCCGCTTTTTTCTCGGGTTGCGCCGTGATGCAGGCATCACGCAACGCCAGCAAGCGCTGATGTTCGTTAAACAACGTTGCCAGATCCGCCGAATAAGACGGCTCGGCCGCATGCGCCACGCCGGCCGCGCTGCCCACCGCCACGATTGCCGTCAACACCACCCGCGCAACCCGTTTTTCAAACTGTTTGATTTTCATATGGTTCGTTGCATTTCATGCGCGCCGCCAACCCGCGAAAAGCGGCATTGTGCTACCGTTCTCCCCGATAAACAACCGTGACAACCGCCGGCATGGATACGCCTGTTCGCCCAGCATCCGCAGCAAACGTGTCGCACCCGGGCGCCTTCGCGCCGGCTGTTCGCATGCTGGGCATCGCCGGCTATGAAACCACCTGGCGTGCGATGCAGGATTTCACCGCGCGGCGCGATGCGAATACGCGCGACGAAATCTGGCTGTTACAGCATCCGCCCGTGTATACCCTGGGCCTCGCCGGCAAACCGGAACACCTGTTGCGCGCCGACACCGGCATCCCCGTGGTAAAAATTGATCGCGGCGGACAGATCACTTATCACGGCCCCGGCCAACTGGTGGCGTATTTGCTGCTCGACCTCAAGCGACGCGGTTTAGGCGTGCGCCCGTTGGTGCGGAAGATGGAAAGCGCCGTGATAAACTTGCTCGACGGTTACGGTATCCCTGCGCGCTACCGCGCCGACGCGCCGGGCGTCTATGTGAACGACAGCAAAATCGCCGCGCTCGGCCTGCGCGTCAAAAATGGTTGCTGCTACCACGGCCTTGCGCTCAATATCGACATGGACCTCTCCCCTTTCGACGCCATCAATCCCTGCGGTTACGCGGGATTAAAAGTCACGCAACTGCGCGACCACGGCGTGCGCGACACCCTTGAATCCGTGAGCGAAAAACTCACGCAACACCTGTTACAGGCGCTGGAACACTGACATGGCCGAACCCGGCGAAAAGCAAAAAGGCAAGGCCAAGACCGCGCGTATTCCGATCAAGATCGTGCCGCTCGCCGCTGGCGACGCGTTGAAAAAGCCCGACTGGATCAGAGTGCGCCTCACCGACAGCCCGCGCTTTCGCGAGATCAAACACATCCTGCGCGAACAAAAACTGCACACCGTGTGTGAAGAAGCGAGTTGCCCCAACATCGGCGAATGTTTCGGCAAGGGCACGGCGACCTTCATGATTCTCGGCGACTTATGCACGCGCCGCTGCCCGTTTTGCGACGTGGGCCACGGCCGCCCGCTGCCGCCGGACGCCGAAGAACCCGTGCATCTGGCGAACACCATCGCCGCGCTGAAGCTCAAATACGTGGTGATCACCAGTGTGGATCGCGATGACTTGCGCGACGGCGGCGCGGCACATTTCAAGGAATGCATTCGCGAAGTGCGCGCGCGTTCCCCGCAAACCCGCATCGAAGTGCTGGTGCCGGATTTTCGTGGACGCCTCGACATCGCACTCGATATTTTGAGCGACTGCCCGCCCGACGTGATGAATCACAATCTCGAAACCGTGCCGCGCCTCTACAAACAGGCGCGCCCCGGCGCGGACTACGCAAATTCGCTGCTGCTGCTGAAAAAATTCAAGGCGCGTTTTCCGCACATCGTGGCGAAGTCCGGCCTGATGGTGGGACTGGGTGAAACCGACGAAGAAATTTTGCAAACCATGCGCGATCTAAGAGCGCACGATGTCGACATGCTCACCATCGGCCAGTACCTGCAACCCAGCCTTCATCACCTGCCGGTGCTGCGTTATGTCGAGCCGGCGGTTTTTGATATGTATGCGGCTAAGGCCGCCGAAATGGGCTTCATGCATGCGGCCAGCGGGCCGCTGGTACGATCCAGCTATCACGCGGATCAGCAGGCGCATGAGGCGGGTATAACTTGATTCTGCACTACAACGAATCTTCACGAGCGTGAAAATTGCAAAGTGAAACCTGGCAGCAGCTATTGGCTCTTGAAACCAGAGACGCTGTGAGTTCTTGGCATAAAAAACTTTTTGGCCGAGAACTAAACGTCCGCAGAATTGTAGAGATCACGTCTGCCGCGAAACAGGCTCGAGAGTTCTTCCGCAATGCAGAGGAAGCCAACAATTCGGTAAGGCCTCTGTTGGGATTCTATGGAGTCGCAAGCCTCAGCAGAGCAGGACTTCTGCTGCTAAAGCCTGACACTGGAGAGGCTTCTCTTGTAGCGGGCCATGGGCTTTCTGCAATTGACTGGAGAAGTACTCTTGGCGGAGAAATCTCCAATGGCCTCTCAGTGCTAGACACTCTTCAGATCGAGACATGTTCGGGTCTGTTCACTGATTTTCTACGTCAAACAAACAATCAAGTCTGTATGCACATTCAATCCTCTGCGGTTGATTGGAGACTCAATTACGAGCTGCCTGCCACTGGTATCCGGATTAGTCTAAAGGATCTCTTAACTCGTCTTCCTGACCTTTCAAGCTACCTATCAACAGCGGCATCTCGTAATATCGCATCAGTTAATTCTATGGATTACGCGCCAGAGGGCGGCTTTACGGCAAAAGTCACCGCCAACCAATTCGCCCCATTTGCAGACCGTTTCACTTCACTCGGCTATACAACATCTCAAGAGGCCAGCTTGGTTGTTATTAAAGCTGACGCTGCAACATTTTCAAGAAACCAGCCGCAATTTGTTCACGCATATGTCAAAAAGACATTTGGATCGATTCCAGGACTTTATATTGCGCCACCCTTTGGGGACTCAACGCGCTACTCTCAACTTGCGATGACCTATATGCTCTCTTACTTCTTGGGAATGCTCACAAGATATTTCCCGACACAGTGGGTGGCCTTGGCTAGCGGGGCAAAAGGAGATGAGATTTGGCCTGCTATCAATGCGGCACAAAGATACATCGAGTCAAGCTTTCCCGAGCTTATACTTGAGCTTATTCTCGACAGAGTCGCTCAGAACTAGTAGGACGCATTTACCGAACGGCAATGCTCCGTATGCGTTCTGGCACGTGCAACATACGGCGCGCTGCGCTTATTGACGCCTTACGCTTGCTTTTATTAACCGCCGAAACAAGTATCGACCACACGGGCGACATTGCTTGACGAAATGGCTGGCGCCCCATTATCGTTTATGTGCCGCGTGCGTTCCGACTGCACAAGGCAAACAGGCAAGGGAAACCGTTCGAAAAGGAACGCCATGTGAAACGCGCGATTCGACAAGTCATCGTTCTACTGGCGTCCTGGTTCGCGGCGGGTATTGTGGCGGGCACCGACCTGAGCGGACATTACGTTAGTGATTCCGGACCATCGCTTACCCTTACGCTGCAGGAATTGTCCAATGGCGTGATCACGGGAACGATAGCCGAACCCGGAGAATCCTTGCCGCTCAACGCTCGCCGACAGGAGAACGGCTTTGAAGGAACCGCGGGGCGGACGTTGCCCCTTACCGCCACGCTAAAAGCCGATCGTCTCATCGTAAATATCGGTGCTGGCGACGTTCGCAAACAGTTTGTCTTCAAGCGTATTGCCGTGGCAAGCCGCGGTACGACACCGTCAACGGGTAGCCGCAATGTCCTGATCAACAACAGACGCCTCTCCGATGCGGAATTGCAAATGGCCGAGCAGAAATACCGCATTCGTATCCCGGACGGAGACTATTGGTACGACCGCGTTCTGGGTGCGTGGGGCGTTCGGGGCGGGCCGACGCAGGGGTTTATCGCGCCCTTCCTGAATTTGGGCGGCCCATTGGCGGCAAACGCCTCCGGCGGCGGCACCGCTATTTTCGTCAATGGTCGCGCCTTGCATCCGCAAGATGTGATGGCGTTGCAGCAGATTACCGGCCCCATCATGCCCGGTCGTTATTTCATCACCGCACAGGGCCTTGCGGGCTATGAAGGCGGTGCGCCTCTCTGGAATCTTGCTGCGATGGGATCGCAAGCCCGGGGCGGTAGCAGTAACTGGCAATCGCGCGTCACCGGCGCCAGCGGTTTTTCAGACGGGACGACCGGTGCTGTGTTCCTGCCCGGCGGAGGCATCGTCAGCACCGGACGATGAGGGTCGATTGCTGATTACGCGGGCTCCGCGAGTTTTGTCTCCAGCAACTCGTGCAGCTTCTTGAAATCCGGTTCGCCCAATATCCGGCTGACGATATTGCCGCGCTTGTCGATGACAAACGTGGTCGGCGTGAGTGTCACATCGCCAAAAGCTTTGCCGTTTTCGCCCACCGGGTCGAATGCCACCTTGAAGGGCAGTTTGTTTTTTTCGGCATAATCCACCACGCTTATGGGTGGGTCGTACCACATGGCCACCGCCACGGTTTCGAATCCGCGCGCCTGAAATTTCTGGTGCGTTTCGATCAACCGGGGCATTTCCTTCAGGCACACCGGGCAGTCGGTGGCCCAAAAGTTCACCAGCACGACTTTGCCACGCAGCGCGTTCATCGCGATTTTTTCGCCCTTGATTGTCACAAAGGTTACGGCGGGCGCCGGTTTTTGCGCAATCTGTGGGCTGCACGATACAAAAGCAGTTGCCGCCACCATGGCGAGCAGCATACGATTGCACCATCTGCCTGCATCGCCTGGGCTTTGACGGAAAAAGGAAATCAACATGATGCGTATTCTGAGTATTTTCGCGCTGGCTGTCATTACATCAAACGCGTCCGCGCAATTGGCGGGTATCAGCAACACCGACGCCGCCAGCGGGCTCAAGCAGTCGCTGCATGACGGCGCCGCCGCTGCGGTCGCCAAGCTCGGTGTGGAAAACGGTTTCTTCGCCAATCCGAAAGTAAAAATTCCGCTGCCGCCCGCGCTGGCCAAAGTGGAAGGCGCGATGCGCACCTTCGGCATGAAAAAACAGGCCGACGCGCTGGTGCTGTCGATGAATCGCGCCGCCGAAGCCGCCGTGCCGGAAGCCAAGCAACTGCTGGCGGATTCCGTGTCAAAAATGACGCTGCAAGACGCGAAGGGCATACTCACCGGCGGCCCCACGTCGGTGACCGATTACTTCAAGCGCACCTCCAGCGCACAGCTCTCGCAGCGCTTTTTGCCCATCGTCAAGGCCGCCACCGATAAAGTGGGTCTCGCGCAGCAATACAACTCGCTCGCGGGGCAAGGCGCGCAGTTTGGCCTGATCAAAAAAGACGACGCCAAGATCGAAAACTACGTCACCAACAAGGCGCTCGATGGCCTATACCTGATGATTGGCGAGCAGGAGAAAGCGCTGCGCGCCAACCCGATGGGCGCCGCCAGCGATATCGTCAAGAAGGTTTTCGGCGCGCTGAAGTAGACCTGCGCGTTGGCACGGTAACGGCGCGGCTGTAATCGGCGATGGCGCGCAACACGCCGCCATCATCGCCAATGGCTTTCGCCACCCGCAATGTGATGCCGCTTGCCATGCGTGCTTCGGCCGCGAGCTTCGGCAAATCGCCGCGCACATGCAGTCCGCCGCCGAGAAACAACGGCACAACCACCGCTTTTTTCACGCCCTTTGCCGCGAGCGATTGTGCAGCCTCCACCAGCCCCGGCGACATGAATTCGCCGAATGCCAACACGGCCTGAATCTCGCCGCGTTTCGTTACATCTTTCAGCAATCGATCAAACGGTTTGCGCCAAGCGGGATTGCGCGAGCCGTGGGCGAAGAGAATCAGCCCTGGGTTATCGCTACGTAAATTATTGTTTTTATTCATGTTTTCAGTGTGCCGTTTTGGGTACGTGGGCGATGCGCACCATTTCCGCATAACGCTCGTATTCCACGCGCAAAAACTTGCGAAACTCGGCCGGGCTTCTGCCGTCCGGTTCGTAACCACCCGCGACGATCGCATCCCGTACGCGCGGCACGTGCATCGCTTTCGCAACTTCCTGATGCAAACGCGCGACCACCCCTGATGGCGTTTTCGCCGGTGTGAACCAGCCGTGCCATGAACCGCTGAGTTCCAGGTTCGGCACGCCAGCTTCGCCCATGGTGGGCAATTGCGGCAAACCGGCGAAACGCGATGCACCGGTAAACGCCACTGCCTTCGCGCGGCCCGCCTTCACCAGCGCCAACGCAATCGTCGCTGGAATAAACGTCGCCTGCACTTCCCCCGCCAGCACGGCGTTCATCGCGGGTGCAACCCCTTTGTACGGTACGTGCAGCAACTTGACGCCCGCGCGCACGCTGAACAGCTCCGCCGCCAGGTGCAGCGTGTTACCCACGCCGGGCGAGCTGTAGCTCACCTTGCCCTCGCGCGCCAGCGCGATCAGCTCTTTCACCGAATTTGCCGGAACCGCCGGGTGCAACACCAGCAGATAGCCCGTGCCCAGCACCAGGTTGGACACCGGTTCGAAATCCCGGAAGATGTCGTACGGCAGCGATGTGTAAGTGTTGGGATTGATCACAAACGACGCGGTGACATGCAGCAACGTGTGTCCGTCCGGTGGGGCCTTGGCCACGAGGTCGGTGCCAATGATGCCGTTCGCCCCACCGCGATTGTCGAGCACAAAAGGCTGGCCGAATTGCGCGCCGGCTTCGTTGGTGACACTACGCGCGATCACATCCGCAGTGCCGCCCGCGGCAAAGGGGACGATAAGGCGAATCGGGCGGGCTGGGTATTGCTGTGCCTGAGCGCCCCCCGCCACGAAAAATGCGGTTGCCAGCAACACCCGCATGTGTCGTTCCCGCGCAGGCGGGAACCTCCTTCCCTTGGGGGAAGCCAGGATGGGGAAGTGTCTCGCAAGTGGCACTGTGTTATAGGTTCCCGCCTGCGCGGGAACGACGGTGTTATTAAGCATCCACCGGCGCATTAGCATCCAGCGTGAACTGCCAGCCGAGGCTTTTTAATTTCTCCACCATCTCCGGGCCAAATTTTTGTGCAACCTTTTCGGCGGTTTCCGGCACCCGGCCCACGTCGTCAAATTCGCCCGGCTTGCCCTGAATGATCACCAGCATGTGCGCGTCCGCATCGGAAATATTTTTGAACGTGCGCGTCACGCCCGGCGGCACCGCCATCAGGTCGAATGGCTCGATCACTACTTTTTCTTCGCCCTTGTCGCCCCAGATCATTTCCCATTTGCCGGTGAGCGCCATGAAGGTTTCGTGCGTTTTCCAGTGCACGTGCAGCCCCGCGCCGTTGCCCGGCGGGCAGGTCACGATGCCGAGCCGAAACACGCCTGCATCGCCGCCGATCACCGGCGGATTCGGCGACAACTGCCCGCCCAGCCCCGCCGGCGACATGATGTTGTAGGTAGTCTTGGCGGTAATCAGTTCCAGCACCTCGGGCGGAATGCCCTTGTTCGCGCCATGCTGCGCCTTGGTGGATTTCAGATCCTTGAAGCGCGCAATGCGCGTTTTCATTTCTTCCTGCGTGGGTCGTTTGGTTTTTGCGGGCATGGGTTCTCGCTTCCTTCGCCAAATCAGTTTTTCAAAAATTCGTGCAGCGCCCCGGCGCTATCCCGAAGCGCGCTCGTGGCGCCATCATACAACCGGCTCAACATCACAAACGCGTGCGGCACGCCAGGATACCGCTTTAGTTCGCACGGAACGCCAGCGGCGCGCAGCTTTTCCGCGAATTGTACCGAGTCATGCACCAGCGGATCGCATTCACCCACGCCCAGCCACGTGGGTGGCAACGGGGACAGGTCCGCGCGCATGGGAATCGCCTCCGGCGGCGCCTGCTCCAGCGCCACGCCGAGGTAATTCGCCCACACCCATTTCGAGTAGGCGCGCGTGGCCGCTTGGGGCACATTATAGTTGCCGTAAAACAACGCCAACCCTTTAACCGTGCCGGGCTGTTCGGCGTTCAGTCTTGCCGCTGCCAACACACTCAAATTCGCGCCCGCCGATTCGCCGGTGAGCGCAAGCCGGTCCGCATCAACGCCGAACGCCTCGCCCTCGGCGCGCAGCCAGCGCACCGCCGCGCACACCTGATCGCGCTGCACCGGAAAATGCGCTTCCGGCGCGCGCGTGTAATCCACGCCACATACCACGCAGCCGCTCGCATTCGCGATGATGCGCATGCTGCGCTCGTGCGAGTCAAGCGCACCCGCCCACCAGCCCGCGCCGCGCACGAACACTACCATCGGCAACAGGGCGCCCGCGTTGCTATTCGCCGGATAAACGAAGCGCAGTGCAAACGGCCCAGCCGGTCCCGGCACAAACACATTGCGGATGGATACCACCGGCGGCAAATCCTGCGCGAGAAACGCGAAGTAACGATCCTGTGTCGCGCGCGCTTCGGCGAGCGGTTGGTTCAGCGGATCGGCGGACGCCAGACCCGCCTGGTTGATTGCCGCGGCGGTAGCGGCGTAAACGGGATCGAGGTCGTTGGGCATGAATAGCGAAATAAGACGAAGCCGGCGGCGAGGATCCGTGAATTTTACCCCGCGCGCATCGTCGCATCGCGCCCCGGCCCCGATTAACCGCGGATTACCGCAGTTGCAGATACGCTTCAGGCAAGTCAATTCCCAGCGCCTGCACGGCGGCATAGACTTCACCCACCATTACCAGCGCAGGCCCGTCGCCGACGTGTTGCGCGGCGGCCGGCAAATGACCCACGTCGGTGGGAATCACTTTGCGCGATTCGCCGGTGGCGTTTTCAACGATGACCACGGCGCGCGATGCCGGCACGCCGTTGGCAATCAATGCATCGCTGACCGACTGTGCCTCGCCTGCCGCCATGTAGAGCACTGCCGTATCGGCGGCGGCCGCTGCCTTGGCCCATTCATTTTGTTTGCTGCCTGCCGCTTCGCGCGGCGTCGCGAACACCACGCTGCGGGCGAGTGCGCGGCGCGTCAGGGAACATTGCAGTTCGGCACTGGCGGCAAAAGCCGCGCTGATGCCGGGCACGATTTCCAGGGGAATGCGGGCCTCGATCAGCGCATCAATTTCTTCCTGCGCGCGGCCGAACAGCATCGGATCGCCGCCCTTGAGGCGCACCACGGTCGGATATTTTTGGGCAGCGTCGATCAACTGCTTGTTGATAAAGCGCTGCGCGGTGGAGTGTTTGCCGCTGCGCTTGCCGACGGCGACTTTAATCGCGCGTTCCGCCAGTGCCAAAGTTTCGGGATGCACCAGCGCATCATGAAACACGATGTCGGCGCGCGCCAGTAGACGCGCGGCGCGCAGCGTCAGCAAATCCGGCGCACCGGGACCCGCACCCACGAGATAGACCGTACCGCTCACGCTAGCGCCACTGGGTATTCCTTCCCCTTCAGGGGCAAGGGCACACTTGGAGCGGAGCAGAAGGTTGGGATGGGGGTGGGATTACAACCGACTTTATTCCATCCCCACCCTAACCCTCCCCTTGAAGGGGAGGGGATTCCTTGGTTTGCCATCACCACGGACTCAACGCGCTAACCACCGCCTTGCTCTCGGCGCGCACCATTCCCAGCCGCACGCCATCGTCAATCGCCGGCTGATACGGCGCGGTGAAATCGCTGAACGCCGTAAGCGCGACTTGCGCGTCCTGATCGGCACGCAGCGCGAAGGCATCGAAGCCGCAACGCGTCATGTAGAACAACTGGTCGCGCAGCACGTCGCCCACCGCGCGCAGTTCGCCTTTCCAGCCTAACCGGCGCAGCAGCCGCGCGATCGAGTAGCCGCGACCGTCGGTGAATTTCGGAAAATTCACCGCGATCAGCGCGAGCTTGTCGAAATCCAGCTCCAGCAGGCGCGGGTCTTCGGTGTTTTCGAGCAGAACGCCGTTGCGCCCGCTACGCTGGCTCAATTGCGCGCGCTGTTCGTTCCAGATCGCCAGCGGCACGATCCAGTCGCCGGTGACCGGCACATCCGGCAGACCTCCCTCGGCGGCGGGTTTAAGTTGTTGCCAGCTGTCGGGGACGATGCGCTTGTTTTTTATCAGAGTTGCCATAGACATGTTTCTTAAAGGGTTCAACACCAAGCCGCTGCACCACGTCGATAAAACGCTCTTCGGGTGAATCGCGGTGCTCCAAGTAATATTCGATGAGTTTTTCAACCACGTCCGGCACGTCGGCGCGGGCGAAAGACGGGCCAATCACCTTGCCGAGCGACGCATGATTGCCCTGCGCGCCGCCGATGGAAATTTGATACCACTCCTCGCCGTTTTTATCGACACCGAGTATGCCGATGTGGCCGATGTGATGATGGCCGCACGAGTTCATGCAACCGGAGATATTCAGATCCAGCTCGCCGATGTCGTGCACGTAATCGAGATTCTGAAACCGCTCATCTATCGCCAGCGCCACCGGTATCGACACTGCATTCGCCAGCGAACAGAAGTCGCCGCCGGGACAGGCAATGATATTGGTGATGAGGCCTATGTTCGGCGTGGCCAGGCCCAGCGCCTTGGCTTCGCGCCACAGGGCGTGCAGTTCGCGCAGTTCGACATCCGGCAGCACCACGTTTTGCTCGTGCGTGACGCGCAATTCGCCGAAGCTGTAACGATCCGCCAGTTCGGCTATCGCTTCAAGTTGCACATCGGTTACATCGCCAGGCGGCACGCCGGGACGCTTGAGTGAAAGCGTGACCGCCGCATAACCCGGCACTTTATGCGCATGCACATTGCGGCCATGCCAGCGCTCAAACGCGCCTTCGGCATCCAGATAGGTTTGCAACTCGGCATCCTTTTTCGGCAACGCACGGTAAGCCGGCGTGGTGAAGCGTGCCGCGATGCCATCCACCATGTCTTTGGACAGCGTGCCGGGACCATCAACCAAGTTTGCCCATTCGGCTTCGACTTCATCGCGATACACCGCCAGCGTGCGTTCCTTGACGAGAATCTTGATGCGCGCCTTGTACAGATTATCGCGGCGGCCATAGCGGTTATACACACGCAGCACGGCTTCCAGATACGTCAGCAGATGTTTCCACGGCAGAAACTCGCTGATCACTTGCCCGATAATCGGCGTGCGGCCCATGCCGCCGCCGACGTACACTTTGAAACCAACTTCGCCCTGTTCATTACGAATGGCCTGTAGCCCGATGTCGTGGAGTTGTATGGCCGCGCGATCTTCGGTGGCACCCGACACCGCGATCTTGAATTTACGCGGCAGAAACGCGAACTCGGGATGAAACGTAGACCACTGGCGCAGCACCTCCGCCCAAACCAACGGGTTGACGATTTCGTCGGGCGAAACGCCCGCGAGATGATCAGTGGTGATGTTGCGGATGCAATTACCGCTGGTTTGCACGGCGTGCATTTCGACCGTGGCGAGATCGGCCAGGATGTCCGGCACTTGCGCCAATTTGGGCCAGTTGAACTGGATGTTCTGCCGCGTGCTGAAGTGGCCGTAGCCGCGATCATATTTGCGCGCGATGTGCGCGAACATGCGCACTTGGGCCGATGACAGCATGCCGTACGGCACCGCCACGCGCAGCATCGGCGCGTGCTTCTGCACATACAAGCCGTTTTGCAAGCGCAGCGGCCGAAAGTCGTCTTCGGCCAGCGTTCCGGCAAGAAAACGCCGCGTCTGGTCACGAAACTGCGCGACGCGTTCCGCCACAATTTGCTGGTCTATATTGTCGTATCTATACATAACTATTTGTTTTTAAATGTTATTTATGCCTAACAAGGCCTTGCGTAGCCGCAATTCCGGCCGGGTTGCGATGATCCCCGAAGTCTTATATTCTGTAAACGGCTATTTTTAAACTTATTTATACGTTTTTTACATATAGCGTTAACAACGCGATGAACCTGCAACAGCTCCGGGCGGTGCGCGAAGCCTCCCACCAGAAATTCAATTTGACCGTGGTCGCCGAGGTGTTGCACACCACGCAGCCCGCGATCAGCCGGCAAATTCGCGAACTGGAACAAGAACTGGGCGTTGAACTTTTCACACGGCACGGCAAGCGACTGACGGGGCACACCAGCGCGGGTCGCGAAATCGTGCCCATCGTGGAACGACTGCTACAGGAGCAGGCCAATCTGCGCACCGCCGCGGCGGATTTCAAAAGCCGAGATGCGGGCGAATTGGTGGTGGCCACCACGCACACGCAGGCGCGCTACGCGCTGCCGCGCGTGGTGGCACAGTTCCGCAAGAAATTTCCGCAGGTGAAACTCGCGTTTCATCAATCCGAACCGCAACGCATCGTAGACGCGGTGCGCAGCGGCGAAGCCGACATCGGCATCGCCACCGAATCGCTCGCGCGCGCCACCGACCTGCTGAGTTTTCCGTGTTACACATGGAATCACGTGATCGTCACGCCCGTGGATCACCCGCTGGCCCGAATCGCGCGCCCGACACTGGCGGACGTGGCCGCATACCCGATCGTTACCTATGAAGTCATTTTCACTGGCCGCCCGCACATCGACGAAGCCTTCGCGCGCGCCAACGTGCGGCCCGACATCGTGCTCACCGCGCTCGATTCCGACGTGATCAAAACCTATGTCCGCGAGGGCCTCGGTATCGGCATCATCGCCGCGATGGCGTTCGATGCGCGCACCGACGGCGACTTGCGCGCCATCGACGCCGCGCATTTGTTCGCCAGCAACGTCACGCGGCTGGCGATCCGGCGCGGCGTCGAACTGCGTTCGTATTGCTACGATTTCATCGAGTTGTTCGCGCCCACGCTGACGCGTGCGACGATTACCCAGGCACTGCGGCTGAGTGATGCCGGCACCGCTGACGGGGCGCGGGAATACAGTATCTGATGCGAATTTCTCTCGCGTGGGAACGTACCGGCAAGTCAATAGCTCTAATTCAGGGTGTCGCGATTTTATTCAATTTCACAAAATTGTCGTCTGCAAGGAACGTACACCATGAATACGCCTCAAAAATGGATGATGCGTCTGCTCGTAATCGCAAGCATCTCAGTATTGACAGCTGGCCCTGCGGCAGCCCAACCGTATGGCAAAGGCCACGACAAGAACGCCCGGGCCGAACAACGTCGCGATGATCACAGGGACAATCGCCAGGACGACCGCAAAGATGCGCGTCCGGATGATCGCCGACACAGCCCGCCACCCGTGCTGACACCGGGAATGGGTGTATATTTCGCCGACACGCATCGCGCGCATATACGCGAGTACTATGGCGACTCGCATCGCCGCGGGCATTGCCCGCCCGGCCTGGCCAAACGAAACAATGGTTGCATGCCCTACGGCCAAGCGAAGAAGTGGCAGATGGGCCGGCCACTACCGCGCGAAGTGATCTACTACGAAGTGCCACAGCCGCTGGTGGTTCAATTAGGCATACCGCCCGCTGGCTACCGTTATGTGCGCGTCGCCGCAGATATACTGCTGATCGCGCTCGGCACGGGCATCGTGTACGACGCGATACAAGACTTGGGACGATAGCGTTGGGAGGACAGTTTCGGTGCGATGGCCCGACACTCGATACTTGCGTACGCGCCTGTTTTTGCTAAAGCCGAAGCACATCGCGCCCCGGCCGTGTCGGTCACCCTGGCCGCAATAGTAACCACCACCTTGACCCATACACCATTTTCACCGCCCACCATGCCCGATGAATCATCACCAATGCGCTGCTCCTGCGCTACGGCAAGTTCGTATGGGGCGCAGCTACCGCGTGATTCGACACCACTTCCAGCACGAGCTTGCGCCCGGCGTTAAACAACTCGGTACGCACCACCGCGATGTTGCGGCCACTTTGCAGTATTGTTGAACGCGCCGTGACCACCTTGCCCTGACCTGGGCTGATGTACCACGCCGACGCGCCGGTGAGTATCGGATGTTCCGGCACCGCGGCTTCCGCCGTGACCAGCGCGGTGTTGATCGACAAGCCGCCCTGCACATGACCGACGCGGTTGCCGACGTGCATGCCCACTGGCAGTCTGCCGAGGGCGCCGTTCGGCGTGCGTTTAACCACCGGGTTCCACAGGCTCGTCAGCAAGTCACCGTGCTGCGCAACACGCAGTGCCTTTTCCACGCGACGCACCACATCTTTTTCAGCGGCGTCGAGTTCGCTTTTTTTCAGCAACGGCAATTGCGCGCCGTCCGGCCCGCCTTCCCACGGCAGGCCATACATGGTCATGCCCTTGGGCGCGGGCGGCGACACCCACGCGCCCGACATGCGCATCACTTCGCGGCCGCCACACTGGATGCGCCCCGCCGCGACACTTTCCGGCAGCGCGGTGCGTGGTGAAAAGCCGCTGCCGCGTCCGCTGATTTCCAGGGTGCCGCGCGCGGGCTCGCCGGTGAATTCCACGCGCAGCATCAGCGTGGCAGTGCGCACGTTCGGATCGATATGCACGCGATTTGCCGCCGCCAGCGCCATGTCCGCCGAAAACAGCATCGCCGCGCGATGCACGATGCCGTCCGCGTTGGTGCAATGCGGTTCGGCCGCGACGGTAAATTCAACGCCGTCTTTCTCGTAACGCCGTGGCGTAAAACCGAGAAAATATCCGGCGAAATGCATGCCCGGTGCGCGGTTACTGGAGATCGAGCGCATCACGTGGCGACGTATGAAATCGGTATCTTGCGGGCTGAAACTCAAAGCGCGTCCTTTATCCAATTATTTGTTTTTGCGAAGTGAATTACTCAGGCTTTGAGTCACGCGCAAGCAATTCGCGCGCCACTTGCGCGGCCGATTGCGGCGCATCCAGCACGCGGCACACCGCGTCGGTGATCGGCATGTCAATGCCGCGCTGCCTGGCAATACGCGCGACTTCACGCGCGCTGTACACGCCTTCTGCAACATGGCCGAGTTCGGCCAGTATGCCGTCGAGCGCCTTGCCTAGCGCCAGCATCAATCCGACACGCCGGTTACGCGACAGATCCCCCGTGCAGGTGAGAATCAAATCCCCCACGCCCGCGAGGCCCATGAAGGTTTCCGCGCGCCCGCCCAATGCCACGCCGAGCCGCGAGACTTCAGCGAGCCCGCGCGTCATCAGCGCGGCGCGCGCGTTTAATCCCAATTGCAACCCATCGCAAATGCCGGTGGCGATTGCCATCACGTTTTTGACAGCACCCGCGACTTCCACGCCCACCACATCGTTGCTGGAATATACGCGCAACGAGCCGCCATGCAGTTCACGCGCGGTGACGCTTGCAAACGCGATATCAGACGATGCCAGCGTCAGCGCAGTGGGCTGCCCGCGCGCCACCTCTTCGGCAAAGCTCGGGCCGGACAATACGCCGCAAATCGCCAGCGGCAATTCCTCGGCACACACTTGGTGCGGCAACAACGCGTGTTCGCGCTCGAAGCCCTTGCACAGCCACACCACCGGCGCCTTGCACGCGGCGGATTTCAGGCGACGCAAGGTGTCGCGCAATCCCGCCGTGGTGGTCGCCGCCAGCACCAGCGCTGCATCGTGCAACGCCACGCTCACATCGGCGGTCACCACGACCGGCGCGGGCAAAACAATCTCCGGAAGATAGCGGCTGTTAAGGCGGCTCGATTGCAGCGCCGCGGCCTGCCCGGCATCGCGCGCCCACAAGGTAACCGGGTGGCGCGCCGCCAGATGAACCGAGATCGCGGTGCCCCATGCGCCCGCGCCGAGGACGGCGATATTCACTTTTTGAAGGATGAAAACAAGCGTGTTTCGCGGTACATTATCGCTGTCGGCGCATGGCAGATGACAAACAACGGTTGGATACGCTGGCTGCTCACGCGCCGCCTGTTTTTATCCGTCATCCTTCCGCCTTCATCCTTGCTCTTAACCGCCCCACACCTGCGATGCCCGCACAAAGCCCGACACGCCGTCGCGGTGACGCACGCGCAGCCAGCCGCCCGGCACCACGTCGCTTAATTCCATCACCACATTTTGCTGCGCCTGGAATGTCACGGGCGCATTATCATCGGCCGCCTGCCGCACTTGCGCAAGCGGCGACTTCACCATCACCGTGCGCAGCTTCGCCGATACCTGCTTGGCGTTGATCCAGCTCAACGCGCCGTTCGCGTCGCGCACCTTGACCCAGCCTTCCACCGTGACGATGACTTCCAGCGGATAACCCTGGCTCACCACGAACAGTTTCTTGGATTGCGCGGAAGGCGCGTCGTAGAGCACGGCGGCTTCATCCGTGACCGCGCGAAACTCGGCGGCTTGCGCGCCGGCACACATCATCAAGCCCGCCACCACGCAGGCCCGCAACGCTGCAAACCCCTTCGTGGCCACGGGCACGCTTAGTTCACCTGCGAGGGCGCCACGCCGGATTCCGCGTCACGCTGCTGTTGCGATTGCATGAAAATCTGGCTGAAATCCATGTGCTGCAAGATCACCGGCGGGAAACCAGCGCTCGACACCGCGCTCGACACGGCTTCGCGCGCATAGGGCAACAGCGTGGTCGGGCACAAAATGCCGAGCACGCCGTCGAGATCCTGCGGCGCGAGGTTGCGAATGTGGAAAAGACCCGCCTGCGCAACCTCCACGAGAAATATGGTGCGCTCGCCTGCTTTTGCGGTAACCGTGGCGGTCAGCACCACCTCGTACAGCGCGCCCTGTTCCACCACCGAAGCGCCGTTGTGGATGTTGATTTCAATCTGCGGCTGTTCGCTCGACATAAATACCGCCGGCGCGCCCGGCACTTCGAGCGACATGTCCTTCACGTATATTTTTTCAATGCTGAATATCGCCTGCTGTGCCGCTGCATCATTGGATGCGGGTTGCGTTTGTTCGCTCATGGCGTGCTTTCTGCGTGTGCTTTCTGATTCGGGTTTCGGGTGTAGTGGCGATGCGCTTTTATTAAATCCGCACCGCCACGCTATCGCGCTGCCTTCGGGCCAGGCAAGTTAAATCATTTGGCCAGCAAGGGATCCAGTCCGCCGGCGCGATCCAGCGCGGACAAGTCATCGTAGCCGCCGACATGCGTGTCGCCGATGTAAATTTGCGGCACGGTGCGCCGTCCGGTTTTTTCCATCATTTCGGTTCTGCGCGCGGGATCGCGATCAATATAAATTTTCTCGATTTCCGTTACGCCTTTCTTTGCCAGTAGCCGCTCCGCGGTTACGCAGTACGGTCAAACCGCGGTGCTGTACATCAATACCTTTGCCATGATGTTTCCGTTTTATAGGGTGATTAAGAAATTACTTTTCGAGCGGCATGCCGGCCTGCACCCAGCCACTGATGCCGCCGCGCAGCGCCACCACATCCGCAAAGCCCTGCTTGCGCAAACTATCGACCACGGACGCTGACCGGCGACCGCTGGCGCAACTGACGATCACGGGTTTCGATTTGAATTTTTCCAGCTCTTTCATGCGTTCTTCAAGCTGCTTTTCAGGGATATGGCGTGCATTGGTGATGTGGCCGCCAGCGTATTCCGTGTCATCGCGCACGTCCAGCACCACGGCGTCCTTGCGATTAATCAGCATCACGGCGTCGGTGGGACCCACCTCGACGGACGCGCGCACGCCACGCGTGAACAGCGGAAACAACAGCATGCCACCGGACACCACGGCCAGCCCGAACAACACCATGTTCATCGGGCTTTTCTGCAAGAAAACGAAAAACTGCTCCAAGGCGAACTCCTGAAATGGGCTAGAATTATACCGTATGCGACCAGCTAAATATTTTCCAAGAAAAACATGCACATAACACCGGTTCTTCTGCTCATCCTCGACGGTTTCGGCCACCGCGAAGAATGCGACAACAACGCCATTTGCCAGGCGCGCAAACCACACTGGAATTTTCTGTGGAAAACCCATCCGCACACCGTCATCGACGCCTCGGAAAAAATGGTGGGCCTGCCCGCTGGGCAAATGGGCAATTCCGAAGTCGGCCACATGAACATCGGCGCGGGCCGCGTGGTGTACCAGGACTACACCAAGATCGAGCATGCCATCGAAACCGGCGAATTCCGTAAAAACCCTGTCTTGATGAAGGCCATCGAAACCGGCAAGCATAGTCCGACCAGTGCGCTGCACATCCTCGGTTTGCTGTCGCCCGGCGGCGTGCACAGCCACGAATCGCAGATACACGAACTGGTGGATATGGCGGCAAAAGCCGGCGTGAAAAACATTTACGTGCATGCGTTTCTCGATGGCCGCGACACGCCGCCGAAAAGCGCCGAACCGTCACTGGTGGCGCTGCAAAAAAAATTCGAAGCCATCAACACCGGCCGCATTGCCTCGATCTGCGGCCGTTACTTCGCAATGGATCGCGACAAGCGCTGGGAGCGCGTCCAACCGGCGTACGACCTGATCACGCAGGGCAAATCCGAAAACTGGGCAGCCTCCGCCACCGATGCCTACATGCTCGCCGATCTGCGTGGCGAAACCGATGAATTCGTGCGGCCCACCGCCGTGGTGCCGCCGGGCAGCAAGCCCGTGCGCATGAATGACGGCGACGCGGTGGTGTTCATGAACTTCCGCGCCGACCGCGCGCGGCAGATGACCAATGCCTTGACCGATGCCCGCTTCGACGGCTTCGCGCGCGAGCACCAGCCGAAGCTCGGTTACTTTTGCACGCTCACCACGTACGGCGAGGATTTCGCGCACCTGCCCGCCGCTTATCCGCCGCAGAACATATCCAACGGGTTTGGCGAATACCTGGCGTCGCTCGGCCTGAAACAACTGCGCATCGCCGAGACCGAAAAATACGCGCACGTGACGTATTTTTTCAATGGCGGCGTCGAAACGGCGTATGCCGGCGAAGACCGGGTAATGGTGCCGTCGCCCAAGGTCGCGACCTACGATCTGCAACCGGAAATGAGCGCGCGCGAAGTCACCGACAAACTGGTGGCCGCGATACAAAGCAAGCGATACGACGCCATCGTTTGCAACTACGCCAACGGCGATATGGTGGGGCACACCGGCGACCTCGCCGCGGCCACGCGCGCGATTGAAGCGCTGGACGAATGCATCGGCCGCGCGGTGGAAGCCATGCAGGCCATTGGCGGCGAAGTGCTGATTACCGCCGATCACGGCAACGCCGAAACCATGCTCGACACCGAGGCGCACCAGCCGCACACCGCGCACACCTTGAACCTGGTGCCACTGCTCTACATCGGCCGCAAGGCGAAGGCGGCGGACGGCGGCGCACTGCAGGATGTCGCGCCCACGCTGTTGCGCATGATGGGTTTGCCGCAACCCGCGGAAATGACCGGCAAGCCACTGATCACATTTGCGTGAAAGCAGGATCCAAAACGAACTGCAAAGGCGTCACTGGCGTAATGAGGGCGCAAAAAGCCCCACGCAAACCTTTTCTTTGCGTTTCCATTGCGTCCTCATTACGTCAATTCGGCCTTTGCGGCCTGCTTTTCGCCCTGGGGTGCTCACTGCCAGCGGCAGCCGCCACCAGTGCCGCCGATGCCAAACAGGAACTCCAGCAGTTACGGAGCAAAATCGACGCGCTGCAAAAGCAAATCGCGGGCACCGAGGAATCGCGCAACGAAGCCGCCGATGCACTGCGCGAATCCGAGCGCGCGATTTCGGATGCCAGCCGCGAGCTGGCCGAACTGGAACAGTCGTCGCGCGTGGTCTCACAGCGCGCCGAGGCCTTGCGTGGCGAATCAAACAAAGCCTCGGGCACGCTCGCTGAGCAACAGGCGACGCTGTCACGGCTGCTGTATCAACAGCACGTGCAACACGGCGGCGCGCAGCCCGAAGCGCTGCGGTTGCTGCTCAGCGGCCAGGATCCCAATGCCATTGCGCGCGATTTGCATTACCTCGGCTACGTTTCACGCGCGCGGGCCGGCGCCATCCGCGGTTTGCGCGACAATTTGACCAAGCTCAAATCACTCGGCGACGAGGCCGCCGCCAAGGCCGCGGAACTGGCGGCGATCGCCGCCGAGCAAGCCACCCAGCGCAAGCGGCTCGAAGGCGAGAAGCGCAAGCACGCCGAAGTACTGACGCGGCTGTCGCGCGACATCGCCCGCCAGCGCCAGGAGGTCGGCACACTGCAACGTAACGAGTCCCGCCTCACCAACCTGATCGAGCAACTGGCGCGCATCGTGGCCCGGCCGCCACCGGCCAAATCCGCCGCCAAGGCCGTGCGCGCGCCATCCCGCGAACGCAATGAGCGCAACGAACGCGTGCCGGAACCGCAAACACTCGCCAGCGCTTTTTCAGCACTGCGCGGCCAGCTCGCGTTACCCGTGCGCGGGGAACTAAGCGGGCGCTTCGGCAGTCCACGTAGCGATGGCGGTTTGACCTGGAAGGGGCTGTTTCTGGCGGCCAAGGGCGGAGAATCAGTACGGGCGGTGGCCGCTGGCCGGGTGGTTTACGCCGACTGGCTGCGCGGATTCGGCAACCTGCTGATTGTTGACCACGGCGAAAACTACATGAGTCTGTATGGTTATAACGAAACCCTGTTAAAACGGGTGGGCGACGAGGTGAGCGGCGGCGATCCTGTTGCCACCGTCGGTAACAGCGGCGGCGGCACGGAATCAGGTTTATACTTTGAGCTTCGCCATCAGGGAAAACCGTTCGACCCGATGGCATGGATCAAGCCACGATAGTTTCAAGCAAAAGCACGCACGGCACGACAAGCAACTTTCGAAAACTGGAGCAGTAAATGCGTAACAAACTGAGTCAATTCGGTCTCATCGTCGCCGGTGTGGTTATCGGCATCGCCATCAGCCTGAATTTTTCGGCGGTGGCGCAGCGCGATGGCGCCACCCGCGCGGTGTTACCGCTGCCCATTGAAGAGCTGCGCGCGTTCACCGAAGTATTCGACCGCGTGAAGCGCGATTACGTCGAGCCGGTCGAGGACAAAAAACTCATCACTGAAGCCATCAATGGCATGTTGACCGGCCTTGATCCGCACTCGGCCTACCTCGATCAGGAAGCGTTCAAGGAAATGCAGGTCGGCACGCAGGGCCAGTTCGGCGGTCTTGGCATCGAAGTCGGCATGGAAGACGGTTTCGTGAAGGTGATTGCACCCATCGACGACACCCCGGCGTCGCGCGCGGGCGTGATGGCGGGCGACTTGATCGTCAAGCTCGATGATGCTTCGGTCAAGGGCATGACGCTGAACGATGCGGTGAAGCAAATGCGCGGCAAACCCGACACGCCGATACGCCTCACCATCGTGCGCAAGGGCGAACCCAACCCGATAGAACTCACGCTGACGCGCGCCGTCATCAAGATACAAAGCGTCAAGTCCACGCTGCTGGAACCGGGCTACGCCTACTTCCGCGTCACGCAGTTCCAGGACGGCACCGGCGAATTGCTGGCGCGCGCCATCGAAACGCACTTCAAGGCCAACGCGGGTCCGATGAAAGGCGTGATTCTCGATCTGCGCAACGATCCAGGCGGCCTGCTTAACAGCGCGGTGGCGGTGTCCGCGATGTTCCTCAATCCGGGCCAACTGGTCGTTTACACCGACGGCCGCGCCGAAGATTCCAAGATGCGCCTGAACGCCAGCCCCGAGCATTACCTGCGCGGCCGCAACCGCGAAGATTTTGTGCGCAAGCTGCCGCCCGAAATTCGCAAGGTGCCGATGGTGGTGCTGGTCAACGGCGGTTCGGCGTCGGCATCCGAGATCGTTGCCGGTGCGTTGCAGGACCACAACCGCGCCGTCATTATGGGCCAACAAACCTTTGGCAAGGGGTCGGTGCAAACCATACTCCCGCTCGGCAGCAATACCGCCATCAAACTCACCACGGCGCGCTATTTCACGCCGCAAGGCCGATCGATTCAGGCCAAGGGCATCACGCCGGACATTCCGCTTGAAGGCCCGGTGGACAAGGCCGCCGCGCTGCGATTGCGCGAGGCGGATTTGAGCAAGCACCTGAGCGAAGCCAAGCCCGATCCGAAAGAAGCGGACAAGGAAAAAGCGCTCGCCGAGATGCGCGCAAAATTTAATTTCACGCCGGCGGCGCGCCCCATCATCGATCCGAAGGAACTGCGGCCCAACCCCGGCGAAGTGGTTTCTAAAAACGACTACGAACTGCATCAGGCGGTGGCGTTCCTGAAATCGCGCGGCGCGCCGACATCGAACTAAAATTTCTTTAAAAACATGTACTTAAAAAAACCACGCCCAGCCGGGCGTGGTTTTTTTCACGCTAAATTTCAAGGTTGCATTACCCCAACGCCATGGACGACGAACAGCTGCTGCGATACAGCCGTCACATCCTGCTGCCGGAAATCGGCGTTGAAGGCCAGGAACGGTTGCGCGCGGCGCATGCGCTGGTGATTGGCGCGGGCGGGCTCGGTTCGCCGATAGCGCTGTATCTCGCGTCGGCGGGTGTCGGCACCATCACGCTGTGCGACGACGACGTGGTGGATCTCACCAACCTCCAACGTCAGATCGTGCATCGCACGGCGTCGATCGGCCGGGCCAAGGTGGAATCCGCACGCGATACGATGACGGCGATCAATCCGGACACGAAAATCGAGTTGGTCAAGGCGCGTGTCGCCGGCGAGGCGCTCGATACGCTGGTTGCCAAGGCGGACGTGGTGCTCGACGGAAGCGACAACTTTGCCACGCGCCACGCAGTCAATCGCGCCTGCGTGGCGCACAAAAAACCGCTGGTATCCGGCGCGGGTGTGCGCTTCGACGGGCAGATTTCGGTATTCGACATGCGCAATGAAAGCGCGCCGTGTTACGCCTGTTTATTCCCCGAGGACGCGCAAAGCGAGGAGGTGCGCTGCGCCGTGATGGGCGTGTTCGCGCCACTGACCGGCATTGTCGGCTGCATGCAGGCCGCCGAGGCGCTGAAGGTATTGACGGGCGCGGGAAAAACCCTGGCCGGTCGCCTGATGCTGGTGGATGCGCTGACGATGGATATTCGCACCATCACGCTGAAAAAAGATCCGGCGTGCGCCGTGTGCGGCACGCCATAAGCGCCAGATCGAAGCGGGTTTTCACCCGAAGCGCCGCTGGCCACCTTGGCCAAACATCGTGACCACCCGCTGTGACCGGCTCCCGATTTACTTCGTCATGTCCAGCGACTCGCCGCCGCTCGCGGCGGCGCCGCGCGCCAGCAACGCCTGCAAATCCTTGGACACTTCGTCCAGGGTCGGCGCATTGCGCCCCAGCATTTGCAACAACAGGCGCGACGGAAAATCCGCCAGCGTCACCGGTCGGTTGACCTTGATGCGCGCGGCGCTTTCCACCTGACCGCGTAGGTGTGTCGATTTAAAACCGGACTTTGCGCTTTCCATCGCATCGGCCACCGCCAATTGCGAACGCGCGATGCCGAGCAGCAATTCCGCCATCTGTTCCGTGGTGATGGTTGCCGTGTCCGTCATGGTTTTCTCCCCGTTATTGTCCGCGCGCGGCTCAATCAAGCCAGCACGCCTTCCATCAACTGTTTCCACTGCCGTCCCCACAATTCCGTGGGGTCGCGCCTGAAGCCGCTTTTCGCGAACTGATGCCAGCGGCCAATCACAAAGCTCATGCAAAGATTCGCCTGCGCGCCGAGGTCCGCATCGGGCATCACTTCATTTTGCGTGACGGCGAAACGCAGCGACTGCCGCACAGTGGCCTCGAGCCGCTCATGCAACTGGTTGATGCGCTGTTGCAGTTTTTCGTCTTCATTAACGAGCGCGTCACCGATCAGCACGCGCGTCATGCCGCGATTTTTTTGTGCAAACCCGAGCATCACACTGATCGTCGCCTCGACCTGGCGCAAGCCGCTTTTTTCGTCGGTGGTGATTTTATTGATCAACCCGAACAGCGTGCTCTCGACAAAATCGATCAGGCCTTCGAACATCGCCGCCTTGCCGGAAAAGTGCCGGTACAGCGCGGCCTCCGAAACATCCAGCCGCTTCGCCAACGCCGCCGTGGTGATTTTTTCCGCCGCGGGCCGCTCGAGCATCTGCGCCAGCGTTTGCAAAATCTGATTCTTGCGGTCTCCGGTTCTCGCCACGCTATTCCTCTGTTTTTCCGTTGGTTACTGTAACCACGCCAGCCGGCCCGGCAAACTCGCCACGCTGCGCACGGTTTGATCCACGTACGCCGGCGTCCTGCCGCGCAATGTGCCCGCCGCGCTCACCCAAACCGTTTTCATCCCCAGGCGTTTGGCCGTGCGCAAATTGTCCAGGTTGTCTTCAACCATGATACAGCGTCGCGGACGCAAGTGGTGACTGCGGCACAAACGCAAAAATCCGAAGGTATCGGGCTTCGGCCGATAGCGCGTGTGCTCGATGGTGTAAACGTCCGAAAACAAATCGATGATGCCGAGCGCGCGCAACACGGCTTGCGCGTAATGCACCGGCGCATTGGAAAAAACGAACTTGCGTCCCGGCAGCCGGGTCAGCGTCGCGCGCAGCAGCGGTTCGGCCACCAGCACATGATGCAGGTCGGGAAACTGGTGCGTGTGCCACAAAAAATGCGCGGGATCGGTATCGTGATGCCGTATCAAACCGAGGATCGTCGCGCCGTAGCGGCGCCAGTAGGTGTGGCGCAACGCGTTGGCGTCCTCCTCGCTCAGATTCAAATGCGTTTGCACATACTGCGTCATCGCGCGATTGATGCGCGGAAAAATATGCGCCGTGGCATTGTGCAGCGTATTGTCGAGATCGAATATCCATGCGCCGCCCTGTCGCATTACACCGGCCCGTACACTCAACGGCTCTTGATCAACGTGCCAACACCTTCGTTGGTGAGAATCTCCAGCAACAAGGCATGCGCCACGCGGCCATCGATGATGTGACAGGTGTTGACGCCGTTTTTCGCCGCGTCCAGCACCGAGGCGATTTTCGGCAGCATGCCGCCGTGGATGGTGCCGTCGGCAAACAGCGCGTCGATCTTTTTTGCGGTCAGGCCGGTCAGCA
>DHVE01000113.1:0-16044 GCA_002412495.1 Betaproteobacteria bacterium UBA5216
GCCCGTCGCAGGACGAAATTTTTGATTCCATCGTGCGCATCGCCACCGCCACGTCGCTGCCGGTGCTGACCTATAACTCGCCCTGGCGCAACGGCGAGGGTGTTGAGTTCACCGGCGAACTCACCGCGCGGTTGATCGAGCGCCTGCCCAACTATATCGGCATGAAAGACGCGAGCTTTCACAGCCAGAAATATCTGGAGATTTCACGCGTGGCGCTGAAAATGCGCCCCGGCTTCGCCATCATCATGGGCGTCGAACATTTGCTGGCGTCGTACCCGCTGGGCGCCTGCGGATCGTTCTCGTCATCGGGGGCGATCGCGCCGAATCTGTGCAACAAGTTTTTCGCGTCGCTTGAAGCGCACGACTGGAAAACCGCGCGCGAATGCCAGTTCAAGATTTCACGGCTGTGGAATGTGTTCAAAGAGCAATACCCGTCATCCCTCAAGGGCGCAATGATCCTGATGGGCCGCGCCGTCGGCCCCACACGCTCGCCGCTGCCGACCGCAACCAAGGAACGCATCGCCTTCCTACGCCAGCAACTCGAGGAACTTAATATTCTGCAAACCGAGCCGATGGGTTGGTAGGGGCGGCAACCCAAAGCACCAACATCTGCCGCAAAGGCGCAAAGACGCAAAGGGTCCGCAAAGAGGACAAAAACAAAGAGGGGCGTTTCTTTGCGGCAGTTCTTTGCGCCTTCGCGCCTTTGCGGTGAAGTTTTTTTCCGTAACTTTTTTAGACACTCGACACCATGACCCGATTCAATCCCGGACTCGTCCACTCCCCCATCACGCCGTTCAAGGCCGATCAAAGCATCGACTACGATCTTTACGCGAAGGTTCTCGACTTTCATCTGAAAAACGGCGCCGAAGCGCTGGCCGTGCCCATGCCCGAGGGCGAGGACATGAGTCTGCGTGATCCCGAGTTGCGCGAGATCATCACCTTTGCGATCCGGCATGTTAAAGGCCGCGTGCCGGTGATCGCGCACGTGAGCGACGCGGGCACGGCCATCGCCGTCGAGCGCGCGCTATTCGCCGAGAAAGCGGGGGCTGCGGCCATCGTGTCGCATCCGCCGTATTTCTGGCATCCGAAGGCATCGATGATCGTCGAGCATCTCGTACGTATCGGCACCGCGGTGAAGTTGCCGTTCTATGTGTGCAACCCGCCGGTGGAATCGGTGGGCGCGACGCTTTCCACAGAGATCGTGATGCAACTGATAGACCGCATTCCCAATCTGCACGGCGTGGTCGATGCGTGCCTCGATTTTGTGTTCATGGAAGAAGTCATGTGCCAGAGTGGCCCCAAGCGACCGGACTTTCAGTTGCTCGCCGGGCAGGACTATCCGGTGTCGGCCTACGCGTTGGGCGGCTCGGGCTTGTTTGCGTCGCTCGCGTGTATCGCGCCCCGGCTGGTAAAGCAGGTTTACGAATTGTGCCAACAAGAAAAATTCGTCGAGGCACGCGGTGCCTCCGAGCAAATCGCCGAGCTGCATCACCTACTGAAAAACGCCGGTGAATCGGGATTAAAGGACGGCCTCGCCGGCATCAAGGCGGCGATGGCCGCCATGGGCCGCCCTTGCGGCACCCCGCGTCCGCCGGTGCGCGCGTTGGGCGAAATCGAGCGCGGCAAAATTTCCGAGGCGCTGGCCGGCATGGCATTTTTGAAGGACGAACCACGCGGGTGGTAATGCGCGAAATATCCTGTGCGGTAGCGGCGCTGCTTCTGGCGGTTCCCGCCTCTGCACAACCTTACCCCGACCGCCCCGTGCGCATCGTCACTGCCGAAGCCGGTGGCAGTCAGGATGTCGCGGCGCGCATCCTCGCGGTGGGCCTTACTGCCGCGCTAGGCCAGCAATTCATCATCGACAACCGTTCCAGCGGCGTGATTCCCGGCGAGATCGTTTCGCGCGCCAAGCCCGACGGCCACACACTGCTGATCTACGCAGGCACTTTCTGGATGCAGCCACTGGTGCGCAAAAGCGTGCCCTACGATCCGGTGCGCGATTTTGCGCCGATTTCACTGATCATCGCGTCGCCGACGGTGCTGGTGGTGCATCCCGCGCTTCCGGCGAAATCGGTCAAGGAACTGATCGCCCTGGCGAAATCGCGGCCCGGCGAACTCAACTTCGCGATGGGTTCCGTCGGCGCGGCCAATCACCTCGCGGCGGAATTGTTCAAATCGATGGCCGGTGTCGACATGCTCGGTATCGGCTACCGCGGCAATGGCTCCGCGGTCAACGCCTTGGTCAGCGGGCAAGTGCAACTCATGTTCGCCACCGCGTCGTCGGTCACGCCGCTGGTCAGGATCGGACGCTTGCGCGCATTGGCAGTCGCCAGCGCACAACCTTCTCCGCTGGCGCCGGACTTGCCCACCATCGCCTCCGCCGGTTTACCGGGCTACGAATCCCAGTCAACCACCGGCTTTTTCGCGCCCGCCAAAACACCGCCGGGCATCATCGACCGGCTGCACCGCGAGAGCGTGCGTTACCTGCAAACACCCGAAGCGCGCCAACGCTTGCTCGCCGTGGGCGCTGAAACCATCGGCAGCACGCCGGAAGCACTCGCTGCCAAAGTGACATCGGAAATGGCGCGCATGGGAAAGGTGATACAGGATGCGAGGATACGGGTGGAGTGACGCGGATTGAAACACCCCGTAGTGCGGGCGGAGCGCAGCGCATCCCGCCTTACGTGGTAACCACAAAAGGCGGGATGGCTCCCGCCTACGCATTCATCCGTTTTATTTGGCGTTCGCCCGATTCTTCGCCACCCACCCATCGACCAGCGCGACGGTCTTGTCGAGTTCGTCGAGTTGCAGTCCTTTTGCCTTGGCGATGGTTTGCACCAGACGATCCACGCGCTCGATGTTGGGCGCGCCGTTGGCGAGTGCGCGCGCGGCGGATGACGGCGTGAGCAGCGACTCAGCCGCCTTGGCGTATTTTTCAAACGGCACCAGATCGCGTTCGTCCGCACCCAGTGACACGCACAGCTTTTTCACCCAGTCGTAGACCGCGCGCGAGGCTTCGAGATCGCTGTGCACCGCGTCCTTGATCGGGCGCATGCCGTCTTTTTGCACGCAGCGGTAATTGCCCGCGCACAGCATCGACCATTTCGCCAGCGGCACGAACACGGAGTCGTGCACGCGCAACTTCACCGGCAACTCAATCGGGCTGCCGCCAACCTCGAAACGCGAGGCATCGACGTCGCGTTCCAGATCGCGCAGGATTTTTGTGTCGGCATCGGATTCGAAACGCGCCGATTTGAAATTGGTGGGCAGGCGCACTTGCAGCACGTTGACTTTGTCTTCGGGCGGACGGAACGCCTGCGCGTCGGGGCTGCACAGCGTGATGGTCGCCGGATCGAAGCTGTCCCACACCGCCGCTTCGGTATAACAATCGCGTATCGCGTTGGCGTCGATGGATTTGATGCGCTTCAAGTACGGCAGCGGAGGCATGTTCATGATCGACATGCAGGGCACGCGCGATTTTGCGACCGCATCGAGCAGTTCGCGCACGCCAGGAGAACGGTATTGCGGCTCCTGCATGGCGAGCACGACGAGGTTGTAGTCGGCGGGTTTAAACGCGTTAGCGCCGCCGGCGGCCATCTTGCCCTTGAGCTTTTTCGAATTGACTTCGACCAGACCCTCGCGACCCCTGACGGGCATGCGGATCACCGCGCCTTCGGTATTGATCAAATCCGCCTCGGCGGGCAGGCACACGAGATCAACGTTGTGCCCCGCGAGCGCCAGCTTGGTGCCGAGCAGCGAGCCGTATGACGCGCCCATGATGAGAATTTTGTAAGCCATGGTAAACCTCGTTCGTGAGTGATCGGTCTATTGTCTATTGGGAAGGTGGGATTTGAATGAACCGGTGTGAAACGGTTGCCCGTGCCGGACACGCGAGCCGCCGGTCGCGGCACTACAAGTGATTGATTTTATTTAAAAAGATGTTTCGGCGCAATGCACGTTAATCCGGCTTGATGCCGGCATCCTTGATCAGCTTCGTCCACTTTGCCAGTTCGGATTTGATATAACCGCGAAACTGTTCGGCATCCTTCAGCGAGGGCTCCAGCCCGGCGTTATGTAACTGCTCGCGCACGTCGGGCATCGCCATCACCGCGAAGATTTCTTTTTGCATGCGCTCGACCAGCGCGGGTGGTGTTTTCGCGGGGAACGCCATGCCAAGCCAGCCGCTGGCATCGAACCCCGGATAGCCACCTTCGGCCATCGACGGCACATCGGGCAGGCCGGCCGACCGTTTCAGGCTGGTGACACCAATGCCGCGCAGCTTGCCGGATTTCACGTGCGGCGCGCCGGTGGAAATCACGCCGCACAACGCCTCGACCTGTCCGGAAATCGCGTCGATCACCGCCGGCCCGCCGCCTTTGTACGGCACGTTGAGTACTTGTATGCCTGCGGTCGCCTTGAACAACTCGAACGACAAATGCGCGATGCTGCCAGTGCCGGGATTGGCGACGTTGATTCTGCCGGGCTGTTGTTTGGCGCGCGCGACAAATTCCTTGAGTGTGCGGATCGGCATCGACGGATGCACCGACAGCAGACTGCTGACATCCACCACCTGCGCAATCGGCGCAAAATCATTGACGGGGTCAAACGGCACCTTGCCGAGCAGGCCCGGACTCATCGCCATCGAGGCCACCGATGCCAGCCCCATGGTGTAACCATCGGGTGCTGCCTTCGCCACGAATTCATGCGAAATATTACCACCGGCGCCCGCGCGATTTTCAATCACCACCTGCTGACCGAGCCGCGGACTCAGTTTGGCCGCCACCACGCGCGCCACCAGATCGTTGGCGCCACCTGCCGGGAAGCCGACGACAAAGCGGATCGGCTTCACGGGATAGTCGGCGGCAGACGCGGCGCTCGCCGCCAACATGGCAAGGATGCACGCAAAAATAAAAGGACGAACGCTGGTGAATTTCATGCGGGCCGCGCTTTCGAGGTTGAATCCATATTGTAGTGCAAAATACGAAGCAGCCTATAATTCAAGCCCTCACCGGAGAACATGCATGGGCACACTCACGCTGGCGCAAGCCGACAAAATCATCGATGCCATCCTCTCTCGCGCACGCGAATTGAACTGCCGCCCCCTCTCGGTGGTGGTGGTCGAGCCCGGCGCCATCGTCAAGGCATTCAAAAAGGAAGACGGCTCGGCGATGATGCGTTTTGAAATGGCCATGGGCAAAGCCTATGCCGCGCTGGCGCTCGGGCGCTCATCGAGCCTGGTGCGCGTGCGCGCGCAGGAGAAACCGCTGTTCATGGATTTTTTGTTCAAGGCATCCGAAGACAAAATTTTCGCCGAAGGCGGTGGCCGCTTGATCCGCTCGATTGATGGGGAACTGCTGGGCGCGGTGGGCGTCACCGGAGACAAGGAAGAGCAGGATGAAGCGCTCGCCGCGCACGGTATCCGCGCGGCTGGTTTAAAGACCGATGAAGATTGCGCGAATCTCGCGCATCACGTGCGGCTGGTGAATTAACCGCCCATTACGTCGTACATCTGACGTCGCACATCTGACGTCTTACATCCGATCACTTCAGTTCCGCCACCGCGCGCTGCATGCGACGGCAGGCTTCTTCCAATTTGTCGATTTCCGTGGCTATCGACATTCTGAAATACGGCGATAGTCCGTAAGCGGCGCCCAGCACCACCGCCACGCCGTGATCCATCAGGTGCAGCACCACGTCCGCCTCGTCTTTCAGCACTTTACCCTGCGGTGTTTTGCGGCCATACAAGTCGCCGCAACGCACAAAGAGATAAAACGCGCCCTCGGGATAGTTCGGTTGCAAGCCGGGGATGTCCTTGAACATTTCCAGCACGCGGTCGCGCCGCGCCTGAAATTCCGCGGCTCGGTGCGGTATGAATTCCTGCGGGCCATTCAGCGCCTCGACCGCCGCCCACTGGCTTATGGAGGTAACACCCGCGGTGCTTTGGGATTGCAGCTTGACGATGTTTTTGATCAGCTCTTTCGGCCCCGCCGCGTAGCCGAGGCGAAATCCCGTCATGGCATACGCCTTGGAAACGCCGTTCACCGTCAATGTGCGGTCATACAGCTTCGGCTCCACCTGCGCGATGGTAGCGAATTCGATGCCATCAAAACGCAGATGTTCGTAAATATCGTCCGTCAAAATCCACACGTGCGGATGCTTGAGCAGCACGTCCGCCAGCCCGCGCAGCTCCGCGCGCGAATACACCGCGCCGGTCGGATTATTTGGCGAATTCAGAAACAGCCATTTGGTGCGCGGCGTGATCGCGGCATCGAGTTGCGCCGGCGTCAGCTTGAATCCGCTCTCGGCGCTGCACGGCACCTCGACCGGTGTGCCATCCGACACCAGCACCATGTCAAGATACGAAATCCAGTAGGGCGCCGGAATAATGGCTTCGTCGCCCGGCCCGATGGTCGCCAGCATGGCATTAAAAATAATCTGCTTGCTGCCGGTGCCGACCATCACCTGATCGGGGCTGTAGGTCAGCGCGTTTTCGCGCTGGAATTTGCGCGCGGCGGCCTCGCGCAGCTCCGGGATGCCATCAATCGGTGGATACTTGGTTTCGTTGCGCGCCAGCGCCGCCATCACCCCCTGCTTCACGTGCTCCGGTGTATTGAAATCGGGCTGGCCGATGGTCAGTGCGATGATGTCGTGGCCCTGCGCGCGCAATTCGCGCGCGCGCATGGTGGCGGTAGTGCTGGGGGAAAGTTTGATGCGGGTGAGGCGGTCCGAATAGAAAGACATGTTTGCTGACCCTGTTGCCATGGCTGTCGAATGTAAACGCGTAACGCCATTCTACCGCTATTGACGCCCCTATCCACGCGCGCCCGCATTGGCCGCCTGTGGCGCGGGATTTCAATTCGCGCTGCGTGTAAAATTCGCACACGACCCACAAGCACCGAGGAGAAACCCGAATGATCCGCAAGCTCAGAACCGAACGTGACAATCAACAGTGGATGCTCGATCTCGCGCTCAACATGCGTGGCCGCGTGCAGAATTTCGAACGTGACGACATCGAGGTGCCCGCCGGCTCGCGCGCACGCAACTACCGCATGCTGCCCAAGGTATGGCGCAAGGCCGCCGAGCGGCACGAAGCGCTGGCCAAACGCGCCGAGGCGCGCGGCGCCAAGGCCACGGCGGTCTCCCATTACGATCACGCGGTCGAGGCCTATCGCATGGCGCAGCATCCGATATTTTTTGACAATCACCCGGTCAAGAAATACCTCTACAAAAAACTCTCCGAGATGGTGGATCGCCGCAGCAAGCTCGCCGAATACCCGATCGAGCGCGTGGAAGTGCCGTTCGACAACGGCACCACCATTTCGTGCCTGCTGCACCTATTGCCGGATCGCCGCAAGGCGCCGTGCGTGATTTACGTGCCGGGCATGGATCAATCGAAGGAAGTGTTCCCCAAGGCCGGCCACAACATTGCACTGTCGCGCGGCTTTCACGTCATCGCTATCGACGGCCCCGGTCAGGGCAACTCCAACATGCAGAAAATTCGCTCGGTGGGGTTGAACTACGAGCGCGCGGGTGCGGCGGTCATTGACTACCTGCAAACCCGCAAGGAAATCGACAAGAAAAAAATCGCCATCTACGGCATCAGCATGGGCAGCTACTGGTGCCTGCGCCTGTCGAGCTATGACCATCGCGCGGCGGCCGTGGTGAGCTCGGTGGCGTGCTTCAATCCCAACAACACCATCTTCACGCAATCGTCGCCGCGCTTCAAACAAATGTTCATGTACATGGCGGGCTACGACAACGAAGAAAAGTTCGACGAAGAAGTCGCCAAGCCCATGACGGTGCGCGGTTACCTCGGCAAAATCAAATGCCCGACGCTGCTGGTCACCGGCGAATTCGATCCACTGTGCCCGCTGGAAGACGCGGTGGAGGCTTTCGATGATCTGAAGGTGCCGAAGGAAATGTGGGTGTTGGAGAACCAGTATCACCCGCTGTGGGGCCTACAGAACCTTGGCGGACTCGATTGCCACGAATACGTGCTTGACTGGCTGCAGGCGTTATTCAGCAAAAAAATGACGCCGAAGAAAAGCGGACGCATTGCCTATGTCGCGGAAAACGGTGACGGGCCATGGGGTGATTGCGAGTGGACACCGCCGATCAAGCGCGGACAGGCTTATTTCTGATTGGGCCATGCGTAGTGCGGCAGCTTGCCGCCGCACTGCGCATTGACGTAAGTCCCAGGATCCGTACTTAACGGATTGATTGGCTACAGACCGGCGGCAAACGTTAGCAACAACCGGTTAAAGCGCGTCACCTCATCCACAAACAGCGCGTGCCCCGCATCCGCGAAAATTTCGATTTGCGTCGCCGGGCGATTCTTCTTCAGGTTCTGCGCCTGCTCCGCGAACTGCGGTGTCACAACATAAAGCAGCGGCTTTTTGAAGGCGTGCGCGCATTCTTTCCAGTGTTCGCGCGGAATACCGGAGGATAACAATGCAATGCTGTCGTCGAGTGACATGCGTTTGACGTCTTTCAGCAATGCAGCGGTTTCTGCTTCCGGACGGGCATGCGCGTACATCTCGCGCACAAAGCCATCGAGAACCGTGTCGCGGTCTTCGCGCAACGACTGCAGAAACGTCCCGCCCGGCGGCGGCACGGGCATTTCACCCACCGAGCTATCGACTAACACCATGCCAGCGAGCTTGTCTTCGCCGAAGCGGTGCGCGTATTCGAGTACCTCCAATGCGCCGAGCGACCAGCCCACCAGTAATACGTTTTGATATGGCTTTAGAAATTCGTGCAGGTCGGTGGCGCGGCGCTCGAAGTGGTAGCCGATTGCCGGCACATCGGATTCGCCCTGCCCGCGCGGGTCGAGCGCCATGACCGGATAGTGTGCGCTTAGCGCGTCGATCTGCGGCTGCCACAGCCATGCGGGCATGCACCAGCCGGGGATGAGGGCGATGGTCGGTGACGCTCTCTTGCTAACGCTGCTTTCGATGACGGAAAGAAAAACGCCGTCGCTGGTTTGAAAGCGACGGCGTTTGATCATTAATTTCCCCTCACCCTAACCCACAATTTCGTTTCAAGTGTTCCCTTGTCCCCGCAAGCGGAGCGAGGGGATTATTTCTTTGGTTACGAAACGCTGGGTAACCTCAAGCTTACGGCCGCGTCGCCAGAATCAACCCCGACTCCTGCCCTTTCCAGTGATAGCCAAACGGAAACGGCAGCGGTTCACCTTTGACTTCCTTGAACGCTTTGTCGAGGTCGCTCTGATAACCCCATTCCATCGGCTTAATGGGACGGTGATATTTGCCAAACAGCTTGGTGTTCCAGTTCGCCTGCTTGATGTAGCGGTACGGCACACCGGTGTCGTCCTGCACCAGAATGTCGGCGGACGCCAGAATCATGTCACGGGTTTTGGAAAACTGGTTGTCGTGCAGCAGGTACGAAGCGGATTTCACCAGCGCCGAGGCGGGCTTGTTGCGGCCTACCCAGTCAAGAAAGTCGGGATACGCCTGCAACGCCTTGTCGGTGGCGTCTAGCGAAAAATAGCTCAATTCGTGCGCCTTGTTGGCTACGGTGAGGAAGGTGATTTTCGCGCCGCGCAACAATTTGCCCGGACGCTTGGCGGCCTTGGGTTCTTCGTAGGCCTTGGTCAATTCCGGAAACGGATCGACCGGCTCAATTTTTGCGATGCGCAATCCGTTCAACGCCATCATGGTGGTGATGATGGGCACCGTGCCTTTGAGATGCGGCGTGGTGAGCTGCTTGCCCATGTATGACGTGATGAAGTAATTGCGCTGAAAAATCTCGGTAAACGCGTTGCGCACGTCGCGAAGCATGGCCTCGAACTCCTTGGGGCCCATTTTCTCGAGGTCGGGCAACACGCCCGGATTTTCGAGACTGAAGAATACATACTTGCCGTGATTCGGATACAGCGACCACGCGTTCAGAAAATCCGGGCCGCTGAACGGATAGAGCAGCGTGCGCGCGGGAACGTCCTTCAGCTTGATCTCCTGATCGCGCCATTTTTCGATGGTATCCAGACGCGCGCGTACCGGCTTCCATTGCGCCTGCATCGCCTCCTGATGCTTTTTCCAGCCTTCGGTGGCAACCAGTTTATCGATCACCGCGTCACCCGCCACGGGGGTGACACCGGCCATCACTTGCGCGGTGGCGGTGGCGCGCGCGTCGGCATTGATGACAGGCGCGGGCTTCGCGGGCGCGGGGGCTTGCGCCTGCGCGCCGGATTGCACCGCCACACAAATAAAAATCGTGGCGCAAACCGCGCGGCAAAACGAGTCGAACCTGTCGAACAATGAAGCTGGCCTGATGATCATGATGAGGTAAAAAAATCCGTTAGGTGATACGTTTTCGGTAACGTTTTAAGTTACGGTAGGCTGATCGGAAAAATTTGGAAATCGGCTTGGTGTCCGTGCCCTCGGGCACGGGGGCAGAATATATCAGAATGCGCGGGCGGCATTGCCGGTTGACAGCATAAATTACTGTTTCGGCACAAATTTTCAGCCGGAAACCAACGTCGGCCGTCACCGGTACGGCGCAATAGAAACCACCCTACTCCACGCGAATGCCGGCCACTTGCACCACTTTGCGCCAGCGCGCGATTTCGTCAAACAGGTGCTGGCGAAATTGTTCGGGCGTGGTGCCCAGCGGCTCGCCCCCGTCGGCGGCCATGCGTTCACCGACATCCGGCGCCTTGGCGGCCTTTACCAGTTCGGCGTTGAGTTTCGCGATGATCTCAGGCGGCGTGGCCACGGGCGCCAACCAGCCATTCCAGCTGGTCACCACATAACCCGGCACGCCGGACTCGCTGACCGTGGGAATCTCCGGCGATGCTTTCACGCGCTGCGCACTGGTCACCGCCAGTCCGCGCATGCGGCCCGAGCGTGCGTAGGGCAAGCCCGACATGATGTTCGCCACGGTGAGTTGCACCTGCCCCGCCATCAGGTCGATCAACGCCTGCCCGGTACCTTTGTACGGCACGTGATTCATCTTGATGCCGGCCATGCTGTTTAACAACTCCACCGCCAGATGCACATTGCTGCCCTGGCCCGCCGAGCCGTAATCGAGTTTGCCCGGCTGCGCCTTGGTCAACGCAACGAGCTCGCGCACGCTTTTTGCCGGCAGCGCGGGATGCACCACCACCAGAAACGGGGACTGATTCACCAGCGAAATCGGCATCAAGTCCTTGAGCGAATCAAACGGCAAGGACTTGGTGATCGCAGGTGTGATACTGAAAGTGCCCGACACCGCCAGCAGCGTATGGCCATCGGGCGGTGATTTGATCACCAGCATGGTAGCCGTAGTACCGCCGCCACCGGGCCGGTTCTCCACCACAAAAGAGCGGCTCAAACTTTCGCTGAGCTTCTGCGCGAACATCCGCGCGACAATATCGGTGGCGCCGCCCGGCGCGAAACCGAGCAGCACGCGCACGGGCTTGGCTGGGTAAGCCGTACCTTGCGCGCGCGCCACCGACAGTGGCACGCACCACAAAAAACACAACAAAAACAAATACTTACATATTAACGCCCAGTGCTTCACTTGAGGCCGCACCGGGCATACAGTTTCACCGCGTTGTCCCAGAACAGCTTTTGTTTGCGCGCGCGCGGCATGTCCCAATCGAGCACCATGCCGACCGACTCCGGAAAGTGGCTCTCGCCGTGCGGATAATCCGAGGCATACATCAACACGTCTTCGCCCACCATATCCATCACCGCGTTGGTGAGCTTCAGGCCTTCGGGAATTTCGATGCTCTGAAAATAGCGCCCCGAAAGCACGTACTCGCTGGGCATCATTTTGAGATTGGGGATTTCCGAACGTATGGTGCGCGCGTGTTCGTCAATGCGCGCCATCCAAAACGGCAGCCAGCCGTGTCCCGCTTCGAGCGTGCCGATACGCAGCTTCGGATAACGATCCATCAGCCCCGAGCCGATCAGCGACGCCATGTTGCGCATGCCGCACCACGGATGGGACGCCGAGCGTTGCAGAAACAGGTTTTCCCAGTTGTCGGTGCCGCCCGGCGCATACGGTGGCATCACGGTAAAGGTATGCAGCGCGATTGCCAGATCGTGATCCGCTGCCGCCGCCCACACCGGCTCGAAATCCGGATGATCGAGCGGCATGCCGTACGGCGCATACGGCAGCACGGCCCAGGCCCAGCCGGATTTGCCCCAGCGCTTGATTTCTTCGACGGCACTCGGAATATCGCGCCCGCAGGCGAGAATCACGCCGCCGAGACGACCCGGAAACTTGCCGCAGTACGCTTCCATCCAGCGGTGATACGCACGATACATGCCGGTCTCAAGCGCCACGTCATCGTGGGCCGTCCACGTGCCCCACCAGCCCGACGGCAGCGTAAGATTGACATCCACGCCTTCGAAATCCATGTCCTTGATGCGCTCGGCCGAATCGGCGTCGCACAGCGGCGTGACCGGACGCTTTTTCGCCACGCCCGTAAAGCCCGCCATGTACTCGCCGGGATTCGGATCGGCCTTGGCCGTACCGAGCTTGCGGCGATAGAGGCGTTGGCCGCGGTTATAGGTGATGTCGCCACTCTTCTTCACCACCTTGTATTCCGACCAGCCTTCAAGCTTCTTGCGCTCGGCGTCGGTCATGAATTGATCGATCACATTAATCAGCGGTCCAACGTGGGTGTCGGAATCGAATATTTTGTAGCCGTCTTTTGCCATGCGTTACTCCGTGGAAATTAAAGTCAAAATCTGCCGCAAAGAAACCCGAAGTGTGCTGGATGTTCTTTGCGTGAACTTTGCGTCTTTGCGCCTTTGCGGCCGCGTTTTTTATTTCTCGTACTTCTTCAACATCTCCTGCGGGAAATACTTTTCTTCCAGCATGCGCTGCTTCTCCGCGCCCTCGCCCTCCGGGCCGACATCCGGCCGCGGATACGGCTTGTCCTTGCGACTGGCGACAAAATCATCCCAGGCCGCGACGCCGCGCGTATTGAATTCCTGCATGAAATCCCAAAGCGCCGCCCACAGCACATGGTGCGTAAAGCCGGGATACCACGCAATGTTGACACCCAGCGCCAGATGTTCTTCCAGCGACAGATATTTGCCCAGCTTGCCTTTCATGAACGACAACGGGCAACTTACCGCCGCGCGCGCGCGCTTGATTTCATCGGGCGAATGCGGCGATTCGAGCTGCACCCAATCCACGCCCGCCACTTCGCGATACGCCTTCAGCCGCGCGATGGTGTCGTCGAGATTACTGTTGGCGGCATCGCGCGCATAACACTGCGCCATCACCACAAAATTCGGATCGAGTTCGTTTTTCATATCCACCGCCGCGCGATAACGCGCGATGGCCTGCTCGATGGGCACCACTTCCATGCCCGCCGTCTGCGTTTTGCGTTTGCCTTCGATCGGCTGATCGTCGATGCGTATGCCCGCTATGCCCGCATGAATGCTTTCGCGCACCAGCCGCCGCACCGCCATGATGCCACCGTGGCCAGTATCGCCATCAATGATCACGGGAAAATTCACGCTCTGCGCGATCCAGCCGGCGATCTGTACGCACTCGGTCATGGTGGCCGTGCCGACATCCGACATGCCGGTGTAAGTGCCGACCACGCCGCTGGTGCCGACGAACGCGGCCTCGCAGCCCGCCTGCTCCATGATGCGCGCGTGCGCCGCCGTCGGCGTATGCAGGACACAGAGCACTTTGCCCTGGCGGTGAATTAATTCCTGCAATCGCTTGGTCTTGGCCGTACTGGGAGTAGCGCTCACGACGTGTTCCTTATAGGTTGCATATTAATTTAATTCGGTAATCGGACCGGCAGGCGGGAAATCACGAACTCGCCGGACGCGCATGGCCGGCCGCCTCGCGCCCCGCGATGCGCCCGAACACGGCTCCGGCCATCAACCCGGAACTGCCGGGATAATTGTAATAAAAAAGCCCGCCCACCAGTTCACCCGCCGCGAACAATCCCGGCAATGGCCTATCGTTGATATCGAGAACCTGCGTCGCCGGATTGATCTTCAAGCCACCAAAGGTGAACGTGATGCCGCAGGTCACCGAATACGCCACGAAGGGCGGCTTATTCAGCGGATTCGCCCAGTTGGATTTGTTGATCGCCAGCCCCTGCGTGCCGCGGCCGTCCTTGATGTTTGGATTGAACGCGACGTCCTGCCGGATGGCCGCGTTGTATTCGCGCACGGTTTGCAGAAACTGAGGCGCATTGACATCCTCCATGCGCGCCACCAGTTCTTCGATCGTATCGGCCTGCACCTTGGTCGCACCACGGGATTTATATTCGTCGTGCAGCAGATGCGCTACGTGCGCGTCAAAGACATGCCAGGCGAAGCTCCCCGGCTGCTGCAACACCACGCGTCCGTACTTGGCGTAGGTATAGTTGCGGAAATCGGCGCCCTCGTCGACAAAGCGGTTGCCCTCCGCGTTGATCATGATACTGAACGGATAGCCGTTGCGGCTGAACGCCGTGCGCGAATCGATATCACCAAAATCCGGGGCATGTCGCTCCCACGACACCGAGTGGCAGCCCGACCACTGGCCATGAGACTGCGCGCCCGCCTCCAGCGCCATGCGTATGCCGTCGCCGGTGTTGTAGCGGGTGCCGCGCACCTTGGCCATGTCCCAGCCCGCGCCAAGATACCGCGTCCGCCATTCACGGTTGGCTTCGAATCCGCCGCAGGCCAGCACCACCGAGCGCGCGCGCAAAACCATTTCCTCTCCGTCGGTCACAACGCGCACGCCCTCCACGCCGCCACGCCCGCACACCAGCGAACGCGCCTGCGTGCGATAGCGGATGACCACGCCCTGTTTGACGGCGGCCTTGTACTCGGACTCGACCAGACCGCGCCCGCCGCCGACGGCTTCGACCACCGTGCCGCCAAAAAACTTGAAGCGTCCCTCATGCTTGAACGCATAGCGCCCGAATCGCGGTACGAAACGCACGCCGCGGCCGTGCAGCCATTGCACCGTGTCCGTGCTGTTGTTAACCAGGCTTTCCGCGAGGTCAGGATCGCAGTAGTACTGCGTCACCCGCCCAAGGTCATCGAGGTATTCCGCCGCGGTATAGGCGCCAAAGTCCGTGTTGGCGATTTCGCCTTCCGAAAGGTCTGGAACGACTTTCAGAACTGTTTCCAGTCCGTTATGCACCATGCGAAAGCCGCCGCCGGTAAACGCGCTGTTGCCGCCGCGCTGCTCCTCGGCGGCGCGCTCCAGCATCAAGACACTGGCGCCATGCTCCCGCGCCGACAATGCAGCGCACATCGCGGCATTGCCGCCGCCCACCACGATCACGTCAAACGGCGCGTTGTCCATCGTTCCCTTTCGTTGCTGCTTCAGTCAAAAACCGCCGATAGGCGAATTCAGGCAGCCCGCCGCATTCGAATATGCGTTCGATCATCGGCGGATACTTGCGCAGACCGACCTGCTTGCCGGATTTCGGGTTGCGTACCAGGCCGGCGCGATAGTCCACGTCGAGCGTTTCGCCGTCCTCTATGATTTCGGTGACGCCGGGCGCCACAAAAATCGGAATGGCACGCCCGATACTGTTACGCAGAAAAAGCCGTGCCACGGATTCCGCGACTATCGCGGCAATACCCACTTCACGCAGCACCAGGCCGGGCCGGCTCGAGCCACAGCCAAAATTTTTTCCCGCCACCATCACATCCCCCGCGCGCACCGCGCGCGGAAACTCCGGCCGGTACACCTCCATGGTGTGCTGCTTGAGTTCTTCCATCGTAGGATAGCGGTAGTACGGATTAATGGCGTCCGTTTCAATCGAATCGCCAAACTTCCACACGCGGCCGCTGATAGGCTTGTTTAGAGTGCCTAACATAATGAAACCCCTGCGGCGCTGGCACAATTTTGGCTCAGGGCGCGAAGCGGGCCGCAGGCCATATCGCGAATATGGGCAAGGCACGCGACAAAGCCCTGAGGCAAAACTCGCGCCAGCCAAGGTGGGGCGGAGGGGCCCCACCCCCTCCTACGGGGTTGTGACCAAAATCGGCGCTGGCTTTGTCGGACTCGTTGCGCATATTCGCGATATGCGCCGCCGAGCCCTTCGCGCCACCACCGATTTTG
>DHVE01000113.1:16324-50464 GCA_002412495.1 Betaproteobacteria bacterium UBA5216
CCTTCGCGCCACCACCGATTTTGGTCACAACGACGCAGGTGTTTCATTAGGTTAGGCACTCTTAAATCAAAGCCCATCGCACATCTCCCGCGGATCCACGATTTCTCCGGCCAGCGCCGCCGCGGCCACCGTCAACGGCCCGCCAAGATAAATCTCGGCATTGGGACTGCCCTTGCGTCCCTTGAAATTGCGCGTCGTGGCGGTGATACAGACTTCGCCATCCGACAGGAATCCCACGCGGGGCTGACACAGGCCGCAACCCGGCGTGACCACCTGCGCGCCAGCGGCCACCAGAGTTTCCACCAGTCCCGCCTTAAGGCATTGCAGATAAACCTGCTGTGACGCTGGCGATATCAGAAAACGCACGCCCTTCGCCACCTTTTTCCCGTCGAGTACGCGCGCGGCGATTTCGATATCTTCAAAGCGGCCGTTGGCACACGAGCCAATCTGCGCCTGATGAATACGCGTGCCGGCGGCGTCGCTCACCGGCGCCACATTGCCGAACTGATGCGGCTTGGCCAACATGAACGGCATTTCGTCGACGTTCAGTTCGATGGTATTTTCATAGTCCGCGCCTGCATCGGGTGCCAGCGGCTCATAGGATGCGCCGGTACGCGCCTTCACAAAAGTGTCGGTGGCCGCGTCGGCCGGAAACATCGCGAACTTGGCGCCGATTTCAACGCCATGCGTTGACAGGCACATGCGGCTGTCGATGGACAACTGCGGCACCAGCGCACCCGAAAACTCCACCGACATGCTTTGCGCAAAGTCCTCGCCGTATTTGCCGGCGAGATACAGCACGATATCCTTGGCGATCGGATACCGCGGCTGATGCCCGTTCAACACCACGCGCACCGACGACGGCACCTGGAACCACAACTCGCCGTAGAGCAGCACGTAAAACATGTCCGACCGGGTAATGCCGGTGCTGCCCGCATTGATCGCACCATAGCCGATGGTGTGCGAGTCGTTGCCGACCACCAGCTCGCCGGGACGCACGAGGCCATAATCGAGCATCATCTGATGCGCAATACCCGGCTCGGAATCGTGAAAACAGCGGATGCCTAGCCGCTCCACCTCGCGCCGCACCAGTGCGTTTTCGTCGGCCAGTTTTTGCGTCAGCGTCGGCTGATGATGATCCAGCAACACGAACACGCGATCCTTGTCCCACACGCGTGGCAAGCCGTCCTTGAAACCCGCCTGCTGCGCCATCTCCACCATGGGCTCGGACGCATGGTAGTGACACATCGCGCCGTCGATGCGCGCCTCCAGAAAATCGCCTGCCCTGACCTCGCGATCGGCGAGATTGTGCCGCGACAGCAACTTCTCGGCCATGGTTAACGCCATGATGTTTCCTGTGAACGTGCGATTTGCGGAAGGACAGCGGCGGTTTTAAATTACTGGAACGGTTTGACCTGCAACGATCCCGACTGTATTTTAGTGCAACCCAACCGTATCAGGTGCGCAGGGTACGTATTGTGGCCGCCCCACCATCCTCATCACCATCACCATCGACCATGACAAAGAGTCTGCACCACAATCGCCGCCGACTGGCCACGCTGGGTTGCGGCGGCCTGACGGCCCTCGCAGTCTGCGCGCCGGGTGCAGTGCTGGCGCAAACGGCCTACCCGTCCAAGCCGGTGCGCATCGTGGTCGGACAAGCGCCGGGCGGCGCCACCGATCTGGTGGCGCGCACGCTCACCGGCCGGCTGACGGAGGCGCTGGGACATTCGGTCATCGTCGACAATCGCACCGGCGCCGCGGGTTCGATCGGCGCCGGAATGGTTGCCAAGAGTGCACCCGATGGGTACACACTGCTACTGGTGTCGAGCAGTTTTGCCATCAATCCGAGTCTCTATTCGAAACTCCCTTTCGACCCGCTCAAGGATCTGGCGCCGGTAATACTGCTGGCGGAAGCGCCGTTTCTGCTGGTGGTTCATCCGTCGCTGCCGGTGCGTTCGGTCGCGGATCTGGTCAAACTCGCGCGCGCCAAACCCGACGCGCTGAACTACGCCTCGGGCGGGACCGGCAGTTCCGGACATCTTGCGGGCGAATTGTTCAAGGGCGCGGCTGGCGTGAACATGGTGCATGTACCGCACAAGGGCGCGGGACCGGCGCTGACCGATACTATCGCGGGGCAGGTTGATCTCACTTTTGCCAGCATGATTTCCTCGCTCCAGCATGTGCGCTCCAGCCGGCTGCGCGCGCTCGCGGTCACCAGCGCCCGGCGCTCCGCGGTACTGGCGGATATGCCCACCGTGGAGGAAGCCGGCGTGCGCCCGTATTCGACGACATCGTGGTATGCGGTGCTCGCTCCGGCGGCCACGCCCGTCCCGATAGTCGGCAGACTGAACAGTGATCTGCAAAAAATCGTCACGCAGGGCGAGGTTAGGCAAAGACTGTCGGCGGATGGCGCGGAACCTGCTGGCGGCTCGCCAGAAGATTTGCGCAAGCACCTCGCCGCGGAAATGGCTAAATGGCAGCGCGTGGTAAAGGCTGCGAACATCAAGCTGGAGTGAGCCACCGGACATGGGTGTCGCGAAATGAACAAGACTTGGGTTGCAGTCATGCTGACGACCGTGCTGATCGCGCACGCCACGCAGGCGTGGGCCCAGAGTCCGTTTCCCACGAAACCCGTGCGCGTGCTGATTGGCGCGCCGCCGGGCAGCGGCTCCGATGTGATCATGCGCGTGGTGGCGCTCAAACTGGGCGAACGCTGGAACCGCTCCGTGGTGATCGACAACCGCGCGGGCGCATTGGGCGCGATCTCGCTGGATATCGCCGCGCAAGCCGCGCCCGATGGCTACACGTGGACGACCTTGAGCGGACAAAATCTCACCGGCATGCTGCTGAAAACCGTGCAAGTCGATATTCCGAAAGCGTTCACGCCGGTGGTGCGCATGGTGGTGCTGCCCTATTTGCTCGTAGTCACGCCGTCGCTGCCGGCCGCATCGGTGAAAGAACTCATCTCGCTCGCGAAAACCAAACCACTGGTGTATGCCTCCAGCGGCACGGGTTCGGTGGTGCATCTGGGCATGGAGATGTTCAAGTCCATGGCCGGCGTGCCGATAACGCACATCCCGTACAAAGGCAGTGGGCAATCGATGGTGGATGTGATCGGCGGCCGCGTGCAACTGGCGATCACCAATTCGCTTACGGCAACCCCGCTGGTGCGCACCGGCAAATTGCGCGCGCTGGCCGTCACCAGCGCGCGGCGGTCCGCGTCGTTTGCCGAATTGCCCACCGTCGCAGAAGCCGGTGTGCCCGGTTTTGAATTGACCAGTTGGTACGGCGTGTTCGTGCCGGCCAAGACGCCGATGCCCATAGTGCATCTCATCAATCGCGATATCACCGACATCATGCAGTCGCCGGAGATGAAAGAAAAACTTACCGCCGACGCCGCGGAACCCCCGCCGCGCCACACGCCGGAAGCCTTTCAAAAAGAAATTGCCAGAGAAGTCAGCGTGTGGGAAAAATTCATCAAGACCTCGGGCATCAAAATAGAGTAGCCGAGACACACACATAAGTATATGTTTTTATTGATTAATTTACGATGCAGTATTCCAGAAATACCCAACCCGTCATTCTGGCGCAGGCCAGAATCCAGACCGTTACCTGTTCCGCAGGAACATCAATTCAGATGCTTCGCATACTTGAACGCACTGGATTCTGGCCTGCGCCAGAATGACGGCAACTTCCTAATCACGAGGTGACAACCATGAACAAAGCAGTCGAACCCCACGCAATAAAAGTAGCAGGCGATGGTAAAGACGCCTCGCGCAAACTCGCGCGTCACGCGGCAACGTTGCGTTTTGAGGCCATACCCGGCGAATTGCTCGAACTCACCAAGCAATGCGTGCTCGACACGCTCGGCGTATCCATCGGCGCAAGCGGCGTCAATGACGAAGCCAGACTCGTGCATGACTACGTGCGCGATCTCGGCGGCAAACCGGAAAGCACGATCTGGGGATTCGGCGGCAAGGCGCCCGCGTCATGGGCAGCCATGGTCAACGGCAGCCTGGGCCACATGCTTGATTACGATGATGTCAGCGACGGCGGGCACGTGAGCATCTCGACGATACCGCCGGGTTTTGCCATCGCGGAAAAAATCTCTGGCGAGCGAAAGATAAACGGCAAGGATTTTCTGACGGCCGTCGTCGCCGGCACCGACATCCACACGCGGCTGTCGGTGGCCATCGACATACCCGACTGGACCATGGCCGAGGGCTGGTTCGCGACGCAACTCTTTGGTTTTATCTCCGGCTCCGCCACCGCGGGGCGTCTGCTCAATCTCGACGAAGAGAAAATGGAAAACGCGCTCGGCATCGGCTACAACCAGATGAGCGGTAGCCGGCAAATGGCGGTGGGGGCGGCCACCCACATGCGCGCGATGCAGGCCGGGTTCTCCGGACAAGCCGCCACCGCCGGCGCGGAGATGGCGCGGCGCGGCATCATCGGCGACAAGGAGTTTCTCGAAGGCCGCTATGGCTTGTTTAAAAACTACGTGCGCACCGGCACACCGGATTGGGATGCCGTCGTCGGCGACCTCGGTACGCGCTTTCCGCTGCTCGACACGCACGGCTTCAAGGTGTGGCCCGCCTGCGCCTACACGCGCCCCACCAACGCCGCCACGCTGATCCTGCGCAACACGCACAAGCTCAAACCCGAAGATGTCGAATCGATCACCATCGTCGGCGGCACCGGTGGCACGCAACTCTTATGCGAACCGCTCGACAAAAAACGCCGTCCGCAGGTGAGCATCGACGGCAAGTACAGCATCCCCTTCACCACCGGCGTCATGATGGCGCGCGGCAACGTCACGCTGCGCGACTACACCGACGAAGGCCTGCGCGATCCGGCGGCGCTCGCCATGGCCGACAAGGTGAGCTATCGCCCCGTGCCCGGCGCGATCCTCGAACGCGGCGGCTCGTCGGGCTCCATCGGCAACGTGTCGGTGGAAATCAAAACCCGCGACGGCCGACTGCTCACCAGCCAGCCCACCAGCGTGCCCGGCGGTCCGGGGCAGCGCGTGGGCTGGGACGTGATCACGACCAAGTTCCGCGACTGCGTGTCGTTCGCGGCCAAGCCCATACCCACGAAGAATATTGATCGTGCGATTGAATTGGTGCGCGATCTGGAGAATCAACCGGATGTAACCGAAATCGTGCGGTTGCTTTCGTAGCACCGGGCGCGCCGGGAAACCCATGGAAAAGAACCGGCTGGAAGCATTCAGTGATGGCGTCATCGCCATCATCATCACGATCATGGTGCTGGAGATGAAGGTGCCGCATGGTGCCACCCTTGCGGCGTTGTTACCCCTTGCACCGGTATTCCTGAGCTACGTGCTGAGTTTTGTCTACGTCGGCATTTACTGGAACAACCATCACCACATGCTGCAACTGACCGAAACGGTTTCCGGCGCGATCCTGTGGGCCAATTTACATCTGCTGTTCTGGTTGTCACTGCTGCCGTTTACAACGGGCTGGATGGGTGAAAATCATTTCGAGCGCTGGCCCACATTGCTTTACGGCATCAATTTGTTGTGTTGCGCGATCGCTTACTACATCCTGCAAACCTGCATCATCCGAAATCAGGGAGGCGGAAGCCTGCTCGCCAAGGCAGTCGCTGGCGATTTCAAAGGCAAGGTGTCGCCGGCACTATACGTATGTGGCATCCTCGCGGCTTGGGGATACTCCGCAGCGGTTGGCCTGAGCTTCTTCGTGTTCGTAGCGCTGATGTGGCTGGTTCCTGACAAGAGAATTGAGCGGATGCACAGCAAACTCTAAGGATCCCCTATAGCCACCACGATCACCACGGCGATCAATCCGCCTAATCCGCTGTCAACCCCGCCACCTTAGCCAACTTGGCGATACGATCGTAGTCCGCACGAATAAAGCGCGCGAATTCCTCCGGTGTGGTGGGCGAGGCCTCTGCGCCCTGCTGCACAAACTGCTCTTTCACGTCCGCCGCGCTGAGCACCTTGACGATGGCGGCATTGAGCTTGCGGATAATCGCGGGCGGCGTGCCCTTCGGCACCACCACGCCGGCCCAGTTGGTTGAATAGTAGCCGGGCACGCCCGCTTCGGCTGCCGTGGGCACGTCCGGCAACTGCGAGGCGCGCTTGTCGGCGCCCACCGCCAGCGCGCGCAGGCGCCCCGAGCGCACATGCGGCAGCGGCGCGCCGATGGGCGCGAAGGTCCACTGTGATTCATTGGACACCACGGAGATGATCGACGCGCCCGCGCTTTTGTACGGCACGTGCAACGAGCGCACGCCGGCCATGGTCGTAAACAACACACCCGCCAGATGGCCGCCGGAACCGACGCCTGGTGAAGCCATGGCGAGCTTGTCGGGGTTGGCTTTCATCAACGCGATCAAATCACGCAGGCTGGTGGCCGCCACTGACAGATGCACCGCCAGCAGATTTTGTCCGACGTCGGAAAGCGACACCGGCAGCAAATCCTTCAGCGCGTCATAGGGCATTTTTTTGTAGACATGCGGCGCGACCGCGAGCCCCGGCAGGTTGCCGCGCGCAATGGTGTAGCCGTCGGGCGCGGATTTCGCCGCGATATCGATGCCGAGCATGCCGCCCGCGCCGGGACGGCTGTCCACCACCACTTGCTGCCCGAGCGCCTCGCCGAGTTTTTGTGCGAGGATGCGGATAAAAATATCGGCGTTCGAGCCGGGGCCGTTCGGCAGGATGAAACGGATCGGACGATTCGGGTAATCGCGCGTGGCTGCGTTGCTTGCGTCCTGCGCCTGCGCCACGGGCGAAACCGCGAACAACATGGCAGCGCACATCGCAGCGCGGAATTCCAATAAGTAATTGTTTTTAAACAACATTTATTATGCCCTCACGACTTGTTCAATCCGTACGCTTCCGCCAGCAATTCATAGGAGCGCATGCGCGGCGCGGCGTCATACGTCCAGGTCACGATCACCAGTTCATCGAGATCGAGGCGTTTCGCGAGTTCATCCAGACGCGTCTTCACCTGCTCGGCCGTGCCGACGACGGCGTGGCGCAACAACTTTTGCGAAAACGCCTGTTCGTGCGGTGTTAGTGCGCGCGCGGAGGCGTCTTCCGGCGACATCAACGGCTGGCGTATGCCGGATTCGCGCTCGATCAACGCGCGTTCGCGCGGTTTGAATTGATACAGCGCCTCGGCCTCGGTATCGGCGGCCAGCGCAAACACGCAGATCGTGCATTGCGGTTTGGGATGCAATTCGCTTGGCTGATAATTCTTGCGATACAACTCCAGTGCCTTATCGACATCAAAGCCGTAGCTGAAAAAATACGCGAACGCATACGGCATGCCGAGATAGGCCGCCAACTGCGCGCCGTAATCCGAGCTACCGAGCACCCACATGGTTGGAAACGTCGGGCTGGTCGGATGCGCGACCACGCGCTTGAACGGGTGTCCATCGGGCAGCGGCGTGCCCGACAACCAGCATTGCAGCTCTTGTATCTGGCGCGGAAACTGGTCATGCACATCGTCCGGATGCGGATTCAGCGCCATCGAGGTCAACCGGTCGGAACCGGGCGCTCGGCCCACGCCCAAATCGATGCGCCCCGGCGCAATCGCTTCCAGCACGCGAAACTGCTCCGCCACCTTGAACGCCGAGTAATGCGGCAACATCACGCCCGCGCTGCCGATGCGAATGCGCGGCGTGGTGGCGGCAATCGCCGCCATCAATACCTCGGGCGCGGTGCCGACGATGTTGCCGGAGTTGTGATGCTCCGAAAGCCAGTAGCGGTGATAGCCCAACTCGTCGCAGCGTTTGGCATACGCCAGCGTTTCGCGGATCGCCACGTCCTGCGTTTTGCCCTGGGCGGCGGTGGATTGATCGAGTACGGACAGCTTCATGGCGCGCCTGCTTTCATGGGATGCGGATGTTTCTTGAGCATAACAAAATCCCCGGTTGACTGCGCCGGTCAGCGCCAGACATACTCTCTTTACCAGCCGCTGTATCACCATTGACGTTCCACCCAGCCGGTGGATTCGCCGGGAATCTTATGCACGCTTCGCCACGCATCTATCGTTTGTTCGCCGCCGCCAGCGTTACGCTATGCCTCGCCGGAACGGTGCATGCGCAAACCTACCCAACCAAGCCGGTGCGCGTGGTCACCTCCGCGCCCGGCGGCGGCGTGGATTTCACCGCGCGCGTGCTGGCTCAGGGGCTGACCGCGGCACTGGGTCAGCAATTCATCGTGGATAACCGCGGCGGCACGCACGTCTCGTCGTTGACCGTGGCGAACGCCGTGCCCGACGGGTATACCGTGCTGGTGCAAAACAATACGCTGTGGACGGCACCGCTGTTTGAAAAAGCCGCTTATTCAATGGCGCAACTCGTGCCGGTGGTGATGGCATCGCGCTCGCTCAATGTGCTGGTGGTGCATCCCTCCCTGCCGGTGCAGTCGGTCAAGGAGTTGATCGCGCTGGCGAAAGCCAAGCCCGGCGAAATCAATTACGCATCCGGCCTGGTGGGATCGGCCAATTTCCTCGCGGCGGAGTTGTTCAAGCACATGGCGGGGCTCAACATGGTGCGCATCAGCTACAAGGGTGGCGGTCCGGCGCTTACCGATGTGCTCGCGGGCCAGGTGAAAATCATGTTCGCCACCACCGGCAGCGTGATGCCGCATGTCAAATCGACGCGGCTGCGCGCGCTGGCCGTGACCAGCGCGGAACCCACGCCGCTGGTGCCCGGCCTGCCGGCGGTAGCCGCCACCGTGCCGGGTTATGAATCACTGTCGTTTTGCGGCCTGTTCGTGCCAGCGAAGACGGCGCCCGCGATCATCGCGCGGCTGAACGAGGTCTCGCGCAAATACCTCGACTCGACCGAAGCCAGGGAGCGTTTCCTGGTATCCGGTGTCGAGGCCGTCAGCAGCACGCCGCAGGCCTTTGATGCGGCGATCAAGGCCGACACCGGACGCATCAACAAAGTGATACAGGCCGTCGGCCTGCGATTAGAGTAAACCGATCATTCAGGAGATCTGCATGACAACAACGAGCATCACCAACACCATCCGAATTGTCAGTCCCATCGGTCAGCGCGCCGTGGAGCGCATGGCACTCGCGCGCCGGCTCGACACGCTCAACGGCAAATCGATCGGCTTTATCGACAACATCAAGCCCAACGCAGGTTTGTTTATTCAGTGTATTGAAGAAATGATCCGCGCGGATTACCCCGGCGTGAAAACGCACACGGTGCGCAAGAATTTCACTTCAAGCAAACTGATCGCCGACGAACTCGACGGCAAGGTCGAGGCGCTGGTCAACGCGTGGGGTGATTGAGGGGGCTGTACGTCGTGGTGTATCCACGACTCCGTGTATCTCGAAAAACGCGGCGTGCCGAGTTCGACGGTGGTTTCGACCGCGTTTCTCACGCATGGCCATCTGGCCGCGAAGAATCTGCAACTCGATGATCTGCCGCTGCTGGTGGTGCCGCATCCGCTCAATGATCTGACGCCCGACGAAGTGCGTGAACTCGCGCGCGCGGCATATCCGGTGGTGATTGAACAGCTCACCGGGCAAGGCAAGCAGGCGCCGCATACGAAGGTGGACTACGTTCATCCGGCCAGCAAAAAGGTGACTGCATGAACGCACCTCTGAATACTGCCGTGACCAACGCGCCGGTTTTTGAACTTGAAGATTCCTGGGAAGCCATCAACGACTGGTTTCTCGGGAATGACCTGACCGATGGTCTGCCCATCGTGCCGCCCACCGAGACGCGCGTTGCCTTGATGACGGCGTATGTCGAACGCGAGCTGGGCTTCAAGGCCCATGACGTGATCGGCACGCTCGCGCCCAAGCACGGGCAAGCCACCGTGGAAAAAATCGCCGCCAATGCGGTGATGGCGGGCTGCAAGCCGGAATACATGCCAGTGATCATCGCGTGCGTCAAAGGCGTCGCCGCGCCGAAATTCAATCTGGATGCTGTGCAAACCTCCACGCACAACACCTCGCCGCTGCCCATTGTCAACGGCCCGGCGGCAAAAGCCATTGATCTGAATTGTGGCTACAACCACACCGGTAGCCGCTGGCATGCGACCAGCACCATCGGCCGGGCGTTGCAGTTGTGCATGATCAACATCGGCGGCACGCCGGGCTCGATCAACATCCATACGCAAGGGCACATCGCGCGTTTCGAGCATTGCATCGCGGAAAACGAAGCCGAGAATCCCTGGCAGCCGCTGCACGTCGATCGCGGCTTTGCGGCCGATAGCAGCACGGTAACGCTGATCCCCGCGTGCCCCGCCGCGATGATCGACGACAACGGCGGCAGCCAGACCGCGCAGGATTTGCTGCGCACGCTGGCGGGGTCGATCGCCTATATCGGCAATCGCAATACCAATGGCGAAGGCCAGCCGCTGCTGATTTTGTGCCCGCAGCACGCACGGCTACTCGCCAACGGCGGCTACAGCAAACTGGACGTGAAACGCCACATCTGGGAATTCGCCCGCATACCGTTCCAAAGTATTCCGCGCGGCAATCTCACCAGCTTCAGCAAAAAACTGCTTGAGCAATTCGACGGCAAGAATCCCGGCTACGATGTGCCGATCGCCGGCAAACCCGAAGACATCGTGATCGTGGTGATGGGCGGCACCGGCACGCACAGCCTGTCGGTGCAAACACGGCTAGCATCGGAAAATGTCACGGTGCCGATACTGCGCAAGGATGGGACGGCATGGCAGCCATCTACATAAGTAATTGTTTATAAACCACTTAATTACACAAGGCTGATACATCATGCCTCGAACCACGCCCCCCACGGTCGTTCCCGCGCAGGCGGGAACCCATAACACACGCACCACGCGTTCGGCAGACAACGGGACGTGGGTTCGCGGATTGCTTGCAGTCATGCTCGCGTTAGTGACGTGGTTCGCGTCGTTTCATGCCGCCGCACAAAAAACCGAATATCCCAATCGCCCCATCCGCATGATCGTCGGCTTCGCGCCCGGCGGCAGCACGGATCTGGTCGGGCGTCTCGTTGGCACAAAACTGGCCGAACGTCTCGGGCAGCAAGTGGTGATCGACAACCGGCCGGGCGCGAGCGGCATCATCGCCGCCGAACTCGTCGCCAAATCACAGCCTGATGGCTACACGCTGCTGATGGCGGGATCGTCGATCAGCATTGTCGGCAATCTCTACAAGGGCGTGACGTTCGACGTGCAGCGTGATCTCGAACCACTCGCACTGGTGGCCACTTCGCCGTATCTCATGGTCGCGCATCCGTCGCTGGGGGTAAAAACCGTGCAGGAATTGGTTGCGTACGCCAAACCGCGCCCCGGCAAAATTTCCTGGGGTGCGTCGGCGCCCGGCGCCGTGCAGCATCTGTCGGGCGAATTGTTCAAACGTCTCGCCGGCATCGACATGGTTTACATCCCCTACAAGGGCACCGGGCCGATGATGCCGGATATTCTCGGCGGACGATTACAGGTGGTGTTCGACAACGTGCTGGTGCTCACGCAACACATCAAGACCGGCGCGCTCACGGGCCTTGCCGTCACCACGGCCAAACGCACGCCGCTACTGCCGGATCTGCCGTCGTTCGCCGAATCCGGCTTTCCCGGTTTTGATACCAGCGGCTGGTTCAGCATGTATGGCGCGCCGAAAACACCGCCAGCCGTCGTCAAAAAGCTCAACACGGAAGTACTCGCGCTGCTCGGCACGGCGGATATGCGCGAACGCCTGCTTGCACTTGGCGCAACTCCGCTGCCGGGTACCCCCGATGATCTGCGCCGCCAGCTGGGGCGCGAAGTACCGACGTGGCGCAAGGTGATTCAGGAGGCGGGATTGAAGGTGGAGTGATTTTGAAAATGCGCATCACCTACCCGTGGTCCCGCGAAGGCAAGTATCCCCTCCCTCTGCTTGCGGGGGGAGATAGAAGGTGGGCAACAATGTCTCAAACGGCACTGTGTTATGGGTTCCCGCCTGCGCGGGAACGACAGTACCGGCAATGATCGATCAGGATCACTGCGCGAATTTTTCAGTAGAGGAAACGCGATGTCGAAAATGAATGCATTAACAATATCCGTCGTGCTGGGCATTTGCGCTGCCGCGCCCCTCTCCGCCCAAGCCCAAGTCGCCGCCTACCCCGTGAAACCCATTCGCATCATCTGCCCCGCCGCGCCCGGCGGCATTTCTGATTTGCTGAGCCGCATCGCCGCGCAGCAGCTAACGCCGGTATACAACCAACAAGTGATCGTGGAAAACCGCCCCGGCTCCGGCGGGCATCTCGCGGGCGATCTGGTCGCCAAGGCCCCGCCCGACGGCTACACGCTGATACAAGCCACCATCGGCCACAACGCCGCGTATGCGATGTATTCGAAACTCACCTACGACCCTGGCCGCGATCTTCAACCCATCGTGCTGCTCGGCGAGTCGCAAGGCGTGCTGGTGGTGCACCCTTCCGTGCCCGTCAAAACCGTCAAGGAATTCGTCTCGCTCGCCAAGGCGCGTCCCGGCGAACTCAACTACGGCTCCGCCGGCGCAGGTACGGCCATACACATGGCGGCCGAGTTATTTAAATGGGTTGCCAACGTCAACCTCACACACGTTCCTTACAAGGGCAGCGCGCCTGCAATGATCGATTTGATCGGCGGAAACATCCAGGTAATGTTCGAAAACGTCGCCTCCGCCACGCCGTATGTCAAAAGCGCCAAGGTGCGCGCGCTGGGCGTCACCGGCCGCAGCCGCGCGTCGAATCTGCCCGACATCGCGCCCATCGCGGAATCGGGTCTGCCCGATTACGAAGCCGTGCCGTACTACACGATATCTACGTCCAGCAAAGTGCCCGCCGACATCGTACGCAAGCTTGCCGCTGACGTGGATACCTTTGTGAGAGCGCCGAATCTGCAACAGCGCTGGAGTGAACTTGGCATCACCCCACTGGGCGGCACAGCAGAAGCGGCGGTCAAGCGCAATGCGGTGGAAACGGCCAAGTGGAGCAAGGTGATCAAGGTGGCGGGGATACGGGTGGATTGATATACCGTAGTTCGGGCCCGTCATGCATTCCGACCTACCTATGCTTAGGGAGTGCGGCGGCTTGCCGCCGCTGCAGGCATCGGAAATAGCCGTAGCGTAGTACTACAGCTGGAACAAGCTCACGCACTCCAACCCACGTCCTTCGCAGGAACCCGTTCACTCAATCCGTATCCCCGCCCCCTTAATTACTTTCGCCCACTTGTCACGCTCGTTGCGTATCAACGCGTCAAACTCCGCCGGACTACCGCTCGACACGGCATCCATGCCGGCGTTGGCATAAACAGACTTTACGTCCGGCAACGCGAGTATGCGCACGGCTTCGGCGTGAAGCTTGCGCACCACCGGCGCGGGTGTGCCCGCGGTGGTGAGCAACCCGTACCACCCCACCACCTCGAAGCCGGGCACCGCCTCACTGATGGCGGGCACATCGGGAATTGCCGGATCGCGTTTGGCAGCACTGACGCCGAGCAGTCGCAGCCGCCCGGCTTTTGCATGCGGCAACACCGGACCGGCGGCACCTATGGATAGATCAATACGCGCGGCCAGCAGATCAATCACGTATTGCGGGCTGCCCTTGTACGGCACATGCACCAGATCAATGCCCGCCAGCGACTTGAACAATTCTCCAGCCAGATGGGGCGAACTGCCGGTGCCGGGGGAGGCAAAGCGCAATTGTCCGGGTTTGGATTTCGCAAGATCCACCAACTCCTTCACCGTTTTTACCGGCACCGCCATCGACACCACCAGCAACAAATTGTTGGTGGAAGTCAGTGTGATTGGCGCAAACGCGCGCTGACTGTCGTAGCCGGGATTTTTGATCAGACTCGGATTGACGGCGCTGGGACCGGTCGCGCCGATCAGCAGTGTGTGTCCGTCCGGCGTCGCCTTGGCGACAATCTCGGCGGCGATGCTGCCGCCCGCCCCGGCGCGGTTGTCCACCACCACTGGCTGGCCCCATGTTTCGCTCATTCTGGCCGCCAGCGGACGAGCGACAATATCGGTGGTACTGCCGGCGGAAAACGGCGTGAGGATACGCAACGGCCGCTGCGGAAAATCCGCGGCAGCCGCAGCCGTGATTGTCACCGCCATCGCACACGCGGCAACCCATCGCGCGAACGTACGACGCCTCATCGATACCGGTAGCGTCAACTTACTTCAGCACCGGCAACGGCGGCGGCACGCCACCCGCCAACGGCTGTTGCGCGACGTTCAGCACCATCGCCAGCATGGTGTAGTAGCCATTCAGGGCAATCAGTTCCACCACGGCGCGCTCGCCAAAGGTGTCTTTGACCGCGTTGAACGTGGCATCACTCACGTTTTTGGTGGCGTGCAGTTCGGTGCAGAATTGATAAATGATGGCTTCGTCGGCTTGCATGTTGGCGGGGTGTCTGCCGTGCCGCAGGTCTTCCGCCACCGCCGGATTCAATCCAGCTTTCAGCGCCAGCGGATGGTGCGCCATCCACTCGACGTTGGCGTTCCATTGGCGCGCCGTGATGCAAATGGCGAATTCGTTCAGCCGCGCCGGCAGCGCGCTCTGGTAGCGCAGGTACGCGCCCACCTTCTGCGTGTGGCTCAGCAGTTCGGGGCTGCGCAACAACACGATGTTAGGGCCGGAGCCGCTCATCTTGCCGCGAGGGCCGCTGGCGAGTTCACGCGCGGCCTTGACTTGCGCTTCGGTCATTTCGCTCTCGGGTAGCGGGGCGAAGCGGGGTTTGCCGGCGTTGGTGGCAGTGTTCATAGGTATCCTTCGTGTGGTTGATAAGGTTAGAGTATTGGTAAACGTTTGGTATCGATAGACGCGTTCATTACTTCAATATCGCCAACGGCGGCGGCGCACCACCGGGCAAGGGCTGTTGCGCGACGTTCAGCACCATCGCCAGCATGGTGTAGTAGCCCGTCAGACCGATCAAATCGATCACGCCGCGCTCACCAAAATTATCCGCCATGGCCTTGAAGGTGGCGTCGCTGACGTTCTTGGTTTCGTGCAACTCTTTCAAGAACTGGTAGATGATCGCTTCGTCGTCCTTCATGGCGGCGGGGCGAACGCCCCGCGCGAGATCGTCCGCCACCTCGCGGGCAAGTCCCGCCTTCAACGCCAGCGGCTGGTGTATGAACCACTCGATCTGCGCATTCCACTGACGCGCCGTAATGATGATGGCGAATTCGTTCAACCGCAACGGCAGCGAGCTGTTGTAACGCAGATACTCGCCCACGCCTTGCGTGCGGCTCGCCAATTCAGGACTGCGCAAGAATAACGCCGTCGGACCATCCGGATTCAAGCGTCCGCGCGGGCCGCCGGCGACCTGGCTGGCAACCTTTTTTTGCGCCTCGGTCATTTCGCTTTCGATCAGCGGCTTGAAGCGTGGCGCCGGTGTCTGCGCCTGCGCGTGCAACCCCGCAAGCGCAAGCACGCATCCCGCGGCAATGGCAATTATTTTCATGGCACACCTCCCCCATAAGTTTCGATTCATGCGGAATTATGCGCGAGGCGGACAGGGAATGCATGGCATGCGTGATTGCCAGCCAGCCGCGCCGGACGTGCTACGATGGCGGGCACATCTACATGACATCCACACGATTCAAGGAGCGGATATGAAAGCAGCTTTTTTCAGTAAACACGGCGGACCCGAGGTCATGGAATACGGTGACGTGCCCGATCCGGTGGCCGGCCCGGGACAAGTATTGATCGACGTGCATGCGGCCAGCGTCAACGGCGCCGACTGGAAGGTGCGCGCAGGCAGTTATGCGCCGCTGGAAACCTTTCCGTACATACCGGGGCGCGATTTCTCCGGTGTGGTTTGCGCGCTGGGCGCCGGCACGAAAGATTTCGCGGTGGGCGACGCGGTGTTTGGCGTGTGCGATGTCGGTCTGGAGCAGGCGTACGCCGAAAAGGTCGCCAGCAAGGCGTCGATCCTCGCACGCAAGCCCGACAGCCTGTCGCACGTGGACGCGGCGGCGCTGGCGTTGATCGGGCTGACCGCGCTGTGCTCCATCGAAGATTGTTTGCAACTGAAATCCGGCGAAACCATTTTGATTCAGGGCGGCGCGGGCGGCGTGGCGAGTTTTGCCATCCAGGTCGCGAAGCATATCGGCGCCCGCGTGATCACCACCGCGCGCGCGGAAAATCACGCTTATCTGCGGACGCTCGGCGCGGATCAGATCATCGACTACAACGCGCAGGATTTCACCCAGGTTGTCTCCGGCTGTGACGCGGTGTTCGACACCGTGGGCGGCGATGTCACGAAACGCTCGTTTGCCGTGCTAAAGCCCGGCGGACGCGCGGCCTCCATTGCAGCAGGACAGGCGGCCCCCGTGTCGCCCCGCAGCGATGTCACCTCGCTGCGGCCGAAAGTCGGGCGTGACCGCGAGCATCTCGACCGCATCGTCGCACTGGTCAAGGCGGGCGCCGTGCGCGTGCCGGAAATTACGCTATACCAATTATCCGACGCGGCTGCGGCGCATAAGGTCAGCGAAGGACGTCACTTTCGCGGCAAGCTGGTGTTCAAGATTCGCTGAGGTTGGCTTGGGGCCGGTGCAGGCGCCCTGACGCCCGGCGTTACTCCGGCCCGACAAACCCGATATACGCGCCGCAGGTATCAGCGGGCGTGGCGAGCATGGCGTGTTCGCCATTGCTGCGCACGCCGCGCGCGGGCGGCGGCATGCCGTGTGATGCCATCCAGCGCGCGGCGGCCCCCATGCTGGTGGTGCGATACAGCGCCTGAAAGGGGCCGGGGCCGCGCCGCGCGAGATGATCCGCCGCCGGGCCGGGCGCGTAGGGCGTAACCACGCCCAGCCCCGTCGGGCCGATTTCAAAAATCGCCATATCCGACATCACCACCGTGCCCTTGTGCAGCACCGGCTTGGGCATGCCCAGCACGTTGGCGTAGATCGCTGCCTCGGCTTCGGCGTCGTGCGTCACGATGTAGGCGCGCTCCAGTTTATACACGCCGTTTGGATGATTGCCGGCAACCGGCACTTGCCGTTGGCGCTCCGCCATCGGCGTGATGTGCTGGATAAAAAATATCGGCAACGGATTTTTCGCGCCCAACGTTGCGGATTTCCAGCGCAGCTCCAGCCCGCCCGCGGTACGCCGGCTGCCTTCGTTGGCGTCACTGACATCGACGCCGCGTGCGCGCATGGCGGCTACGTCCGCCGTCAAGTCGTCGCTTTGCACGATAACGTAGCGTATGCCACCGCCCGCCGTGATGAAATCGGTCAGGCCAGTATTCCAGGTGCCGGGTTTACCGGATGCGGCATATTCGTTCACATCGCGCACCGCGAGTAACTCAAGGTAGTCGTCCGGGTTCAGCGCGATGGCGTTATGCGTGCCTTTGCCCGGATGATCGCCGCCGGCAAAAATATTGAAGCCCATCTTGGCGTACTGCGCGATGCCCTGCGCCAAATCGGGCACGCAAATCATCACATGGTCTAGCCGGGTAAACATGGTTGAATCCTTGGGTTTTAGTCTACGGTGATCTTGCGGTCGGCGATGATTTTCGCAAATCGCGAACGTTCGCTCTGGATGAGTTTCGTCATTTCGGCGGGCGATGATGGCGACGCCACGCTGCCCATCGCGAGATATTTTTCCTTGATTTCCGCGTCAGCCAACGCCTTGGCGATGGCGTCGTTCACGCGCGCAAGCACGTCTGGCGGCGTTTTGGCGTGCGCCAGCACGCTGTACCACGACAGCGCATCGACACCAGGAAACCCCAATTCGTGCAGGGTCGGAATATCGGGCACGGCCGCATTGCGTTGCGCACCAACCATGCCCAGCACTTTCAGGCGACCCGATTTGATGTGCGGCACGAATGCCGGAAAATCGGCAATCGCCCCAGCCAGCCGGCCGCCGAAAATGTCCTGCAGTGAGGGCGCAATGCCTTTATAGGGCACGTGCAGAATGTCGAGCTTGGTCGCGGCGTTGAATTGTTCCAGCCACAAATGCGTCAGGTTGCCGATGCCCGCCGAACCAAAACCCACCGGCTCTTTTTGCGCGCGCACGTAAGCGACAAACTCCTTAATGTTATTCGCCGGTAACGCCGCGCTGATCGCCACCGCGGAAGCATTGATGGTGACGCGCGACACCGGCGTCAGATCACGATCGGTGTCGTAGGAAAGATCTTTTTGCAGCGTCGGCGTGATCGTCAGCGATCCGGAGCTTGCGAACAGGAGTGTCGATCCGTCGGCGGGCGCGTTCACCACGCTGTGTGCGGCAACGGCGCCATTCGCGCCGGGCCGTGTATCAACCACCACGATACCGCCGAGCAGCGGCCCAAGCTTCGCGGCCAGCGTGCGCGCGATAAATTCCGTGGGACCGCCCGCCGCGAAGATCACCAGCCGCGTGACTTTCTGTTGCGCCTGCGCGTCGCTGGCACACAGCATCAGGCAGAGCGCGAAATATCGTAAATAATTGTTTTTAAACACTTTATTTCCCTCCGTGTCTTCCACCAAAACGCGTGCGCAAACTCATCGCCGCGAAATAACCATCGCGTATCGCCGACATGAAATCACCGGGCGCATTGCAATCACCGGCAAGCACGTAATCGCAACCGGCGCGCTCCACGATGGGCACCACCCCACGTTCGGCGCGGGGGCCGATGGCGGTGACCACGGCGTCGCCTGCATCGATTTCGCTCGCGCCATCGGCAGTTTTTAATTGCAGCAGCCGGCCGCGCGCGGATTGCACGCTGGTATTCAACAGCGTGCGCACGCCCGCCTGCTTCAGGCGCAACAGGATATCAATGCGATTGTTGCGCGCCATTTCTGGCGCAACCTTGCCGGTGATTTCAATGATCGTCGTGGCACTGCCACGCGTGGCAAACAAGTCGGCCACTTCAATACCGACCATGCCGCCGCCGATGATGGTGAACGGCACACCGCGCGCAATGAGATCCGGATTAGCCAGCAAATCCCAAGCGTGCAATTGCTTCACGCCCGCATCCAGCGCGGAAAGATCGACCGGCGATGGCCTGGGTTTGGAACCCGTCGCCACGATCACCAGATCGGGTGCGTAGGCGCGCAGGTTTTCTTCGGTTACCGTGACATCGCGCTTGATGGCGACATTCAGCGTTTCGAGTTCTTTCCAGCGATAGGTCCACGCCGGCCATACCTCCTCTTTATCCGGTGCTGCCACCGCGAGGTGTATCTGGCCGCCGAGACGGTTGGTCGATTCCCAGATTTCAACATGATGGCCCAACCCTGCCGCAACCCGCACGGCTTCCGCGCCGGCGACGCCTGCCCCGATCACCAGCACGCGCTTCGGCGTGGCGGCTTTTTTACCCGACAACTGAGGCTCCGCAAATTCAACGGATTCAAACTCGGTGCCCACCGCCGGATTCTGCACGCAGCACACATCCTGCTCCAGCGTCAGCCGCTCGAAACACACGTTGCAGGAAATGCATTCACGAATGGGTGCCTTGATTTCACCGAACGCTTTTTTGCACCAATGCGCATCGGCATACAACGCGCGGCCAAGACTGATGAAATCCGAAGTGCCGGCTTCGAGGATGCTTTCCGCGTCGAGCGGCGTGAGAATGCGCCCCGCCACCATCACCGGAATGGTCACCGCCTGCTTGATCGGGCGCGCATAAGGCTCCAGACATTTGCGCGGCATCGACGGCGGTTGGATGCAAAAGCGCGACAGCTCGGGGCTTTCATTGCTGCCACCCGACAAATCAAGCGCAGTGACACCCGCGCGCTCCAGCGCTTGCGCCAGCGCGATTACTTCCTCCGTGCTGTAACCATTGTCGCAATATTCGGTGACGCTGATGCGCGCCAGCACCGGAAAATCACCGCACAAATCCTGTATGCGCGCCACGGTTTCGAGCAGCAGGCGCATGCGATTTTCAACGCTGCCGCCGTACGCGTCGGTGCGCTTGTTGACGCGCTCGGTGAAAAATTCGTGGAACAGGTATCCGTTCGCGGCGTGAATTTCCACGCCGTCGTAACCCGCCTGCTTCAGCCGCCGCGCGGCCTGCGCGAATTTAAGTTGAATGTCCTTTATCTCATCGACCTTGAGCGCACGCACCGGCTCGCCTGTGCCGGGGTTCACCCACGGCGACGGCCCCACCGGCTCCATGCCCAGCACGGAGCGCCGCAGCAATCCGCCGCGATGGCTCAACTGGCCGAAGATACGGCAATCGTGCTTTTGCACCGATTCCACCAGCAACGCGAGACCGGGGATGTAGCGGTCGTGATACACGTTCATCGAGTTGTGATGATTACGCACCCCTTCGCTGGTGGGCATGGCCTCGGTCATGATCATCGCCACGCCGCCGATGGCGCGCTCTTCGTAATAACGCCGGTCCCGGTCGGTCGAAATGCCGTCGGTGGAACTGAAATTGGTGCCCATCGGCGCCATCACGATGCGGTTTTTCAGCGTATAGGGGCCGAGTCTGGCGGGTTGTGCGATCAGCATGTCTGAACTTCAGAAGGTTGGGGGTGCGGATTCGGGAGCGCGGTTTCGCGTGCCCTTTCCGATGCTATTTTAGGCCATACACTAGGCATGCTGTCGTCACCGCACCATGCGGGCGCTGGGCGTCACCAGCTTAATCGTTCCGCTGCGCTGCAGGAATTGCCCCCCATTGCCAAAGCCGGCGTGCCTAAGTCCGCAGCCACAAGTTGGTACGGCGTACTCGCGCCCAAAGACACATGTGCAACGGGAATACAACGCATAAACAGCTAAATTGCGAAAGTCATCGCGCTACCCGAGCTGCGTCAAAAGCTCACCACCGACGGCGCGGAACTTTCTGGCGACAGCCTCGCGGCGGAACTTGCGAAAGCGAGCTGCGTGATTAAGGCGGCAGGGATACGGCTCGAGTAGGGCGCGGTAACGGTGGCGCGTGTGAGACGGCTGTATTGGAGGCCACATCGAATGAGTAGTTGCTATGTAGAGGTGTGATAGCGCGCGTAGCTCGGCACACCGAAGCACTCCGTAGGGCGCCAATAAGCGCAGCGCATGCGCCGTATGTCTACTATGCCGACCATCGACACGGCGCAATGCCCTTCGGTTATTGCACCCTACAGTTGCTGCGCTTGATTCAGCCGAAGCCCGAAGCCGTAGCGACAAACCATCGATCCCGCGGTACAAGCCGGTATGGCAATCCGCGCAAAGCGAGCGCCAAGATTACTTAGCGGCCGCCGGAAACACCGGCAACTTGCTCACGTCGCGCGCGTCGTGCTGGATGATAACGGTCGCTTTGAAATTCGCAGCGAGTTTTTTTAAACGGTCGATCGACGCCATCGTATCCGCGCGACTCACGTTGAACCAGGGCACGCCGCCGGTTTCGTAGTTCTCGCGAAAATGGATCAGGTCGCCGCTGATCAGCACGTTGCCCATTTCATTGAGCTTGACCAGCAGGCTGCGATGACCCGGCGTGTGGCCCGGCGTGCTCAGTACGATGACACTGCCGTCGCCAAACACGTCCTTGTCCGAAGGCAGGGGCTCGACCTTGCCGCCACCGCTGACCCAGTGCGCGAACGGCGCTGCGTTCACGCCCGGCGCCGGCTTCGGCTGCGCGATCGCGTCCCAATCACCCTTGCCGATGAGCAGCGTCGCTTGCGGGAACGAGTCGACCTGACCGGTATGATCCTGATGGTAATGACTGATGCCGACGAACTGGATTTGCTCGGGCTTCACGCCCAATTGAGCCAGTTGGTCCACCACGCTGATTTTCGGCGCCACGAGCGGGGCGCGCATGGAATGACCGGTATCCCACATCATGTATCGGTCGCCATGCTTGATGAGATAGCAGCTAAATACAAACTGGATTCTGAGAGCGCCGTACGCGTAGGTGTCGGAGAAACGCTGGTTTACCTCGGTGGGTGCCTGCTGCGTGCCACAGTCGGCGAGACGCGTGAGTGTCACTTCGGGTTTCGTTTGTGCGAGCGCCGGCAAGCCGACAACAGCGTTGACGCTCAGGCCGATGAACATCCCGCTTAGAAGTTTCCGCATGACAGTCTCCATTAAGTTAAATGATCGCTACTTCAACACCACCAGCGCATCCGCCGCCACCACGCCCTTGCCCACCGGTCGCACCAGCACCGGGTTGATGTCCATTTCGGCCACACGCTCGCGCGTGAGCCAAGCTATTTCCGACACCTTCACCAGCAAATCCGCCAGCGCATCCACGTCGCGCGCGGGCTGCCCGCGAACGCCATCGAACAGTTTCGCGCCGCGTATCTCGCGCACCATCGAAAGCGCTTCGATCTTGTCGAAGGGCGCCACGCGGTAGGTCACGTCACGAATCGTCTCGGCAAGTATACCGCCCAACCCAAACGCCACCACCGGGCCGAAACACGCGTCGTTGACCACGCCGACGATGGTTTCAAGGCCATCGGTCACCATTTCGGACACCAGCACGCCCGCCACGTTGGCTTGCGGCGCCGCACGCTTGGCATTGGCGAGTACGTCGGCCATGGCAATATCCAGTTGCGCCTTGTCCTGCACGTTAAGCCGCACGCCGCCGATGTCGGATTTGTGCGCGATGTCGCGCGAGGCCACCTTCACCGCCACCGGAAATTTCACGTTGGCGGGTGCGGCCGCGCCCGGCGCCGCCAGCACGTCCTGCGTCACGGCCACGCCAAACGCGCGCAGCAGGTTTTTGCTTTCGTGTTCGTCCAGCGTCACGGCACCCGCCGGCAGTGGCGGCAATGCGCGCGCCGTGGGCTGTGGGGGATTGCACAGGCGGTCACGCTGTTGCAGGGCGTCGTAGTAATCCGCGAGCCTGCCCATCGCATAGGCCACCCGGCGCGGCGACGGCTGCATGGGGATGTTATTCGCCTCGATCATGTCAAAGGCCTCCGGCGCGGCTGAATACGGCACCGAGCAAAACAGCATCACCGGCTTGTCGCTGTTTTTCAGCGCCTGCACCACGCCATCGACGCCGTTAAACATGGTGCGGCCGGTGGTGGTGGCGAGCAGCATGCCAACCTGATGCACGTCGGGGTCGGCGAGCACCGCGTTGAGCGCGTTTAAATACTTGGGCGCGTTTTTATCGCTGATAAAACCCGCCGCGTAATCCACCGGGTTTTCCAGCGAAGCCACGTTGGGCAGGTTCTCGCGCAGCACGGCCATGGTTTTATCCGACAGCGGCACCAGCTTGATGCCCACTTCATCGGCCGCATCCGAAAATGCCACCGCCGAGCCGCCGGAGCCGCCCATTACCACCACGTTGCGGCCGCGCGCCACGCGTCCGGCCGCGAAGCACTGCGCGTAGTCGCCGGCCTCATGCGTATCGATCACCTCGATCACGCCGCATTGCTTGAATGCCGCGCGAAACACGTCGTAGCTGCTGGTCAGGTTGGCGGTGTGCGACGCCGCCGCGCGCAGGCCCTGTTGTGTGTTACCCGCCTTTAACACGATGACCGGCTTGCCCGCCGCCAATGCGCGGCGGCAGGCGGCCATCAGCGCGCGGCCATCGGCAACACCTTCGAGATACACCAGAATGACTTTGGTTTCGGGGTCGTCAACAAAGGCGTTGATGAGTTCTGGCGCCTGGATGTCGCTTTCGTTGCCGCTGGCCACCACATAGCGAAAGCCGACGCGCGCACCGCCGGTTTGTATCACCACGCTGTTACCGAAGCCGCCGCTCTGGATCACCGCCGACACCGGGCCGGGCTTTAACATCGGCGGCTTGGTGATGCTGCCGAAACCGGCAAAGACTTTTTGATGCACGTTCACCAGCCCCAGACAGTTCGGGCCGATGAGGCGCACGCCGCTTTTGCGCGCCGTCTCCAGCATGCGTTCTTCGTTGGCCATGCCCTCCGGGCCGGTTTCGCGAAAGCCGCCGCCGAGCACAATGGCAAATGCAATGCCCTTGGTGCCGCACTGCTCGATGACACCCGGCACGTGTTTGGCAGGGATGGCAATCACCGCCACGTCGCAGGGCTGATCGATGTCGGCGATGCCGCGATAACAGCGCCGCTGCATCAGCGTGTCGTAGTTCGGGTTCACCGGGAAAATGCCGCCGCCGTAGCCGTTGCGCGTGATCGCGTCCAGCGCCTGGCCGCCGGCACGAATGGTGTCTTCGGTGGCGCCAACGATGGCTACGCCGCGTGGATTGAATAGTCTGGAGAAGTCGGTCATGGGCTAAAAATTTCAGATACTTCGCATGAAGATGAAACGAATTGGATTCCAGCCCCGCGGATCGTTTCCGGGGCGTGCTCCGCTGGAATGACGGAATGGGATTTTCGCATGCATGCAGACGGTCGCGTTCATGGGGTCTGCATTATGAAAGCACGGCACGCGGGAACAGGCCGGGCAACACTAGTCCGCCTTGATGCCCGCCTCGCGTATCACCTTGCCCCATTTGCTGATTTCACCCGCGAGATATTTGCGCAGATCGTCCGCCGAACCGCCGAGCGGCTCGGCGCCTTGCGCGATCAACCGGTCGCGCATGTCGGGATCTTTCATAGTGGCGACGAGTGCGGTGTTCAACTTGTCCACCGTCGATTGCGGCGTTCTGCCAGTGGAGAAGATACCGAACCAGCCCACTGCGTGAAACCCCGGCACGCCCGTTTCAGCCAGTGTCGGCAACTCCGGAAACAGCGCTGAACGTTTGTTGCTGGTAACGCCGACTGCGCGCAGCGTGTTGTTGCGGATATAGGGCGTGAGTATCAACACATTATCAAACGCGACATGCAGGCGCCCCCCCAGCAGATCGGGCATCAATTGGCCAGTGCCTTTATACGGCACATAGGTCATGTCGAAGCCCGCCGTTCGCTTGAGCAATTCCCCCGCCAGGCGCTGCAACGAACCGGGCGTGGACCCCGCAAAATTGAGCTTGCCCGGGTTCGCCTTGCCATACGAAATCAAATCGGCCACCGATTTCACCGGCAGCGAAGGTTGCACCACCAGCACGTAGGGCGAGGTTGCGATCAGGCACACGGGCGCAAGGTCTTTTTCAATATCAAACGGCAGCTTGGTAAATAAACTGCTGATGGTGCCGAACGAACCCGATGCCATCAGCAGCGTGTGGCCGTCCGGTTGCGCCTTGGCGACAATATCGCTGCCGATGATGCTGCTGCCGCCAGGCCGGTTGTCGACCACCACCTGTTGTCCGATGCGCTCGCCGAGTTTTGCGCCCACGAGGCGCGCCATGATGTCGGTGCTGCCGCCCGCGGCGACAGCCACGACCATGCGCACGGGGCGCTGCGGGTAGGTCTGCGCGGTTGCGGTGATTGCCAGCGATAGCATCAACGCGCCGGCCATGATTTTGTTTCGTCGCATGATTTTCCTTTTATTTTCCATCCACCAGCTTCAACGCGCGGCTGTAGTAACCAAGATCGATATACCGATCCGGCGCGGGCGCCTTGCCACCCCACTGGCCCTGAAATTCAGCGCGCAAGGCCAGCACCGATTTAAAACCTTCAAGATCGAACTTGATGTCCGGCACCAAGCCAAAACCACGCTGCGTCAGCGCTTCATCATAGGTGCGCGCGGCGACTTTCGGGTCCTGTTTCAACCGCGCGGCAAGCAGTGAAATCGACTGCGCTCGATTCGCCGGATCGAGCGCCATGCGCGTGGCCTCGATGTAAGCCGCGATAAAACGCTCCAGCAGCGGGCCGTTGGCCGCCCCCCAGGCGCGCATCACGAACAGCCCGCCGCCCTGATACGGGCCGATAAGATCAATCGCGCGGCCAAAGCTCTTGAGCCCCTTGTCTTTCGCGGCAAATGAAAACGGCGGATTCAGCATGCCCGCAGCAGAGTTGTCGGTATATTTTTCCATCGCCTCGATGCGCGAGGGCGTGAAACCGACGGGTTTGATAGCGTAATCCTTGCCCTCGATCAGGCCCGCGTTTTTGAGTATTTTTTTCGCCTGCAAGGCATAGGCCGTATCGGGCCGGTCCACTACCAGCGTCTTGCCGCGCATGTCGGCCACTGACTGAATCTCGGGCCGCGTCATGAATTCGTTCATGCTGGTGTCGCCGCCGCTGACGATGATTACATCGGCGTTGGCGGTCTCCACCATCGCCACCGCGTTATCGACCGCGGAATACGCAATGTCGAATTCCCCCTTGGCCAGCCCGTCGCGCTGCGCCTCCGAGTTTTGCGTGAAGCGCAGATCCACCGTGATGCCGCGCTTTTCGAACACCCCGTTGGCGATGCCGAGGTAGAGCGCGAGATTGGTGGCATTGGGGAAGGTGTTCAGACGCACTGTCGTCAGCGTCTGCGCCCATGTGCCCGTCGCCGCGCACCACAACACGCACGGCATCCCCCAATTACAGATCCACTTGTTCATTGAACTTCTCCCCGGATGAAATGCAGTTTACTATGAGTCGCGAAAGGTTACGAAAAATCGCAGCAGCTGGAGCAATGATCATGAGCAAGGCATTCCGCATACACCAAACCGGCGGGCCGGAGGTGATGCGCTGGGAGGATGTGTCCGTCGGCGAACCCGGCGCAGGCCAGATACGCCTGCGCCACACCGCGGTCGCCGTCAATTACCGCGACATCCTGATACGCAGTGGGGCGCATACCGTGCCCGCCTTGCCTTCCGGTATCGGCATCGAGAGCGCTGGCGTGATCGACGCCCTCGGCCCCGGCGTAACGGGCCTCACCATTGGGCAGCGTGTGGCCTGTGTCGCCGGCCCCGACTGCGCTTACGCCGAAATACGTCTGGCACCCGCCGCGCGCGTGGTGCCGCTGCCGCCGGCAATCGACGAACGCACCGCGACGGCCATGATGATCCGCGGCATGACCGCGCGTTACCTGCTGCGCGAAACCTACGCGGTGCAGCCGGGCGACACCATCCTCATCCACGCGGCAGCGGGCGGCGTGGGCCTGATCATGTGCCAATGGGCCAAGCACCTCGGCGCCACGGTAATCGGCACCGTCGGCAGCCGCGCCAAAGCAGACATCGCGCGCGCCCACGGCTGCGATCACGTGATCGTGCATACCGAAGAAGATTTCGCCGAGCGCGTGCGCACCCTCACCGGCGGCGCGGGCGTGCCGGTTGTCTACGACTCCATCGGAAAAACCACCTTTGAACGTTCAGCGACGTGCCTGAAAAAACGCGGTGTGCTGGTGTCGTTCGGCGAAGCCTCGGGCGACCCCGATCCTGTGCCGCCTCGCCGACTGGGACAACTCGGCTCGATCTACCTCACCCACCCCAGCCTCGGCGATTACATTACCACGCGCGACGCGCTGCTCACCACGGCCGGCGATCTGTTTGACATGGTTGGCTCGGGCAAAGTGAAAGTTGAAATCAACCATAGCTATGCCTTGAAAGATGCGGCGCAGGCACATAGCGATATGGAAGCGCGCAGGACTACGGGGTCGGTGGTGTTGATACCTTAGTTGCGTCACCAACCGCCAACTGGAATTTCAAGGATTTTGTTTGCGCGATGTGCAACCACTTTTACTCCGGCTGGATCCCCGCCACCCGCGTCATCTCGGCATACGCCTTGATCTCCGACGCCAGATACGCCTTGAACTGCGCCGGCGTATTGCCCACGGGCGGGAATCCCTGCTCGCGCAGTTTGTCGCGCACTTGCGTGTTGGCCAGCGCGATCCGTGTTTCGTCGTAAATTTTGTTGATGATGGCGGCGGGCACCTGCGCGGGCGCGAACAGGCCGAACCAGCCTGCGTCGATTTCCATGCCGGTCACGCCAGCTTCGGTGAAGGTCGGTGTTTCGGGCAGCGCCGCCAGGCGTGATTTGCCGGTGACACCCAGCGCGCGCAAGCGGCCCGCCTTGATATGCGGCAGCGCGAGATTGGTGTTGGCGAACATCGCCTGAATTTCTCCACCCAGCAACGCCGCCACCGCCGGCCCGCCGCCTTTATAGGGCACATGCACCATATTGGTTTTGGCGCGCGCCGCGAACAATGCGCCGGCCAAGTGAATGGTATTGCCAATGCCGGGCGATCCATACGCGAGTTTGCTGCCGGGTTTGCGGCCCAGCGCAATGAGTTCCTGCACCGTCTGTGCCGGCACTGCGGCATTCACGGCGAGTATGAATGCATCGAGCGCGCAGACATTGGTGATGGGCGTGAAATCGTTCACCGCGTCATACGGCAGCTTGCGGTAGATGCTCGGATTGACCGCGATGGAAGCCGACACCAGCAGCAGCGTATGCCCGTCCGGCGTCGCGCGCGCCACCGTCTCGGTGCCCACGATGCCATTTGCCCCTGGACGGTTGTCCACCACAATCGTCTGTCCCAGTTGCGTGCCCAACTGCTGGCCGACGATGCGCGCAATCGCGTCGGGGCCGCCGGCGCCGAAGGGCACGACGAGGCGCACGGGGCGTTGCGGGTAGGACTGGGCGCGGGCATGCAACGCGCCAAGTGTTAGCGATGTGACTATCAGAAACAGTTTCCAATTGAAATTCATGAGTTTCCTTACGTCTCGCGAGTATTGCACTTCTCAAAATACAGATTGCCCTGACTAACAGGAAACATCAACACCAACCCTGTCATTCCCGCGCAGGCGGGAATCCATAACGCATTTGCAGTGCAGACAGTGTATGGGTTCCCGCCTGCGCGGGAACGACGGGTCTGGTATTCGACACTCCCTAAGCAGCGGCCGATTTCCGCCACTCTCGTTAGAAAAACATCACCAACCCCAAAATGCAAACAGGAATCTTATTCCGCCGGCGTCTTGATGCCCGCCTCCTTCACCAACCTCGCAAACTTGGCGTGCTCGCTGCGCAGATGTGCGCCGAACTGCGCCGCCGTGCCGCCGATGATGGCGTAAGCCTCCACGCGCGCGGCCTCTTTCATGTCCTGCGTTTGCAGTATCGCGCCAATTTCGCGATTCAACCGTTCGATGATCGCCACCGGTGTGCGGGCCGGCGCGCCGACGCCGTTCCAGGTTTGATTTTCATAGCCCGGCACGAATTCTGCGACGGCGGGTATGTCCGGCAGATGTTCCGAGCGCGTCTTGCCAGTGGTCGCCAGAGCGCGCACGCGGCCGCTCTTGACGTGCGGCAGCGTGGTGGACGACACATTGAACGACACCTGCACATGCCCGCCCGCGAGATCGGTCAACGCCGCCGCCACGCTTTTGTGCGGCACGTGCGTCATGGTCACGCCGGTCATCACGCAAAACAGCGCCGCCGACATATGGCCGAAACCGCCAATGCCGGTGGAGGTGTAATTCAGCTCGCCGGGCTTCTGCCGCGCCAGCGCGATCAGATCCTTGACCGATTGCGCTGGCACGCCGGGATGCACGGCCAGGATGGCAGGCACCGATGACACCTGTATCACCGGCGACAAATCGTTGCGCAGGTCGTAGTTCAGTTTATACAGATACGCGTTGACCACCCAGGGTCCCACCGGCGAAATAATCAGCGTGTGGCCGTCGGCCGGCGCGCGCGCCACGATACCCATGCCGATGGTACCGTTCGCGCCAGGCCGGTTATCGACCACGATGGATTGATTCAGCCGCGCGCGCAATTTTTCTGCCAGCAAGCGGCCTTGAAGATCGGGCGAACCGCCGGGGAAAAACGGCACCACCAAGCGAATCGGGCGGGTCGGATACGCACCGTCGGCTTGCGCCTGCGCGGCGGGCATTGCACAACACAGGCAGCAAAAACCGCCGCCGGCAATCACGCCACGCGCCGCTTGATTAAGCAGACCGGCCATGGAATTCAAAGGATGTCATGCAGCCCTGTTCACCGCATTCCTGGAATGCGCCCCTGCAATCCGCGCAACATTTTTTGCATGCCGCCCTTCGCCATCATTTTCATCATCTTTTGCGTTTGCTCGAACTGTTTGAGCAATTGGTTGACTTCCTGCACGGTCACGCCCGCCCCGGCGGCAATACGGCGCTTGCGCGAGGCCTTCAACAGATCGGGGTAAGTGCGCTCCTTCGGCGTCATCGAGTTGATAATGCCTTCGATGCGGCGCAACGCCTTGTCGTCCATCTGCGTCGAACCTTGCGCACCCTTCGCTGCTTGCGCAAGCTGCCCCGGCAGCTTGTCCATCAGCGCCGACACGCCGCCCATTTTTTTCATCTGGCCGATTTGCTGTTTGAAATCCTCAAGATCGAAACCCTTGCCGGTCTTGAATTTTTTCGCGAGCTTTTCGGCATCGGCAATATCAACGGTTTTCTGCACGTCCTCGATCAGCGACAGCACGTCGCCCATGCCAAGGATGCGCGAGGCCATGCGGTCGGGATGGAAGGCTTCCAGCCCGTTCAACTTTTCTCCCACGCCGACAAACTTGATCGGCTTGCCGGTAACGTGCCGCACCGACAAGGCCGCGCCGCCGCGCGCATCACCATCGAGCTTGGTCAGCACCACGCCGGTGAGCGGCAGGGCCTCGGAAAACGCCTTCGCCACGTTGACCGCGTCCTGACCCTGCATCGAGTCCACCACGAACAGGGTTTCAATCGGCTTGACCGCGGCGTGCAGCTCGCGGATTTCGTTCATCATCATTTCGTCGATGGCGAGGCGGCCTGCGGTATCGACGATCAGCACATCGTGATAATGCCGGCGCGCGAAATCCAGCGCCGCTTCCGCGATTGCCACCGGCTTTTGCTCGCCGGTGGACGGAAAAAAGTCCGCGCCGATTTGCGTGGCCACCAGCTTCAATTGCTCGATGGCCGCCGGCCGGTAAATATCGCAGCTCACCAGCAGCACTTTCTTCTTGCGGTTCTCCGCCAGCCACTTGGCGAGCTTGCCGCTGGTGGTGGTTTTGCCGGAGCCTTGCAGGCCCGCCATCAAAATCACTGCGGGGGGCGTGGTGGCGAGATTCAGATCATCATTTTTCTCGCCCATCAACGCGACGAGTTCCTTGTGCACCACGCCCACCACCGCCTGGCCCGGCGTGAGGCTGCCCATCACCTCCTGACCCAGCGCCTTTTCACGGATGCGCGCGATAAAGTCACGCACCACCGGCAGCGCCACGTCCGCTTCGAGCAGGGCCATGCGCACTTCACGCAGCGCATCGGTAATATTTTCTTCGGTAAGCCGCGCCTCGCCGCGCAGCGTTTTCAATACCTGGGACAGGCGTCCGGTGAGATTGTCGAACATAAGTGGAAAATACCGTGTTGGTGTAGACTCGAAATATGTCTGTGAATCAAAGCATTCTACCGTATCTCGTGTGCGCCGCTCTCTATGCCGCGCTGGCGTTTTACTTCTGGCGCCGGCATTGGTCGGGCGCCGCCCGCATGAGCATGGGCGACGAAACCGAGTCACGCCACGGCGCCGAACATTCAGCCCTGCTCGCGCCGTTTGCGCTGCACAGCTGGTTGTTGAGCGAATCGATGTTCGGCGGCACCGGCATGGTTCTGGGCGTCGGCAACGCACTGTCGCTGATTTTGTGGCTCACGGTGCTGATCTACGGCTTGGGCAGTTTGTTCTACCGGCTCGACGGTCTGCACGCGCTGGTCATGCCGGCGGCGGCCGTGGCCGTGTTGCTACCGGTGGTATTTCCGTCGTCTCAAACCCTGGCCAACACGGAAACGCTGGCGTTCAAGGCACACTTGCTGATTTCAATGGCGGCTTACAGCTTGTTCACCATCGCGTCGCTGCACGTGATGCTGATGGCGCTCATCGAGCGCCGGTTGCACGCGGGCACCCTGCCTGCCGCATTACAAAACATGCCACCGCTGCTGACGATGGAAACCCTGTTGTTTCGCATCATCGCGGCGGGGTTTGTGCTGCTCACGCTCACTATCGCCAGCGGCGTGTTGTTTTCCGAAGAACTGTTCGGCAAGCCCGCGCGGTTTTCGCACAAAACGGTTTTTGGCGCGCTGTCGTGGCTGATCTTCGGTGCGTTGCTCGGCGGACGCATGATTTACGGCTGGCGCGGCCGCACTGCCGTGCGCTGGACTCTCGCGGGGTTTCTCACGCTGGTGCTAGCCTACATCGGCAGCAAGTTCGTGCTGGAAGTGATTCTGGGCCGCTAGAAAATATTGATAGAAAACAGTTTCTTGTAAAAATCCCTTGCGTCCTGCACAAATCGCCTGGCTGATCGCGCTGGGCGCGATCTGGGGTTCTTCCTTTCTGTTCATGAAAATCGCCGTACCCGCGTTCGGGCCGTCGATGATGATGGGCGGGCGCATTGCCATCGCGGCCGTCACGCTGTCTATCGTCGCGTGGTGTCTCAAAAAATCGTTGCCGCGCGGCAGGCAATGGATACCGGCCACCGTGATCGGCCTTTTTTATGTCGCGATTCCGTTGTGGATGTGGGGTTACGCCTCGCAGCAACTGAGCGTATCGCTGCTGTCAATTATCAATGCCACCGCGCCATTGTTCGGCGCGGCGATTTCATTGATCTGGCTGCGCGAAAAAACCTGCGCGCGCGGATGGGCCGGGCTCGCGCTCGGCTTCGCCGGCGTGGCGGTGCTGATGGGCGGAGAAGGTTACGGCGACGTCACGCCGCCCGCGCTCGCCCTCGCCGCCGCATTTGGCGCGAGCCTGCTGTACGGCGCGGTTTCCAATTACACACAATCGGCCAAGGTCGCCGCCCCCTACGCCAACGTGCTGGGTAGCCTGTGGGTCGCCACGCTGGTAATGACACCGATGATGCTGATGTTTCCGGCGCGGGAAACGCCGGGCATTGCCGCCTGGAGTTCGGTGGCGGCGCTCGGCGTCGTCTGCACCGCGCTGGCCTACGTGGTGTACTTCAGGCTGATCGAGCAGATCGGCGCGGCGCCAACGTTGACGGTGACGTATCTCATTCCGCTCTTCGGTGTGTTGTGGGGCGTGGTGTTTCTTGATGAGCGCATTGGCGGGCATCACGTCGCGGGGGCGGCCATGATCCTGGCGGGGATCACGCTGGTGGCGCAGGCGCGGCGCGCCTCTATTTCGCCGGCCGAATCCACGCGTTCGTAACCCTGCCGTGGCGGACGGCCGAAAACAGCGATAACAACGATTTGTCTAGGTGATTCACCCGGTAGTGGGTTAGAGTGCCGTAGGCCACGTCAGTATCAAAATCTCGGGCTGCGGAAAACACGCTTTGCCCGGGTCTTTCCCACACCTCCTTATTTTCCTCGACCGCATGCGTTGAATGTTTTGCGCATGGTATTCGCGCGTGCCTGCCGGTTGCAGGCCGCCCCACACGCACCGACACTGAAATCAAGGAGCAATCATGGAACAAGCATCCGCTACCGCAAAAGTAATGACCGACCTCACCTGCTGGAAATGCGGCGAGGAATCACTAAAAGAAGCCGCCAGCGCCGCCGCGACACGCGGCACGCATGGCGAATTGCTCGCTGCCACGTCGCTCAAACACTCGGACTGCCAGAAGTGCGGCGCGTATTCCGTGAATCCGGCACAGGCGCGGCACAACAAAATGATGGGCCGCAAAGTTCGCAAAGAGCACATTCGCGAATCGAATCGCACCAGCGCGTAACGTTTTTCAGCTCTGGACGTCCCTGTAATTAGTAAATAAAAACAATTAGTTACAGCAAGTCCGTCGAACGCGCCTGGACGTGCTGGCGAGTGCCGCGCGCGCGCATTAAAATGCGCGCCGCACACCATCACGTCCGGGAGTTCCATTGAAAACCTTCGCCACGGCGTTCGTCGCCGCGATCCTGCTTGCGCCTTGCGCGCCGTTGACCCACCACGCCGCGGCACAGGAACGTTTTTCCATATTCGTCGGCAGCGCGCCGGAAAACGTAGACCGCATGGTCAAACTCGCCGAGTTGCGCGACAACGACGTGGTGATCGATCTCGGCTCGGGTGACGGCCGTATCGTGCTCACCGCCGCCAAGTCCAATCCCAAGGTGCGCGGCTGGGGCGTGGACATCGACGAAAAACTGGTGGCGCAATCCAACGCAGAAGCTAAAAAGCTCGGCATGGCGGACCGCGTGCAGTTTTATCAGCGCGACGTGTTCGACGCCGACATCAGCAGCGCCACCGTGATAACCATGTGGATGTGGCCGGAAATGCAGCGCATGCTGCGCACCAAAATTCTCGCCGAAGCCAAACCCGGCACGCGCGTGCTCACGCCCATCTGGGGCATGGGCGATTCCTGGAAGCCCGACCGCGTGGACGCCACCGACAATACCCCCGTCCACCTGTGGGTGGTGCCCGCGCGCGTTGAAGGTTACTGGTCGTGGGAATTGCCGGTCAACGGCGTCAAGCACACCTACACCGGCGTGCTCGAACAGCAATTCCAGAACGCCGAAGGCGTGGTGCGCGTCGGCAGCCGCCGCGGCGTGTTGGACAAAATGACGCTGCGCGGCGCGGACATCCAGTTCACGCT
>DHVE01000114.1 GCA_002412495.1 Betaproteobacteria bacterium UBA5216
GTGGCCACCACCCTGCTCACGCTGGGGCTGGTGATCGCGGGCGCGATCGCTTTCAAACTGCTGCCGGTGGCGCCGCTGCCGCAGGTGGATTTTCCGACGATTTCGGTGTCGGCCGCGTTGCCCGGCGCCAGCCCGGAAACCATGGCGGCCACGGTGGCGACGCCACTGGAACGCGCACTCGGCAAGATCGCCGGCGTTACCGAGATCACCTCGTCGAGTTCGCTCGGCAACACGCGCGTGACGCTGCAATTCGATTTGAGCCGCGACATCGACGGCGCGGCGCGCGAGGTGCAGGCGGCGATCAATGCCTCGCGCTCGGAGCTGCCGAGCAGTCTGCCGCGCAATCCAACCTATCGCAAAATCAATCCGGCCGATGCGCCGATCATGATCATCGCGCTCACCTCGGAGACCTTTGATCGCGGGCAGATGTACGATATTTCCACCACCATCCTCGGCGAAAAGCTCTCACAGGTGAAGGGCATCGGCCAGGTGACGGTGAGCGGCAGTTCGCTGCCGGCCGTGCGCGTGGAGGCCAACCCGGCGGCACTGAACAAATACGGCATCGGCCTTGATGAAGTGCGCAACACCATCAATAACAACAACGCCAACCGGCCTAAGGGCGTGGTGGAAGAAGGCGACAAGCAATGGCAGATCTACGCCAATGACCAGTCGCTGACGGCGGCGGATTACGCACCGCTGATCGTGGCGTATCGCAATGGCGCACCGGTGCGGCTGTCGGAAGTCGCGGAGGTCATCGATTCGGTGCAGGATCTGCGCAATGCCGGCATTTCCAACGGCAAGCCGGCAGTGCTGGTGATCATGTACCGTCAGCCGGGCGCCAACATTATCGAAACCGCCGACCGCGTACGCGCGGTGCTGCCGCAGTTGCAGGCCTCCATACCAGCCGCGATAGAGCTGAATGTGGTGCTGGAGCGCACCACCACCATCCGCGCGTCGCTTAATGAAATCGAGCGCACGCTGCTGATTTCGATGGGCTTGGTGATCATGGTGGTATTTATTTTTCTGCGTAACTGGCGCGCCACGCTGATCCCCAGCATAGCCGTGCCGGTGTCGCTGATTGGCACCTTCAGCGTGATGTATCTGTGCGGGTACAGCCTGAACAATCTGTCGCTGATGGCCATCACCATCGCCACCGGCTTCGTGGTCGATGACGCCATCGTGGTGCTGGAAAACGTCTCGCGCCACATTGAAAAAGGCGTGGCGCCGTTCAGGGCGGCGTTGCTGGGGGTGAAGGAGGTGGGCTTCACCGTGGTATCGATCAGCATTTCGCTGATCGCGGTGTTCATCCCGATTCTGATGATGGGCGGCATCGTCGGACGCTTGTTCCGTGAATTCGCGGTCACGCTGTCGGTGGCGATCCTGGTGTCGATGGTGGTGTCGCTCACCACCACGCCGATGATGTGCGCCCGACTGCTGAAGCCGCGCAGCGACGAAGGGCATGGGCGCCTCTACCACTGGAGCGAGGGGGTGTTTAACTGGATATTGCGCGGCTACGAGCGTTCGCTGGCTTTTGCGCTGCGGCACCCGCTGCTGGTGATGCTGGCGCTGGGTGCGACCATCGGCCTGAATATCTATTTGTACACCATCGTGCCCAAGGGGTTCTTCCCGCAGCAGGATACCGGCCGCATGGTCGGTTCATTGCAGGCCGATCAGGCGAGTTCGTTTCAGGCGGTGCGGGTCAAGCTGGCGGATTTCATCACCATTATCCAGGCGGATCCGGCGGTGGAAAGCGTCACCGGCTTCACTGGCGGCGGCGCGCGCAATGGCGGCTTCATGTTTATTTCGCTCAAGCCGCTGCGGGAGCGCAAGATGTCGGTGGATCAGGTGATCGCGCGCCTGCGGCCCAAGCTGGGCGCGGTGGCGGGCGCGAGCCTGTTTCTGAATCCGGTGCAGGACATCCGCATCGGTGGACGGCAGAGCAACACCGCCTATCAATTCACGCTGCGTTCCGACAGTATCGAGGACTTGCGCACATGGACGCCGCGGCTGGAACGTGCCCTGCGCGACGCGCCGGAGCTTGCCGACATCAATTCCGATCAACAGGTGCGCGGCTTGCAAACCACGCTGACCATCGATCGGGCCACGGCCGCGCGGCTCGGCATTACCATTCGCGCCATCGACACCGCACTGAATCTTGCGTTTGGGCAGGCACAGGTATCGACCATCTATACCTCGCTCAACCAGTATCGCGTGGTGCTTGAAGTAGCGCCCCAGCACTGGCAAGGCCCGGAATCGCTGGAAAAAATATACGTGCTGTCGCCGGTCAAGGGACAAATTCCGCTGTCTTCCATTTCGCGCTATGAGTTCACCAATACCGCGCTGGCGGTAAATCATCAGGGGCAGTTCGCGGCATCGACCATTTCGTTCAATCTGCCTGAAGGGGTGTCGTTGTCGGACGCGGTGCGGGTGACCAACGACGCCATGGCGCGCATCGGCGTGCCCTCCACCATCTATGGTAGTTTTCAGGGCACAGCGCGCGCGTTCCAGGCGTCGCTCGACAGCCAGCCGTGGCTGATACTCGCGGCACTGATCACGGTGTATATCGTGCTCGGCGTGCTGTATGAGAGCACCATCCACCCGATCACCATTCTTTCGACGCTGCCGTCGGCGGGCGTGGGCGCGCTGCTGGCGCTGATGCTGTTCAAATCGGAATTCAACATCATCGCGCTGATCGGCGTGATTCTGCTGATTGGCATCGTGAAAAAGAATGCGATCATGATGATCGACTTTGCCATCGAAGCCGAGCGGCGCGACAACCTCTCGCCGCGCGACGCGATTTTTCGGGCGTGTGTGCTGCGCTTCCGTCCGATCATGATGACGACCATGGCGGCGCTGCTGGGAGCGATTCCGCTGGCGATCGGCAGTGGCGACGGCGCGGAAATGCGTACGCCGCTCGGCATCTCCATTGTGGGCGGGCTGGTGATGAGCCAGATCCTCACGCTCTACACCACGCCGGTGGTGTACCTGTATCTCGACCGTTTCCGGTTGTGGTGCTTGCGGCTGCGGCGCAAACCGGCGGCGCTTACTGTTGTGGAAGAAGGGCGATGAACGGCTCAAACATGGGTAAAAGTCAAAACACCGCCGCAAAGGCGCAAAGGCGCAAAAGTACCGCACAGAAGGGCTTTGAATTTTCTTGCTCGGGGTTCTTCGCGCCTTTGCGCCTTTGCGGTAAGGCATTTCGGGGCTTGACGCCTGTCGTGATGTTATGCGGCGTCGCCGCATTGTTATCGGCGTGTGCCATGGGACCGAATTACCGCCGCCCACAGGTGGTTACGCCGCCCGCCTACAAGGAATTGAAAGACTGGAAAATCGCCGCGCCGCGCGATGGCGTGCCGCGCGGCAAATGGTGGATGGTTTTCAACGACGGGCAATTGAACGCGCTTGCTGACAAGCTTGAAAAATCCAATCTGGATTTACGCGTGGCCGAAGCGCAGTACCGCCGCGCACAGGCGCTCGTGGCGCAATCGCGGGCGGGTTTGTTCCCCGTGGTGACCGGCGAGGTTTCGGTCACGCGCAGCGGCTCCGCGTCGCGTGCGCCGGCCAACAACTATGATTTGTCCGCGCACGCGAGCTGGGACGCTGATTTATGGGGTCGTGTGCGGCGCGGCGTCGAAGCAAGCGAAGCCTCGGCTGCGGCGAGCGCCGCCGACGTGGAGTCCGCGCGCCTGCTGGTGCAATCGGAACTGGTATTGAACTACCTGCAACTGCGCGTGCTCGACACGCAGAAAAAGCTGCTCGACGAATCGTCGGCGGCCTTTGCCAAATCGCTGGAGCTGACGCAAAACCGCTACAAGGCCGGCATCGCCGGACGAGTGGACGTGGCGCAAGCCGAGGCGCAGCTCAAGAGCACGCAGGCGCAAGCCATCGACACCGGCGTGCAACGCGCGCAACTTGAACACGCCATCGCCGTGCTGCTCGGCGCATCCCCGGCGGAGTTTGCGCTGCCCGCCGTGCCGATCAAGGTGGCGATGCCGTCGATACCGGCGGGCTTGCCGTCGGATTTGTTGGAGCGACGGCCGGACATCGCGGCGGCGGAGCGGCGCGTGGAAGCCGCCAATGCGCAAATCGGCGTGGCGCAGGCGGCGTTTTTTCCGGCGCTTACCTTGTCCGCCAGCGGGGGGCTGGCCAGTTCCAGTTTCGCCCACTGGCTGAGTTTGCCCAGCCGCTTCTGGTCGCTGGGGCCGGCGCTGGCGCAATCGATCTTCGATGGCGGCTTGCGCAAATCGGTGAGCGATCAGGCCATCGCTTCTTACGATGCCAGCGTCGCCACCTATCGACAGACCGTGTTAAGCGCGTTCGCCGATGTTGAAGACAACCTCGCCGCGCTGCGCATCCTCGAACAGGAGGCGGCGGTGCAGACCGAGGCCGTGCGCGCCGCGCGCCTGTCGCTGGAACTCACGCTCAACCAATACAAGGCCGGCATTGTTAGCTACCTTAACGTGGTGACCGCACAGACCACGCTGCTGGGAAATGAACGCACCGAGTTGTCGCTGCTCGGGCGGCGGCTCACGGCGGCGGCGCAACTGGTGCGTGCGCTGGGAGGCGGATGGACCGTGGAAGGCGGTGCGCCCGAAACCAGCGCCGGCAACAACACGGGAAAGTAACTGGAAAACAAGAAGCGGATTACTTGACCAGCAGATTCACCAGCACTTGCCGATAAATATTTTTCAGCGGCTCGATTTCATCCACGCCCACGCATTCGTTGAGCTTGTGAATCGTCGCATTGGTCGGCCCGAACTCCACCACCTGTGGGCAGATGTCGGCGATAAAGCGGCCGTCCGAGGTGCCGCCGGTCGTTGAAAGCTCGGTCTCCACGCCGGTGACGGTTTTGATCGCCTTGGCGATGGCGTCAACCAGATCGCCGCGCGCCGTCAAAAACGGCCGGCCATCAACGCGCCAATCAAGGTCGTAGGTCACGCCGTGCCGATCCAGTATGTTGACCACGCGGGTTTGCAGCGACTCGGTACTGCTGGCGGTGGAATGGCGGAAGTTAAACCGCACGTGCGCCGCGCCGGGGATTACGTTGTTGGCGCCCGTGCCCGAATTGAAATTGGAAATCTGCCAGGTGGTCGGCGGAAAATATTCGTTGCCGTTGTCCCATTTTGTTTGCGCGAGTTCGGCGATGGCCGAGGCGACTTCGTGTATGGGGTTGCGCGCCATGTCGGGATACGCCACATGGCCCTGAATGCCGTTTACCGTGAGAATGCCGGTGAGTGATCCGCGGCGTCCGTTCTTGATCATGTCGCCAAGTTTTTTTACGCTGGTCGGTTCGCCGACGATGCAGTAATCGAGTTTTTCGCCGCGCTCGGCGAGCGCTTCCACCACGCGCACGGTGCCGTCGATGGCCGGGCCTTCTTCATCCGAGGTGAACATGACCGCCAGTGATCCCAGATGATCGGGATGTTCCTGGATGAACTCGCGTATCGCCACGACAAACGCCGCGAGCGAAGTTTTCATGTCCGCCGCACCGCGGCCGTATAGCCAGCCGTCGCGGATGGTGGGCGTGAACGGGGCGGTTTTCCATTGATCGAGCGGGCCGGTCGGCACCACGTCGGTGTGGCCGGCAAAGCACACCAGCGGCCTCGCCGTGCCGCGCCGCGCCCACAAATTATCCACGCCGCCCATGCTGATTTTTTCGCACTTGAAACCCAGCGGTTCGAGGATGCCGATCAGCAGGTCAAGACAGCCTGCGTCCTCGGGCGACACCGAGTTGCGCGCGATTAACTGCTTGGTCAGTTCCAGCGTATTGATTTCCACTTGCGAGTTCTCCTTGTTCCATCGCGAATGGTATCAAAGTGCGGGTAAAATCCGCACAACTTCCGCATCGTCGTCATTTCAATGTCCTCCCAGCCCGCGCTATTGATGTCGCACGCCTGCCACGCAATGTTCGGCGCCGAACTCGCTGCCGCGCTGGCACGCCTCTCGTTGCCGATGGATTTGTTGGTGCTGCCGGCGGACAAGGACGCGCGCGCCGCGGAAGCCGATGTCGCGCGTATCGAGGTGGCGTTTTTTTCGCAGGATGTTTTTCCGCATCATTCGCGGCAATTTTTTTCGGCGGTGCGCAAGGCGCCCCATCTCAAATGGCTGCATGCATTTAATGTCGGCGTCGATCATCCGATATACGCCGAGTTGCTGGAGCGTGGCGTGCGCGTCACGACATCCGCCGGGACCACGGCGGCGCCGATTGCGCAAACCGCGTTGACCGCCATGCTGATGCTGTCGCGCGGCTTCCCGCACTGGCAAAAGGCGCAACGCGAACATCGCTGGGATCCAGTGCGCCTGCAACAGTCGCCGCGTGATCTGCCGGGACAAACGGTGCTGGTGCTTGGCATGGGTCACATCGGCGCGGCGTTTTCACGACTCGCCAAGGCGCTCGGTCTGCACGTCATCGGCGTTCGGCGCGGCCCGCGCAAAGCGGACGATCCGGTGGACGAAATGCACGCGCCGGATCAACTCGATGCGTTGTTGCCGCGCGCCGATTGGCTGATGCTCGCCTGTCCGCTGACCACGGAGACACGCAGGTTGATCACCGCGCGGCGCCTCTTGTTGCTACCCAATGGCGCGCACATCATCAACATCGCGCGCGGTGAAGTGATAGACGAAGCCGCGATGATTGCCGCGCTGCAAAGCGGCCATCTCGCCGGCGCGTATCTGGATGTGTTCGAGCAGGAGCCACTGCCCGCCACCTCGCCGTTGTGGGATTTGCCTAACGTACTCGTCACGCCGCACAATTCAACCAACTCGCGCGGCAATGAGCGGCGCGTGTTTGATTGTTTTGTCCGGATACTCGATCAATGGAAAAACCACGCGCCGCTGACCAACGAAGTATTTCGCACGGGAGTCAAATAATGCAATTAAAACAAGTTCTTACGGTGACTGCACTAATGGGCGCGGCCGCGGTCGCGCAGTCGCAGAATTATCCCGTGAAAACCGTGCGGGTCGTAGTGCCCTTCGTTGCCGGTGGCAACACGGATTTCACCGGTCGCACCATCAGCGCCAAACTCACCGAGGCGTTGGGCCAACAGTTCGTGGTCGATAACCGTCCGGGCGGCTATACCAACATAGGCGCCGATTTTGTGGTGAAGTCGCCACCGGACGGCTACACCGTGTTGCTTGCCAGCGCGGCGAGTGCGATTAACGTCGCGGTGGTGGCGAAAATGCCGTTTGATCTGCAACGCGATCTCGCGCCGGTGGTGCTGTGCGTGAAAGGCGCCAACGTACTGGTGGTTCATCCGGCATTGCCCGCAAAAAATCTCAAGGAACTCATCGCGCTGGCCAAGGCGCGGCCGGGGCAACTGAACTACGGCTCGTCGGGCATCGCCAGTTCCAATCACATGGCCGGTGAACAGCTTGCACACGTGGCGGGAATCAAAATTACCCATGTGCCGTATAAAGGCAACGCGCCCGCGATGACCGATCTCATCGGTGGCCACATCGAAATGAACATCAGCGGCGTGCCGATCTTGGTGCCGCACATCAAGAGCGCACGCGTGCGCGCCGTTGGTATTGCCAGCCTCAAACGTTTCCCGGCAATTCCCGAGGTGCAAACGTTCGACGAACAGGGACTCAAGGGTTTCGAGGCATCCACCTGGTTTGGCCTTTTCGCGCCGGCGAAGACGCCGCGTGACATCATCAACAAGCTCAATGTCGAGGTTGGCAAAGCACTGGCCAGCAAGGACATCCAGGATCGTTACATGGTCGAGGGACTTGAACCGCAAGGCAGATCCCCCGAAGATTTTGCAAAATTCGTGGCGTCGGAAATCGCGCTCTATGCCCGCCTTGCCAAGGCTGCCAATCTGCCCAAGTTGTAATTCCAGCGTTATTCAACATTGAGGAGCCCGCATGCGTATCCATAACCTGTACACCGACGAAAAAGGCGAATCCCATTTTCGCGATATTGAAGTCGAATGGTCCGAAGAGCGGCGCGGCAGCCGGCTGTCGAAACGCTTTCCGGCGACCGGCATCATTTTTCGCGAAACCAAGCCCGAGAACACCGTCGATTGGCATACCGCGCCGCGCCGTCAATACATCGTGAATCTCGAATCGGGCGTCAAGATCACCGCCAGCGACGGTGAAAGCCGGGTCATCTGCACGGGCGAGGTTCTGCTGGTGGAGGACACCACCGGCAAGGGGCACGTGTCGCAGGGACTGGGGGCGTTGCGGCGCAGTTTGTTCATACCTATCGAATAGATCGCCGTTTATTGGCGCGTGGCTGGCTGACGTGTTCTTCGAAAACATAGATTTCTCGGCGCTGGAATTGCCGCAAGCAGCACGCAAGCTGCGCGATGACGTGCGCGCGTTTCTGCAGCAGGAACTCGCCGCCGGCAGCTATACACCGCACCTGGGCCACGCAGAGTTTGACAGCGCGTTTACGAAAAAAGTCGCGGCGCGCGGCTGGATCGGTTTGACCTGGCCCAAACAATACGGCGGGCAGGAACGCTCGTATCTCGAACGATTTGTGGTGACCGAAGAAATGCTGGCGTTCGCCGCCCCGTGCGCGGCGCATTGGTTCGGCGACCGGCAGACCGGGCCGAGCTTGTTGCGCTACGGCAGCGAATTTCTGAAGCAAAAATACCTGCCGGGCATCACGCGCGGCGAAATAGCCTTTGCACTGGGCATGAGCGAGCCGGGTTCCGGTTCCGATCTCGCGTCGGTGCGTACGCGTGCGGAAAAAGTGGCGGGTGGCTGGCGCGTCACCGGGCAAAAAGTGTGGACGAGCTGGGCGCACAAGGCGGATGCGTTTTTTGTGTTGTGCCGCACCGCGCCGTTGACCGATGACCGGCACGCGGGGCTGTCGCAACTGGTGATCGATATCAAAACCTCGCCGGGCGTGACGGTGCGCCCGATTCGTTTCATGAGCGGTGAGCATCATTTCAACGAAGTGTTTCTCGACAATGTGTTCGTGCCGGACAGCCACGTGGTCGGCGAAGTGGGGCAGGGCTGGAAGCAGATCACCTCCGAACTCGCTCTGGAGCGTAGCGGGCCGGAGCGGTTCATGACGACGTTTCCGCTGCTGGTGGAATTGATCCGGCGCCTTGGCAAGAGCGATGACGCGCGCGCCCAAGAGATGGTGGGCCGCCTCACCGCGCGACTGTGGACGTTGCGGCGCATGTCGCTGGCGATTGCGCTGGCGCTTGATCCGTCGTCCGGCAAGCAAGGCGCGGTCGATCTCGGCACCGAGGCCGCGCTGGTGAAAGACATGGGCACGTTTTACGAGCGCGAGATCGTTGATGCCGCGCGACTGCTGGTGGCGTTGGAGCCAACGCTGGATGCCGATGACACCTTCGAGCGCTTCCTCGCGCAGTGCGTGGTGAATGCGCCGGTTTCCACCATCCGCGGCGGCACCACGCAGGTGTTGCGTACGTTGATTGCGCGGCGTTTGCTGGGGGCGTTGAAATGACCGACACCATCGATACCCGCCGCATGCTCACCGACGTCGCGACGCGGCTATTTGCCGATCACGTAACGCCCAAAATGCTCGATGTGGCCAAGCACGAAGGCTGGTCGCTGGCGCTGTGGGACGAACTCGCAAAAGCCGAGTTGCCATGGGTCGGCGTGCCGGAAGCCGCTGGTGGCGCGGGCGGCACGCTGTCGGATGTTGCTGCCGTGCTGCGCGTCGCCGCGCGTCACGCGGCACCCGTGCCCTTGGCGGAAACTTATCTTGCCGGGTGGTTGCTGGCGAGCGCAAATCTCGATGTGCCGCGCGCACCGCTGACGATGGCGGCGGCGGACGCAGAAATTTCCGCGGTCAAAAATGGCGCGGCCTGGCGGATTTCCGGCGTGTTTAAACGCGTGCCGTTCGCGCGCGCCGCCAAACAACTGGTGTTGCTCGCCGAGGGGCAGGTGTTTGCCGTCGATATGGCCACGTGCGGCATCACGCCCGGGCGCAATCTCGCGAGCGAGGCGCGCGACGATGTGATGCTCGACGGCGTAACGGCGCTCGCCACCGGGCCGACCCTTGTCACGTGCGAGGCGCTGCACGCACGCGGCGCGTTGTTGCGCGCGGTGCAGATCGGTGGTGCGCTGGAGCACGCGCTCGATCTCGCGTGCGAACATGCCAAAATTCGCACGCAGTTCGGGCGCAGACTCGCGCAGTTTCAGGCGATCCAGCAGGAGATTGCGCGCGCTGGCGGCGAAGTGGCCGCGGCAGTGGCGGCGGCACTCTCGGCGACGGGCGTCGTCGAACGGCTGGCAGATCACCAAGATGTGCAATCGGCGCAACAACTGTTGATGGCCGTTGCCTCCGCAAAAATCCGCGCGCCCGATGCCGCGCGCGAAGCGGCGGCGATTGCCCATCAGGTGCATGGCGCAATCGGCGTCACCGATGAATACGCGCTGCACCACGTCACGCTGCGAGCGCTGGCCTGGCGCGAGGAGTTCGGCAACGAGGTGTACTGGTCAATGGCGCTGGGGCGTGCGATGCTGGCAGGTGGCGCCGATGACTACTGGCCGGCGCTCAGCGCGGCGTAACAGCGCCTCTGGGGAAATATGCGCAAAAACAAATACTTATATATTGCATTGTGGTGCGGCATGATCGCCCTTGTGTCCCTGCAAGCACATGCGCAGGCATGGACGCCTACCAAGAATGTCGAAATCATCGTGAGTTCCGTGCCGGGTGGTAGCAACGACAAAACCGGGCGCGAAATCGAAAAGGCGCTGATCGACTTGAAGGCGGTGCCCACCTCCACCTCGGTGGTGGGCAAGCCGGGTGGCGGCGGCAACATCGCCATGGCGTATACCAACCAGCATCCGGGTGACGGGCATTACCTGATGGTGGCGACATCCACCATCAACAGCAATCACATCATCGGCGCGAGCAAATTGACCTATAGCGATTTCACGCCGATTGCGATGCTGGTGAATGATTACGTGGTGTTCGCGGTGAAAACGGATTCGCCGGTGAAAACCGGCAAGGACATCATGGCGCAGTTCAAAACCAAGCCGCAGGGTATCGCGATGGGTTTTGCCGCCGCGTTCGGCAACACGCGTCATGTGGCGGCGGGGCTGCTGATTAAAGCGGTGGGCGGCAATCCGCGCGATCTGAAAACCGTGGTGTTCAAGGGTTCCGCGGAGGCGATCTCCGGTTTGCTCGGCGGCCACCTTGAAATGGTCATCATCGGCGCCGGCAATGCGGTGGCGCACGTGCAAAGCGGGCGCATGCGCGTGCTGGCGGTCACCGCGCCGAAGCGGTTGACGGGCGCGTTGTCGTTCGTGCCGACTTGGCGTGAACTCGGTGCGGATGTGGTGTCGGGCAGTTGGCGTGGCATCATGGGGCCGAAGGACATGACTGCGGGGCAGGTTGCATACTGGGAAAATGCGATGCAGCGCGTGTCGCAAAACGCCGGGTGGAAAGCCGACATCGAACGCAACTACTGGTCGGAAGATTTCGCCATCGGCGCGCAACTGAAAAAAGAACTGGAAGCCGACTACGCGGACACCAAAAAGATTCTGGTGGACATCGGGTTGGCAAAATAATGGAGCACACCATGAAACACCTCTCTGCAAGCCGCTTACTGTCAGCCATGGCTGTATCGGCAATGTTGTGTGGCAGCGCCGCCGCGCAAGGCTGGACGCCCGCCAAAAACGTCGAGATCATCGTTACTTCCGCGCCCGGCGGCAGCAACGACAAGACCGGCCGCTCGGTCGAAAAATTGCTGAACGAATTAAAGCTCGTGCCCACGTCGGTGACCGTGGTCAACAAGCCGGGCGGCGGCGGCAACATCGCTTATGCGTACGTAAACCAGCATGCGGGTGATGCGCATTACCTGCTGGTGGGCACCACCACGCTGCTGAGCAATCACATCGTCGGATCCAGCAAGGTCAACTACCTCGATTTCACGCCGATTGCATCGCTGTTCAACGACTACGTGGTGTTTGCGGTTAATGCGGGCGCGCCGATAAAAACCGGCAAGGAGTTGATCGAGCGTCTGAAAAAAGATCCCAAATCGGTTGCCACGGGTTTTGCGACGACGCTGGGCAGTCACAATCACATCGCCGCGGGCCTGCTGATGAAGGCCATCGGCGGCAGCGCGCGTGACCTCAAAGCCGTCGCCTTCAAAGGGTCATCGGAAGCCGTGACGGCGCTGCTGGGCAACCACCTTGAACTGGTGACCACGGCCGGCGGCAACGTTGCCGCGCACGTGCAGACCGGCAAGCTACGCGTGGTGGGTGTATCGGCGGAAAACCGGTTGCCCGGTGCGCTGGCGCACATCCCCACATGGAAGGAACAGGGCATTAATCTCGTGTATGGCGGCTGGCGTTCCATTGTCGGCCCCAAGGGCCTTACCGCGCCACAGGTCGCGTACTGGGAAGGCGTGCTGCGCAAGGCATCGCAAAGTGCGGAGTGGAAAACCGAACTGGAGCGTAACTACTGGTCAGATGATTTCGTGACCAGCGTGCAGTTCCGCAAGGACCTGGAGAAGGATTACGCCGACATGAAGGCGGTGTTGACGGATTTGGGACTGGCGAAGCAGTAGTCGAAACGGGCGCAGAATCACAGTGCCTGGCGGCGCCCGACAATTTCTAGAGCGCAGGCAATGACTCCCACAGGACGTTTATGAAGACCCGCACCGATTTCCCGCACCACTGGACTGAAACCGAAGACTGCTGGATACCCATGCCCGACGGCGTGAATCTGGCGGCCAAGTTGTGGCTGCCGGATATTGCGCCCGCCAAGCGCGTGCCGTGCATCATTGAGGTGTTGCCGTATCGCAAGCGGGACATCTATGCGCCCCGCGACGCGATGCATCACCGGTATTTCGCGGGCCATGGTTACGCCTGCATGCGCGTGGATATACGGGGGTCGGGCGATTCCGATGGGTATCAGGGCGTGTTCGCCATGCAGCAGGAGCAGGACGACACGCTGGAAGTGCTGAAGTGGATTGCCGCGCAGTCGTGGAGCGACGGGCAGGTCGGCATGTTCGGTATTTCGTGGGGCGGTTTTCAGGCGATACAAACCGCCTATCGCCAGCCGAAAGAACTCAAGGCCATCGTGCCCTGTTCGTTTGCCCCGGATCGTTACACTTACAGTCAGGTGTTTCGCGGCGGCAGTGTGCTGTTGCGTTCGATACGCTGGTCAACGCAGATGTTCGGCTACAAATCGCGGCCGCCCGATCCGCAACTGGTCGGCGATAAATGGCGCGCGTTGTGGCTCACGCGGCTGGAACACAACGTGCCGCAGATCATCTCGGCATTGCAGCACCAGAACTACAGCGATTACTGGAAAAGCCGCGCCATTGATTTCGAGCGCATTCAGTGCCCGTTTTACGCGGTGAGCGGCTGGGCGGATTCGTCATACGTCGGCGCGGTAGGCGACGCGCTGAAGCGATTGAATGTGCCGCGCAAGGCGCTGATCGGCGCGTGGGGACATCGCTTTCCGCATCTCGCGGCGCCGGGTCCGTCGGTCGGCTTTTTGCAGGAAACGCTGCGCTGGTTCGACCACTGGATGCGCGGCAAGAAGACCGGCATCACGGATGAGCCGATGTTGACGGCGTGGATGCCGCAAGCAGTGCCGGCGAAAAACTATTACGCCGAATCACCGGGCCGCTGGGTGGCGGAGCCGGTGTGGCCGTCGCCGCGCATCAAGCCGCGGCGCTACGCGCTGAACGACGGCGGGCGGCTGGCGGAGCGCGCGGGAAAAACCACGAAGCTCGTCGCGCAGTCGCCACAAACGCTGGGGCTGGATTGTGGCGAATTGATGCCGTGGTTTCAGCATGGCGCCAGTCCGGAACTGCCGGGTGACCAGCGCGCCGACGACGGCAAATCGTTGTGCTTCGACAGCGCCGTGCTGACCAAAACCACGGAGATCCTCGGCACGCCGGTAGCCACGCTCACGCTGTCGGTGGACAAGCCCACCGCGTTTATCTGCGTGCGCCTGTGCGACGTTGCGCCCAGCGGCGCCTCGACGCGCGTGAGTTACGGCGTGTTGAATCTCACGCATATCAACGGGGCAAACAAGCCGGTGAAACTGGTGCCGGGCCGAAAATACACCGTACGCGTGCCGCTGTCCGATACCGCGTATTCGTTCGTCAAGGGGCACCGGCTGCGCGTGGCGGTTTCAACGACGTACTGGCCGCTGATCTGGCCATCACCGGAACCGGTCACGCTTACGCTCTACACCGGCAAGAGCGCACTTGAGCTGCCAGTGCGTCCCCCGCGCAAGGAAGACGCGAACATCAAATTCAAACCGGCCGAAGCCGCCGCGCCGTTCAAGCGCACCGCGCTCGCGGCGGGCGGGCGCAATCGTGTGGTGCATACCGACATGGGCAAGAACGAAACCGTGGTCGAAGTCACTGACGCCAGCGGCCGCGGACGTTACGACGACATCGGCCTGATCGCGGAAGCGCGTTCGACCGAGCGTTATCGCATCGTTGAGCATGATCCGCTGTCGTGCGAAGCCGAAGTTACCTGGACCTGGCTGTTCGAACGCGATGGCTGGAACATTCGCACGGAAATGCGCACGAAAGTGGTCTGCGACAAACGCGACTTCATTGTCAGCGCGCGGCTCGAAGCGTTTGAAAACGAGCAGCGCGTTTTCGAGCGGGACTTCGCGGAGCGCATACGGCGCAACGGGAATTAGCGACAGTAAAATGTCAATAAAAACAATTACTTATGGATTTTCGGCGACCTTGGGTCGTGCGCTCGCGATGGCTATGGCATGCGCGATCGCCACCCATGCCACGGCACAAAACTATCCTCGACGAACCGTCACCATCGTGGTGCCGTTCCCGCCGGGCGCGGCCACTGACTCGTTTGCGCGCGCCGCTGGCAAGCGCATGGGTGAATTGATGGGACAACAATTTGTCATCGACAATCGCGCGGGCGCATCGGGGCGTATCGGCACCGACCAGGTGGCGCGTGCCGTGCCCGATGGTCACACGCTGTTGTGGGGCAGTTCCGGGCCGCTGGTGATCAGCCCGGTGTGGGGAGAAAAGGGCGACAAGGTGCCGTATGACACGTTGCGTGATTTTGCGCCCGTAAGTCTGTTTGCAAAAATCCCGTATGTGCTGGTGGTGCATCCGTCGGTGCCGGCGAGAAATCTCCAGCAGTTGATCGCCCTTGTGCGCACGCAGCCGGGCAAACATACCTATGCGTCGTCCGGCATTGGCGGCACGTCGCATCTGGCTGCGGAGTTGTTCAAGTCGATGGCGAAACTCGACATTCTGCACGTGCCGTACAAAGGCACGTCGCTGTTCGCCACCGAATTGATCGCCGGTCAGGTGGACATGGCGTTCGCCGGCCCGACGACAGTATTGCCGCATGTGCAGCCGGGACGCATGCGAGCGCTCGGCATCACCAGCACCGTGCGTTCCGAATTGTTTGCCAGCGTGCCGACCATGACGGAAGCCGGATTGCCGGGCTACGAATTCACGCAATGGTACGCGCTGCTCGCGCCGGCGAAAACGCCGCGCGATATCGTGATGGCCCTGAATGCGACACTGCTCAAATCCATGGAAGATGCCGAGGTCAAAAAGCGCGTCGGTGTCGAAGGCGGTGCGTTGTCACCGGGCACGCCCGAGCAACTCACCGCATTTTTGCGCGCGGAACTCGACAGCAATGCCAAAATGATACGCGCGGCCGGATTGAGACGAGAGTAGTTCGCGCAAGTAAACGAGGATCGGCGGAACCTTGGTGTGCCTTACAAATTGAAACCCCTGGGGTGCAACGGCCTGACGGCCGCGCTGCTGATGGCGGCGTTGATACCCGTGCCGCACGCGTCGGCACAGGGTTACCCCGTCAAGCCGATACGTCTGGTGCTGCCGGTGGCGCCGGGCGGCGGGTCTGACATCGTGGTGCGCGCGGTGACACAGCGGCTTAACGCGGCCATCGGCCAGCAGTTTGTGATTGATTACCGCGGCGGCGCCAACGGCAATATCGCGCATGATCTGGTGGCGAAGGCGATGCCCGACGGATACACGCTGTTGTGGGTGAATGCGGGTATCGCCACCAACGCCGTGCTCTATCGCAAGCTCAATCACGACGCCGTACGTGATTTCACGCCGATCACGCAACTCACCAGCCAGAGTTACGTGTTCGTGGCGCATCCGTCGGTGCCGGTCAAAACCGTGGGGGAGTTCGTGGCGTTGTCCCATGCACGCAAGGGGGGCCTGGTCTACGCGTCAACGGGGGCGGGATCGCTGCCGCATCTCGGCATGGAACTGCTGAAGCTGGAAGCCAGGGTGCCGGGCACGCATGTGCCGTACAAGGGCGCGGGCCCCGCGCTGATCGACATGGTCGGCGGGCAGGTGGACGTGATGATGCCCACCATCATCTCGGGAACGCCATTCGTCAAAGCCGGAAAATTGCGCGCGCTCGGCGTCAGCAGCGCGAAACGATCTGCATTGTTGCCGGCGGTGCCGGTCATTGCGGAACAAGGCTATCGGGGGTTCGAAGTCAGCGGCTGGTATGGCATGCTCGCGCCCGCCGCGACGCCAAAAGAAGCCGTGGTCTTACTCAATGCCGAAATCGTAAAGGTACTGCGCCTGCCCGAGATTGGTGAACGATTGTTGGCCGATGGCGCCGTGGCGGTCGGTAACGCGCCCGAGGAATTTGGCGCCTACATCAAGGCGGAAATTGCCAAGTGGCGGCCAGTCATCAAGGCATCGGGCGCCACCGTCGATTAAACTTGAGTATCGTGTCAATTCATTAGATTACGCACCCCTATGAAATTCTTACACGCACTGATCACACTGATCGCTCTACAGATGGTGCCGGCCCTTGCGTGCGCGCAGGCGTTTCCCGCCGGCGATGTAAGGCTGTTGGTCGGTTACGAACCCGGCGGCGGAACGGACATTACCGCGCGCGTTTTTGCGGCGCGGCTCCAGGCCAATCTCGGCGTGACGGTGATCGTGGAAAACCGGCCGGGCGCCTTGGGGCAAATCGCGGCGCAGTTTGTGTCGCGGCAGCCGCCCAACGGCCGCACACTGTTGTTTGCCACCAGTTCGGCCATCCTCGCGGGGCCGCATTTGCAGCCCGGTTTTAATCCGCTCAAGGAACTCGCGGCGGTGTCGTTGCTGACGCGGTTTCCCGGCGTGCTGGTGGTGCCCGCGTCGTCGCCACTGAAGACCATAGAGGATGTCATCTCGGAGGCGCGCCGCAATCCCGGCAAACTGACCTATGCCACCTCGGGTAACGGATCGATGAACCATCTGGCCGGCGAAATGCTGAACAAGATGGCCGGCATTGACACGATTCATGTGCCGTACAAAGGATCCGGCCCGGCGCTGACCGCGCTGATGGGCAAACATGTCGATATGTCGTTTGCCGCCATACAAGGGGCGGTGCCGCGGATTCGTTCCGGTGATTTCAGGGCGCTCGGTGTGGATGGCGCGGAGCGCTCCCCGGTGCTGCCCGAGGTGCGCGCGATCCGCGAAGCGGGGTTTCCCGATTACGGTATCAGCAACTGGATGGGCGTTTTCGCGCCGCCGCAGACGCCGGGCGAACTTGCCATGCAGATTCGCAACGCGTTCGCGGAGGCCCTCAAGTCGCAGGAGGTGCGCAAAGTCATTCTGAACGATGGCCAAACCATTGTCGGCGGCACGCCAGAACAACTGCAACAGGAAGTCGCGCGCGAATTCGACAAAATAGGCGCGCTGGTACGTAGCCTGAATTTGGCGAAGTAGGCCCGTGCGCCTCGTTGATTATCATCGCAATTTTAGCAACCGTTGGAGAAAACCATGAAGTGGGTCAAGTATGAGCGCGATGGCGCGATAGTAACCATCACGATGAACCGGCCGGAGCGGCTTAACGCGTGGGGTGTCGAAACCTCGCGCGATATTGGCGAAGCGTTTCAGCAATACGATGATGACGACGAGGCGCGGGTGGCGATTCTGTGCGGCGCCGGGCGTTCCTTTTGCGCGGGCGGCGACGCCAAGGACTACAAGGCGCGGCAGGCGCCCTGGAGCCATTCGCCACAGGACGAGATGGGTATCTTCGGGCGCGGGCGGCTGCTGAAACCGGTGATCGGCGCGATCCAGGGACATTGCCTCGGCGCGGGTCTGTTGCTGATCGCCATGCGTTGCGATATTCGCATCGCCGCCGACAACGCACAGTTCGGGTTGCCCGAGGCCGCGGTCGGCATCGTGAATTGCGAGGTGGGTATTTCCAATCAATCGATCCCGCTGTGCGCCCTGATGGAAATGACCATGACCGCGGATCCGATTGACGCGCATCGCGCTTGCGCGCTGGGCATGGTTAACAAAGTCGTGCCTGCGAGTGAACTGATGGCGGAATCACGAAAAATGGCCGAGCGCATTGCCAAAAACTCACCCACGGCGATCCGCCTCAGCAAGCAGATACTGCTCAAGGCTGCGGAGGTTTCCGCGGAAGCCAAGCGGCTGGAGAGCGAATTGTTTCAGATATCGTCGAGTTCCAAGGATGCCATCGGCGGCTTCAGCGCCGTCGCCGGGAAGCAAAAGCGCGTTTGGTAGCTTGTCCGGGCAGCGTGCCGTGAAAGAAGACTTAATGCTCACTGTTGTAACAGGCGTGTTTTGGCGTAACAAACGCTTGCTTGAAGGCCCGACCGGAGCGCCTGCTACGGAGGGCGAATGAACAGACGCCGGCAGGTGATTGCAGCGCTCGGTGCGACAGCACTTGTCGTCCCGGCGTCCGCCATCGCCCAGCTGGACAATGTGCGCCGCAATCCGGTAAAAGCCGAAGAATCTGAAGAGAGGACTCCCATGGCCGACATCACGTTTAATAAAACCCGCACGGCGCTGCTCATCGCCGATTTCTACGCGGAGCAAATGAGCAAGCTGCCGCATGCCGTCAGCCGCAATTGCGTGGAAAAAACCCTGGCCTTGCGGCAGGCCACGCGTGCGGCGGGCATTTTCGTTTGCTATTCCGCCACCGTGTTCCGGCCGGGCTATGTCGAGGTCAGCGAACGCAACAAGATATTCAGCGAGCGCAAGCGTACCGGTGGCCCCGCCATCGCCGACCCGCTGAAGATCATCCATCCGAGAATGCTGCCGGGCGATGGTGAGCCCGTGGTCGGCAAGCACCGGGTCAACGCGATGTTCGGCACCGACCTCGCGATGATATTGGGCGCGCACAACATCGACACACTGATCCTGCTGGGATATGCGACCAGCGGCGTGGTGTTATCCACCAGCCGCTACGCCGCCGACGCCGACTACCGGCTTTTCGTGGTCGAGGATTGCTGTGCCGATAACGATCCGGCGGTGCATGATTTTCTGTGCGCGAAGATTTTTCCGCGTCAAACGGAGGTTGTGCAGTCCACCGACGTTATCAAGGCATTGGCGGCGTAACCAGCAGCAACATTAGGGCAGATCAAGGGCAACATGAAAACCATCCTCATCACCGGCGCCGCCGGCCGCATCGGCTCGTTTCTGCGTCCGGAGCTCGCGGGCAAATACAAGCTGCGTCTTTCCGACATCAAGCCCATCAAGACGTTAGCGCCCGGCGAGACCTTCATGCGCGCCGACATCTCGAAAATGAAAGATGCGCTGCGCATTACCAAGGGCGTGGATGCGGTGGTGCATTTTGGCGGGCAGTCGGGTGAACATGATTGGGAGCATATTCTCAACGCCAACATCATTGGTTTTCACAACACGCTGGAAGCAGCGCGCCGCAATGGCGTGAAGCGCTTTCTGGTGGCCACCTCGAATCACGCGGTCGGGTTTTATCCGGTGACGCAGACCATCGACCATCGTGTGTATCCCAAGCCGGACAGTCGCTATGGCGTGTCGAAGGTGTTTAACGAAGCGTTATCCAGCCTGTATGCCGACCGTTATGGCATGCAAATGTTCTGCATGCGCATCGGCAACGTGAATCGCGCGCCCATTGACCGGCGGCGTCTGGCGATCTGGATCAGTGCGCGCGACATGGCTCAGTTGGTCATGCTGGGCCTCGAGCGGCCCAAGCTGCATTTCGAAATCGTCTATGGCATTTCAGATAACGCGCGCGCATGGTTCGACAACGTCAACGCCTACCGTATGGGGTATCAGCCCAGGGATCGCAGCGAGACTTACGCCACGGAGATTCTGCAACGTGAAGGCCCGCCGGGAAACGCGCCGGCGGATATTTTTCAGGGTGGCGGGCATTGCATGTCCGAAGGTGGCACGCGCAGCCGGCTGGCGGGCGACCCGGTGGCCGCACCAAAGCCCGGAAAAACAAAACGCGCCCCCGCGAAAAAACGCGCTCCCGCCGCCCGCAAAAAAAGCGCCGCGCGCCGGTAATTTTTAGTGGACGCCAGTTGGTTATGGATACCCTTCACGGTATTCGCCGCGCTCATGCAGGCCGTGCGCACCGCCGCGCAAAAGCAACTCAATCAAAGTATGTCCACGATGGGCACGACGTACGTGCGCTCGTTGTTCGGGCTGCCGGTGCTGCTGTTGTTTCTGGGTGGCGCGACACTTTACACCGGGCTGGGCGTTCCTGAATTCAAGCCAGCCTTTGTGCTGCACACGGCCGGCGGCGCGTTGTCGCAAGTGCTGGCGACCGCGCTGCTGATCCATCTGTTCCGGCTGAAAAATTTTGCGGTCGGCACCATGCTTACCAAAAGCGATCTGGTGCTGACCGCGCTGATCGGCACCTTGTTCTTCACCGAGAAAATCACTCTGCTGGGCTGGTTGGCGATCCTCGTGGTGATGGGGGGCGTGATACTGATGCTGTTGGGCAAGCTTGGCGCGACAGTCTTTGCCACGCGCGGCGAAGCCCTGTCACACTTGTTGTTGGGCAGACCCGCGCAAGTGGCCCTGGCGTGCGCGCTTTTGTTTTCGTTCTCGTATCTTTTTCTGCGCGCGGCCACGCTGGAACTCGGCGAGCAAAATCATTTTCTCTGGCGCTCGGCATGGACAGTGGTGCTTGCCACGGTGATGCAGGTCGTTTGCCTCGGTCTTTGGCTCGCGCGCACGGAGCCGGCGGTGTTCCGCCAGATGGGACCGATGCGCGGCATCGCCAGTTTTATCGGGCTGACCAGCGCGCTGGGTTCCATCGGCTGGTACACCGCCTTTGCGCTGCAAAACGCCGCTTACGTGCGCGCGGTCGGCCAGATCGAGGCCGTGTTCATGCTGACGATTTCGTGGCTCTACTTCCGCGAGCGGATTACCGCGCTGGAACTGACGGGCATTGCCTGCACCATCGCTGGCGTGTTGATGTTTAGACTCGTGTAGGTCGGGCGCCAGGCGTTATTTTTGCATCGCAGCGCGTTTGAAATACTGCTCCCACTTCGCGTACTCGGCAAGGAATGTCTTGTGGAATTCTTCGGGCGTGTTGGGCGGTACCGGTTCCGCGCCGTCAGCCGAGAGCTTGGTCATCATTTCCGGCACACGCAGGATGCGATTGATTTCTGTGTTGAGCGCCAGCACCACGGCACGCGGCGTTCCCGCTGGCGCGAACACGCTATGTGAATTGCTCGCCTCGAAGCCCGGCACGCCCGATTCGGCGATAGTAGGCACGTCTGGCCACGCCAACGAGCGTTTGGCGCTCGACACGCCCAGCGGGCGTAATCGTCCCGCCTTCACGTGATACGACACCGTCAGCGCGCTACCGAGCATCGAGTGAACCTGACCGCCGATCATGTCCACCAGCCCCACTGACACGCCCTTGTAGGGAATGTGCTGGATGTTGACGCCGGCCATGGATTTGAACAACTCCATGCCCACGTAAGATATCGAAGCGGTACCCGACGATGCGTAGTTGAGCGTCGCAGGATTGGCTTTGGCGTAAGCGATGAATTCCCGCACGGTCTTTGCCGGCACCGACGGAATCACGATCAGCAAATACGGCTGCACGGTCATCTGCACGACGGAGGTATAAGCCGTGCGCGCATCGAACGCTACGTTCTTTAGCAACGACGCGGTGACCACATTGTTGAGCGCGCCGATGTAGAGTGTATAGCCATCGGGCGCGGCCTGCGCCACCAGATCAAAGGCAATGGCGCCGGACGCGCCGGGGCGGTTATCGATGACGACCGATTTTCCCCAGCGCTCGGTCAGCTTCTGTCCTACCCCGCGCGCAACGATGTCGGTGCCGCCGCCGGGCGCAATGCCGAGAATGATGCGTATCGGCCGGGCGGGGTAATTACCCGCATTGGGCGCGGCAGGCTGCGCAAGCGCCATGCTTGCGACCATGCCGAGCGCTGCGAGCGAAACGTGCCAAGGCATCCCGTGCCGATAAAGATGATTCATCGCGCTGATCGTATGTGACGCGGGCGTGCCGGTCAAATCAACCCTGCGTAGGAGCGGCGATGGCGCGTCAAACGGGTATTAGGTATTCTCCGTGTTCCCTGTTTACCGTTTATTTGCCGAGGAATTATCATGACTGCCGTCGTAGCCCCCGTGGTTCTTGCCGAGCGCCCCGCCGAAGGCGTGGGCCTGGTTCGTATTAACCGCCCCGATGCGCGCAACGCGCTCAATATGGAAGTGCGTAAGTTGCTCGCCAAACATCTCACCGAAATGAGCGAGGATTCATCGATACGCTGCATCGTCTTGACGGGCAACGAAAAAGCCTTTGCCGCCGGCGCGGACATCAAGGAGATGGCGGGCGCGGGCGCGATTGAAATGCTGCTGCGTGGCACGCATAAATTGTGGCGCACGATTTATTCGTGCCCGAAACCCGTAATCGCCGCGGTGAGCGGATTTGCCCTGGGCGGCGGTTGTGAACTGGCGATGACCTGCGACATTATCGTCGCGGGCGAGGGCGCGCGCTTCGGCCAGCCCGAAGTCAAAATCGGCATTATTCCTGGCGGCGGTGGCACGCAACGGCTGCCGCGCGCGGTGGGCAAATACAAGGCCATGCGTTATTTGCTGACGGGGGATTTGATCAGCGCCAAGGAAGCCTCCGACATGGGCTTGGTGAGTGAGATCGTGCCGGATGCCGACGTTGAAAAACGCGCGATTGCCATGGCGCAACAAATTGCCGAGTTGCCGCCGCTCGCGATTGAACAAGTCAAGGAGTGCGTGCTGCGCGGGCTGGATGGCGCGCTCGACACTGGCCTCGCACTCGAAACGAAGGCAATACAAATGCTGTTCGCCTCGCAGGATCAGAAAGAAGGCATGGCGGCGTTTATCGAGAAGCGCAAGCCAAAGTTTCAGGGCAAGTAACCCCGTTGAGCGCATCCAGCGACGCACGTGCCCGCACCCTCGCCATAATCGCTCTGCTCGCCGGCGCGACCTGCATCGGTACCTCGGCACTGTTCGTCAAAGTCAGCGAAGCCGGGCCGGTGTCCACGGCGTTCTGGCGCGTATTTCTGGCGCTGCCGTTTTTGTGGGCGTGGGCGTGGATGGATCAACGCGGGGCGGCTGCGGCGCCCCGTGGTTCGCGTAAGTTGCTCTTCGCCGCGGGATTCTTTTTCGCCGGCGATCTGGCGGTGTGGCACTGGTCGATCGTGCTGACTTCGGTGGCCAACGCAGTGTTGCTCGCCAATCTCGCACCGATTTTTGTCACGCTGGCGGCGTGGCTGTTGTGGCGCAAAAATCCCACACTGATGTTTCTAGCCGGACTCGCCGCCGCGCTCACCGGCGTGATGTTGATGGTGGGCGGTGATTTTTCGCACGCCAGCAGCCGTGCGCTTTTGGGCGACGCGCTGGGCGTGGTTACCGCGATGTTCTATGCGTCGTATCAACTCACGGTCACGCGGCTGCGCGGCACGGTGAGCACGGCGCGCATCATGGCGATGAGCAGCGTGGTGACGGCGGCGTTTTTGTTGCCGATTGCGTGGCTGTCGGGCGAAGTGTTTTTCCCGGTTACCGCGGTTGGCTGGACCAAAGTATTTGCGCTCGCGTTGATTTCGCAAGTGGCGGGACAAAGTTTGATTGCCTATGCAATGGCGCATCTGCCCGCCACGCTTTCATCGGTGGGGCTGTTGTTACAACCCGTGATGGCCAGCCTGTTTGCGTGGATACTACTGGGCGAGACCCTCGGCGCCGCGGCGATCATGGGCGCGGTGCTGGTGCTGATCGGCATCCGCATCGCCACATTGAGCGAGGGCAGGACATGAATAATTACTTTTAAAACAAATACTTAACATCAAAAACTTTGCCGCATAACATCGTGGCAAAAGGGGTTGGAATTTAATCTCCACGTCAGAGGGCATCATGAAAATCACCAAGATCCGCGCCATTCCCATGTCAGATCCCGTGCCGCCGGAGCGCCGTCACCGCACCGACCTCGGCACCAAAATGAAAAGTGATGCCACGTTGATCCTGATCGAAACCGATAACGGATTGACGGGCATGGGCGCGGCGCTCGGTTCGCCGCCGATCGTGGCCGCCATCGTTGAACATGAACTCGCGCCGGAAGTGATCGGCGAAGACCCGATGTTCTCCGAGCGCATTTTCGAAAAAATGTATAACGGCTCGCGTGCCAAGCCCGCGTTGGAACGCGGCGTGCCGCAAGCCGAAACCAGTCGCCGTAGCGGCATGGTGATGGAGGCCATCTCCGGCGTGGATATCGCGATCTGGGATGTCAAAGCCAAGGCGCTGGGCATCCCCGTGTATCAGGCGCTGGGGGCGGTGCGCGATAAAGTGCGCGGCTATGCCAGCGGCGGCTGGGCGCCAGGCAATGAAGCCGAAGCCGAGCTCGGCGGCTATGCGGCCAAGGGATTCACCGCCGCAAAAATGCGCGTGGTGGGCCGTGACGGCTTTTCGATTGAAAACTGCGTGCGCCGCGTCGAAGCCGCGCGGCGCGGCGTCGGCCCCAACGTCGAGTTAATGGTCGATGCCCACGCCTCGCTCGAAACGCCGGTGGCGATACGCCTTGCCAAGGCGCTGGAGCCCTACAACATCGCCTGGTTTGAAGAGCCGGTGTCGCCCGACAATCACGCGGGCATGGCCGAAGTGCGCGCCTCCACGCGCATCCCCATCGCATCCGGCGAACGCGAATTTTCGCGCTACGGCTTTCGCAGCATGATCGAACACAAGGCCATCGACATCGCGCAGCCGGACGTGGCGCGCGCGGGCGGCCTCACTGAAATCCGCCGCATTGCCGCGCTCACCGCCGCGCACGACCTGCGACTCGCGCCGCACGCGTGGGGCGCGGGGGTTTTGTTTGCCGCGAGCATTCATGTCGCGATGTCAGCGCCGAATTGTCACATCCTCGAAGTGAGCCAGGGCTACATGCCGATGATGAACGAACTGTTCAACGAACCGTACGACATCCGCGACGGTTATGTGCACGCGCCGGACCGGCCGGGGCTGGGATTCACGTTGCGTAAAGACGCGCTGGAACGGTTTAAATACGTGGATGGGCCGGAGTTTGCATTTTGATGGCAACCCAAGATTACCCCACCGCTGTCTAATATTCCGTTTCCTATTGGCCTTGCTACAGCAACGCGCTGGTAACTTTCTCCCCCCGTTCGTAAACGACGTGCGCGCGCCCAACCAGCAGCGGATCGATTTTGCCGATCGCCGCAACATCGCGCTTGGTGTAAGGCAGCTTGTGCAGCACATAACGCATTGCGTTAAGGCGCGCGCGCTTTTTGCAATCGGATTTGATCACCGTCCATGGCGCATCGGCGGTATCGGTTTCAAAGAACATCGCCTCCTTGGCCTTGGTGTATTCGTCCCATTTGTCTAGCGAGGCCACATCCACCGGTGAAAGCTTCCACTGCTTTAACGGATGTGCCTGGCGCTCCTTGAAGCGCCGGCGCTGTTCCTCGCGACTTACCGAGAACCAGAATTTTATGAGGTGAATGCCGCTGCGTACCAGGTGAGACTCGAACTGCGGCGCCTGGCGCATGAATTCCCCGTAATCCTTTTTGGTGCAAAAACCCATCACATGTTCGACGCCGGCGCGGTTGTACCACGAGCGATCGAACAGCACGATTTCGCCCGCGGTCGGCAATTCATTAACATAACGCTGGAAATACCATTGGCCACGCTCGATATCGGATGGCTTCTCCAGCGCCACTACGCGCGCGCCGCGAGGATTGAGATGCTCCATGAAACGCTTGATAGTGCCGCCCTTGCCCGCAGCATCTCGGCCTTCGAACAAGATCACCACGCGAGCGCCGGTTTCTTTCACCCACGCCTGCAGCTTGAGCAATTCCACCTGTAGCTTGTATTTTACTTTTTCATAGTTCTTGCGCAGCATCAAGTTCTTGTACGGGTAGCCTCCATTGCGCCAGTCTTCCGACAGTTCCTCATCTGGGTTAAGCGTCGGCTTGAGGAGCGCCTCTTCGTCGGCCTCCAGCATGCGGCGTATGGCAGCCGCATCGTCGGGCGAGGCGCCCTCCAATATGGTACGCAGTGCCGTGCCCGCAGCAACCGGGTTGTTCGTGCCATTTCTCTTCTCAGAGCCGGCACGAGCCAGTATGTCACGCAGGGCGGTACGCTTTGCACCGCTCGCGGCCTCGGTGGCGGCGTTTGCGACATAATCCTCGATGGCTTGTGGCGTGCGCGCCGGCACGATATCACCCATGGCCGCTTGCCGCGCCTTGGCTGTATTTGGCAATTGTTTCCTGCCGCCATGGACCGCCGGTGCCGGCTTGCCTGCATTTTTCCGTTTACGTTGAGTTGGCTTTTCACTCATGGGGACTCCTGATATCGTATGGAACGAACGAGTTTGAAATGCCCTTTTCGCCAAGTACTGATTTAGATCAAAACTTGTGCGAGTGGGGGAATTTTCTGTTCGGCGGAGTCCCGTCGAACGATCCCTTTGCCGTATCAACCGGAGACGACCATGATCGAACTGCACTCAACCCCCACCCCGAACGGCCAGAAGGTCATGATCATGCTGGAAGAGACGGGCCTCGAATGGAAACATGTGGACGTCAACATCCGCTTGGGCGATCAATTCACGCCGGAGTATCTGAAGCTGAGCCCCAACAACCGCATTCCCGCGATCGTCGATACCGATGGCCCCGGCGGCGGGCGCTATACCATGATGGAGTCGGGCGCGATTCTTTGGTATCTGGCCGAGAAAACCGGAAAGTTTCTGCCCAAGGACGCACGCAAGCGTTACGACGTGATGCAGTGGCTGATTTTCCAGATGGCGCACGTCGGCCCGATGTTCGGGCAGGCAAATCACTTCAACAATTACTCGAAAGAAAAAATCCAGTACGCCATTGACCGGTACAACAACGAATCAATCCGCCTGTATCGCGTGCTCGACAACCGCGCGCGTGACAGCGAGTGGATGGGGTGCGACGAATACACTATCGCGGACATGGCGATTTACCCCTGGGCCAAGCTGCATGGCGACCGCGGCATCACCGAGGCGGAGTATCCGAACTTCATGCGCTGGTTTAATGCCGTGAAGGCGCGTCCCGCCGTCCAGCGCAACGACAAAATGGCACCGGAAATTCGCGCGCGCATGAACGCGGCCACCGAGGGGAAGCAGATGATCAATCTGTACGATACCAAGGACAACGCCGCGCGCCTGGCGAGCGCCAGCAAGAGCTAAGCCCCACGTCCCTACGGCCCACGGCCACATAATCAGGAGGCAAACATGCGTATCGATGGCGGCTGCCACTGCGGCAATATCACCTACGAAGCGGATATCGATCCGGAAGCGGTGTCGATATGTCACTGCACTGATTGTCAGACGCTGACCGGCACTGCGTATCGTGTCAATGTGCGGGTGCGCAAGCAGGATTTCAAACTGAAGGGCGGTGCGCCCAAGGTGTATGTCAAAACTGCCGAAAGCGGTAACCGGCGCGCGCACGCGTTCTGCCCGGAATGCGGCACGCCGGTGTATTCCACGTCGGTTGAAAGCGACCCGCAGGTGTATGGCCTGCGCATCGGCACCGCGCGGCAAAGAGCGCAGTTGCCGCCGAAGAAACAGGGCTGGTGTCGTTCGGCGATGCCGTGGTCGATGAATATCGAGGCGCTGCCGAAAATCATGACGCAGGTGCCGCGGTGAAAGGCGGTACGGCATTGATCGTGGGCGCGGGCAGCGGCTTGAGCGCCGCGCTCGCCCGCGCCTTTGCCGCTGAAGGATTGCGATGTGTGCTGGCCGCGCGCCGCACTGAAAAGTTGCAAGCCTTGTGCGATGAGATCGGCGCCACCCGCATTCAATGCAACAGCGCCAGTGTCGATTCGGTTAACGCGTTGTTTGCCCAGCTCGATACGTTGTGCAATGCGCCGGCGGTGGTGGTTTACAACGCCTCGGCGCGGGTACGCGGGCCGCTGGTCGATCTGGACCCGCAGGCGGTGGCCGATGCGGTGGCGGTTACCGCGCACGGCGGATTTCTGGTGGCGCAGGCCGCCACGAGGCGCATGCTTCAAAAAGGCGCGGGCACGATTATTTTCACCGGCGCTTCGGCGAGCGTGAAAGGGTATGCGCAATCCGCGACGTTTGCGATGGGAAAATTCGCGCTGCGTGGGTTGGCGCAAAGCATGGCGCGCGAACTCGCGCCGCAGAACATTCACGTGGCGCACGTGGTGATCGACGGCGGCATCCGTTCCGCGGAACGGCCGGTGCCGGCGGACAAACCCGACAGCCTGCTCGATCCGGTGGCGATCGCGCAAAGCTACGTGCATCTGATGAAACAGCCGCGCAGCGCGTGGACATGGGAGATTGAAGTCAGGCCGTGGGTGGAAAAATTTTAACGCACTGCGCAGGCATGCTCAAGGAGACAGCTCATGCCGTTTTACGAAAAGGGAAATGTCCGCATCCACTACGAAGAGGCGGGTTCCGGATTCCCGCTGTTTATCATTTATGGTGGTGGCCTGAACTCGAAGGTCACTTACGCGAACGGGCCGTTTGACGCGTTCGAGGAATTCAAGTCCGAGTACCGCTGCATCAGCATGGATTTGCGCAACGCCAACGGCGGGCAATCCACCGGCCCGCTCGATTTCGAAGCGCCGTGGGACGCGCATACCCACGATCAGCTCAGCCTGCTGGATCGCCTGGGTGTCGACAAGTTTTTTGTAATGGGTTTTTGCATTGGCAATCCGCTGATCTGGAACTTGCAGAAACGCGCGCCTGGACGCATCGTGGGCTCGGTGCATGCGCAGCCCAGCGGCGTCGATCCCAATTACCCGGACTACTTCATCAAGAATAATCTGAAAATCTGGGCGCCCGGCCTCGTCGCCAGCAGGCCGGACATCACGATGGATTCAGTCAATCGCTACCTCGACAAGATGTACAAGGGCGTCGATTTTGTGCTGACCGTGGATCGCGATTTCGTGCGCGCCTGCCAGACGCCGATGCTGGTGCTGCCGGACAACGTGCCCTCGCATCCCTACGCGGTGGCGATTGAAATGACGCACCTCGCGGCCAATGCGCAGATGAGTTTCTTTCCGTGGAAGGACAATAAAGAGAACGTGAAGCTCGCGGTGCGGCATATCCGCACCTTTCTGAAGGCGAATCGGCCCGCTGGCGCCTAGCGCGACGCGGCTTAACTCAAAATCGGGAGATCACCATGGATTCAACCAGACGCACATTGCTGACCACTGGCGCGGCGGCTGTCGCGGCGGCCGCTGCGCCCAAGGCATTCGCGCAAGCCGGCGACAAAGGCAAAACCGGCGGCTTGTTTTATCAACGGGGCAATGTTCGTATCCATTATCAGGACGTGGGTTCCGGCTACCCGTTGCTGATCATTCCCGGCGGCGGACAAAACTCAACCATCAGCGCGCTTACGACGAGCGCGCCGTTCAATCCCGTCGATGAATTCAAGAACGAGTATCGCTGCATCACCGCCGACTTGCGCAACGCGCCGAGCGGGCAATCCACCGGCCCGCTGGAGATCGACCGGCCATGGGATTCGTACACCGACGACCATCTGGGGTTGATGGATCACCTCGGCATCAAGCGCTTCATGGTGCTGGGCTTTTGCATCGGCGGCCCTTTCATCTGGAGTCTGGTGCGGCGGGCGCCGGAGCGCATCATCGCCGCCGTGGTGTCGCAGCCCGTCGGCTTTCGCAAGGAATTGCCGAACCACGCTTACAATAATTACATCAAGGGCTGGGGCCCCGATCTCATCAAGCAGCGGCCCGAAATCACGATGGACATGATCGACCGCTTTCTCAAAAGCATGTACGGCGGCGTTCGTGCCGATTTTGTGTTCAGCGCATCGCGCGACGTGGTACGTTCGTGCCAGTCGCCCGTGCTGATCATGCCGGACGACACGCCCGCGCACGGCTTCGAAACCGCGATGGAATCCGCGATGCTCGCGCCCAAATCCGAGGTGAGCATGTATCCGTGGAAGGATGTGAAGGAAAAAATTCCCATCGCGGTGCGTCAGGTACGCACGTTCATGCGCGCGCATCGATCGGCAACGGCTTGAGGTTGCGCGCGGCCGCGTCGTGCGGCGTGTAGCGCTTATCTCGTAGGGCAGACTACCGTACTAAGGGGTTCCCGTTGGACTCGGCGGCTGTTCGCCGGATTGGCGCACGCTGCTGTAGCCGGATTGATTGTGCATGCGGATGCTGGTGTATCGCGCGAGCGCCCAGTAGACCACCACCATGCGGCTGTCCGAGGCGGCTTCGATGCGGTGGGGCAGTCCCGCCGGCAGATTGACCACGGCGCCCGGCGTCAGCGGCACGGCTTCGCGTTGCTCGAACGTCAAGCTGCCGCGGCCCTCAATGCAGAACACGACTTCGTCGTCATCGGGATGCACGTGCAGCGGCGTGATCTGGCCCGGTTCGTAGCAATTGATCCGCGTGATCATGTCCTTCGAGTTCAGCACGGGCTGATTGACGCGCGCATCGGGGGAGTAGCGTATCAGGTCTTTGATATTGACCGCTTGAACAGGGGCCGGCGTGGTCATGATTTCTTGGAGGTTGGTTTGCGACGCGAGGGATGATGACAATTATCGCACGCGCCATAGGTGGCCTCCAATGGGTCGGCGTTGCGTGGAAGGCCCTGTTTGTCATCGTAATAATCGGGACTTCCGCCAGCGTTATCCAACGCCGCGTGCCCATGACGGCATTCTGGTGCAGAATAGCGCAGCCCTGTTCCTTCTTATTCCCTATTCCACTATGAAATCCTTGCTTGTGTTGACGTTGATCACGGCGGCAATCGGGACGATGGCGTCCGCTCAATATGCCCGCGCGGACGAGGTGACGCTGATCGCGCCTGGCGGCATCCGCGATGCGATCCAGAAAATAATTCCGGATTTCCAGCGCAAGACCGGCCACACCGTGAAGGCGACGTTCGGCTCCGGCGGTGGCACCAAGAAACAAGTGATGAGCGGCGAGCCGTTCGATGTGCCCGTCGTGCAGCCGCCATTACCGCCGGTGGTATCTACCGGCCATGTGGTGGCCGCGAGCGAAACACCCATCGCCACGGTAGCGGTGGCGTTGGCGGTGCGCAAGGGCGCGCCCAAGCCGGACATTTCCACGCCCGACGCGTTGCGCAAAACGCTGCTCGCCGCGAAATCGGTCTCCATACCCGACAGCGCGCGCGGCGCGGCGGCCGGCGCCAGCTTTGAAGAAACGCTGAAGAAGCTTGGTATTGTCGAGCAGATGAAAGCCACGCTCCGGCGCGTGCAAGGTGGTGCCAACGCGATGGCAGTGCTGGCCAAGGGCGAGGTCGAACTCGGCCTTACTTTTTTAAGCGAAATTCACGATCCCGGCGTGGAGGTTGTTGGCGTGCTGCCGCGCGAGATTTCAACGCCGACGGCGCTGGTGGGCTACGTGTCCGTGCACAGCAAATCCCCCGATGCCGCGAAAGCGCTGCTGGCGTATTTGTCATCGCCCGAGGTGGCGGGCGTGTATCAATCGCTGGGCATGCAGCCGGGACGCTGATTTCCGCAGAACCAATTGAAATGGAGTGCACCATGTCAGCCTTGATGAAAGCCGAAGTTCTTGATCGGGCCGCCGCGCAGGCGATGGATCGATACGTGATCGTCAAATCCACGATCTACACCTCGGGCGAGCGCGATCCGCGCAAGCCGCCGGAGTATCCCGATACCAAGGACAAGCTGCACCTGATGCATCACGATCCGCGTTTGCCGCGCATGCCCGACAAGCCCACCCTGTTCGATTTTTTCAGATTGCGTTTCGGCCCGTCGATACACATGCTGCAAAGCGCGCGGCTGGCGCAGAAAAACGGTTGCAGTGAAAAAATCATTCTCGCCTGCCTGATACACGACATTGCCACCGGCGGCTTCATACGTGCCGACCACGGCTACTGGGCGGCGCAAATGCTTGAACCGTACGTCGATGAAGAGGTGACGTTTGCCGTGCGTTACCACCAAGTGCTGCGTTTTTATCCCGATGAGTCCTACGGCTATAAATATCCGGAATCCTACATCCGCCTGTTCGGGCCCGACTACAAGCCGGAGCCGTATCTAGACCGCGCGCACGACCATGCGCGAAAGCACAAATACTACGAGGCCGCGCGGCTGCTGACCGTCAACGATCTATACGCCTTCGATCCGGACGTGCATGTCGAACTGGAAGAATTTACCGACATCGTCGGGCGGCATTTCCGGCAGCCGAAAGAAGGGCTCGGGTTCGATGACAGTCCTACCGCGCATATGTGGCGCACCGTAAACTGGCCGACGCGGTATTTGTAGGGGATTTGTGTTTCAGTGTTTTTATGAGTAAAAACAAAAGGAGAAGATCATGGTGCGAATGTTTGTGCGGCACACGGTGGCGAACTACGGCGTATGGCGCAGGGCATACAACGCGTTTGACAAGGAACGCAAGGGCCTGGGCGTGAAGGCGCACGCGGTATTTCGCACCGCTGGCAAGCCGAACGACATCACGCTCTGGCATGACTTCGCCACGCTCGCGAAGGCCAAAAGCTTTGCAGGCAATCCGCGTTTAAAAGAGGTGATGAAAGGCGCTGGCGTTACCAGCGCCCCGGCGATCTGGTTCGCAAAAGCGGCGTAGCCCGTACAGGCCTAGCCGCGCATCGCCTTCGCCTTTTGCGCGGCCGGGCGGTCCCAGCAGCGCTTCAACCACGCCTGCGTTTTCGGCCACTTGCCCAGATCGAGCACCAGCCCGCGAAACAGCGCGCCGGCCACGTTCAGGTCAGCGACCGTAAATGACGAACCCGCCAGCCATTCCGATTTATTGAGGGTTGCTTCCAGCACGTTGAATGCGGCCACACACTCGTTCCATACCTCTTTGGCCACTTCCGGTTTGCGCTCGGCCTCGGGTAGATCGCTGGTATGACGCGCGTGATTGACGATCTGGCGGTCGAGGCGATCGGTTTCCCACAGGCTCCATTGGATCACCAGCGCTTCGGTCTTCAGATCCGCCGGCAGCAGCGGGCTTTTGTGCTTTTTCGCCAGATAAAAATTGATCGCCATCGATTCAGACAAAATAAAGCCGTCGTCATCGATTACCGGTACGCGCGCATTCGCGTTCAGCGCCTTGAACTCCGGCGTCTGCGTGCCCGGCGAGCGCGGCAAAAAGTCCTTGTGCGTGTAAGCAAGCCCGAGCTCGCCCGCCATCCACAACACGCGCACCGCGCGTGATTTGGCATGACCGTATATGGTTAACATGGTGTTCTCCCTGAGTGAAATGAAATGCGAGTTTACGACACTGTGTGAGCCGCCGTCATGCACGGCGTAAACGCATGGCGCGGGTGCGCCTAGTCCAGCCTCACTGCGCGAACGCCTCCAGCCATTTTATGAGTTCGCCGGATACCATGCGGGGCACGTTGAAGTGGTCGGTGTCCAGCGTTACATAGCGGCTCGATGCGTGAGCGGGCGCGGAATCGAACATGGCTCTGGAATTACCGTAAAACGGGTCGGACGTGCCGATCACCAACAGTACCGGCACCGGCTTGGAAATTTTCCGGACATTCGTGGTGATCGCACCGAGGCCCTCCGGATCGAAATAAGAAACATAAATGCTGGCGGTCATGCGCAGCGATCTTTGTTTTCCCTGATTGATATCGTCGAATGATTCCGACTCGGCGCCGCGATTCGCGGCAACCATGCTCTTGGCTTTGTCTATGCTGGAGCGCAGCCTGGTGCCCATCCCGCCTTCCGGAAAGTGCCCCGGTGAGAGTATTACCAACCCATCGAGGTCAAGACCCGCCGACGCGTACGCCACGGCCGCATTCGATCCCAAACTTTGTCCCGCCACGATCACGCGCTTGGCGCCTTTGGTGCGCAGTTGACTCGCCTGCTGCGAAATTTCTTTCAATGCCGACGGATAATCCACATCGTACAGCCGCCGGCCCGACCAGGGCATTTCCGTATTGCTTACCAGAAAACCGCGCGATTCCAGATCGCGCGCCAACGTTGCCATGCTGTTGGGTGCCCCCCACTTGCCGTGCATCAGAATTACACCGACGTCGGACGGCGCGGCAAGTATGGCGCTCGCGGCTAATAAAGACAGAAGAGATATAGCGGCAATCAGTGTGCGAGCCATCATGCGTCTCATAAACCCTTCCTTGCGCCCTAATGGATGGTCAATCAAGCCGAAGCTTCACGTCGCGGGCGATTTTCTCATTATTGCGCAGTTCGGCGCGCAGGAAGGCGTCGAACTCGGACGCGGATAACCCGGCGGCGTTGAGGCCCACTTTGTTGATCACGTCCCTGACCTCGGCAAGTTGCAGGGCGCGCAGAATCTCGGTACTCAGACGGTTGACTGCATCCCTGGGAGTTGCAGCGTGGGCCACGGAGCCAAACCAGATTGAGGTATCAAATCCGGGGAATCCCGATTCCGCCACCGTCGGCACGTCCTTGAGCAATTCCGAGCGCTCCGGCGAGGTTACCGCCAGAGGCCGCAAGCGACCACTGGGCACGTACGATGCGACGGACAGTATGTTCACCAGCAACACGCTCGCGTGTCCGCCGATCGCGGCGATGGTCGCCGGCGCGCCGCCCGGATACGGCACGTGGATGAGATCGATTTTCGCGCGTGATTTGAATAGCTCGCCCGCAAGATGGTGGCCGGTGCCCGCACCGCTGGTGGCGTAGGTGAGTTCGCCGGGACGCGCACGCGCGAGCGCGATCAGTTCCTTGATCGTTTTGGCCGGCAACGACGGGTGCGCCGCCAAAATCATCGGCGTCGATGCGATACGCGCGAAGCCGGTGAAATCTTTCTGCGCGTCATACGGCAGTTTGGTGCGCACCGCTGGATTGATGGTAAAACTGTTCGCCACGATCAGTAGGGTGTGGCCGTCGCCCGGCGCGCGCGCGGCGGCTTCCGTTCCGACGACGGTGCCCGCGCCCGGCCGGTTTTCCACCAGGACGTTCTGCCCCAGCGCCTTCGATAGCGGGCCGGCGAGCGTGCGCGCCAGCGTATCCGTACCCGCGCCGGGTGCGAAGGGCGCGATGATGCGGATGGGTTTTGAAGGGTAGGGTTGTGTCTGGGCAGGCAAGGCGAGCGGCAGCCCTCCCAGCACCATCAGCACAATCGGCGCCATGGACAGCGCAAAGCATGTAGCGGTCGGTAATCGGCTCATGGCAGGTTCCCTGTTTGGCATGCCGCTCGGCTTACACGGCGCGTTGGCATTTTACGTTGAAGCGCACTTCGCGAATCATCCGGGCTTCGAGCGATTTTTGAATGCGATGCACGGATCAGGCCGTTCGGCGGCTGCCGTGCGCACAACGGCATCGAACGCCGCGTCCCGCTCGGCGAGGTCGCCGCGCTCAAGATAACCCACCGTCAGCGTTCGCGTACGTATTTCGGTGCGTAACCAGCGGGGCACGCCGATATCGCGCCGCACGTGGCCGTTACCCGCAATCAGCACCGCTCCTCGCGACGCGTGCCGGCTCAGAATCGATGCCATCACCGCATCGCGCGCGACCTGGCCGCGCGCCATGGCGGGCAGCATCGTGGGCGGCAGGGCATTGCAATGGCCGGTATCGATCTCGCGTTCCTGCGCGGCCTGCCATTCAGGCGCCGTCGTTGCATCAAGACCCAGCGACTTCAGCGATGCCGCGTCAAACACCGCCGCGTAACCCTCGCGCACCACTTTGCTGGTGTCCGCGTTCGACAGATTCGCGGCGATCAGCGGTACATCGTATTCCAACGCCAGCGCGATGAATGGCCGGTAAAAATCCCATTGCCAGTTGCCGCCGCGCGTACCCGCGGCCGGCGCCGCCAAATCAATCACATGCTGTGCATCGCGCGGCCGTTCGCGCCGCGCGCGTTCAATGTCTGCCTGCCATTCGCGATCAAACTGCTCCATCACAAGGGCGGGCCGCCAACCGGCGTCGAACGCGCGCCGCAACGCGTCCAGCCGCATTCGGTGATGCCCGGCGTTATCGTGTACCTCGCCAAGCAGTGCAATGGTGTCGCCGCGCAGTTGGTTTTCCCACGGCGGGCGCGTTGTTCCCGTGGCACAGGCGGCGACGAGGGCTGCGAAGAGCGCCGCCATCATGATCCCAGCGAGAGGTCTTTTTAAGCCTTTGATATTTAAAACTATGTGTGAAGACGACATAGGGTTAATTGATCGCCGTCCCTGCCGGAATCGCGCTCGATGGCGTCATTGACAACGCATAACCAATGGAATGGACGCATGCGGGCAGGGGAAACAAAGCCAAAGCTCAGGAATTTAAGTGTCTCATGCATGGTGCGATTAGCGCGCCTCCAGCATGCGCAGTTCTGTATCTGCCGTGCGCAATCGCTTGGAGACCGCATAGGCAAGCTTCTCGAAGATTTTGCCGCCCAGTGCTGGATTGGATTTCACCATGGTGTCAAAGCGCTCGCGCGAGAGCACAAACAAATCCGTAGCGGTGGCGGCTCGCACATCGGCCGACCGCGGTTCGCGATCCAAAAACGCCATTTCCCCGAAGAAATCGCCCTGGCAGAACGTCGCCAGATGATGAAATTTTCCACCCTCGAGCGGCAATAGCACCTCCACCCGGCCGCGCCGCACGAAAAAAATATCGTCCCCGGTGTCGCCACGCGAAAAAATACGCCCTTGGGCGGGAATCGACATTTCACGCACGGCGCCGTCCAGGGCCGCCAGGGTAACTGCATCCAGATGGCTAAACACCTCCATCGAGGCCAGTGAAAGGGCTTGCTCGGCCTTTACCTCGACGCCACCCGCCGCCTCGATGAGCCGGTCTTCTATCCATTCGAGTGCGCTATCGCGGGTATCGAAAATGCGTATGCCATCGGTACTGCCGGCAAGACCCAGTTGCTTCATGTAATGCTCGATGTCCTGGCGCGTGGGCAGACTGGACGGCATGCCACTGAAAAGCAATTCGCCTTTTCGTTCGATCAGACGCTCGCGCATTTGTTCGAAAAGATGCGCCGCCGTGAAATCCATGGACTGTACACGGCGCAAATCCAGCAGCAGGTAGCGCCGCTGATTCAGATCCTGCTCAAGTTCAGAGAACAGTTGGTCGGTGGTGCCAAAAAACAGATTGCCCTGCAATTGCACTACCACGGCCTGATCGCCCTGTTGTTCAAGGATTTTGGTCTCGGCGACAAGACGGCGGCGCTTGGAACGGGCGCCATGCAGATCAATCTTGTTAATGATGACGGAACCGCGAATCTGATCACGAATAAACAGCAGGATCGCGAGGCAAATCCCCACCACCGACGCGGCAATCAAGCCGATCTGTGCCACGCCCACCACGGTGACGATGACCGCGAAGTCCATGCGCGTCGAGCGTTGCAGCGCCAGCCGGAACATGTCGCGATCAAACATCCGCCACGCCACCACGAGCAACAATCCGGCCAGCGCGCCGATGGGTACCCAGGCGATCAAGCCGCCGAGCGCGGCCAGTGCGATGACCACCAGCACGCCTTCGGTCACGCCTGACCACAGGGTTCGTCCGCCACTCGTGAAATTGACCAGGGTTGAGCCCATCGTGCCGGCGCCGGGTGCGCCGCCCACAAAAAAAGCCGCCGCATTGGCCGCGCCTTGGCCGATTAATTCGCGATTGGAATCACTGCGTTTACGAGCCAGCGCATCGAGTACCACACCGGTCTTGAGCGTATCGATGGACAAGAGCACTGACAGCGTCAAGGCGGAAACGAATATCAGGCCAATATCGGCCGGCTGCACCAGCAGCATATGCGAAACGCTTGCCCTGACCGTGTCGACCACGGAGCCGGATACCTCGATAGGGCCGATCACCAGGGCATTGCTGGCCAGTTGAAGCAAATCGCGGTTGAAGACTGCCATGGCGAAGTAGGCTGCGATGCCACCCAACAGGCCGATAATCGTGCCCGGAACCTTTTTCGTAACGTGGGGCGCCAGTACCATGGCACCTATCGTGACCAGGCCGACGGTGATGCTGGTGCCATTCCAGAGCGCGGGCGACAACAGCCCATGAAGCAGCGGTTCGCCTTTCGGCAGGCCCAACAGCTTGGGTAGCTGGCCCAGCGCAATGATCAGCGCCACCCCCGACAGGTAGCCGCTCACCACCTGATAGGGAATGAACTTGATCAGCCGCCCGGCGCGAAGCAGTCCATAGAGTATCTGCAGCAGCGAGGACAGCAGCGCGGTCAGCGCGAGCAGCATGGTCACCCGCTCAAACGTGAATTGTCCGTCGGCGGAAAGCTGCACCGCCAGCGCCGACATCACGGCGGCAGCCGGCGCGCACGGCGCGGTAATAAAACCGCCGTTGCGGCTGACCAGCGGCGCCACAATGCCCAGCGCCGCGGCGCCCAGCATGCCCGCCAGCGCACCTTCGCCTGCGTGGTCAGGTCCAAGCGCGCTGTAAATCAATACGCCAAACGCGATGGCGGATGGCAGCGCGACCAGCATCGCGGCGAGGCCGCCCCAGAGGTCGCCGGCGATGCCGGCGTGGGTGGGTTGGGGCGTGGTGGTGACGTGCATGTTAGGGGGGCGATGATTTCAGTAAAGGCGCCAGCAGCGAATCGGGCGATGATGATGCCAAGCTTGGCGGGGGTGCTTGGCTCTATACGCCTCACTTTGCCGGAATTACCGGCAACAACAAATAAGCCTCCCGCGCACCGCCTGCGTGCAGCGTCACGCTGCCGCCAAACACGTCCGCGGGCCGACTGTCCGCATCATTATGCGTCATGCCGCCGGTGCCGCGCGTGCCGTAGTGGAATTTTTTTGCGAATTCAGCAAGTTCGCCTTCGTATTCGTAGTCGCAGCCTCTTACCGTGAGCGCGACGCGCCAGCCCTTCGGTACGACGATGCAACTGGTGACGATTTCAACCTGGCATTCATAGACTTCACCCGGCGTCAGCGGTTCGGCTTTGTCATGCGGGTGATAGGGGCGGTAGGGCAGGCTCTTCGCGGGATCAAGCGCGCGGTGCGAGGCGCGCAGCCAGCCGTTGGCGATGGGCGTGTTGGGATCGGTGCTGCCCATGAAGGTGAGTTCCTTGCCTTGCGGATCGAACACACGCACGATCAAAAACAAATCCGCGTCGGTGGTGGCTGATGAGATAAACAGCTTTGCCATCATCGGGCCGGTGAGTTCGGTGTCTTGGTTCATGGGCGCCGTGGTGAAGGTGATGCCTTTTCCCATGGCCTCATAGGTGACGCGAGTTTCGTGCGCGCCGGGTTGCGTGCCGAGGGTCTGACTCGCGGCATCGAGATAAAACGTCGTCCACTGCGTGCGCGCGAGCGGCCACTCGTTCTCATGACGAAGCACGAACTTTTCACCGGGGTGGCGAATGTTGAGCTGCACGCGCGGCTGTTTTTCCCACGCGCTTTTGTCGCCCTTTAGATAACAATCAAAAAACCGCTTTTGCAGATCCAATCCATAGCCGTTGGAGAACACCGACCAGTGCGAATCGCCATGCACCTCCAGCCACTTCGGGGTGTCGGCGGGCGTTTCGGTAAAGCCATTGAAGTTGCCGCGCGGGTGAATGCCTTGTCCGCCCCAGTTGGCGCAGGTCAGGAGCGGCGTGCGTACCTTAGACAAATTGGCGGTGCGTGATTTATGCCAGTCGTCGAAGAACGGATGTTTTTTCAGTTCCTCGAAGGCATCGACGCGGTTCTTCGCCAGTTCTGCTTCGGTGAGCGTCACCGGGCCCGCGATGGATTCGCCGGTGTTGGGGTTCTTCGCGGCATGTGCACCGCGCCCGTACTGCACATGCACCACCTGATGCTTGGCCCAGCGTTTTTGAAACTCGCAAAGAATGCCACCGTGGTAGCCCGAGTCGCGATAACGGTCGTTCTGCCCTTCCCACGGGATGATCGCCGCCAGATGCGGCGGTGGCTGATCGAGGCCCGCCACGCGCCACTGGTTGCTGGCGTAATACGAAATGCCGAGCATGCCCACCTTGCCGTTGCTCCACGGCTGCGTGCCTGCCCACTCGATGCATTGGTACAGATCATCGATCTCGCGCGGTGAGGCCGGGTCCATGAAGCCCGGCGACCAGCCCGCGCCGCGCGAATCGATGCGCACAATGGCGTAGCCGTGCGGTACCCAGCATTCGGGATCGGTGGTCTCCCAGTTCTGATATTTATTGCTCGACATTTTCAGAATTTCGGGATGGTCGGTGACCATTTTTTCCCATTGCAGCGGATAGCCCTGCTGATATGCGACCCCCTTGCCGTAGATGCCGTAATTCAAAATCACCGGGCACCTGGCGCTTTCATCGACCGGGCGATAGACGTCGGCGCGCAACGTCACGCCGTCGTCCATGGTGATCGTCTGATGCCAGGTGATGCGCATGCGGTCGCGGATTTCGGTGCGGGTATGGGGGTCGGTGGTTTTATTCATGATAGGTGGGTGGGTATCAAGACACTCGAGTCATGCAGCAGTGAAGCGCCTTTTCCCGCGAGCGGGAGGTTTAGGGCGCGGGGCGTGTTTGGATGGTTGCCCGCACCGGGACAGGGGGATTTCATTTTGTCAGGCGCTCTTGGCGCCCGCGCTGTTCATCCTCTGGCGTCAGCGGCAGCGCCACCGGCGCCTTCAGCCGCGCCGATAAATCATACGCCTTCGCCAGCATCAATCGATGGTGCCCCTCGGCGGCAGTGGCATGCACGGTGGGCATGCCGGTGGCCAGGCGCATCAACCACGATTGCGTTTCTTCATACATCGGGCCGCGTAGCGCGCCGAGCGCCATGTCTCCCGCCGGTGTGCTGCCGACAAAATCGACCAGCCGGCTGCTGTCGGCGACATAACCCATGCTCTGCGGCTCCGATACCGCCATCACAAAATCACGATGGCTGTCGTCGATGGTCATTACACCGTCCGTGCCCACCACGCCGACTTCCAGACCATACACCGCGCCCGGCCAGTTCACCGGCAGCGCCCAATTCACCACACTGTTGTAAAGCGTGCCGTCGCTGAAGGTCATGGTACCGACGGTGGCATCGATGCCGCCGTATTTTTTGCCCAACGCCTTGTCTACCGAGCGCGCGTATATCTCGACGGGTGTTTTGCCTTCCATCATCCACATCACGATATCAAGCGCGTGCGTGCCGGAAATCACCATCGGCGAATTCAGCGCCGGGTCGCTTTCGCGCTGGTAGTTGTTGATCGCCACCATGCGATTGAGAAATGCGCGCGAGCTGACGGTGGTCACGTCGCCCAGCGCGCCGTTGGCGATTTTGTCTTTCGCCACCTGCCAGCGGCGGCGAAAACGCTGCGTGTAGCCGATCAACGCATCCACGCCGGCCTGCTGGATCAACGACAACACCTTTTCCGATTCAGCCAGTTGATTCGAAATCGGCTTTTCAATCAACAACGCCGGTTTATTCGGATTTTCCAGCGCCACCAGCGTCGGATCCGCATGCAGATGGCCCACCGTCGAGATCAGCACCGCCGTCACTTCGGGCCGCTTCAACAGCTCGCGATAATCGCGCGTCACAAAATCCGCGCCGATCTGTTGCGCGACGAGCCGCCCGCGTTCCGGATTGATTTCCGCGATGCCGATCCAATCGACCTGCGGAAAACGCGCCGCGATTTCGCCGCGCATGAGTCCGACGCGACCTGCGCCGACAATGGCCAGGCCGATTTGTTTCAGGGAGTGCTGTTTCATCCGCCCGACCTTTCGCAAAGCATTTCAGAGGCGTTCATTTTGCCATGGCGCAAGTCGGTGATAATCTTCATCCCCGATCTTTACTGAAACGCTTCCGCCAATGACACTCACGAAAAAACCGCCGCGATGGCTGCCCGCACTCCTGTTCCTTGCCAGTGTGGCGGCGTATGCGCAGCCGGCGTCATGGTCGGCCACGCGCCCGGTGCGCCTGATTGTGCCGTTTCCACCGGGCGGCGCGGTGGATGTGGTGGGCCGCATCGTTGCTTCGCGCCTGCCGGAGCGTGTCGGGCAGCAGATTGTCGTGGACAACCGCGGCGGCGCCAATGCCATTATCGGCACCGAATTGGCGGCGAAGGCGGCGCCGGATGGATACACGTTGCTGATCGTGCCGGTCGGGCATTCGATTACGCCTTCGGTTACCAAGAAGCTGCCGTATGACACGCTGAAAGATTTCGCCGCCGTCGGCCTGATCGGCAATGGCGCCTATGTGTTGGTGGTGAACAACAGCGTGCCGGCCAAATCGGTGAGCGAGTTTGTAGCGCTGGCGAAATCGCGCCCCGGCCAGCTTAACTACGCGTTCACCGGCTACGGCAATGCCACGCATCTGGCGGGGGAATTGTTCAAGGTTCTCGCCGGCATCGACATGGTGGGCATCGTTTACAAGGGCGGTGGCCCGTCGCTGACGGATTTGATCGGCGGACAGGTTTCCGCGTTTTTCTCCGGCGTGTCGTCGGGTAGCGCGCAGATCCGGGCGGGAAAAATCCGTGCGCTGGGCGTCACCACGCTGCGTCGCAGCGCGGCGCTGCCGGATGTGCCGACCATCGCCGAAGCCGGCGTGCCGGGTTACGAAGTCGATGGCTGGTATGGTCTACTGGCGCCGGCAGCCACGCCGCCAGCGATCATTCGCCGCTTCAACGGCGACCTCGCCGCCGTGCTCGCCATGCCCGACACCAAGGAGCGACTGCTTGCAACCGGCATTGATGCGCGTGCCTCGACCCCGGTTGAGTTTCATCAGCTCATCGCGCGTGACATCACACGCTGGGCAAGTGTCGTGAAGCAGGCAAAAATACAGGCGGAATGATGGCCGTGAAATGGCATTGGGCTTTGCGCCGCGATTTGCCCCACGTTTCGCGCCGCGTGTTGCTCCGTCACGCGGCGTGCGCGGGTTTTACGGGCCTATGGCTGGCCGCATGGTCCGCGCAGGCCCAGCCGTCGCCGAACTGGTCACCCACGCGCCCAGTGCGCATGGTGGTGCCGTTTCCGCCGGGCGGCGCGGTGGACGTAGTGGGCCGCATCATCGCCGCGCGCCTGCCCGAGCGGCTGGGCCAGCAGGTGGTGGTGGATAATCGCGGCGGCGCCTACGCGATCATCGGCACCGAAATCACCGCCAAGGCCGCGCCCGACGGGCACACCATCGCCATGGTGGCGGCGGGCCATACCATCACGCCCTCGGTGATACGCAAGTTGCCTTACGATCCGATCAAGGATTTCGCCGCCATCGGTTTTGTCGGCAACGGCGCGTTTGTGCTGGTGGTGGGGCCATCGTCTCCGGCCAAATCGGTGAGCGAATTTGTTGCGCTGGCGAAATCACGCCCCGGCAAACTCAACTACGCGCACACTGGCTACGGCAACGTCGCGCACCTGTCGGCGGAGTTGTTCAAGGCGCTGGCCGGCGTGGACATACAGGACGTGCCCTACAAAGGCGGCGGCCCCGCGCTGGCCGATCTGATGGGCGGGCAAATCTCCGCGTTTTTTGCCGGCATGGCCTCCAGCAGCGCATTGATACAAGGCGGCAAGATACGCGCGCTCGGCGTGACCACCGCGCGGCGCGCGGCGTCATTGCCGGATGTGCCCACCATCGCCGAAGCCGGCGTGCCGGGATACGAGGTCGATGGCTGGTACGGCATGGCCGCGCCCGCCGCCACGCCGCCGGCGGCCATTCAGCGCTACAACAGCGAACTGGTGGCGCTGCTGGCCCTGCCCGAAGTCAAAGCCCGTTTGCTGGTGGCGGGCATCGACGCGCGGCCTTCCACGCCAGCGGAGTTTCAGTCGCGCATCGCGCGTGATATTGCGCGCTGGGCGGACGTGGTGAAAAAAGCGAAGATCGCTGTCGAGTAACCTTAACATTCGGCCCGCACTTAACCCACCATCAACCCACATCCAACCATCAGGGGAATCATCATGATGTACACCTGCACGCCTCGCGCACACCCGCATGCCACCCTCGCCGATATGGCCAAGGCCGCCAGCCGCAAAATCATCAAGCGAACCACGGGGGCGAAGAAAAGTCTGGCGGTCGATCTGCACTGCCACGTGCACGTGCCCGAAGCCGACGCGATAGCCAAACAGACGGTGCTACCCGCGCCCGACCCGGTGGTGCAGCACGGCAGCCAGCGCTCGGCTGACCGGCAAAAAGAGCAGTGGCAGCAGATTCACCACAAGGCCACCTCCACCGAAGCGCGCCTCGCCGAAATGAACAAGATGGGCATCGACGTGCAGGCAATCTCGACGTCGCCCAGCCACTACAACTATCGCATCGAGCCCGAGCTGGGACGCCAATCCTCGCGCGTGGTGAACGAACGGCTCGCGGAGATCGTCGCTTCGCACCCGGATCGTTTTGTGGCGCTGGGCACCGTGCCCATGCAGGAGCCCGCATTCGCCGTGGCCGAACTCGAACACTGCATGAAAAAGCTTGGCTTCAGAGGACTGGAGCTCGGCACCAACGTCGGCAAAACCGAACTCGCCGATCCGAAATACGAAAAATTCTGGGCCAAGGTGCAGGAACTCGGCGCGGTGGTGTTTCTGCACCCGGGCGGCTTCACCGACACTAGCCGCCTGAAGGAACATTTTTTAACCAATGTCATCGGCAACCCGCTCGACACCACCGTGGCGCTGGCGCACATCGTCTACGGCGGCATTCTCGAACGCTACCCGAAAATCAAGTTTGTCGCCGCGCACGGCGGCGGCTACATGGGCCACTACCCCGCGCGCATGGATCACGCCTACAAAGTGCGCCCCGAATGCCACGACCACATCACGCGCCCGCCGTCGTATTACATGAAAAAGATTTACTACGACACCATGGTGTTCGGCCATGACCAGCTCGAACACCTGGTCAGGCTGTGGGGCGAAAGCCACGTCGTCATCGGTACCGATTACCCGTATGACATGGGCTACTACAAACCGGTGGATTTTATCGAGCGCGCGAAATTTCTCACGCGCAAACAGAAAGACGCGATTATTGGCGGGAATGCGGCCAAGTTGCTGGGGTTGAAGGCACGGATAAAATAATCACCCAGAATCTGGGAGGCAAATGTGACAAAGGAAAGTCGGCCATTGCGTGTTCAGGGGGGTAACGATGATTTTGGGAGGATTGATACTTGGGACGCAAGCCTTGCTGAATCCTGGGCTAACGCGCTTGATAAACGCGCCACCAATCCTGATCAAGTGCTATTACGTGCGGCCCTATTTGATATGGCGCGAATAGGACTTGGTCAAACCATAGTTGACATGGGGTGTGGGACCGGGTCATTGATGCTAGAGCTTGCCAGTGCAGTCGGTGCGGCTGGAAAAGTAATTGGAATCGAACCGCAGCCGGGGCTTGCCAGCGTTGCCCAGAGGCGGATTGCTGAAAGCGGACTCGCAGAGCGATGTCATGTCCGGATAGAACGCGGCAGTGTTACGTCACTAAACAGTGCAATCGCCGACGTATGTATCGCGCAGACCGTGCTGCTTCATTTACCGGAGGGCGAACGCAATGCGACCTTGGCCCGCATGATAGAACTGACCAAGCGAGGCGGTTGCGTTATCAGTTCGGATCAGGACGCTGATACTTGGGTGATAGACCATCCCGACCAGGAACTGACTCGCCGTATTGTTGCGTGTTACGGCGAGCAATCGTTTGCCGATGGCTGGATGGGAAGAAAACAACGTCGGGCATTCCTCGATGCCGGCCTGAAATCAGTGGAGGTGCGCGTTATCCCGATGGTTGACACGAGCGCGGATTCTTTTGCATTTGGACGCGCCGTCTCGCGTGCGCAAGTGGCGTCCAAGACGGGGTGGATCACGGATGAAGAACAACGTCGCTGGTTAGCTACGTTAAATCAACTAGCGACGGCTGGGCAGTTCTTTACCAGCACAAATTATTATCTCACCATAGGCTACGTCGACTTGTAATCTTGCGACGTAGGTAGCAGGCGAGCAGTAGGCAAAGCGCAGTGTGCTCATGTCACAAAATGCAGTGTTGCGCGATTGCCCAATAATCTACGGCCGACTTCATTCGCGACAAGGCGAAGGCTGAGATTTTAGGTAATTGTAATAAAAGCAGATGCTTACGTTATGTCCTACTCCACCCTAATACCCGCATCCCTGATCACTTTGCTCCACTTGGCCGTATCCGCACTCACCAACTTCGCGAGTTGTTGAGGGGTGCTACCAGTAGCCTCCGCGCCGGTATTGAGAAACTTCGCCTTCACATCCGGTCGCGCGAGTATGCGCAGCGCTTCGCGATTCAAGCGGTTGATAATCGCAGCCGGCGTGCGCGCGGGCGCGAAAAATCCGGTGGCAGCACCCGCTTCGTAGCCGGGGACGGTGGCCGCTATCGTCGGCAAGTCGGGGAACACGCTGTAGGGCTTGGCGCCGGTGACGGCCAGGGCGCGCAGCTTGCCGGCGTTGATTTGCGCGGTGACCGATGCCGCGCTGGCGAACGACACCTGCGCTTCGCCGCTCATCAGCGCGATCACCGAGGCGCCCGCGCCTTTGTAGGGCACGTGCGTGATGTCGGTGCCGGTCATCGACTTGAACAGCTCGGCCGCGAGATGCGGCGATGCGCCGGTGCCGCTGGTCGAATAATTCAGCGCGCGCGGCTTGGCCTTGGCGTATGCAATCAACTCCCTCACGTTATGCACCGGCAGCGACGGGGTCACCACCAGGATGTTCGGCGAATCGGTGAGGCTCGCGATGTATGAAAAATCCTTCAGCGGGTCGAACGGCGCGCGGCGAAACAGCGGCCCCAGCCACAGCGTCGAGCCGATGATGAGCAGAGTGTAGCCATCGGGCGCCGCGCGCGCGACAATTTCACCGAAGATGGTGGCGCCGCCCGTGGCGCGCGGATCGATCACCGCGGATTGCCCGAATGCATCCGAGAAGCCCTGACCCAGCATGCGCGCGGCGAATTCCGCCGTGCTGCCCGGCGCGCCGGTAACGATGCGCAGCGGCCGCACGGGATAGTCTTGTGCGATCAGCACACCCGGCGCTGCGCACAACACGCACAACACGCACAACACGCTCGGCGCGATAGTCTCTACAATCTTGATTAGCGGTTTCATGGTGCTCACATGATATGGACACGATCATCGAACGCTACGTCGAATTCTCCACCAATTCTCGGTAACAGGGTACTCATGCAAGCACTCAAAGGCATCAAAGTTGTCGATCTCACGCGCGTGGTCGCGGGGCCGTATTGCACGTATCAGCTCGCGCTGATGGGGGCGGATGTGATCAAGATCGAACAGGTCGGGCGCGGCGATCCGGTGCGCCACAGCGGCGCGGGCAGCGACCAGCATTTCTGGAAGCACGCGATGGCGACCAATTTTCTGCCGCAGAACGCCAACAAACGCTCGCTGACGCTGAATCTGAAAAGCGGCGAAGGGATCGCCATCTTCATGAAGCTGGTCGCCAACGCGGATGTGGTGGTCGAAAATTTCCGCACCGGCGTGATGAAAAAACTCGGTATCGATTACGACACGCTGCGCGCGAAACATCCGAAGCTGATTTTCTGTTCGCTCACCGGCTACGGCCAGTTGCCGCCGATCGGCCACTACACCGCCTACGATGGCGTGATTCAGGCCTCCGGCGGCATGATGAGCGTGATCGGCACCAAGGAAACCGGCCCGCTGAAAGTCGGCCCGCCGATTACCGACTACGCCACGGGTATGGCGGGCGCTTATGCAATTTCCACCGCCCTGTTTCAGCGCGAACGCGAAGGCTGCGGGCAATACATCGATGTGTCGATGCTGGATACGGCGCTGGCGCTGATGAGTTCGTACGTGACGGACTATTTCGCGACTGGCAATCCGCCCGGCCCGCGCGGCAACGAGCCGGCAAGCCGCAGCCCGTCGGCCGGCACCTATGACACCAAGGAAGGCAAACTCACGCTGGGCGCGAACGAAGATCATCAGTATGAGCGGCTGTGCCGCGCGCTGGGCCTGGCGAGCGTGCTGACCGATCCGCGTTTTCAGGAGATCGATGCGCGTCGCAAGAACACCGATATCCTGCGCGCGGAATTCCGCCGTGTGCTGCTCACGCGCACCGCCGACGAATGGGAAGGCCTGCTCAATAATGCCGGCGTGCCTGCCGCGCGCATCCGCACGCCCGCTGAAATACTGCAACACCCGCAAGTCACCGGGCGCGGCGTGCTGCATACCTTCAAAAACGTGAAGGGCGTCGAGCGCGATGTGACCGTGTTGTCCACGCCGTTCCGTCTGGGACACGACGGCCCCACGCTCAACTCGCCGCCTCCGCTGATCGGCGAACACAGCGACGCGATACTCGGCGAACTCGGTTACAGCCGGGACGAAATTCAAAAGCTGCGCGAGGCGGGGGTGGTGTAATTCGACGGGGTACGCGGCGAATCGACTGGCGGGAGGCTGCAAAAAGCGGCAATTGCGAGCAAAATGGACATGCAGCGGGTGTGATTCCTGGTACGGCGAGACATTAAATTCGATACATCGTTACCAATGTAAGGTCCCGTCCCCTTCAGGGGGAAGAAGTTTCCTGGTAACGATGACGCGAAACGGATGTGTCGCAGCAATAGTGTTTTTTCGAGGACGCCATCATGTTGAACGTTTACGCAACGGTAATCGGCAGCGCCTTCATAACACTCGGCCTCGCAAGCCCGGTGCTCGCACAGACCGGCGCCAAGGGAACCGGCCCGGAGTGGCCGTCAGGGCCGATCCGGCTGGTAGTGCCTTTCGCCGCTGGCGGCAGCACGGACATCACCGCGCGCGTGCTCGCGGAGAACCTGCGGCCAGTGCTGGGACAAACCGTGGTGGTCGACAATCGGCCCGGCGCGGCGGGTTCCATTGCGGCCGACATCGTCGCCAAGGCCACGCCCAACGGCTACACCATACTGGTGGCCTCCGCCACGCTGGTGGCGAACATGAGCCTCTACAGAAATCTGCCCTACAATTTTCTGACGGACCTGACACCGGTATCGCAAACCTATAATTCGAACAATGCGGTGGTGGTCAATCCGAAAGTGCCGGTGAATAATCTGACCGAGTTCATCGCCTATGTAAAAAGCGGCAAAAATGCGGTGAACTTTGGTTCCGCGGGCCATGGTTCGTCGCAGCATCTCGCGGCGGCGTTGTTCAATCACATGGTCGCGGGCAATATGGTGCACGTGCCGTACAAGGGCGGCGCGCCGGCGATGATCGATCTCGTGGGCGGTTCGATTCAGGCGATCTTTTCGCCGTTGATCGAAGCGCTGCCGCACATCAACGCCGGATCGATCAAGGCGCTCGGCCTGTGCGGCGTGCGGCGTTCACCGCTGCTGCCCAACGTGCCGCTGATCAGCGATGTGTTGCCGGGCTATCAATCGACGTCATGGAGCGGCATCTTCGTCCCGGCGCGTACACCATCCGTGATCGTGAACAAACTCAACGCGGCGATCATCAAGGTGCTGAGTCAGCCGAACGTCAGGGCGCATTTCGCGGAAGGCGACAAAGAGCCGGTCGGCAATTCGCCCGCCGAGTTCAAGCAGTTCATCGCGGCCGACGCCGAACGGCTGCGTATGCAGGTGAAGATTTCAGGCGCCAGGATGGATTAGGCGGACTGTCTGAGGGGGGCGCCCTTTGTAACACCGCGGCGCCGCGACATCGCGCCGTGCTATCTGTTGGCCAGTTTTTTGTCCAGCGTTGCGAAGTACTTGTCGAGATCAACAATAAAGCGGTCGTGTTCCGATTCGCCGACTTGTCCGCTGTCGTCATACACTTTGACCTTGAACGACAGTCGGCGTCGGTCGATGGCCACCAGTTCGGCTTCGGCGCGCACAGTCTTGCCGATAGGCGTGGGGCCCATGTGGCGTACGGTGATGGACACGCCGACTTGTCCCTGGCCCGCCTTCAAATGCGGGGCTACCAGGCCGCTGGCCGCGGATTCCACCAGACGCGTCATCGACCACGTGGCAAATACCTTGTACTTGCCGCGTTGCGTGGTGCGGTCCTCGGTAATTTCCCAAACCTCTGTGTGCTTCATACCGACTGTTAGCGTGTCCATGTTTTCCCTGCCGCGATGATGTTAAGGCAATCATTCTAAACGACAACGGCCACCGTTTTGCGGTGGCCGTTGAACGCGGGCGCCGGTGGCGCCCGGTATAGCGCAAAAATTACTTGGCTTTTTGCTTGTCGTGTTTCTGGGAGGCGATACGCGCGCTTTGGCGATCCTGCGCGCGCTCAATCTGCCGCGCTTCTTTTTTGTCGATCTTGCCGTCGGCCCGGGCCTTGTCTTCCATTTTTTGCACGCGGGCCTGGCCTTTTTCCAGACGCGCGGCTTCCCGCTGGTTCAACTCGCCCGACTTGACGCCGGCATCAATGCGCTTTTGCTGATTGGCCTGACGCTGGTCGATGCGTGCACCGGCCTTATCGCTGGGCGTGGAGGGTGTCGCGGGTGTGGCAGCCGTGCTTCCCGGCACAGCCGGCGTAGCAGGAGTGGCAGGGGTGGCTTGCGCGAGGGCGAGCCCTGGCAACATGGCAATGGCAAACGCGATGATCGTGGTCTTGAATTTCATTTTTGATTCTCCTCTCCGCTGTTGGGCATGGGTGAATTCCCATGCACATCTAACGTCGCACCGCGCACGCGGTTTACGGCGCCGCGTATCGGAAATTGTAACGGGTTATTACAGGGTGAATTAAATTAATCGTTTAAAAACAAACGGTTATATTGTGTCCGTGATGTATGCCACGGTACGGTTTCAAGCGGGACGCCGGCATTTACCAGCAGGCTTCGATGACCGACAACAGAAAATCACGCTCGCGCACAAACTCGCGTTTGGGATCGGCGTTGAAATTCTTCAGCGAATTCTCAAGAATTCTCGGCAAGCTTTCGAGTGGAATATTCAGTTCCGACACGCGTACCGGCATGCTCACCGATTTGAATATGCGCTCCAACTCGGCGGCGGCTTTTTCCGGCGCAGTTGAGAGTCCATCACTGTCGCGCCACACGCCCAAGCCCTGCGCGATTAGCGCCATCGCCTCCGGATTGCGGCTGCCGAGCTTGCGTATCACCATCGGCGTCAGTGCGGCGCTCGCATCGCCCTGTCCAACGTGCGCGTGCATCTGAAATAGCGCCGTGGCGAAGGCGTACACCACGCGTTCCACCCAGTGTTTTCCGCTGAGATTGCCGCCGTCATCGGCATCGCGATTTTGCAAAAAGGCCGCGGCGCACGCGGCAATGCGCGGCGAGACGTCACTGCTGTCGTTCAGATGATCCAGCGCATAGCGCGCCAGGCGAAAAGCCTGAAGTCGATCACCCTCGGACAAGGGCGTGACGCGCGTGGCGCCCAGATTCATGGTGGTGCGCCACACCGCGGAAATGGTGGTGGTGCGCACCAGCGACATTGGCGCCGTCATCAGCGCGTCGGCGTCCCAGAACACGGCCACCGGGCGTGTCTTCGGATCAAAAAACTCCATGCGATTGCCGCGATTCGGATCTTTCACCGCCGATCCCGCGCGATTCTGCGCGGAGGTGGCCGCCGTCAGCACATTGATAATCGGTACCTTGGGCTCCAGCAACTTGGGGCTGATCGCTGCGCCGTGCTCCGGGTACTGCGTGATTAATTCGTCGACGGGACGTTTTTCCGCCATCAGGATGGCCACCACGCGCGTGCCTTGCGTAACACTGCCCGCACCCACGCCGATCAGCAGGTCGGCGTTGACGGCGCGCGCGGCGGCGGCCGCGCGGGTGACTGAATCCAGGGTTGTGTCTTTGTCGATTTCATCAAACACGCCGGCGCAGGTATCGCCGAGGATGCGCTTGATGTTGGCAATCAATCCGGTCTTGCGCGACACCGTGCGGCCACACACGATGAAGGCGCGTTTGGCGCGCTGGCGCTTCAGTTCCGCGGGAAGGTTTTCCAGTGCATCCTGCCCGCTGTAGAGGCGCACGGGGTAACCGGCCGCGCGGAAATTGCCGTTGTATTCGGGGCTGATGCTCATGGTTAATCCCTGGTTATGCCTTGATTATTATGGCCGCACGCCATAGCGCGGTTTGGGGCCGAGTTCTGTTTTCAGCCGGTTCTGCATCGCCTTGATGAAGCGGCACAGGTAGGTGCGTGTTTCGCGCGGATCGATGATGTCTTCGATGGCGAATGCTTCCGCCGTCAAAAACGGCGAGGTAATTTTCTTAAGCTCCGCTTCGATTTCCGCTTCGCGTTTTTTGGGATCGGGCGCGTTGGCGATTTCGCGTTTGTAGACGGCTGCCACGCCGCCCTCCACCGCGATCGATCCCCATTCACCCGAAGGCCAAGCAACCTTGAAATCGAGACCGAATTTATCCAGCCCCACGCCGCCGCCCATGCCGTAACACTTGCGCGTGACCACCGTCATGATCGGCACGGTCGCCAGCGAACGCGTGTAGATCGCGCGACCGCCTTCGCGCAGCGTCGCGGCTTCTTCGGCTTCCTTGCCGATCATGAAACCCGGCGCGTCGATAAAAAACACGATGGGAATATGAAACATGTCGCACAGGTCGATGAAGTGCGTTTGCTTGCGCGCCGACTTGTGATCGATGCGTCCGCCGATCATCGGGTTGTTGGCGATGAAGCCGACCACGTAGCCGCCCATGCGCGCCAGCGTGGTGATGCACGAACGCCCGTAGGTCGGTTGAATTTCAAACAATGTGTCTTTGTCCGCGATCAGTTCCAGCACGCGGCGCATGTTGTAGGGTTTGCGCTTGTCGCGCGGCACGATGCGAATCAATTCGTCTTCCTGCCGCGTGATCGGGTCATCGCATTTCGTCACCGGCGGCAGCTCCCACACGTTCGACGGCATGTATGACAGGAACTTGCGGATCATGGCGAAACATTCTTCCTCGCTGGCCGCCACGTTGTCGATGGTGCCCGCCAGATCAACGGCGACTTTCGGCCCGCCGAGCTGCTCCTTGGTGAGTTTTTGTCCCAGGCCGCGCTCGACCACCGGCGGGCCCGAGGCAAATATCGATGCGTTCTTCACCATCACCGACCAGGTTGACATCACCGCGCGCTGCGCCGGGCCGCCCGCGGCGGTACCCATCACCGCGCTCACCACCGGCACCACGCCCAGCAGTTCAGCGACGTTCACGCCGGGATCGGTCGAACGTCCCGGCAACAACGAGTACCCGCGCTTGGGCGAGGCCACGCCGCCGCCGTACCCGTCAATCATGCGCACCAGCGGTATGCGATAGTAGTACGCCAGATCGTCGCAGAAGCCGCCTTGGCCGCCCTTGCGCCGCCGGTCGCCCCAACTGGTGCCGCCGCGCACGGTGGTGTCTTCGCCGCCCACCGCGACGCTGCGGCCATCAATCTCGGCGAGCCCCATTACGTAAGGCGCCGGCTGAACCTTGACCACTTTGCCGTCGATGTATTCGCCCTTGCCGGCGAGTTTGCCGACTTCCTGAAACGAACCGGGATCCACCAGCCCCGCGATGCGCTCGCGCACATTGAGAAAGCCGCGCTCGCGGTGTTTTTGTAGCGCTTCGGCGCCGCCCATTTCGTCGGCCCACTTGCGGCGCTGTTTGATTTCTTCGGCTTCGGGTTCCCAGGTCATTCTTCGATTCCTTCAATGTAGGCCCGCAGGATGGGTTTCACACATCCCACAAAAATCAATTTGCCTTCTTCGCCAATCCCAACTCGGTCAATAGTTCTTCCAGCTCGCGGTACTGCGCGGTCCAGTAACGGCCCGCCTCGCGGCTGGGCTGATAGTTATTCACCCAGTAATTCTTTTCCACGTCTTTTTTCCACTCATCCGTCGCGGCGAGTGCCGAAAACGCCTGATCATAGTAGGCGATCTGCGCGTCGCTGAGGCCCTTGGCACCGATAATGCCGCGCCAACTGGTAAACGCGGTGTCCGCGCCTTGCTCCTTCCAGGTGGGGACCACGGACAAGGCCCCCGGCAGCCGTTGCGCCGCGCTGACCGCGATCACGCGCACGCGACCGGCGGTGAGATGCGGCAGCACGGTGCCGAAGGTGGAAGCCGCGATATCAACATGGCCGCCCGCCAGTGCCGTCAGCGATTCCCCCGACGACTTGAACGCCACGACTTTCATTTTTTTGATGTCCACGCCGGCGACTTTCATCGGCAGCGCGATACCCACGTGTATGTGGTTGCCCAGCGCGCTGGCGACCGCCACGCTGAGCGCGGACGGATCGCGGCGCATGCGCTCGATCAGATCGCGGCCGGTCTTGATCGGCGAGTCGGCCTTGACGCTGATAAATATGTTTTCGTTGAACAACATCGCCAGCGGCGTGTAATCAGCCAACTGCGCGGTGCTAGATCCAGTGATGCGATTGGTGAACATCGTTGGCGCCAGCATCAGCACGTAATGCGCGTCGCGCGGATGTTGGTTCAGATACGCGTACGCGATATTGCCGCCACCGCCGGGTTTGTTATTGACGACCGAGGTGGGCACGATGCGCCGCTCCTGCCAGATGCGCTGCACGCTGCGCGCGGCGATGTCCTGATTTCCGCCGGCCGCAACGGTGGAAATGATTTCCACGTGTTTTTCAGGTCGCCACTCTGCCGCGACTGCGGTGGCAGTCAGGCCAAGGCATGCCAAAAAGCGCAATAAAAACATGATATTACGTGCTGCCCGTGTCGGGGGCGCATTTGATCACGTTGGTCTGTTCCAGGCGTGTGATGTCTTCATCGGTAAGTCCCGCGAGTTCGCGCAGCACGTCACGCGTGCGTTCGCCGACGCGTCCGCCGCTGTGGAAAATATGTCCTGGTGTCTTCGACAAACGGGGTACCGGCGCGGGCACGGTGATCGTGCCGAACTCGTCGTCGGGAATTTTTGCCAGCATGCCGCGCGCGGCGTAGTGCGGGTCGTTGAAAATATCCGCCATCGAATAGATGCGCGTGAATACCACGTCGCCGGCCGCCAGCGCTTTTTCAACGGTCGTGTAGTCGCGCGCGGCCACCCATTCGCCAACGATGGCCTCGATGTCGTGTTGGTGTTTTACGCGTTCGGCGCGCGTGTTGAAGCGCACATCCGTGAAGACTTCCGGCATGCCCATTGCCTCGCACAGCCGGCGGAACGAATTGGTCTGCGAGCCCTGGATGTGCACATACACACCATCTTGCGTGGTGAACAGGTTGTTGATCACGCTGTCGGAGTGGCCCGATCCTTCGCGCTCGGCCACGTAGCCGAGTTTTTCGTAAGAAGACACGTGCGTTTCCATGAAACTGAACGCGCACTCGTAAAGCGCCGTGTCGATGACCTGACCTTCGCCGGTGCGTTCACGATGACGCAGCGCCATCATCGCGCCGAACGCGGCATACAGGCCCGTGATGCAGTCGGTGAGCGCGATATTGGCGCGTGCCGGCGGCGTGGACGGATCGCCGTTCACATAACGTAGTCCGCCCACCGCCTCGCATACCACGCCGTAGCCGGGACGCTGGCTGTACGGCCCCGTCTGGCCGTAGCCCGACACGCGCACCATGATCAGTCCGCGATTCAATTTCGACAGCGCGTCGTAGCCAAAGCCCCATTTTTCCAGCGTGCCGGGACGAAAGTTTTCAACCAGAATGTCGCACTTGGGAATCAGCTTGCGGATGATCTCCTGCCCCTCGGGCGTGCGCAGGTCCAGCGCGATCAATCGCTTGTTGCGCGACAGGCTCGCGGCATACAGCGGCTTGCCTTTAAAGCGTTTGCCCGACGAGCGTATCGGATCGCCGTCGAGCGCCTCGACCTTGATCACCTCCGCGCCGAAGTCGCCCATCAGCCGCGCGCAAAACGGCCCGGCGATGGTGGTGCCGAGTTCGAGCACGCGGATGCCGGTGAGGGGGCCCGGGTGAGCGCCCGGATGCGGGGAAGGGGGTTGTTTGATGTCGGTCACGATGTATCTTTTGCCTTTTTATTTTGCCAACAAGTCGCCAAGCACGCCGCGCAACTCATCAACCTGCGATGCAAAATAGGCGCGGCTTGCCCTGCTGTCGAGGTAGTTGTTTACCCAGTAATTCTTTTTTACGTCGTCATTCCATTCCGGCAATTTCACCAGCCGCGACAGGGTGTCGTCCCAGAACGCCGTTTGGGTTGCCGAAATGCCCTTGGGCGCAAGCACGCTGCGCCAATTTGATGCCACGGTATCGTAGCCTTGTTCCTTCCACGTGGGCGCGGATGCGTACAATCCTTCCAGACGATTGGGCGCGGCAACGCCGAGCACCCGCAGCCGCCCCGATTGCACGTGTTGCGCGGCATTGGCTGCTGCCGTCGATACGATATCCACGTGGCCGCCGAGCACGGCAGCAATCGATTCGCTGCCGGCGTTGAACACCACCACTTTTAATTTGCGCACGTCTGCGCCGGCGGCCTTGGTGAGCAACCCCGCCGCCACGTGTTGCACGCCGCCGCGCGCGGTAGCCACCGCGACACTGACCGATGACGGGTCGGCCTTCAGCCGCTGCACCAGATCGCGCCCGCTCTTGAGCGGTGAATCGTCACGCACGGCGATCACAATATATTCACTGAACAACAACGCCAGCGGCGTCAGACCCTGGGGATCACCCTTGCCGCCGCCGGAAATTTGATTCAGCAGCAACGAGGGCGAAGCAACCGTGATGTAGTGCGCATCGCCGGCGTGCTGATTCAGATAGGCCTGACTCAAGGTGCCGCCGCCGCCGGGTTTGTTGACGACGCCGATTGCGACGTTGATGAGATTGCGCTCTTTCATGATGCGTTGCATGGCCCGCGCAGTGCGATCCTGCGCGCCACCCGCCGCCGAGCCGGCAACGATTTCAATCGCACGCTCGGGCCGCCACTCCTGCGCGCTGCTGCTGGCGCACAGAAGAAGCCACACGAAAAAAACGATCTTACGCATTACTGCCGGCGCGGGTATAAATAAACCGCTCGTGCCACTGCAACGCCGCCAACGCCGTGCCCGCGTTCGACATCTCGTCGTACACCGGCACGCCCAGCGCCATGGCATTGACGCGAAACGACCGCTTGCGTTCTTCGAGCGCGGGTTCGCCATCGGATCGCAGCACCAGCATGAAGTGCGCCTGTCCTGGATATTTTTGCTGCACGCGCAGCGCCGCGGCCATAAGGTTATCCAGCACTTCGGGTTTGGCGCGCCCGACAAACGCGGACAGATTCAGATGCATTACCAGCGCATCCGGTTTGCCGTGGGCATAAATGATGTCGAGAATTTTTTCGGCGACCTTGCCGTCTTCCTGTTGCAACGTGCCCACCGGGCAATCCACCGGGTTGGTGATGCTGGTGCCCGGCGGCAGCTTCAATGCCGCCAGCCGGTCGATGGTATCCGCGCCGAACGGGGTGACCGCAAGGCCGAGCCGCGCAAAATAATCCGTCGCCAGCACACTGGTGCCGCCGCCGTTACCGAACAAGGTGACACGTTTCGTCGGCTGCGCGGTGTTGGGTTTGAGCGACTGGAAAATCAGCAGCGTATCGACAAACTGATCCAGGGTTTCCACCAGCACGCAGCCCGTTTGCCGCGACAGCGCCACCCACGCACGGTCATCCCCCGCGAGCGAGCCGGTGTGCGAGGCGGCGGCGGCGAGGCCTTGCTGCGTGCGTCCACCCTTGAGTATCACCACGGGTTTGGAAGCCTTGGCTGCGAGCAGTGTTTCGAACAGTCGGCGGCCATCTTTCGCGGTTTCAAGGTACATGCCGATTACCTTGGTTTGCGCATCGGCCAGATAATATTCCAGCAGTTCCGAGGGCACGACATCGGCGCAGTTGCCCACCGTCACCACGCCGGAGAATTTAACGCCGCGCGCGAAGCCGCGCCGGATAATGTCCGTGCCCAGTCCGCCGCTTTGCGAAATGACACCAACCGTGCCGACATCGCGCTGGCCCACTTCCGCAAACGTCACGCTGCCGCGCGGCGAAAACAGGCCCATGCAGTTCGGTCCAATTAAACGCAAGCCGCCCGCGTGCGCCGCCGCGACGAGTTTTTCCTGCAAATCGCGGCCTTCATCCACTTCGCCGAAGCCGCTGGAAATCACATGCGCGAAGCGCAGGCGGCCCTTGGCGGTTTCGAGCATCGCGGGGATCAGCCCGCCTGCCACGGCGATGTAAGCGTAATCAATCGGTTTCGGCGTATCCGCCAGCGACTTGTAGGCGGTGAGTCCGTCAATCTCGGCGGCGCTCGGGTGTATCGGATAAATATCGCCCTTGTAACCCAGATCGCGAATGCGCTTCATGAAGGTGTTGGGCAAGGCGAAGCTGCGTGCCGATGCGCCGACGACCGCGATGGTCTTCGGTTCGAACAGCGGAGAGAATGTTTCTAATGCATTGTTTTTATTCATCATTTTGTGCTCAGGATAAAACGCGCGTCCACTGCCACGGCGCCGTTGCCGGACACGATCAGGGGATTGATATCCGCCTCGGCAACGTCATCGGCGTGCCGCATCAGCAATCCGTTTTCGCCGCCGACTTTCATCAGCACGTCGATGATCGCGTCTATGGATACCGGTTTCATGCCGCGCGCGCCGTCGAGTATGGCAACGCCCTTCAACTCATTGAGCATTTCCGCCGCATCCAGCCGCGTGATCGGGCAAATGCGAAACGACACATCGCGCAGCACTTCCACAAAAATGCCGCCGAGCCCCACCATCACCAGCGGCCCGAACTGCGGATCGCGCAGCCCGCCGATGACCATCTCTTGTCCGGCGGGCGCCATCTCTTCGAGCAGATAACCGTCGATGCGCGCGCCTTGGATTTTCGGCGATGCCGCCATGGTGTTGATGGCGTCCTTAACATCCGCCGCGGATTGAAGGCCGACTTTTACGCCGCCCGCGTCGCTCTTGTGCAGGATGTCCGGTGACATGATCTTGACGACCAGCGGCGGCTTGAGGGTTGCAAACGCGATGTCGACCTCGCCGGCGTTTTTTACCGTGCGCGATTGCGGCACGGCCACGCCGTATGCGGCGAGCAGGGATTTGCCCGCCTGTTCGTCGAGCGCGGCGCGTTGTTGCGTGCGTGCCAGTGTTATCAATTCTTGAGCATTCATTCGCTTTCCATAGTTTCATGTCCCACAATAAAACAACACCAACACTGTCGTTCCCGCGCAAGCGGGAACCCAGAACACAGTGTCACCCGAGACGCCTCATGGGTACCGGCCTGCACGGGAATGGCAGGGTACGGTTCTAATTAATGCTGTCGCTTTACATCGCCACCTTCGGCTTGGCCTCGCGAAACGGTGTGCCGCTGTCCGCCAGTTCCTTCAACAACGCCGAGGGTTTCCAGCGCGCGCCATAACGTTGATGCCATTCTTCAACCTGCCGGTAGACTTCCTTGGTGCCGATACCATCAGCCCAGAACATCAGCCCGCCGCGGTAGCGCGGATAGCCGAATCCATGCAGCCACATCACATCAATGTCGCTCGCACGATACGCGCGGCCTTCTTCGAGAATTTTGCAGGCCTCGTTCACCGATGCGTATAACAGGCGCCGCAGAATTTCATCGTCGGTGAAGGTGCGTTGCGCTATGCCGAACTCGCGCGCCACGTCCGCGATGACGCTTTTCACCACCTCATCCGGGTGCGGCGTGCGGTCGCCTTTTTCGTAGCGATACCAGCCCGCACCGGTTTTTTGGCCCTTGCGTCCCATCTCGACCAGGCGGTCGGGCACGTGGAGCTTGCGGAAATTCGGATCGGCGGCCGCGCGGCGCTTGCGCGTGTCGTAGCTGATGTCGAGGCCCGACAGGTCGCTCACCGCGAATGGCCCGATGGGATAACCAAACGCCACCATCACCTTGTCGATCTGCTCCGGCAGCGCGCCTTCTTCCAGCATCAGCATCATTTCGGTGACAAACGGCGCACGGCTGCGATTCGCCGCGAAGCCGTCACAGGTGCCGGCAACCGCGCTGATCTTGCCGATGTCGCGCCCGACCTTCATCGCACTGAGGATGGTTTCGAGCGAGGTCTTGGTGCCTTTTACCACTTCAAACAGTTTCATCACGTTGGCGGGCGCGAAAAAATGCGCACCGGCGACATCCTGCGGCCGTTTAGTGCAGTCCGTCATGATGTCGGTGTTGATGGCCGAGGAGTTGGTGAGCAGCAGCGCGCCGGGTTTCATCACGGCGTCGAGTTTCGTGAACACGTCCTTCTTGATGTCGATGCGTTCGAACACCGCTTCGATCACCACGTCGGCGTCGCCGATGTCTTCGTAGCGCTCAACTGCTTGAATGCGCGCCAGCCGCGCATCCATTTCCGCTTGCGTCAGGCTGCCGCGCTTCACGCTCGTGGCATAGTTGTCGCGCACGCGCTGCATGCCGCGATCCAGGGCCTCGCGCGACGCCTCCAGCACCTTCACCGGGATGCCGGCATCGGCAAAACTCATCGCAATGCCGCCGCCCATGGTGCCCGCGCCAATCACCGCTGCCGATTTCACCGAAGGGGGTTTGAAGTCTTTCGGTGCGCCGGGCACTTTGGCCACTTCGCGTTCGGCAAAAAACGCGTAGCGCAGCGCGCGGGCCTCGTCCGCGTTTTCGAGTTCGGCAAACAAACGCTGCTCGGTCTTGATGCCTTCGGCAAAAGGCTGTGTGGTGGCCGCCTCGACGGCGGCAATGGCGTGATATGGCGCTTTTTGATTGCGCGCTTTTTTTGCAATGGATTTGCGCATGGCCTCGAACATGCCGGCATCGCCTTGGGTATCGGCGGTGCGCTCGCTCACGCGCGGCAGCGGGCGTTTGTCGGCGATGGATTTGGCAAACGCAATGGCTTCCGCACGCAGGTCCTTGCCGGGGACGATGGTATCAATGATGCCCAACTTTTGGGCTTCTTCAGCGGGCACGTGACGGCCCGAGACGATCATTTCCATCGCGGCCTTCGGCCCGATCAGGCGCGGCAAACGTTGCGTGCCACCGCCGCCCGGGATGATGCCGATCAAGACTTCGGGCAGACCGACTTTCGCACTCGCTACCGCGACGCGGTAGTTGCACGCCATCGCATGCTCCAGCCCGCCGCCCAGCGCAAAACCGTGAATCGCGGCGACGATCGGCTTGGCGGAGTCATTCAGCACATCGTAGCTCACGCGCTTGAACACCGGACGCGGCTTGCCGAACATGCGGATGTCCGCGCCGGCGATAAAGCTGCGCCCCGCGCCGATCAGCACCATCGCCTTCACGGCGGGGTCGGCATTGCCTTTATCGACGCTCGCAATGATGCCCTCGCGCACGCCCGGACCGAGGGCATTTACCGGCGGGTAATCCACGGTGATGATGCCGATGCCGTCTTCGACATCGAAACGCACTACGTCTGGTTCGCTCATGATTTTTCCTGTGTGTCGATTTCCCTCTCCCCCAGAACCTATCCCGCTTGCGGAAGAGGGTGGCCATTAGGCCGGGAGATGGCAGTGATGGTTTAAGTGAGTCGTAATTCTGGAGGATGCAAATTCATTTCTTCTTCAACACCTCGGGTATCAACCCTGTATGAACGTCCCCCGCGCGAAATGGCTCGGATTTCAATATTGCGATTACCGCCGGCAGATTGTGCTTCAGGCCCTGAATCTCGAAGGCTTCCAGCGCGCCAACGAGTTTATCAATAGCGGCCCCGCGCGAGGGCGCGTGCGCAATCACCTTGGCGATCATCGGATCATAATGTGGCGTCACGTCGCGGCCTTCGGCAAAGCCGGTCTCCACGCGCACGGAGCCATCTACCGGCGGGCGAAACACATTGAGTTTGCCCGGCGACGGGAAAAAATTCTTCGGGTCTTCGGCATACACGCGCGCCTGAATCGCATGGCCCTTGATTTCAATTTTGTGCGGCAGAATGTCGGCGAGTTTTTCGCCGGCGGCCGAGCGTATCTGTGCTTTCACCAGATCAACCCCGGTAACCTCCTCGGTCACGCCGTGCTCCACCTGCAAGCGCGTGTTCATTTCCAGAAAGTTAAACGAGCCGTCCGCGCCCATCAGCATTTCGACGGTGCCGATGTTGTCGTAGCCGATCTTGCGCATGATGCCGGTGATGTGTTCCGCCACGGCGTTTACTTTGTCGCGCGGAATATTCGGCCCCGGCGCTTCCTCGATCACCTTTTGATTGCGGCGCTGCGTCGAGCAATCGCGCTCAAAGAGGTGCGCCACGTTGCCGTGCTGATCGCCCAAGACCTGAAACTCCACGTGGCGCGGGCGTTCAAACAGGCGCTCGAGATAGACCTCGGCATTACCGAATCCACGGCTCGCCATCGAGCGCGAACGTTCAACGGTTTCGAGCAGCGCTGCTTCGTCCTTCGCCGGCAGCATGCCGATGCCGCCGCCGCCGCCCGCAGGCTTCACCAGCACCGGGTAGCCGATGTCGCGCGCCGCCTGGAGTATTGACGCATTTTCCATCGGCAGCACCGGCGAGCCTTTCGACATCGGCATGCCGTGCTGCGCCGCCAGTTCACGCGCGCGGGTTTTGTGGCCCATCGCGTCGATCCATTGCGGTGATGGCCCGATGAAACGCGCGCCGCCGTCGGTCACGCGCTGGGCGAAACCAGCGTTCTCCGACAGAAAACCATAGCCGGGATGCAGCCCATCGGCGTGCGATTTGCGGAGGATGTCAAGGATTAAATCCTGATTCAGATAACTTTCACGCGCGGGCGCCGGGCCGATCGCATAGGTCTCGCTCGCCATGGCGAGGTACGGCGCGCCGGCGTCGGCCTCGGAATAGAGGGCAACCGAATGGATGCCCATTGCATTGAGGGCGCGCAGTACTCGTGATGCTACCGCGCCACGGTTGGCTACTATGACTTTTGTAAACATCTAAATCCTTTTGCCACCGAGAACACAGCGAGTGCGCGATCCCGAATCAAACCCGCGCCTTTCTCCGTGTTCGCTGTGGCTCATTCGCTGTTAATAAGAAGTAGGCCACGTGCGCATCAAGTGCTGGCCCACGCCCTTGGTCATGCGCAATTTGTACACATCCAGCATCCGAATCAAATAGTCGCGCGTATCCTGCGGCTTGATCACCGCCTGTGTCGCGTACACCGACGCGAGGCCCCACACGTCGATGCCTTGCTCAATCTCTTTCAATTTCTCTTCGTAACCCGGCTCGCCAAAGCCCACCCCATGCACGATCTTGGTGGCGAACTCCGGGCTCATGAAACTGATTTCCGCCGAAGGCCAGGCAGCGATGTCATCCGAGTGGCGTCCACCGCCCATGCACACATAAGCGCGCCCGTAGCTCTTGCGCACGATCACCGACAGATGCGGCACGGTGAGCAGGGTCATCGCGTTCATGAAATTCATGATGCGGCCCGGCGCGCCGGCTTTTTCAGCCTCGGTGCCGATCTGGAAGCCCGGCGTATCGACCAGCAGCACAAGCGGGATGTTGAATGAATCACACATCACCAGAAAATCCACGATCTTGCGGCACGCGTCGGCATCCAGCGCGCCGCCGCGATGTAACGGGTTGTTGGCGACGATGCCGACACTCTTGCCGCCCAATCGGGCAAGAGCCGTCACGGCGCTTTTGCCGAAGCGCGGTTTCAACTCGAACATCGAATCTTTATCAACCATGCACCTGATGATGCGCTTCATGTCGTACACCTGCGTGCGGCTTTCAGGCAGCATGCCGAACACCTTGTCCATCTCGGCGCCCGATCCCGAAGGGATGGGTACGTCTGGCGGCGCCTCCTTGTGATGGTTCGGCATGTAGGACAAGAACTTTTTGATGGCGCCGAACACTTCTTCTTCGGTATCCACCACCTGATCCACCAGGCCGGTGATGTCCGAGTGCAGGCGCCAGCCGCCGAGATCCTCGGCGCTGACCTTTTCGCCCAGCGCCATCGACACCAGGCCGGGGCTGGACACCGCCACCGTCGCGCCCTTGTGCATCACCGCAAAGTCGGAGAGGCACATCATCCACGTCGACGACCCGAACGCGGGGCCGAACGCGGCGGCCACCATCGGCGTCTCGCGCGTGCGCCGGAACTGCGTGTTGTCGTTGCCCAGCAACATGCCCATGCCGCGCCCGCCCATGGCATCAGGCAGGCGCGCGCCGGTGGATTCGCCCAGCAGCACCAGCGGCATACCGCGCTCGGTGGCGGTGCGCTTCATGTGGCCGACTTTCTTGCTGTTGGTGTACGACGTGGATGAACCCTTCACTGTGAAGTCGTTGACCACGATCGCGACATCGCGCCCGCCGATTTTGGCGTAGCCCGCGATCTTGCCGTCCGTGGGCGTCTCGTCCGCTTGCTCCGGATAAACGCCCGACGTGCCGAACAAGCCCGACTCGATAAAGCTGTCCGCGTCCACCAGCTTGGCGATGCGCTCGCGCGCGTTGAGGATGCCCTTGGCGGTGCGCTTCGCGTATTTTTCCGCGCCGCCGCCCGCGAGTGCCTTCGCGCGGCGGGCTTCGTATTCGGCCAGTAGATCATTGTGGTTCATGCGGTTCTCCAATATCCAACATCAAAACCTTCGGCACAGATTTCGCGGATTTACGCAGATTAATCCCACTGGTTTTTGATCTGCGTAAATCTGCGTCTAAGATTTATATTTTAAAACAATCACTTATAATGAAGGCAACGCCTTGATCGCCACCGTCAGCGCGGGCACTACTTTAGCGTAGTCGCCCACCACGCCAAATTTTGCCTCCCGAAAAATCGCGGCGTCTGCATCGGTGTTGATGGCGACTATCGTTTTGGCGTTACCGCACCCCGCAAGATGATGGCTCGCGCCGGAGATGCCCACTGCAATATACAACTCGGGTGTCACGGTTTTGCCGGTGAGTCCGATTTGCATCGCGTGTGAGCACCAACCCAGATCACAGGGCACGCGGCTGGCGCCGACCGCGCCGCCCAGCGCTTCGGCCAATGGCTCCAACACTTTGAAACCTTCGGGGCCATTGAGACCGCGGCCGCCAGCGACGATTACCCTGGCGTCTTCCAGGCGTTGCGCGCCGCTGTCTTCGCGTTGGCGTTCAATGATGCGGATGCGCGAGGCCGGCGCGGTGTCCAGTGCCACGATTTCGCCCGTGCGGGTGGTGTCGGCGGGCAGAGCGTCGTAGACACCCGCGCGCACCGTCGCCACCACGCATTCGGTTTCGAAACGCAGCGTTTCACGCACATTACCGCCGTGACTGGCGCGGGTGAAATGCAACGTGCCGTCCTTTTGTTCTACACCGACGCAGCCCGTGGCGCATCCGGCATTCAGACGAAACGCCAGCCGAGGCGCAAGATCGGCGCCGCGCGGTGTGTGCGCCGCGAGCACCAGCGTTACCGCGTGTTCGCGTGCGATGGCCGCCGCGCAGGCCGTCCATCCGTCGCTGTTGTAACCGTCGAACGCCTTGCGCGTGCCGAGCACCACTTGGTCAGCGCCGCGCGCGATCAGCGCTTCAGCCATGGCTTTGTCGGCCCCCAACAGCAGCGCGATCACGGTGCCTGTTGGCGCAAGTCTGCGTGCGAGCGCCAGTTGTTCGAGGCCGGCCATCGCCAACTTTTCATTCGCGAGTTCGGCGACGACGAGTATTGTGTTCACAGCACTCTCGCCTCGCGCAAGCGTTGCGCCAATTGCGCGCCTTGTGCCTCTGGCGAAGACGCTTCGATGATTTCGCATTGAACGGATTTTGACGGCGCAAATACGCATTCGCGCACGGCGCGTGAACCGGCGGCGCCGACCGCATTGGCCTCCAACCCAAGATCGCTGGCGTTCCACACCACCACCGGTTTACGCGCGGCGCGCATGGTCTCGCGCAGACTGGCCGCGCGCGGCGCGCCGATCTCGTTGGACACCGTGACCACCGCGGGCAAATCGGCTTCGACGATTTCACCGCCGTCATCCAGCACGCGCTCGACGCGCACGGCCTTGCCGTCCACAGCTATGCTTTTTGCGAACGTCAGCACCGGCAGATTCAGCAGCTCGCCGATGCCCGCGCCCACCACACCCGTATCGCCATCAGCGGCCTGACGTCCGGTGAGTACCAGATCAATCGCGCCCAATTTCTTGAGCGCGGCAGCGAGCGTGATCGCCGTGGTGTACGCGTCGCCGTCCTCAAACGCCGCATCGGCGAGCAACACGCCATCGTCCGCGCCCATCGCAAGGCCGTGTTTCAAGGCATTGCGTGATAGCTCATTGCCCAGGGTAATCACAGTGATGCGCGTGCCTGCATGTTGCTCACGAACGCGCAGGGCAGCTTCGATGGCTTGCTCATCAAAGGGACTGACCACGTGCTTCAAACCGGACGCCGGAATCACCTTCTTCGCCTGCTCATCAATGCTGAACATGCTGAAGGCGGCCTCGGGGTCGGGGATGTATTTGATGCAGACGGCGATATGCATTTATTTCGTGAGGCGTGAAGTGTGAGGGGTGAGGCGCGGTAAATCGGTAGAGTGAAAGTGTCGCAATGGCGACGCGCTACACCTCACGCCTGTCGCCTCACACGACGGTAACGTCGGTTGGAACGATCCCATCAAAGTGCTTGCGCTGATAGTTCCACGGAATCTGCGGTTGCACGCGTCCGGTTTCATCGGTGGCGCGCGCCATGATCTGGTATGCGCCAGGTTTGTCCACTTCCCACAGCAGCGACCAGCGCACCCACAGCCAGCGTTCGACCGGTTCTTCGAGATGCGCATCTGCCCAGGTCTTGCCGCCGTCGGTGCTGACTTCGACGCGTTTGATCATGCCCATGCCGCTCCAGGCGCGGCCTTGTATCTTGTGCGAGCCGCGCTCCAGCGGAGAATCTTCGTCCAGCGGATTCAGGATGATGCAGCGCACGCCCATCGACGTGATCATTTCTTTTTTGGGATCGTCGGGGCCTTCGCCGTAAGTAAAATAATGATGCTGGTAGTAGCACTGCGGGATGTGATCGAGCACTTCGATCTGCTCCAGCCACTTCACCCACCAGTTGCCCGACCAGCCCGGCGTTACCACGCGCACCGGCGCGCCGTGGATGTGCGTGAGCCATTCGCCATTCATCGACCACGCGAGCAGTGTGTCCGGGTGCATGGCTTTCGCCATCGGCATGCCTTTTTCGTAATTGATCACGCCCGGATCGACCAACTTGAAATCCGAACGGCCCACCGAGCGGTACTGCACCGCGAGATCGGGCTGACCGCGATCAAAACCCTGAAATCGCACCGACTGGGCGTTGTTCTTGAGGCCGACTTTTTTCAGCACTTCGGCGAGCGGCACACCGGTGAATTCGCCCGCGCTCACCGCGCAGGTGGTGGTGGATTCGTTGCTGATTTCCTCGGTGGACGGCACGGCGTTTTTCTCGCGCATGGCCGCGCGCGCGTTCATGTCCTGCTGGTTGATGCGCGAGGGTTTCTTGCCGCCTTTTTGCACGTAGTCAAAGAAGCCCGCGTCGTTGCCCGCGCATTCGGTCACCGCGCGCACCGTGCGGCCGGGAAATTTCATCAAATCCTTCAGCGTCAACGCGATGGGCCTGTCCACCAGGCCGCCGATTTGCAACACCCAATCGTCGGGATGCATCGGCTCCGGCACTTCAAGCTGATTCACCACGTAATAGGCATCGGTGGGCGTGAGCAAGCCTTCGAGTTGCGTCACCGGGCAACGTCCGTTGATCACGCGTCCCTGGGAATCCTTGCCAGCGGAGATGGCCGCGCGCTTGCGGTCCGGCCAGCCCATTACCCAATCGCCTTCGATTTCCGGTCGTGCCATGGTTTGTCTCCGAGAAAACTACTGCTTGGCTAATCCCAGTTCCGTCAGAATTTCGCGCAGCTCTGTGTTTTGAGCCGCGTAGTACTTGGCGGTCTCGCGGCTACCGAGGTAATTTCCGTACCAGTGACTGGTGGCGAGTTCCTTGTTCCACTCGTCGGATTGCGCGAGTTTCTGAAACGCGCTCTCCCAAAATGCCAGCTGCGCCGGCGTCAGTCCGCGCGGGCCAATGGCGCCCTGTGACGCCGAGAACGTGCCCTCGATGCCCTGTTCCTTCCAGGTCGGTACGCCGGCGAACACGCCCGTCAGCCGCTGGCCCGACGATACCGCGATCACGCGGATCTTGCCCGCCTGCAACTGTCCAACGACATTGGGCGTGGACGAGGACACAACATCGACGTGCCCGCCGAGCAGCTGGGTGACGGATTCGCCCGAGGACGGAAACGCCACCACCCGGAGTTTCTTGATATCGACACCGCCCGCCTTGAGCGCCTTGGCGATGCTGCTGTGGATGTGATTGCCCAAGGTGCTGGCCACCGCGATGGAAAGCGAACCGGGGTCTTTTTTCAGACGCCCGATCAGATCCGTGCCGGACTTGATCGGCGAATCCGCGCGCACCGCCACCGTCATGTATTCGTTGAACAGCAGCGAGATCAGCGTGAAATCGGTCCAGTTGATGCTGCTGGTGCCGACTAGCTTGTTGGTGAGTATGGTGTAGGGCGCGATCATGACGTAATGCCCGTCGCCAGCGTGCTGGTTGAGATAATTCCAGGCGATGGCATTGCCACCGCCGGGTTTGTTCACGACCACGCTGTTGACGTCGAGTATCTTTTTTTCCTGCCAGATGCGCTGCACGGCACGGTTCGCGCGATCCACGGCACCGCCGGCAGCGGTGCCAGAGATGATTTCAATGGTGCGTTCAGGCTTCCATGCTAACGAAGGTTGCGCCGAAACCCACCCGGAATACAAGAAAAATATACATAAAAACAAATGCTTATGCACGCGTTCCCGGCGCGGGTTCATGGCCGCGCCCCGCTCTTGTGCTTGGGGCCGAGTTGCGAGCGCAGTCGTCCCTGAAATGCGTCGATGAACTGGCACAGGTATGGGCGCGTTTCGCGCGGATCGATCAGGTCTTCGATGCCGAATGCCTCGGCGGTGCGAAACGGCGAGGCGAGTTGCCGCAATTCGGTTTCGATTTCTTTCTCGCGCGCGGCGGGATCGGGCGCGCTTTCGATTTCGCGCTTGTAGGCGGCCTTGACGCCGCCCTCGATCGGCAGCGAGCCCCATTCGGCTGACGGCCATGCGATTTTGAAATTCAGTCCGCGGCGGTCGATGGTGCTGCCGCCAGCCACGCCATAACATTTGCGCACGATCACGGTGAACACCGGCACGCTCACCTGCAAGCCCACAAAACGCGCGCGCATGCCTTCGCGCAAAATCGCGTCCGACTCGGATTGCACACCAACCATCAGGCCTGGAATGTCCGAGAAAAAGATCAGCGGGATGTTGAACTGGTCGCACAGTTCGACAAAATGCGCCTGCTTGCGCGCGGCTTTCACGTCCATGATGCCGCCGTAGGTCGGGTTGTTGCCGATGATGCCCACGACCTTGCCGTTCATGCGCGCCAGCACGGTGATTACCGCACGGCCGAAACCAGGCTGAATTTCGAACAGCGAATCGCGATCAACAATCAGGCTGATCAGCTTGCGCATATCGTAGGGCTGCCGGGTGGAACGCGGAATAATGCTTGCGAGCGCGTCTTCGCAGCGATCCACGGGATCCCGTGTGTCCATCACCGGCGGCAACTCCCACACGTTCTGCGGCATGTATGACAAAAACCGTTTGATTTGCGTAAAACAATCCGTTTCGCTCTCAGCCACGTTGTCGATGGTGCCAGCGGTGTCGGCGGCAATTTTGGCGCCGCCGAGCTCCTCTTTGCTGATTTTGCCGCCAAACGCACGTTCGACCACCGGCGGCCCCGCCGCGAAGATCTGGCTTTGTCCGCGCACCATGACCGTCCAGTGCGACAGAATTGCGCGTGCCGACGGTCCGCCCGCCGTGGTGCCCAGCACCGCGCTCACCACCGGCACGATCTGCATCAGATCGACGGAACGCTCGAAGCCATCCTGTCCGTGTCCCGGCACGACCGAGTGCCCCTTGCGCCGCGTGGTATTAACCGTGCCGCCAGTGCCGTCGCACAGATTGATCAGCGGTATGCGGTATTCGAAGGCGAGGTCCTCGATGAATCCGCCTTGTCCGCCCTTGCGGCGATCAGCCCCGAAACTGGTGCCTGCGCGAATGGTGTAATCCTCGCCGCCGATGGCCACGGGCCGGCCGCCGAGGTTGCCGATGCCCATCACGTACGGCGCGGGCTCGAACGATTTGAGCTTGCCATCGGCGTCGTAGCTGGCACGGCCGGCGAGCTTGCCCACTTCACGGAACGTGCCGGGGTCGAGCAGTCCGCCGATGCGCTCGCGCACCGTGAGTTTGCCGGCGGCGTGATGCTTGGCCACCGCGGCTTCGCCGCCGCAGGCCTCGGCCAGCGCGCGGCGCCGAAGGATATCGTCGATTTCAGGCTGCCAGGTCATGGGGATGTACTCTGCCGCGAAGGCGCAACGGTGGACAACGGAATACCAAGATACCAAGATACCAAGAGAACCGGCAGGCTACCGGCGGGGCTGTTTGGTGTCAAGAAGATTGTTGACAATCTGACAATATGGCCGTATCGTGAAATGGCCGTTTGTTCTCGTTCCGTTCTCGCGCTCAAGACGACCGCGCCGCCAAAGGCCAGAATGACCGACCCCAACAACACGAATTCACCGCTGCGTCCCCTGCGGCTCGCCGAGCAGGCGCCGCTCACGCTGTCACTGGTGGAGCAGATTGCCGCGCGCTTGTCCGAACGTATTGTGACGGGCGCCTACGCCCCGGGGCAGCGCATCATGGAGCAGGCGGTCGCCGATGAATTTCAGGTGAGCCGCGGACCGGTGCGCGAAGCCTTGCGTTTGCTGGAGAAGGACGGGTTGGTCACCATCCTGGCACGGCGCGGCGCACTGGTCACCAAGCTGTCGATTGACGAAGTGCGCGAGATTTTTGACATTCGCGCCATGCTAAACGGCTTGCGCGATCGCGCCATTGCCGAGGATCCCGACCGCGCGCGCCACTTGCCGCTGCTCGAGAAATCCGTGGCCGATTTGACGCGCCTGGCGCGTGACGCGGCACAGGGCGACGCCTACGTCGAGGCCGTGGCCAGCCTCAATCGGCTGTTGGGACAGATGCTGAGCAATCGCCGGTTGAAATCCATTCTGGATTCACTCGCCCTGCAAACACTGCGTTATTCGCAACTGGGACTTTCAACGCCCGCGCGCCGCCGTCAGTCCGTGCAGCATTGGCAAAAACTGTTAAAGGCGATCCGCGAAGGGGACGGGGTGGCGGCGGAACAAATAGCGCGTCAGCGCGTTAATGATTCGCGCGATGCGGCGATTGCCAGGCTGCGGGAAGCAGAAAAAAAGCAGGAAACGCAACAAGAATCGTTGCGCCGGCGCGCCGCGTAAAACGCGGCCCGTGGTGATCAGCCTTCGAGGATGGCGACGACCTGACCCTCGGCCACCGGGTCTTTTTCCTTAACGAGGATTTCCTTCACCACGCCGCCGTCTTCGGTGATCACGGGAATTTCCATTTTCATCGATTCGATCACGATCAGCGTGTCGCCGGATTCCACCGTGTCGCCAGGCTTGGATTTGAGTTGCCACACGGTGCCAGTAATTTCGGATTTTACTTCGATGCGCGCCATGATTTTCCTGTCGCTTTCTGTGGATTGCTACGGATTGCTACGAATAGGTACGATAATTGATACGAGTTTGGTACGGTGAACAAGATGAACTGTGAGGAAAATTATAGCATGCGCGATAGCTTGACTTGATTACCGCGGTTGTAACCCGTTGGCGCAGCGCTTACCATGTGCGCCTTGTTTAAACATCCACTTCAATGCCGCGTCGATGCATGATCATGAAATTGTCTTGCCGTTTGCGCCCTGCCACGGCGGCCGCCAGCGCCGCATGAGCCGGTTGCTGCTGGCCTGCGGCCTCGCACTGGGTTCCGCGGTGGTATTGGCGCAAAATACGGCGCCGCCGGCATCCGCTGAATCGCCCGCGGCCGCGCCCGCAGTTGCACCTGTCGGGCCGAAGCCCAAACCGTCCGCGCCACCGACTGAACTTAAACTGCCGCCGGTGGACGAGGGCGGTAAAGATCCTTCGTGGGTGGCTTTCCGCAACAGCCTGCTTGCCGCGTTGGGTCGGGGAGACCGGACCATGCTGCTTGGTATTGTGGATCGCAATATTACAAATGGCCTGGAAGCGCCGCGTGGCGCTGCGGAGTTTCGCAAGCTGTGGGAACTGGATGGCAAGGACGACCGTGTGCTGCGCAATCTGTCATCGGCGCTGAATCTCGGCAGCGCATGGCACACGCCGGACAAGAAGAACAAAAACGCGCGCATTCTGTGCGCGCCCTATGTGCCGATCAAGTGGCCGCTGGATGACGTCGATCCTTACGACAGCGGCGCCATCGTTGTGAAAGAAGCGCTGGTCAAGGGTGCGCCGTCGCATGCGTCACCAACGCTGGGCACGCTGTCGTTCGACATCATCGGCGTGCGTGACTGGGACGTCGCTGACGCCGAAAACCAGTTAAAGCAGCGCTGGGTAAAGGTGAATCACCGCGGGCAGGACGGCTACGTACCCGAAGAACATATTCGCAGCGCAATCGAGCATCGTGCGTGCTTCGCCAAGACCGGCAATACCTGGCGCATGGTGGAGTACGTCGTGGGGATTGAATTTCTCGGCGGCGACTGAATAAAAATCCATTTAAAACAATGGGTTGTAATCTTTGGGTGTTAGCTCTTCATATCCAGTTTCGCTTCCTTAACCAGGCGCTGCCACTTGCTGATTTCGGATTTGATGTGCGCCGAGAACTGATCCGGACTGGAACCCACCGGCGTCGAGCCATCCGCCGCAAGGCGTTTTGCCACTTCCGGTTCCTTTAGCGCTTGCGCCATAGCGTCGGATAATTTGTTGACGATGGCGCGCGGCACCTTCGCGCCGGTAATCACGCCATACCATTGATCGACTTCGTAGCCGGGTATGCCCGCTTCCGAAAGCGTTGGGATATCCGCCACCGACGGCGACCGCTTGCCGGCGGTGATCGCTACCACGCGCAGGCGACCGGTGAGCATGTGCGGGCGCACACCGAACATGGTGCCGAATCCGACCTGCACTTCATTTGACAGCATCGCGGTTACTACAGCAGAGGTGCCCTTATAGGGCACATGCGTCAGCTTCACGCCCGCGAGATGGTTGAACATTTCGCCCGCGAAATGCTGCAAACTTCCGGTGCCGCTGGAGCCGAACAACAGCTTGCCGGGATTGGCCTTCGCGTACGCGATCAATTCCTTGGCGGATTTCACCGGCACTTGCGGGCTGTGATAAACCGCGTAAAACAGCGATGTCGCCTGCGTGATGCCCTGCAAATCGCGTGTCAGGTCGTAGGGGAGCTTCGAATTGGTGGCCGAGTTCACCGAGTGCGACGCGGAGATCAGGCAAATGGTGTAGCCGTCCGGCGGTGCGTTGGCGGTGATTTCAACGCCGATGGCGCCTGCCGCGCCGGTGCGGTTGTCCACCACCGCCTGTTGCCCCCACTTGTCGGTGAGTTTCTGTGCCAGCGTGCGCGCCGTGGTGTCGGTGCCGGCGCCGGGGGTAAACGGCGAAATAAACCTTATTGGCTTAACCGGATACGATTTTGCAATATCGGTTTGCGCGGCGGCCATTGGGGAAACGCTGGCGGCACAGGCAAACAGCAGGGGGAAAGCGGAATTTAAACCACGCATCATTAGGGCCTCGGCTTGCTCGGTCACTGGGGCCGCGATTCTACACGTTGCGGCGCGGATTTATATAACGTTCCCGC
>DHVE01000037.1:0-348 GCA_002412495.1 Betaproteobacteria bacterium UBA5216
AAAGTTGGTGATGTCAGAACGCACCTGCGCGGCGAGTTCTTCCGGCGTGCCCGCGCCCGGTTCGTTACCCAGTGTGCGGATTACCGCGCGCACTTTCTCATCGGCGAGCGCCTTTACCAAGGCCGCGCTCACGCGGCGCACCGCGGCATCGGGCGCATTTTTCGGCGCGAACAATCCATTCCAGCCATTGTAGGTAAATCCCGGCAGCGCCGCCGTTTTGCCGATGGGTGGCAGTTGCGGTATCGGCGCCCAGGTATCGCGGTTGGTGGTGGCAATGCCCGTTACCAGCCCGCCATCGATGAACGGCTTCGCGCCCGCCATGAACATCAGGTGGATGCGGCCCGCCGC
>DHVE01000037.1:663-19265 GCA_002412495.1 Betaproteobacteria bacterium UBA5216
GCCGCGATACGGCACGTGCGTCATGTCGAGTCCGGTGGCGGCGGCGAACATTTCGCCCACCAGATGCTGGCTCGATCCGTGGCCGATGCTGCCGTACGACAACTTGCCCTGCTGCGTTTTGGCGTAGCGGATGAATTCCTCGACCGTTTTCACGTTCAACCCCGGCGCCACCACCAGCGAAAACGAGGCCTGACACACTTTGCCGACGGGCTTCATGTTGTTCAGAATGTCGAACGCCGCCTTGGGCCGCGCCGCGAGATTCGCGGTGTTGCCCGCGCTGGCCTGTGACAGCGTGTAGCCGTCGGGCGTGGCGTTACCCACGCGTTCAAGCCCGATGTTGCCGGTGGCGCCGGTGATGTTTTCAACAACGATGTGCTGGCCGAGATCGGCGCGCATCACCTCCGCGACGGCGCGCACGCATAAATCCGACGGGCCGCCAATGGCAGTGGGGACGACAATGCGGATGGGGCGTTCGGGGAAGGGGGCGGCGATGGTGGTTGTTGCAAACACAAGTGACAAAGCAAACAGTGCTTGCGCCACAACAAAACGGCTCCCTCCCCCGCTTCCGCGAGGGAGGGTTGGTGAGGGGGCCAATGAGCGGCACGGATGGGCCCCCGTCCCCGTCTTCTGCTCCGCTTCAAGTGTGCCCTTGCCCCGTAAACGGAGGAAGGAGTTGCTTTGGAATGTATCGGCCTCCGTTCTCTGATACTCAAAACTCACTTCGTCCTCCCCCGCGCATGCTCCCCCAACAACGCCACAATCCGCTGCGGCGATATCGGCGCTTCGGCGATATGCACGCCGAACGGCTCCAGTGCATGTTCCACCGCGCCGAGTATCGCGCCGATGGCGGAGATGGTACCGCCTTCTCCCGCGCCCTTGATGCCCAACGGGTTCAACGGCGACGGCGTTTCCAGATGCACCAAATCCACGTGCGGTACGTCCGTCGCCATCGGCAAGAGATATTCGCCAAAGTTTGTCGAGAGCGGCTGTGCGTTCTCGTCAAACGCAAGTTGCTCATACAGCGCATTGCCCACGCCGTGCGCCACGCCACCGATGACCTGGCCTTCGACCACCATCGGGTTGATCACGCGCCCGCAGTCGTGTGCCACGGTGTAACGCACGATGTTGACCTCGCCGGTTTCGATATCGACTTCCACCTCGGCCACGTGCGTGCCGCTGGAATACACCGCCTGATCCGGCGTGAAATGCGCCGTGTGTTCCAGGCCCGGCGGCAGCCCGCCCGCCATCGAGAAACCCGGCATGCCGATGGATTTGACGGCGATTTCGCGCAGGCTCTTTTTCACATCCGGCGCGCTTTTCAGGCGCACATAACCGTCGGCGAGTTCAAGATCGTCTTCCACGCATTCCATCATGCCGGCGGCGATTTTTTTTGCCTTGGCGGCCACTTCCATCGCGGCGACATGTACCGATGAGCCGGCGTTCACCGCCGTGCGCGCGGCAAAGCTGCCAATGCCCAGCGCCGTGGTGGCAGTGTCGGCGGTAACGACCGTGATGTCGTTGAAGTCCACCCCGAGTTGATCGGACGCAATCTGCGCCAGCGTGGTTTTGTGCGATTGCCCCTGCGGCGTTGCGCCGGTGTAGATCACGATCCTGCCCGAGGTGGCCACGCGTACCGTCGCACTTTCATAGGGGCCGAGGCCGGTAGCCTCGACTGCGTTCGCCAAACCGATGCCGAGATAACGCCCCTGCTTGCGCGCTGCGGCCTGACGTTTGGCGAAGCCGTCGTAGTCGGCGGTTTTCAACGCAGCCGCCTGACTCGCGGGGTAATCGCCGCTGTCGTAGGTCACCGGCCGGCCATCACGGAAAATGATCCCCACCTTATAAGGCATCTGCTCGGGTTGAACAAAATTACGCCGCCGCACCTCGGCGCGATCGAGTTTTAATTCGCGCGCCACGCGGTCCATCAGGCGCTCCATCGTCGTTACCGCTTCGGGCCGGCCCGCGCCGCGCACCGGCGTGGTTTGAATCTTGTTGGTGAACACCGATATCACATCGAGCTTGAAGTGCGGCACCACATAAGGCCCCGGCACCGTGGTCGCGGTGATCCACGGCAGCACAATGCCCCAAGGCACATAGGCGCCGGTCTCGTGGATCAGTTGCCCGCGCACGCCGATGATTTTGGCGTCGGCATCGACGGCGATTTCCATGTCCCAGTATTGATCGCGCTCCTGATGCGTGGTGAGAAAATTCTCGCGGCGGTCTTCAATCCACTTCACCGGGCGGCGCAGCAAACGCGCCGCCACCGCGACGTTGATGTACTCGGGGTAGAACGAGCCCTTGGGCCCGAAGCCGCCGCCGACATCCGGCGCGATCACGCGCATCTGGTGATCGCCCAGCTCGAACATGTCAAGCATGCAGCGCTTCAGCCGATGCGAGCCTTGTGACGAGACATGCAGCGTGTAGCCTTGCGATTGTGCGTCGTATTGCGCGATGGCGCCGCGGCATTCCATAAAAAACGGCCCGCCGCGATGCTGATAAATTTTTTCGCGGAACACGTGGGCCGCGCCGGTAAATGCGCGATCCGCATCGCCTACTTTCACGGGAAAACGCGCCGCGATGTTCGATTCCGCGCCGGCATGCGCCAGCGGCGCGCCGTCTTCGATCACGGCGCGGCAATCGTTGACCGCGGGCAGCGGCTCATAATCGACCTCCACCAGCTGCGTGGCATCCTCGGCGATATAGCGGCTGTCGGCGATCACGCACACCACCGGTTCGCCCGCGTAGCAGGTTTCGTCTTTCGCCAGCGCATAGGGCAGCAGCGCTTGTTTGATCGCCGGATGCGGCACCAGCAGCGGCATGGTTTGTCGGCGAATTTCTTCCGGCAGATCAGCGTAGGTAATCACCGCATGCACGCCGGGCAGCGCCAGCGCCGCCGTTTTGTCGATGGCGCCCACTTTGGCGTGCGCGTAGGGGCTGCGCACGAAAGCCGCGTGCAGCATCTCCGGCAGATGAATGTCGTCGATAAACTGGCCTTCGCCGCGCAGAAAGGCGGGGTCTTCCTTGCGTTTGACCGATGCACCGAAGCCAGTGAGTTTTTCCGCGCCCGATTTCATCGCGCACCCTCGCGCAGTTTTTTCGCCGCGTCGAGCGCCGCATCGACAATGCCCTGATAACCCGTGCAGCGGCACAGGTTGCCGGAGAGTGCCTCGCGCACCTCGGCCACCGTCGGGTCGGGCTTGTCGCGTAAAAATTCGGTGAGCGTCATCAACATGCCTGGCGTGCAAAAGCCACATTGCAGGCCGTGGTTATCCTGAAACGCCTGTTGCAGCACGTTGAGTTTGCCATCGGTGGCGAGAGATTCCACCGTGGTGACTTGCTGGCTGTCGCACTGCACCGCCAGCATCAAACAGGCGCGCGCGCTGATGCCATTGACCAGCACCGTGCAGGCGCCGCACACGCCATGCTCGCACCCGACGTGCGTGCCGGTGAGTTTGAGTTCGTGGCGCAAAAAATCCACCAGCGTCATGCGCGTTTCGATGGTGGCGGTGTGCGGCTTGCCGTTAATGGTTACCGCGATTGTTCGGGTGTCAGCCATGTTGCATCTCGTTTGCTTGCGCAGCGGCTTGTTCGAGCGCGCGGTAGGTGAGCACGCGCGCCAGATGTTGCCGGTAGCTCGAGGTGATATAGGCATCGGCGCCCGCGTCGAGCTTTTCGGCTTCGGCCGCGGCTGCTTTAAAAGCGTCGGCGCCGGGTTTTTGTCCCAGCAGCGCCTGCTCGATTTCGGCGGGTCGTACGGGCGCATGGCTTAAACCCGACAATGCAATCGCGGCCTCGGCGATGTGACCCTTGGCATCCAATCCGATCAACGCCGAACAGGCGACGATGGCAAAGTCGCCATGCCGCCGCGCGAACTCCACAAAAGCATGGCCGCAGTTTTTTTGCGGCAGCGGGAACGTCACTGCAGTGAGCATTTCGTCCGGCTCCAGCGCGGTGGTCATGTAGGCGACGGCAAACTCCGCAAAGGGAATATCTCGTTCACCGCGCGTTGATGCGGCATGCATCGTCGCGCCCAACAGGGCCGCGATGTTGACCAGCTCCGCCGAAGGATCCTGATGACACAACGAGCCGCCCAGCGTGCCGCGATTACGCGTCTGCCGGTGGCCGACATGCGCCAGCGCGGCTTGCAGCAGCGGGCAGTGCTCGCCAATGTCCGCGGAAAATTCGATGTCGCGCTGGCGCGTCATGGCGCCGATTTTTAGTGCGTTGTCTTCGATGCGTATGTAAGCGAGTTCGTCAACCTTGTTCAGATCGATCAAATGATCCGGCATCGCATAACGAAAATTCATCATCGGCATCAGCGATTGCCCGCCGGCGAGTACGCGGGCATTTTCGTGCTGGGCCAACAGCGCCGTAGCATCGCCGAGACTGCGCGGATCGTGATAGGTGAAGGGGGCGGGTTTCAAGTGGATTCTTCAAAAATGGTAAACGTCAAATACCAACACGGTCATTCCCGCGTACGCGGGAATGACCGTAGGGAAGTGTTTTTGGCCATCACAACTTCTCATGATTCGCCGTAGGTGTCTCCGGACTCAGATCCTCGCGCCGCCGTTTGATCGTCTCCAGCCCGCTCGCCTCCCAATCGCCAACCACCGTGCGCTTGGCAAACCGCTCCCAGGTCTCGTTCCAATCCCCCAGCGTATAACCATGCCACGGCCCCTTGGGCGACAGCGTGGGCAGCTTCAGTTTCTCCCACAGCGCGCGCGCGTGCTCCATATATTCCTTGCCCGGCAGCGCCAGCGGTGGCATCGGGTATTTTTGCGTGGCGTCGATCAGCAGCGTGGATTCGCCGGGGCCGCCGGTGTGATATTGCGAGCCTTGCACGCCGCGCCGGTAGTTGATGATCTGCACGTCTTCCGATGGGGTTGAACGATACGCCATTGACCAGAACACCGCGTCGGTGGAATGCGGATCGACATCCTCGGAAATCGCGACAACGATCTTGCCGCAATCAGCGCGCAGCGTCGCCGCGCCCTGCATCGCGCGCCACACCTCCGTGCGCACCGTGCCGCGCGCGAACTGCACAAAAATCACCGGGCGCAGATTCGACAGTGGCTCGTGCATCACCACGCGTTTTACGCCCTTGATGCCCAGCGTGTGCTGCAAGTGATTCAAAAACATCGGCTCATAAGCGACTTTCTTCACCACGCTCGATTCGCTCGGCGTCACCTGGCTGATGATGGCGGAGAACACCGCGTTTTTGCGATGGGTGATCGCCGTCACCTGCATCGGCATGTTGTAGGCTTCGAGCGCGACGTAACCGTTGCTCTCGCCAAACGGTGCTTCGGGTTCCAGCGTTGATGGGTCGATCATGCCCTCGATGACAATCTCCGCGTCGGCGGGCACGTTCAAATCCACCGTCAGGCATTTCGTCATGCGTATCGCTTCGCCACCGAGGCCGCCCGCGACCGCCATTTCGTCCATGTCCACCGGCAGTTTTTGCGGGCCGGTGAAAAACACCACGGGCGCCGCCCCCAGCACAATCGCCATCGGCATCATCTGTTTACGCTCACGGTATTTGAGCCAGTGCATCCAGCCGCCGGCGCCCCCCACGCGCGCGACCATGCGCACCACCAGCCGGTCGGTTGCCTTCAACGCCGCGCGGTAGGTGCCCATGTTCTGTATGCCGTTTTCCGGATCGCGCGACACGCACAGCGTTGCGGTGAGATACGGCGCGGAATCAAACCCCGGCGTGGATACCGGCACCGGCAGCGCGGCGAGGCCGCCACCGGGTTTGCGCAAATCATCACCCGTGATCACCACTTCCTGACACGCGGGTTTGTCTGTCGCGACCGGTGCAATCGGATTCCGCACCGCGTTTACCCATGCGTTGCCGATGTCCTCGGCCTTTTTGCCCATGCCGCGCGCGTAGATTTCCGGCGACGACGCAAACACGCCGATCGCCACCTGCATGTCGTAACGCCGGCCCTTGCCATCGACCACGTTGGTAAACAAAAACGCGCGCCGTTCAGACTCCGGCACGCCGCCGACAAACTGCCAGCGCACCAGCGGCTGCAACTCGGTGTCTTTGTTGATGGGGCGGTCGATGCGCACGAGCAAGCCCGCCTTATCGAGTTCGGCGAGGTGTTGCTGGAAGTCGCGCGGGGCTTGGGTTGGGGTGGAATCCGGCATGAAAAATCTCTATAAAATAGACAATAAAAACAATTGGTTACGATGTGTCGTTATTCGGCTTTGATGCCCGCAACGCGAATCACTTCCAGCCACTTGTTGGTTTCCGACACCATTAGTTTGCCGAAATCGGCCGTGCTCATTTTCGAGGGAACCGCACCTTGCTCGGCCATGCGACGCAGTAATTCCGGCGAGGCGAGCGCGTTGTTTACTTCGGCATGCACGCTGGCGATGATGTCGGCGGGCGTGTTACGCGGCGCGAACAGGCCGAACCAGATGGTCGATTCATAACCCGGCACGGTTTCGGCGACCGTCGGCACGTTGGGAAAATTCGGATGGCGCTGTTTGCCGCCGGTGGCCAGCAGCTTCAGGCGTCCGCTGGCGATAATGGACGCCACCGTGGGCATCGAGCCGAAGAGAAGCTGCGAATGCCCCGCCATGGTATCCACCGCCGCCGGGCCGCCGCCCTTGAACGGCACATGCGTGATATTGGTCTTGGTCATCATTTTGAAAAGCTCGGTGGACATGTGCGGAAACCCGCCGATGCCCGACGAGGCATACAACAATTCGCCCGGCCGTTTTTTGGCGAGATCGATCAACTCTTTCACGCTGTTCACGCGCAGCGACGGATGGATGGTGAACGCGCTGTCGCCCACGCCGATATAAACCACTGGCGCGAACGAGTTCACCAGATCAACGGGCACCTTGGGCTTGTCGATCAGAAAACCATACGCGGTCGAGGTCATCATCAGCGTGTACCCATCGGGCGGCTGTTGCATGGCGTATTGCAGCCCGATAATGCTGCCAGCCCCCGCGCGATTGTCGATAACGAATTGCTGCTTCAGCCGCTGTGTGAGTTCCGCCGCGAGCAGGCGACCGACGATATCGGTGCTACCGCCGGGCGGCCAGGGGATGACGACGCGTACGGTTTTGTCGGGCCACGCGGCGTGCGTGATGCCGGGCGCAATGAGCAGGGCCGCTGCCATCAGGGCGACGCCCGCGGCGATAGATGGAAACCAGTGTGTCTTCACAGGCACCTCCTCAAAGGAATGGCGGGCGACGCCGCCGCAGGATGATTTTACGGTCTTACGCAGGTTCACGGTGCGTTGGGCTACGTACGCTTAGTTAAAGCGTGGCCGCGCGCCACGGGTTTACGTCGCATCCGCCAGCACCATCTCCGCGCCTTTCTCGCCGATCATGATGGTGGGCGCATTGGTGTTGCCTGAAATCAATGTCGGCATGATCGACGCATCAATCACGCGCAGGCCGGCAACGCCGCGCACCCGCAGGTGCGCGTCAACCACCGCATCCTTGTCGCTACCCATGGCGCAGGTGCCCACCGGGTGATAGCTGATGCCGCCCTTGTTGCGCACATGGTCAAGCAGATCGGCATCACTCACGCAATCATCGCCCGGATCACGCTCGCGCACGATGTAACGGCGCATTGCCGGCTCGGCCATGATGCGGCGCACGGCTTTCATGCCGGCGAGCAACACGCTGCAATCTTTTTCGGTGGCGAGGTAATTAGGGCGGATCGCGGGCGCCTGCATCGGGTCGGCGCTCGTGATCATCACCGTGCCGCGGCTCTCGGGGCGCAGCAGGCGCACCGCCGAATAAAAGCCGGAAAATGGGTGCAGCCCGTCGCTCAGTTTGTCGAAGCTGAACAAGCCCAGCCCGGCCTGTATGTCGGGCGACTGCGCCGCCGGATCGGCGCGCAAAAATCCCGCCGAGTAAGACGCTGCCATGTTGAGCAGGCCCTTGCGCGTGAACATATAGCGCAGCCCGGCCATTACGCTGCGCGGCACACTATGAACGATATCGTTCAGGGTAATCGGCTCGGTGCACTCGTAGGCGATGCGCCCGTTGAAGTGATCTTGCAGGTTTGCGCCCACGCCGGGCAACTCCGCGACCACCGGAATCCCCAGTTCCTTTAACCGTGAGGCCGGCCCCAGCCCGGACAATTGCAGCAACTGCGGCGAGTTGAACGCGCCGGCGGCAAGGATTACTTCGCGCGCGGCGGCAGCGGTTTTTTTTACACCTTGTTGCAGATACTCGATGCCCGCGGCGCGTGTGCCTTCGAACATGACGCGCGTGGCGTGCGCGTGCGTGGCCACGGTGAGATTCGCGCGTTTTCTCACCGGATGCAGATACGCTTTCGCGGCACTACAACGCCAGCCGTTGCGCGCGGTCATTTGCACGTAACCGAAGCCCTCTTGTGTCGCGCCGTTAAAATCATCGTTGCGCGCATAGCCGCAGGCTTGGGCCGCTGCGATAAACGCATCGCACAGCGGATGCGGCTCCGAGTGATCCGACACTTGCAACGGCCCGTCCGCGCCGTGATAGTCGTTCGCGCCGTGTTGCTGATCCTCGGATTTGATGAAATACGGCAGTACGTCGTTGTAGCCCCAGCCCGCGCAGCCCGCGTCGCGCCAGCGGTCATAATCCTCGCGCTGGCCGCGGATGTACACCAGGCCGTTGATCGAACTCGAACCGCCGAGCACCTTGCCCCGCGGCTGCGCAATGCGCCGGTTGCCGATGGCGGGCGCGGGCTCGCCTTCGTAGAGCCAGTTCACTTCCGGGTTGGAAAAATGTTTGCCGTAGCCTATCGGAAAATGAATCCAGAAACTCGTGTCTTCGCCACCCGCTTCCAGCAGCAGCACGCGATGTTTGCCGGAGGCCGTGAGGCGATTGGCCAGCACGCAGCCCGCACTGCCTGCGCCGGCGATGATGTAGTCGTAAGTATTGGTGCTCATCGCGTGACGTTATCCAGAAACCGTTTTACGTGGCGTGTGAGTTCGGATTCCGCGCCGTTGAAATAATGATCCGCGCCGGCAATGGACATCTGCCCCGAGCCACGGATGCGTTTGATGGCATCGGCGCGCGCGGCGGCGTTTTGCAACACCACCGGGAAATCTTTTTCCCCGTAGATGTCGAGCACGGGAGCTTTGAAACGTTCTGGTTGCAAATAGACGCTGGGGCTGACGATGCCCACGGATACCCATGCGTCGATTGCGCTTGCGCCGCCGACCGCAATGAAATGATTCACCATGCGCGCGCCCATGCTGTGCGACACGATGGCGATTTTGCGATGGCCTTTGTCGCGAAAAAACGTCACCGCCGCTTGCAGGCGCTCGGCGGCGTCCGGAAATAACGCGGGATACTGTTCGCCCTTGGCGTCCGATGCCAGCACCGGCATTTGCACCGACAAGGTGGCATAGCCTTGTTCGGCAAGCTGGCTGCGCAGCACGTTGATCAGATTCCAGTCCGGATGCACACCCATGCCGTGTACCACGATCACCCCCGCCCGCGCCTTGGAACCACTGGCGTTGGGGGCGTGAACGGCAAGAAATTTATGCCCGGATTTTTGCGTGAGATAAACCGCATCGCCTACCAAAATGGCCGGTGTGATTTCATCGGCCCAGCGTTTTTCGCGGGCGTGGTCCGGGGTTTGCGCAAGAACTGCGGTCGTTGCATGGCACCACGCCAGCATGAACAGCAGGCGCGCTATCACGGGAAACGCGCGCCCTGGGTTGCGCCGTGCTGGGTTTCGCGGTCGTAGTCGAGGTCGCGTTGGTTGTATTTTTTGAGGATGCTGGCGCCCAGCGCATTGGCTGCGGCGCCGAGGGCGTCGCAATGCGCGGCCGGCGGCATGGCGGCAATGGCGCGATCAACTTCGTGCCCGGCGTCGATGCCGTGACGCCGGTGTCCTTGTTCGTGCAATTCCAGTGCGGTGAGGTGACGCCCCCATTGCTGCCGCGTGGCGTCGTCGCCCCGGCGCTGGCTGTTCCAGCGTGGTAGCGTCATGGTTACTTTGACGTGGGTGGAAACAGAATCTATGGCACAGCCGCTATCCGTCCGGTTGTATCGATACTGCCAGCTCACGTACCAGCGGGTGTAACCGTCGAAACGTCGCCCGCCCGAACCCTTGGGCCCCTTGGTGTTCATCTCGCGGCGCAAATCGGCGGGAGAGGTGCCGTCGATGTCGTAATGTTCGACGTGATCTTCGATCTGCACCGCGGCACGCGCCGCCGTCATGGCGAGCAGTAACAGGCACCAAACGAAGAATGGATGGACTCTCATCGTGCTTTGAATACGGGTTTGGTTTTTGCAAGAAAGGCGGCCACCCCCGTACGATAATCCTCTGTGTCGAAACAGGCAAAGCCTTCATTCCACGCGTCGGGGCAAACGCTGGCGCGCACCGAGAGTCTTTCGATAAACTGTTTGTGCCAGCGTGCCACCAGCGGCGCGCCATCGGCAATGCGTCGCGCAGTGGCATACGACTCGGCTTCGACTTGATCGTCGGCTACCACGCGATTGATAAGGCGTTTTTGCAGCGCCTCGGCGGCATCGAACACACGGCCTTCGAGCAGTATTTCCAGCGCGACCGCGCGGCCCACGAGCGCGAGCAACCCGGCGAGCTCGCCGTAACCCATGGTCAAGCCCAGCTTGTTGATCGGCACGCCGAAACGGCTGGACGTGCCACAGATGCGCAGGTCGCAACACGCGGCGATTTCCAGTCCGCCGCCGACGCATGCGCCCTGGATCATCGCAACGGTGGGGTGTTTACAGGTTGCCACCGCCTGCATGGTGCCGTGGATCAGATCGCCGTAGATTTTGGCTTGCCGAGAATCCGCGCGTTCATTCGCGAACTCGGCAATATCGGCGCCGGCGGCAAACGCTTTGTCGCCCGCGCCGCGCAACACCACGCAGCGCAAGGTGTCGTCCGCCGACAGCTCACGCATTACCGTGCCCAGGTGCTCCCAAGTCGGCTTGTTGAGCGCATTGAGGCGTTCGGGATTGTTCAGCGCGACAGTGGCAATGTCACCGTCGCGCGTAACGATGACAGGCGTTTCACTCAATCGAGTGTCACGCCTGCGGCCTTGATCAGCTTGGCGTATTTGGTGATTTCCCCGCCGAGAAACTTGGCGAATTGATCGGGCGTCATCGGGTTCAATTGCGTGCCCGCCTCTTCAAGCTTGGCTTTGGCATCGGGCATGCCCATGATTTTGTTGATCTCGGTGTTCAGCCGCGTGACGATATCGCGCGGCGTTTGCGCGGGCGCCATCACGCCGTACCAGTTGGTCATCTCGAAACCTTTGAGGCCCGCTTCGATCATGGTGGGTGTTTGCGGCAACTGCGGTGAGCGCCGCGGCGTGGTGAGCGCCAGCGCCCGCATCTTGCCCTGGCGGATATGCGGCAGTACCGGCGGCATGGTGTCGAAATTCATGCTCACATGGCCGGCGATCAAATCCACCACGGCGGGGCCACTGCCCTTGTACGGTACGTGCACGATTTTTGTGCCGGTAGTGAGCTGAAACAATTCGCCCGCCAGATGCTGCGTGCTGCCCACGCCCGACGACGCGTAATTTAGCGAAGCCGGCTTGGCCTTGGCAATGGTCACCAGCTCGGCCACGGTTTTGGCGGGGATCGACGGGTGGATGACCAGTACGTTGGGCACGTAGCCCACGTACGACACCATCGCGAAATCGCGTTGCGCGTCATACGGCAATTTCTTGAACAGATTGGGCGCGATGCCATGCGAATTCACGTGGCCCATCATGATGGTGTAGCCGTCGGGCCCCGCCTTCGACATGAGATCGGCGGCGATGGTGCCGGTGGCGCCCGCACGGTTATCCACGACGAAGCCCTGACCATAAATCTCCGTGAGTTTCGCGCAGATAATGCGCGCCACGATGTCCGTGCCGCCACCGGGCGCGAAGCCCACGAGCATACGCACGGGTTTGGTGGGATATTGCTGCGCTATAGCATTGCCCCACGGACTTGCGGCAAGCATGGCCGATATAACATAACCATAGGTTTTCATTTATTTTTCCTTGATCCGGCGACGTGTTGCTATAGGGTGCGCCTATTCCGCCTTGATGCCCGCGTCGCGGATGATCTTACCCCAACGTGCGACATCGCTCTTCAGCACATCGGCGAATTTGTCGGGCGCCATCAATTCCACTTCCATGCCCTGCTGCGACAGTTTGTCGCGCAAATCTTTCTGCGACAGCGTTTTGTTGGTGACGGCGGCCAGATACTGCACCATGTCCTTCGGCAGCGTTTTCGGACCGAGTATGCCGTACCACGTGGTGTAGTCGTAGCCGGCCACGCCCGCTTCGGCGATCGTCGGTAACTCCGGGAACGCCGGCGATTTTTTTGCGCCCGACACGCCCAGCGCGCGCAGGCGGTTGCCGCGAATATGTCCCGCCGCCGCCGGCATGGTGGCGATCATCATTTGTATTTGCCCGCCGATGGTATCCGTGAGCGCGGGGCCCGCGCCTTTGTAGGGCACGTGCTGAAACGTGACGCCCGCGAGGCGCTGAAACAACTCCACCGCGAGGTGCGCGGAACTGCCGATGCCGCCGGAGCCGTAATTCACCCCCTTGGGTTTGGCCTTGGCCAGCGCCACCAGCTCCTTCACCGACTTGGCGGCGACATTGGGGTTCACCACCATCACGTTCGGCGTCACGCCTACCATGGCAATGGTGGCGAAATCATTCAACGTGTCGTACGGCAGTTTGGCATAGAGCGTGGCGTTAAACGTCATGCCTTGATGGTTCATCATCAGCGTGTAGCCGTCGCCCGCCGCTTTCGCCACGATGTCGGTGGCGATGGTGCCGCCGCCACCGCCGCGATTGTCGATCACCAGCGGCTGGCCCAGCGATTCCGACATCTTCTGCCCCACCATGCGCGCGATCAAATCCGTGGTGCCGCCGGGCGCAAAGGGCACCATGAAGCGCACCGGCTTATCGGGGTAGGCGCCGGGTTTGGCGGCTTCCATCGGCAGTGGCGTTTCCTTGGTGGCCGTGCCCTTGGCGGCGGGTTTGGGTTTGGTTTGAGCCACGGCGCCGCCCGCGGCCAGCGTACAGGCAATGCTCGCTATGAACAGGGTTTTAATCATGAATGGATCCTTTATGATTCGGTAAGGTTCTGCCCGGTTGGCCCCCGGCCGCTTTGAATTAACGCCGCGGCGGCTGTGCGGACGACTAGCACGACTCGCGATCACTCTCCGCGCACCCCAGCAGTCTTGATGACTTTGGCCCACTTGTCTATCTCGCTGCGAATATAGGCCGAAAATTCCTGCGGCGTGCTGGCCACGATGTCGTTACCTTGATTCACAATAGCGCTGCGCACATCGGGTATTGCCAGCACTTTCACCAAGTCGGCGTGCATGCGGTTCACTACCGCGGCGCCGGCGCCGGCACGCGTGACGATGCCTTGCCATGAGCTTGATTCCGCTGCGGCGTAGCCGGATTCGGCGGCCGTGGGAATTTCGGGCAGCGCCGAAGAGCGCTTCGTGGTGGTCACGGCAATTGCGCGCAACTTGCCACTTTTGACGTGTGGCACGGCGGTGATCACATTATTGAACATCAGGCCGACCTGCCCGCCGATCAAATCGGTGGTCGCTGGCGCGCCGCCTTTATACGGCACGTGCACCATGTCGATGTCCGCCACCATCTTGAACAACTCCGTGGTGAGATGAATGCCGGTGGCCGTGCCGCTCGACGCATACGACAATGAACCGGGCCGGGCTTTCGCAAGGGTCACCAGTTCTTTCAACGAACGCGCGGGCACGGACGGATGCAGCGTCACCACATACGGCGAAGTGGACACCATCGACACCGGCGCAAAATCCGTGAGCGGATCGTACCGGGGCTTGCGGGGCATCGCCGGAATCACCGCCAGCGTGCTGATCGACCCCATCGCCAGCGTGTAGCCATCATTGGGCGCCTGCGCGGCGATTTCAAAACCAATCGCGCCACCCGCGCCGGGCCGGTTATCGAACACCACCTGCTGGCCCCATAGCTCCGTAAGCTTCAAACCAATAAGACGCGCCTGCACATCGTTTTGCCCGCCGGGCGGCTGCGCAACGATGAAGCGGATGGGTTTGGCGGGCCAGGGTTGGGCTTGAGCCTGTGCCGTAAAAAAGCATACTGCGAAATGCAGAAAACTTTGACGTGGATTTACGCAGATTTTCACGGATTAACCCCAAGTGATTTTTGGTTGGGTTTGATGGCGGCCAATTCCATAATTCCATCGCGCATGTTCGTGGCAGTGGCGTGGCATAACCAAGAAATAATCTGCGTAAATCCGCGAAATCCGTGTCAAAGATTTTTAGCCCTAGACCTTAACACCCGCTTTGCGCGCATGATTCACAAACGTCTGCCGCGCCGCCAGCATGTCGTCCAACGTGCCGAAGGCGTTGGTGTAGTGGCCCTTGAAGCCCGCACCCTCGATCAGCTTGAACATCTTGCCGAAGTTGATGTTGCCCTTGCCCGGCGGCAGATGCACTTCATACCCATTGCGAAAACAATCCGCCAGCCGCACTTCATGCACGCGCCTGAAATCGAGCGCCTTGACGAAACCCTCGATGCCTTCGGGTACCAGGTGCGCGTGATTGGCGGTGAAGCTTAGTTTGAAGTTCGGCGATTTTATGTCCCAGTAGTACTGCCATTCCTCGATGGTGTGCGCGAGGTAATGCACTTCGGCGTCTTTCGGTTCCTTGTTGAGATTTTCCAGCAGCACCAGCGCCTTTTTCTTTTCCGCATAGGCGACGATGCGTTGCAGGCGCACGCGGCCGGCCTCCATGCGCATTTTCTGGTCCTTGGTGAAATGGTAGCCCGCGTGCATCTCCGTCCAGCTTGCGCCGAGCTTCACCACCAGATCGACATAACGCTTGAGATACGCCGTCACGCCATCGGCCACGATCGGTGAATATTCGGCAACGTTCACCGCCGAATTGGTGTGCAACCCCAGTTCAAGGCCGTGTCGGTCGAGCAATTTGCGTACGGCGTTGCAGCGTTTGGTGTCGAACTTGTCGAGCGCGTTGTCACCGGTGTCGAGCTGGATGTCGATATGCTTCAAGCGGTTTTTCGCCGCCCAGTCGATGGCGGCTTCCAGCGGCAGGCGGCGGCTGATGTCGATGCCGATGCGGTCGAGCAGTTTCATGTGGCGCTCCGGGGCAGGGTGGGCCGACATGATAGCGCGGCTTGATCCGGCGACACAGTCAGCGCAAAATGGAGCCGTCAACCACGAGACACCGCGAGACAGCCATGACCACCAAATTTTTTCAGGGATTTTTGCATTTCAACATTCGTTGCTCGGAAGCCGACCTGCCGGCGATCGAAAAATTCTACGGCGACGTGCTCGACCTCAAAAAAGGCCCACGCCCGAATTTTGTCGGCGCCGGCATCTGGCTTTATTACGGCGACGATCCCATCCTGCACGTGGGTGCGCGCTTCAAGCAAGGCTCACAAATCAAGGACCACCACAGCGGTAGCCTTGACCACATCGCCTGGAAAGCCACCGGTGCGGTGGATTTCCGCAAACGCCTGAAGTCGCTCAACATCGAATTCGAAGAGCAGAACATCAAGGACGCCGGGTATCAGGTATTCTTGTACGACCCGGTCGGCACCAAGCTCGAATTCAATTTTCTGAATGAGCATGTGCCCGATGCGGTGCCGCTGGGGACGACGGCGGGGGCGAATTTGCGCTGATATCGAATCAACCGCTTTACCGCAAAGGCGCGAAGGCGCAAAGAACGCCCGCAAAGAAGTACGTTTTTCCTTTGCGTTTTCTTTGCGCCGTCGCGCCTTTGCGGCAGGGGTTTGTATTAAGCGTTTGTTTTAAAAGTATTTTCCGTAAGGCTCGCCATCGCCGCCTCAACGCCGCCCTTGTTGTGCGGCACCTTGGCGAGCTTGAGTCCCATCTCCACGCCAGCCAGCGTACCCATCAGCGTCAAATCGTTGAAGTCCCCAAGGTGCCCGATGCGAAACACTTTGTCGGCGACTTTACCCAGGCCGCTTCCGAGCGACATGTTGAAGTTATCGAGCACGACTTTACGGAACGCGACTTCGCTGTGGCCTTCGGGCATCAGCACTGCCGTCAACACACTCGAATGTTCGGTTTCGTTTTTGCACAGAATTTCGAGGCCCCACGTTTGCACCGCGCGGCGCGTGGCTTCGGCGTGGCGGTCGTGGCGTTGGAATACATTGTCGAGGCCTTCTTCTTCGAGCATGGCCACGGCCTCGCGCAGGCCATACAACAAATTCGTCGAAGGCGTGTAGGGGAAGAATCCGGTTTTGTTGGGGCCGATCATTTCGTCCCAGCTCCAGTAGGAGCGCGGCAGCTTCGCGGTTTTGGATGCCGCCAGCGCTTTTTCGCTCACGGCATTGAACGACAAGCCCGGCGGCAGCATCAGCCCCTTTTGCGAGCCTGCAACGGTGACATCCACGCCCCATTCGTCGTGACGGTAATCAATCGAACCGAGACCCGAAATCGTATCCACCATCAGCAGCGCCGGATGTTTGGCGCGATCCATCGCCTTGCGCACTTCGGCGATTTTGCTGGTGACGCCGGTGGAGGTTTCGTTGTGTACCACGCACACGGCCTTGATGGCGTGCGCCTTGTCCTCATTGAGTTTGGCTTCGACTTGCGCCGCATCGACCCCGCGCCGCCAATCGCCGCCGATGAATTCCGGCTGCAGGCCCAAACGCTGCGCGAGCTTTTGCCACAGCGTCGCGAATTGGCCGGTTTCAACCATCAGCACTTTGTCGCCGGCGGACAGCGTGTTAACCAGCGCCGCTTCCCACGCACCGGTGCCCGAGGCCGGGTAAATCACCACGTGCCCCTGCGTTTTGAACATGCGTTTCATGCCTGCCAGCACGTCGTAACCCAACTGCTGAAACTCCGGCCCGCGATGGTCGATGGTCGGCCGGTCAATCGCGCGCAGAATGCGATCCGGCACATTGGACGGACCGGGGATTTGCAGAAAGTGGCGGCCGGCGGTGTGTGGCATGGTGAGGCTCCGTGTGAGGGAGAGTATTATAAGGGCGAACTTCAACCGCATTTCGACACAGATTTCGCAGATGAACGCAGATTAAAACCCAACACTGTCATTCCCGCGCAGGCGGGAACCCATAACGCAGTGCCATTTGAGACGGCTTATGGATTCCCGCCTGCGCGGGAACGACAGAGATACAAATCTGCGTTCATCTGCGTAAATCCGCGTCAAAAAAGGTTTTCGCATGACTGCCACCAACACCGCCTTAGCCACCCGCCTCACAAAAGAAATCCACGGCGACGTGTTATTCGACGCCGCCACGCGCGGGCGCTACTCGACCGACGCGTCGATCTACCAGATCGAACCCATCGGCGTGGTCATCCCGCAAACGGAAGAAGACGCGATCACCGCGATGCAGATCGGCATCGATGCCGGCGTGGCGGTGTTGCCGCGCGGCGGCGGCACGTCGCAGTGCGGGCAAACGGTAGGCGAGGCGCTGGTGATCGATGTCAGCAAACACTTGCGAAACGTCGTCGATTTCAACGCCGAGGCGCGCACGTGTGTGGTGCAACCGGGCGTCGTGCTCGATCAGTTGAATGCGTTTCTCAAGCCGCATGGGTTGTGGTATCCGGTGGATGTGTCCACCAGTGCGCAAGCCACGATCGGCGGCATGACGGGCAACAACTCCTGCGGCTCGCGCTCGATTTTTTACGGCAACATGGTGCACAACGTGCGGGGCGTGGATGCGGTGCTGGCCGACGGCAACGAATACCATTTCGGCGCGGCGCCCTCTGATCTGTCGCAAGTCGATGGGCCGCAGGGCTATCGCGATCTGGTGCGCAAAATCCGCGACATCGCCGTGCTGAATGCCGAAGAAATTGAATTGCGTTACCCGAAACTGCTGCGGCGTGTCGGCGGCTACAACCTCGACATGGTGTCGGGCATGGCGTTCAACATGGCGCACCTGCTGGTAGGCAGCGAGGGCACGCTCGCCTACTCCAAACGCATTCACCTGAACCTCTCGCGGCTGCCCAAACACAAGACGCTGGGGGTGTGCCACTTCCCGACGTTCTATAAATCGATGGAAGCGCCGCAGCAGATCGTGAAATTGAAACCAGTGGCGGTGGAACTGGTGGATCGCACCATGATTGGGCTGGCGCGCAGCAACCCGGCGTTCCGGCCCATCGTCGAGAAATTTATCCAGGGCGACCCGGATGCAATTTTGTTGGTGGAATTCGCCGGCGACGACAAGGACGAGCAGCATCGCAAGCTGAAACAGCTCGTCGAACTGATGGGTGATCTCGGCTTTCCCGGCGGGGTGATTGAAATTACCGACGCTAATTTGCAGCGCGACGTGTGGGAGGTGCGCAAGGCGGGCTTGAATATCATGATGTCTATGAAGGGCGACGGCAAGCCGGTGTCGTTTATCGAGGATTGCGCGGTGCCGCTGGAACATCTGGCCGAGTACACCGACCGCCTGACCCAGGTGTTTCACAAGCACGGCACCACCGGCACCTGGTACGCCCACGCCTCGGTGGGCACGCTGCACGTAAGGCCGATTTTGAACATGCGCGAAGACGGTGCGATCAAAATGCGCGCCATTGCCGAAGAAGCCGCCGAAATGGTGAAGCAATACAAAGGGTCATACTCCGGCGAGCACGGCGACGGC
>DHVE01000123.1:0-9080 GCA_002412495.1 Betaproteobacteria bacterium UBA5216
GACGATGACGCGCACGGGTTTGGCGGGATAGGTTTGCGCGTGCGCGAGAGGCGTGTTCCCCGCAGCAAGCAGCAGAATGAGTGCGCTCACTGAGCGCGCCGATATCATGGTTGTTTTGTCTCTATTCCGCACCGATCAAAAGTCAAAAGCTTCCCTCACCCGGCGCTTCGCGCCACCCTCTCCCGGAGGGCGAGGGTTTGCTTCGCGCCACCCTCTGCTCCGCTTCAAGTGTGCCCTTGTCCCGGCAGGCGAGCGTTTGTTCCCCTCTCCCTCCGGGAGAGGGGTTAGGGGTGAGGGAGGATGTTGATTTTTCATCGAGGAAAATAGAAAAGTTGTTTCTTTGTGCTGGCCGAATGCTTGTGCTTACTGCTGCAACTCCAGCTTTGCGTCCTTGATGGTCTTGGCGTAGCGCGTGGTTTCCGTCTTGATGAATTCACCGAAGCGCTCCGGCGTACTGGTGATCGGATCGAACCCACCCGCAACCAGACGTTCACGCGTGTCGGGCGTGGCGACGATTTTGCCGAGTTCGGTGTTCAGTCGCGTGATGATGTCGCGCGGGGTGTTGGCGGGCGCGAGAATGCCGTACCAACTGGTGACTTCGTATCCGGGGAACCCCGATTCTTTCGAGGTGGGCACGTTGGGCAATACCGCCAGACGTTCGGTTGCCAGCGCGGCAAGCGCGCGCACGCGGCCCGCCTGGATGTGCGGCACGGCGGGCGGCACGCCGATCACCATCATGTCCACATGGCCGCCGATCATGCCGAGCATCGCGACGCCGGAGCCTTTGTACGGCACGTGCAGGGTGTCGAGTTTGCTGAACGATTTGAACATTTCGCCGGCGAGATGCTGGCCGGTGCCGAGTCCGCCAGAGCTGAAGGTTAATTTGCCGGGCGCCGCGCGCGCGGCGGTGACCAGTTCCTTGAGGGTTTTCGCGGGAATCGACGGGTGGCAGATAAATACGTTGGGCACCTGCGCCACCAGCGCAATCGGTGCCAGATCGCGTATCGGATCGTAGTTGAGCTTGCGATACAGGTTGGGGCTGATGGCGAGTATGTTGGAGGCCACCACGAGGGTATAGCCGTCGGCGGGCGCCTTGGCCGCGACTTCCACGCCAAGATTGCCGCCCGCGCCGGGGCGATTTTCGGGCACCACCGGCTGGCCCACGTTCTCGGAGAGTTTCAGCGCGATTTGCCGCCCCAGCAGATCGGTGGGGCCGCCGGGCGGAAACGGCAGCACGATGCGTATGGGTTTGGCGGGGTAGGCTTGGCCGTAGGCAACGCCGCTCGCCGCGAACGCGAGGCTTGCGGCGCAGATCATGCGCATCGGTATCGCTATAGTCACGGCGCTGAATCGCATGGTGAATTCCTCGTCGAAATGGGTTCGGCGCGTGCCGGACCGGCCAGCGGCGCCATGGGGTGAAAGTGTAGCATTTCCCTCATTCTCCGCTGGCGGCATTGCCCGGCGGGCGAAAAAGTAAACGCGCTTGCCGCACGCCGGCGCTTGGCATAAATTTCGTCAGTCCCTCGCTAATGCCTTGCTCATCCAACGCCCCCCTCAAGGAGATTGCCATGATAGACATGCATGCCCACTGGAGACCCGCCGAACTGGCCGATGCCCTGCGCGCCCGCACCAAAGAGCCGCGTATCACGCGCAACGCCGACGGCGCCGAGGTGCTGAAAACGCGCAATGGTGACGAGCCGTTGTCAAAGGCGTTTGATGACGTGAAATCGCATCTCGCGCAGATGGATCGTCAGGGTGTGACCACCAGTGTGCTGTCGCTGGTGGGTGGATCGTGCTGGATCGAATCGCAGCCGGTCGAAGTGTCGCTGCCGCTGTGCCGGATGGTGAATGACCGTTTTTCCGCGATGTGCGTCGAGCACAAGGGGCGTTTTGCCGCTTATGCCGCACTGCCGCTGGCGGATATTTCAGTCGCCGCCGCGGAGCTTGAGCGCGCGATGCAGTTGCCGGGCATGATCGGCACGCAGGTGCCGGGCAATGCGTTTCTCACCCGCAAGAACGCCGAGGCGATGCGCCCGCTGCTCGAAGTCGCGAACCGCAAGCGCGCGGTGCTTTTCATTCACCACGGCCCGCGGCCCGGCGATGCGTTTCCCAAGTTCGGCGGCGACACCGACAACGCGCGCCGCCGCAACGGCACGCTCGACATGCAAACCAGTTTGTCGTCGGTGATGGTGACACTGTGTTTGACGGATTTTCTGGCGCCGTACCCCGACGCGATGATTCATGTGCACAACCTCGGCGGCAACATTCCGTATGAAGTGGAGCGCATGGATCACCGTTGCCTGCTCGATACGCCGCACGAAGAACTGCCCTCGGCGCGTTTTCGCCGTTCGAAAGTCTATGTGGATTGCAACTCGTTCGGTCCCAGTGCGATCGAGGCCGGCGTGCGGCTCTACGGCGCGGAACGCATCGTGTGCGGCACCGACGGCAGCGAATTCGGCTGCCAGTGGACCAGCAAGGCGCTGGCCGATGCCAACATCAGCGAAGAGGCACGCGAGCAGATTCTGCATCGCAACGCGCGCGACATGCTGGCGCATCTGGTGAAGCTGCCGGTGGCGGCGACGCGGGAAAGGGTGGCGGCTTAACAGGCCGTCAGCCGGGGCGTGTAAACCACAACCGTTGTTCCTGTGCAGGCGGGTAATCATCCAAACACTCCCCTCGCCCGCTTGCGGGAGAGGGGCGGGGGAGAGGGCTACGTAGATTTACCCCCTCTCCCTAACCCTCTCCCCCGAAAGCGGTGGAGAGGGGATTTTCATGTTACGCACACTTAATCGATCTTCGCCCCCGAGCGTTTGATCACCTCTGCCCACTTGAGGTTTTCGCTGCGTATCAGCGCGGCAAATTTTTCCGGGGTATCCGGCGCGGGATCGGCGCCGAGCATGGCGAGTTTTTCCTTGAGCGAGGCCGAGGCCAGCGCCGCGTTAATCTCGCTGTTGAGGCGCTGAATGATGGCGCGCGGCGTGCCGGCGGGCGCGATGATGCCGTTCCATGTGGTTGCTTCGTAGCCGGGGACGCCGGATTCGGCGATGGTGGGCACCTCGGGCATCGCGGGCGAACGTTTTAACGCTGTGACGCCCAGCGCACGCACGCGGCCGGCCTTGGCGTGCGGCGTAATCGAATTAAGGCTTTCCATCATCAGGTGCACTTGCCCGGCGATTAAATCGGTGATCGCCGCCGCGCCCCCTTTGTAAGGCACATGCACCACGTTTAATCCCGCCATCGAGCGCAGCAATTCAAAGCCGACATGGCCCGGCGAGCCGTTGCCCGACGAGGCATTGGAAAGCTTGCCGGGATTTTGTTTGGCGAAATCGATGACTTCCTGCACGCTCTTGAACGGATGCCGGGGCGAGCCCGCCAGCAGCATTTGATTGAGCGCGCCCAGCGCCACGGCCGCGATGTCCTTGTTCACATCATAGGGCGGCTTGCGAAACATGTTGGGGCCGATCACCAGCGAGCCTATCGGCGCGTAGGCCAGCGTGTAGCCGTCGGGCGCGGACTTGATCATCATGTCGATGCCGATGGTCAGCGCGCCGCCGGGACGGTTATCGACGACGACTTGCTGGCCGAGGCGCGCGGTCAGTTCGGCGGCGATCAGGCGCGCAACGTTATCCGAGGCGCTGCCCGGCGCCTGCGGCACGAGCATGCGGATGGCGCGGTTGGGATAGGTTTGTCCTGAGCCTGTCGAAGGGGTTTGGGCGTGGAGCAGTGTGGGCAAGCACGCCAGCGCCAGTACGCGAACTGCTATTTGAAAGAGCATCATAGTTTATTCCCATGAGTGAGAAAGCCGCTAAAACCAATATTGTCATTCCCGCGCAGGCGGGAATCCATAACGCATCTGCGATGGAGACTGTGTTATGGGTTCCCGCCTGCGCGGGAACGACGGTGTAGTTGTTATATCTTGAACGCTTCCAGCGTTTCCGGCGCGAACAGTTCATGCGGTTGCAGCCGCCGTTTCGACAAACCCTGTTCGTGGTGATACCGCAAAAAAGTTTCCAGCGTGGCCTTGTTCGCTTCATAACCGTAAGGCCACCAATCGTCGCCCATGTGTTTTTTCAGCCATTCCACCTCGGCGATCATCCACGGCAGCATATTGCGCAGCGCGGCGGTCTCGAACATTTCTTCGTAGCAGATGCGCTGCGCTTCGGCGAATGCCTTGTATAACTCCATCGCTATCCAGCGGTTTTTTTCGTACACCTCGCGGCGGATGGCGATGGTGTGCATGATGGGAAACATCCGGGTTTTTTTGTAATACGCGCGCTCGACATCGACATAATCCTCGAACAGGCGCTTCACCTTGGCGGGCTGCGAGTGCAGGGTGGAGGGCATGCGCGGGCTGTGCAGCGCGTCGATCTCGCCCGTGGCCAGCATTTGCGACAGCGTTTTGCCGGCGGGTATCGGATTCAGTTTGATGTGTGGCGGCAGATCGAGTTTGAGTTTCTCGTCGCGCCCCGGCGTTTCCTGTCCGCCGGTCCAGTGTTCGCAGTCGCTTATTTTTACGCCGTACTCGTCCTGCATGATGCCGCGGCTCCACACGGGCGCGGTCATCTGGTATTCAGGCGAGGCAACTTTTTTGCCGATCAGATCCTTGGGTTCGCGAATGCCGCTGGCCGCCGAAATAAACGTGCAGGAGTGGCGAAACATGCGCGACGGAAACACCGGTATCGCGATGAACGGCTGTGGATCACGAAACAACGACACCGTATACGACGAGAGCGACAACTCCGCGACATCGAACTCCTGATAGCGCAGCATGCGAAAAAAAGTTTCTTCGACAATGTGATCGATAAAATTGAGGTCGATGCCTGAAGGCTGCACGCGACCGTCGGCCAGCGCGCGCATGCGGTCGTAGTTCCAGCAGGATAGGGCGAGACGGAGTTTGGACATTGGGATCGCGGATTTGGTGTAAGTATTTGTTTTTAAAGTAATTTATACTGTAGTGGGATCGGTGCCCAGCGGCGGGAACAGTCCGTGTCTGGCGTGATCCTTGAACGCCTGATCCTTGGGCAGCAGCAGCGAACACGAACGCACGTGCTGCTCTTTCGGATCAAGACCCGGCAGCGGTTTGCCCGCGCGATTGGCTTCGGCGGTTTGTTCCAGCAGCCGCCGCATTCTCGCAATGCCGCGATCCGTGGGGCAGAGGTTTTCCTTGGTACGATCCTGCACCGGGCCCATTGATTCCTGCAGCGAGGCATCCTGCATCGCAATGCCTTCGATGCCAGAGTAATGCACGCCGGCTTTTTGCGCGGCGCGATCCATCAGGTAATCGTTGGTCTTGTTGGCGAGCGGTATGAAAGTGCCGGGTATGTATTTAACGTGTATGCCCTTGCCGTCTTTCATCGCGTTGAGTTCGGCTTCGGTCAAATCGCGTTTGGGGTGATAGTTGATGCTCCACGCCCAGCAGTTTTCATCGTCAATCGGCACCCACACATGGCCGCCCAGCGGATGGCCGGCGCGTGGCGGAATAATAGAGTGCGAGGGCATGATGAACGGCGTGATGCGCCAGTAGTATTTGCCGGGGTCGTCGGTCACGTTGCGCCGCGCGCCGATCAACAGGCCGCCGGGAAAATCCGCCACCTCAAAAAACGGCATGCGGTCGTGATCATTGTATTCGTTGCCCTTGCTGCCGACGAAGAGCGGATCGGTTTTCAGCGCGCCGCCATGCAAAAAACTCACGTGCGACGAATCGATGCCGCCTTCGATCGCCTGCAAATAATTGCATTCCTGCAAGCGCTTGGAGGCATAACGCTGGCGCGGCGACACCTGCGTCCATTCCAGCTCGGGGGGCGCGGGTTTGAGCTCCGGCGGCCCCATGTAGGTCCAGATCACGCCGCCCAATTCAATGCACGGATACGACTTCATCTTGATGCGCTTGCACATCGGGCCCGGGCCACCCGCTGCGTCCGCGCCTTCGGAGGGCAACTCGGTGCATTGCCCGGTGACATCGTACTTCCAGCCGTGATACGGGCAGCGCAAGCCTGATTCCTCATTGCGTCCGAACCACAGCGACACGCCGCGATGCGCGCAGAATTCGTCGATCAGGCCGATGCGGTTTTGCGTGTCGCGAAATGCAATCAGGCGTTCGCCCAGTAGCTTGACGCGCACCGGCGGGCAATCGGGTTCCGGCAATTCCCAATCGTGCAGCGCGGGCATCCAGTAGCGGCGAAACATGTCGCCCATCGGAGTGCCGGGGCCGGTTTGGGTGAGCAGGTTGTTTTGTTCCTGAGTGAGCATGGTGGTTACCTCGTATCGTGCGTTTGCCGGAGCAGACATTTTATACCGGACGGCTCGCGCGGCGGGGCGTATCTGGCGATGCCGAATCGCGTTACAGTACGGTCCGTTTTGAGAAAAACCACCAGGAATATCATCATGGAAAAAGTACTCGCCGCCGTGAGAGTCGGCCCGAGCCAGACCGAAATTCGCGAATATCCGATGCCGGACATTCCCGCCGACAGCGCGCTGCTGAAAATGGAAGTCGCGGGCATCTGCGGCACCGACGTGAAGCTCTACGCGCATCCGCCCAATGACAAGCACACCATCATGGGACACGAGAATATCGGCTACATCGCCAAGGCGGGGCGCGAGTTCACGCGGCGCAAGGGTTTCAAGGAAGGCGATCTGGTATTTGTCGAGCACTATGTGTCGTGCGGCCAGTGCGAGTGGTGCCATGCCGGGCAGTACCGTCATTGCGAGAACACCAACTGGCGCACCAATCCGGATGCCATCCGTTACGGCTACACCCCGGCAGAGAAGGCGCCGTATCTGTGGGGCGGCTTCGCGCAATATGTTTACCTGCCGTGGAACGCGGTGGTGCATCACGTGCCGAAGGGCGTCACGCCGGAACTGGCGGGGCTGGTTACGCCGATGGCCAACGGCGTCGAGTGGTCGCTGTTCGATGGACGCGTGGGTTACAACTCCAGTGTGCTGATTCAGGGGCCGGGGCAGCAAGGCCTGTCGCAAACGGTGATCTGCAAACAGGCCGGGGCCGCGCTGGTGATCGTCACCGGCACCTCGAAAGATGCCGCGCGGCTCGAAGTCGCCAAGGCGCTGGGCGCCGATCACGTTATCAATGTCGACGAGGAAAACGTGCTCGCGCGCATCATGGAAATCACCCATGATCGCGGCGTGGATGTCGCGCTCGATTGCACCGCCGGCGCGGGCACCAAGCCGATACTGCTGTCGATCGATGCGCTAAAGCGCAAGGGCGGCATCATGGTGGCGCAGGGCGAGTTATCGACATTCCCGAATTTCCCGCTGGAAAAATTCACCGTGAAATTCATCACCATGCACAGTGCGCGCGGACACAGTTACCAGTCGTGCGAACTGGCGTTGCAACAGATTGCTTCAAGGCGGTTCCCGCTGGAGAAAATCACCACCCATCGGTTCGGCTTGAAGGACGTTGATCTGGCAATCAAGTCAGTGGGGAATCAGGGCGTGCCGGGGGTGATTCATGCTTCGTTGATGCCGTGGCAGTGAGCCGTTGATACTTACCAGTCGGGATTACCTGATCTGGCAAATGAGGCTGACCCCACCGTTAACCACCCGTGCGCCGTACGGTCGCGCCGTGCATTGCGCGCTCGGCTGGCAGCACTGCTAACCATTCCGCCAATGGCAAACAACCCAACAACCCCTCAGCGATCCTTCCCCTGATCGAGATAACGCTTCAGCGCCTCGCGCATGATGCGCGTGTTGTTCTTGAAGTTACGGCAGCCGGTGCAAATATAGAGATGCAGGGCGAGCCAGAACTTTTCGCCGGTGCTTAGCGGGTGTTCGTGCTGGCGTGAGACCAACTCGGAAACTTCCTTGCAGTTGAGTCGTTTCACAATGGTGTGTCTTATGGGTTTGGGAAGTTTTATCCGGGGAATAGGCATCACGATTTCCCGAACCACTTCATTTCAAGGCATTCGCGCAGGCTCAGGCGTGCGCGATGCAGTATGACCCAGCAATTCGTCGTTGAAACGCCGAGTTCCTTACAGATGTCGTCGGTGGACAGTTCCATGACCTCGCGCATCATGAAGGCGCGTCCGGTCTTGGCGGGCAGGTTCTTTACGCATTGTTCGAATACCGCCATAAAAGCCTTGTTTTCGAGCACTTTGTCTGGATTGCCCCAATCGGACGGGGGGTGCCGCCAGTGGCCGTCTTCAAGGAACAGGGCATCGATCGCATCCGCCTCGTCGCCGCCATTTTCCCCATCGCCGGAAATCAGCGGCTGTTCGCGGGACTGCCGTCGTATGTGATCAATGATCTTGTGCTTGAGGATGCCCGTGAGCCAGGTCTTGACGGAGGACTGGGCACTGAAACGATCCCAGCCTTCGAGCGCCGCCATCAGAGTGTCTTGTACCGCGTCTTCCGCGGCCCCCGCGTCGCGCAGTTGCAGCGACGCATAGCGCATCAGGTAGGCACGATGCTGTTCAATCTCCGCTGCGGCGGCACTGACGGGCATTTTCTATTTTTCTTGTAAAAACAAATGGTTAAGCAGAGGCGGGGCGTCAGTCAGCGGTGTTGGCCACCCGTACTATTGAATTCGGTCTGCCGGCTCCCATATTCGAATGAACGGCGCGATATCGAAAGCGACTGGCGCCATCATAATAGGAGATGACAACATGGTAAATATTACTCGTTTTTCCCCCTTGGAAGACACCTTTGACCGTTTGCTGCGCGGCTTCGTGGTGAAGCCGGTGCATCTGGATACGTCGGATAGCGTCGCGAAGTTTCGCGTAGATATCACCGAGAACGACAAGGCGTATACGCTGCATGCCGATCTGCCGGGCGTGAAAAAAGACGACATCCAGATTTCAATTGACGGGGATCAGGTTTCGATCAGTGCCGAAACCCGTTCACAGACTGAAGTCAAGGATGGCGAGCGCGTGCTGCGCACCGAGCGTTACGCCGGCAAGTTCTACCGCGCGTTTGCGCTGGGCGGCATCATCGACGAAGACGCGGTTAACGCGAAATACGCCGATGGCGTGCTGGAAGTGACGCTGCCGAAAAAGACGGCACCGGCGGCGAAACGCATCACCATCCAGTAACGATCCAGGCGGGGCAATAAAACGGCGGGGGGGGCT
>DHVE01000123.1:9331-9593 GCA_002412495.1 Betaproteobacteria bacterium UBA5216
CCATCCAGTAACGATCCAGACGGGGCAATAAAACGGCGGGGCGGCCAGGAATGCGCCCCGCCGTTTTTTTGCTCGTGTAAAATGAGCGAGTCCTCACCTTCCTTTCCAATGCTGTTATACCGCTCACATTCGCAAATTTCTCCATGACCACCAGCCCCCCGAATGCCACTCTAAAGGCGCAAATTCTTGCCGAAGCGTTGCCGTATATCCAGAAATTCCACGGCAAAACCATTGTGGTGAAATACGGCGGCAACGCCATGAC
>DHVE01000104.1:0-29653 GCA_002412495.1 Betaproteobacteria bacterium UBA5216
CAGTCCGCTGGATACGATTACCGTGATGTTTGAGTTCGAGCGGGCTGGCCATCGTATGAGCGGCACGCTGGCGGCGATACGCTCAACGCCGTTTTACTGGCGCATTCATGTGTTCGGTGATGCCGGCTCCGCCGAGGCGCTGGGCGAAAACGAACTGGTGGTGCGGCTGAATGGAAAACCGCCGGAGCGATTCACCTATGAGCCGGTGGATTCGCTGGCGGCGGAGTTTGAAGCCTTCGCGGACGCGGTGGCGGGGCGCGTCACCTATCCGATATCCGGCGACGAAATGATCGCCACCATTGCGGCGTTTGATGCCGTGGTGGCGTCGGTCAACCGTGCGCGACTGTCAGGTTGAATTGACGTAATATTTTTTTTGAAATTTATTTGATTGCCGCGGCAACGGCATCACCCATTTCAGTGGTGCTTGCCTTGCCGCCGAGGTCGCCGGTGAGGTGTTTGCCTTCGGCGATGACACGCTCCATCGCTTCGTCCAGAATTTTGCCGGCTGCAGTGGCCTTGGGATCATTGCGCTTGCGGCCCAGCCAGTCGAGCAGCATTTTGCCGGACATGATCATGGCGTAGGGGTTGGCGATATTCTTGCCGGCGATGTCGGGCGCGGAGCCGTGCGTGGCTTGCGCCATTGCCTGCTTTTCGCCGCACACAAGGCCGGGGGCGAGGCCAAGACCGCCGACCAGACCCGCGCCTTCGTCGGTGAGGATGTCGCCGAATTGATTGGTGGTGACGATCACGTCGAACTGCTGCGGGCGCATCACGAGTTTCATCGCCATGCCGTCAACCAGCACTTCGTTCAGTGTGACATCGGGGTATTCCTTGGCGAGCTTGCGGTGTTCTTCGGCGAACATGCCGCAGACCAGACGATACACCGGCTCTTTGTGTACGCAGGTGACGATTTTTTTCTTGCGTGTGCGGGCGATCTCGAAGGCCTCGCGCGCGACGCGGCTGGCGCCCTTGCGGGTGACCACGCGCATGCCGATGGAAATATCGTCGTTGGGGCGGAACTCGCCCGCGCCGGCCACCACCAGCGTTGAGGACATCATGCCCTCGGTGGTTTCGCGCAGGAACACGATATCCACGTCTTTGTGGATCGACGGCAGATTGGGATACGACTTCACCGGCTTCACGTTGGCGAATAGCTCGAACTTCTTGCGCAGCGGCGGCATTACCCACGTCGGATCGTTGCGCGGATAGGCGTTATGGCCGATCGGGCCGCAAATCCAGCCGTCGCAGTCCTTAAGGGTATCGAGCGTGATTTTCGGCGTCGCGTCGCCGTGTTTTTCGTGGCCGAGTTTGCCGATGGGCAGATCAATCCACTCGGCCTGCATGCCGGCCTTGGCGGCGGCGGCTTTCATGCATTTTACCGCCTCGGGTACTACTTCGAGTCCGATATCGTCGCCCAGCAATACGCCTATTTTTAACACTGCGTTCTCCTTGTGTGAGCTGGCGCACCGAAGAAGCGCCTTCCCCCTCGACGGAGGAAGGCGGAGAAGGGGGTAAAAACGTCGCGGATTACGAGACTGTTCACCCCCACTCTAACCCTCTCCCTTCAAGGGGGAGGGGATTGCCCGATGGGCCAGCGAAATAAATGAAATATTTGATTTCGTGGAACCCGAATGATTCCATGTTGCAAGGCTTACTGCAATCCCTGAACTCATGCAAAATAGTAGCCATGGACAAAATAAAAATCGCCTGCATCCAGGCCAACACCGGCAACGACCTCGCCGCGAATCTTTTAACCGTCAGCGCCATGATGCGCGAAGCCGCTGCTGGCGGCGCAAAATTCGTTCTGACACCCGAATACACGCTGATGATGGATGGCAGCGGCCGTGTGATGCGCGAGCACGCCTTGCCAGCCGATGGTGGCGAGCCACTGGCGCAATTGCGCGCGCTAGCTAAAGAACTGGGGGTCTGGCTGCTGCTTGGCTCGCTTACGTTGCGTACCGAAGAAGATCGCATTGCCAACCGCTCGTTTCTGATCAGCGACAGCGGCGAGATTGTCGCGACTTACGACAAAATTCATATGTTCGATGTGACCCTGCCGGACGGCAAGGTGATCCGGGAGTCGTCCGCTTATCGTCCTGGCGATAAATGCGTCATGGCACAAACGCCGTGGGGCAAGCTCGGCTTGACGATTTGTTACGACCTGCGGTTTCCCGGTTTGTTTCGCGCGCTGGCACAGGCAGGCGCGCAAATTATTACGGTGCCGTCGTCGTTTCAGCGCCAGACCGGCAAGGCGCATTGGCGCGTGCTGTTGCAGGCGCGCGCGATTGAAAACGGCTGTTATATCGTCGCACCGGCGATGTGCGGCGAACATGCGGGCAACCGGCAAACGTTCGGTCATTCGCTGGTGGTGAACCCCTGGGGTGAAGTGGTGGCCGACGGCGGGGATGCACCGGGCATTGTCTTTGCGGAAATCGACATCGCGCGAGTGGCCAAAACGCGTGGCATGATTCCATCATTGACGCACGACCGGCCGTATTCCGCTTAGCGTCTTGGTGTTCATGGTGTGGTCGCCTGTTCAGCGGCCGACGCGCGCGGTATAGTGGGGTTTGTCTGGACTATTCAGCGACGGCACCTGGCGTGCCCCGGTTGGCATTATTCAAAAGGAAGGCACCATGGTTAAGGTTGTCGCGTTGATGAAACTGGGGGCGCTCTGCGCGTTGCTTGCGGCAGGGTGCAGTCAGCCGCCACCGCCTGCCGCGCCGGCGCCACCGTACAACACCACGCTCACACTGAAGCAGCTGATGGAATACGTGATCGATCCCGCCGTGGATGAGGTGTGGGATTCCGTTGCGATCATCATCACGGATAAGGGTGAAAATCAAAAAGCGCCGAAAACCGATGAGGACTGGGCCAAGGTGCGCAACGGCGCAGCCACCGTGCAGGAGGCGGGCAATCTGTTGATGATGAAGGGCCGCGCGCGTGATGACGGGAAATGGATGGCGATGGCAAAGCGCATGAGCGACGCGGCCGGTGTCGCGCTGAAGGCCGCCGAGAAAAAGGATGTCGCCACGCTGTTTGATTCCGGTGCCGAGATTTACAATGCGTGTTCGGCGTGCCATGCCGCGTACCGTGTTGGCGACGACACACCGTCCGCGCCGTCGGTCAAAGCCTTGCCAGACGCGGCACCGGCCAAATCCGCAAAGTAGATAGATAGAAGGTTTGTCGAAAGAGTCACTGTCATGAATCCGACATTCAAACAAATGCTCAACAGCGTCTGTGTGTGGATCGACAGCACGGCGCTGAGCCAGTTCATACAGAACGCGGCGTGGGTGGTGCCGACCGTGCAGATCGTGCATATCCTGGCCATTGCCGCGCTGATGGCTTCGATGCTGATGATTAATCTGCGCCTTGTCGGCATGGGGGCGCGCGATCAAACGCTGGCGCAGGTTTCCAGCCGCTTTAGCCGGGTGATCTGGTGGGCACTGCCGGTATTGCTGCTGACCGGCGCGATACTCATTACCGGCGAGCCGGCGCGCTCCCTGAAGAACAATATCTTTCAATTAAAAATGCTGTTGGTCATCGGAGCGATTCTGGTCACGCTTTATTGCACCGTGCCGCTGAAAAAGAATGCGGCACATTGGGATGGCCGCGCGGGTTTGGGCAAACTGGTTGCGCTGGTATCGGTGTGCCTGTGGGTGGGCATCATCTTCGCCGGCCGCTGGATCGCGTATTTCTGACGGGGCAAAGCCACATGGATTTCGATAGTTTGCTCAAGGGGCTGGAGGCATTTGGTTTCGCGACCGCAATCCGCGAAGGTGAATCGCTGTTTCCATGGTTTGAATCCGTGCACGTGCTGGCGATCGTGCTGGTGGTGGGGGCGATTGCGATGGTGGATATGCGACTGCTCGGGTGGACGTCGCGTGATCGCGCGGTTGGCGCAATTACCGCGGAAGTCTTACCGGTTACCTGGGTGGCGTTTCTGGTTGCAGCGGTTACCGGCGCGCTGATGTTCTGCGCCAAGGCGATGATTTACGGACACAACATATACTTTCTGCTGAAGATGGGCTTCCTGCTGCTGGCGGGTTGTAATATGTTGTATTTCCATAAGTTTTCGCAGCAGGGCATTGAGTCCTGGGGGCAGCCGGGCGGCGCGGTGCCGAAGGGCGCCAAGATGGCGGGCGGGGTATCGCTCGCGCTATGGATTTTTATTATCGTTTTCGGTCGGTTGATCGGGTTCACCACCTGATAGCTTGCCGGTAGATGATGAGCGATGGACAATGGACAACGAATTACGCAGGTAGTAGTGTTTTACTGTTTTGTCATGACAATAATAATTGACGGCCATTGACTGTAAAGGGGTACGAATAATATGAAACGCAAGTTGACTGTGGCGTCGGCGGTATTCGCGGCGTCGGTGGTATTGGGTTTTGCCGCCCCCGCCTCGTTCGCGCAAAACAAGCCCGCCGAAAAGCCGATCATCAATCCGGCGCCAACCGCCAAGGACTGGGCGGATATCGGCAAGTTGCCCGACTGGAGCGGCGTGTGGAATCCGAACATTTCGGATCAGGACAGAAAGCACAGGTCGGAACCACCTCCCTGGAACGCCAAGGCGGCCGCGGTGATCGCGTTTCAGGCGAAGGAGCTCAAAGAGGGGCGCCCGACGCCGCTGTTCACGAATTGTTTGCCCGAGGCGCACCCGTCGTGGATGCTGGTCAGCCATAACGCGATGGAAATTCTGTTCACGCCGGGCCGTGTAACCATGCTGGGCGAATCGGATGCGGGCCGTTTGCGCCGTATTTATACCGATGGCCGCAAACATCCGCCCGATGTGGATCCGACTTTTCACGGTCACTCGATCGGTCATTGGGAAGGTGACACGCTGGTGGTTGATACAGTCGGCATACACCCGCAGGTGTATATCGCCACGCACGAGGCATTCGGCATCCCCAATCAGGGCAACATGCGCGTCATCGAGCGCATACGGCTCGCGAAGCCCGATGAACTGCATTTCACCATCAAGATCATCGCCCCGAATGTGTTGACCAAGGAATACGAGACCACGCGCACCTGGTTCCGCCAGCGCGCGCGTAAATTTGATCTGGTCGAGGGTGTATGTCAGGAAGGCTGGTTCGCGCCAAGAATAGACAAGGACGGCTGGCATATCTGGGCGCCGCAACCGCACGATGTCGGCGGCAATCGCATCCCGCCTCCCTGATGGCACCAATCCCATTTATTTGAACAGCCACATCACACAGGAGAAATGATGAAATCATCAATCAAAAAAGCGGTACTGCTGTCAGCCATGGCAGGATTGACCTCGGGTGCTTATCCGGTTGCCGCGCACCATGCGACCACCATGTTCGATCACGCCAAGGTGGTCACGGTCACGGGTACCGTCAAGGAAGTGCATTGGACCAACCCGCACGTCGGCATTTACGTCGAGGTGGCCCAAGACGGTCAAGCGCCTGCACTGTGGGTGCTTGAAATGACCAGTCCGGGTAACCTGGTACGTTCGGGCGGCTGGACACGCACGTCGGTCAAGCCGGGAGACAAAGTCGTTGTTGATATGTCGCCGCTACGCGACGGTAAGAAGGGCGGTGCCTTGAAAAAGATAACACTGACCGATACCGGTAAATTCCTGACGGCGGATATCCGTGCGCAGGAGCGTGCCAATCTGGAACAGGAAGCGCCCGCCAAGTAATTTTTCCATTTCCAAGTGCCGCCGCGAGACGGAAGTAAAAAAAGCCTCGCGAAAGGCTTTTTTTGTGTGAAGACTTTGCGGGGTTAATGGATTTAAGGGATTGCTTTTTTAATGGATTTTTTTGATGTGTGACATGGGCTGATCCGCATCGTTCATCAGATTTGCGGCTTGGTAAACTTTTGCGCGTCGTATTGCCAACCAGACACAGGGGATAACAAGAACATGCGCAATATCCGTCGTGAAGTTCTGGCGTTGCTGGGTCTATCGTTGATGCCAGGTGTTGCGCTTGCGCAAGTTGCAAAACCTGCGGCAGGCAAACCGGTCATCAATCCTCCGCCCACGGCGAAAGAGTGGGCTGATCTCGCGAAGTTGCCAGACTGGACCGGTGTGTGGACCCATGTGCGTTCCGATCAGGACCGGCAGATGAAAACCAATCCGCCGCCGTGGAATGAAAAAGCCGCCAAGGTGATTGAGTGGCAGTACGCCGAAGAACGCGCGGGGCGGCCGCCACCCTTGTTTCAGAACTGCCTGCCGGAGGCGATGCCCGCGTGGATGCTGGTAACGCATAACGCGATGGAAATTATTTTTTCACCGGGGCGCGTGACGATGTTGGGCGAATCGGACAGCGCGCGCCTGCGTCGCATCTACACGGACGGGCGCGGCCATTCCGAAGATCCCGATCCCACCTTTCACGGCGAATCCATCGGCAAATGGGAGGGCGATACGCTGCACGTGGATACCATCGCCATGCATCCGCAAAACTATATCGCCATCAGCGAGGCGCAGGGCATTCCCAACGGCGGCGACATGCACATCAAGGAAAAGATGTTCCTGCAAAAGCCGGAAGTGTGGGCCGACGAATTGACGATTACCGCGCCGAAGGTGCTGACCAAACCCTGGGTGACCACGCGCATTTATTATCGGCAGCGCCTGCGCCGGCTGGATATAGTCGAAGGCACCTGTCTGGAAGGCTACTTCAGGCCGGCGGTGGACAAGGACGGCTATCCGGTATGGGAAAAAATTTCACACGATCCTTATGGCAATCGTACGCCGCCGAAGTAGACGGTTGCGAAGCATAAACATTCAGGAAGGAGACATCATGAAATCATGGAAACAAACGCTGATTGGCACTTCACTGCTGGCATTGAGCGCGGCGGCTTGGCCCGTCGCGGCGCATCACTCCACCACCATGTTCGCTCACGATAAAGTGGTGTCGATATCGGGCGTGGTGAAGGAAGTGCACTGGACCAATCCGCATGTCGCCATTTATGTCGAGGGCGCGCAAAAAGGCGAGAAACCCGTCACCTGGGTGCTCGAAATGACCAGCCCCGGCAACCTCACGCGCGGTGGCGTGTGGAAGCGCACGTCGGTCAAGCCCGGCGACAAGGTGGATGTGGACATGGCGCCGCTGCGCGATGGCGGCAAGGGCGGCGCGCTGAAGAAAATCACCAACATCGAATCGGGCGTATCGCTCAGTGCCAATCTGCGCGAGCAGGAAGGCGTGGTGGAGAAATAACGCACATTCCGATGCGCGATAAAAAGGCCCCGCTTGGGGCTTTTTTATTGATCTGAATCAAAAAGGCCGCGTTGCCCGTGCGATAAATTGTTTGAATTTGGGGGCGTCCGAGAGCCATGAAAATAAGCTGCAAGTACATTCTGTTTTCAACGCTCCTGCTGGCGGGCCTGACGCAGGCGCAGGGCGATGCCACAACCGTACGCAACTTGATGAAATCGGTCGTGATCCCGCAATCGGACATTGTTTTTGCGGTGGGAAAAAAAGCGCCCGCGAATGACCGCGAATGGTCTCAGATCGCGCAGAGCGCCGCAAAATTGACCGAGGCGGCCAAAGCATTGTCGGCGCGCGCGCCCGCGTCGAATGCCGAGAGTTGGCGCAAGGCGTCACAAGCGATGGCCGATGCCGCTGTCCGCGTGGGGGCGGGGGCAAAATCAAAAAATGCCGATGCCGTTCTGGATGCGGGTGATCTATTGTACGAATCGTGCGAAGGCTGTCACCGGCAGCACCTGCGCAAATAGTGCGTAGCCTATGGCGTGCCGCTACTGAAGCGGCAGGCCGGTGGTCTTCACGATCTGCGTCCATTTTGCCGTCTCGCGCCGGATCAGCGCGCGGAATTCTTCCGGCGTGTTGGCCACGACGCTGGAGCCATCTTCGCCGAGCCGCTTGACGATTTCCGGCGAGCGCATGGCGATGACGATGGCAGCGTGTAGTTTGCCGAGCACTTCTTTCGGCAACGCGGCGGGCGCGACGATGCCGTGTTGTCCGCCTTCGTCGAAATCCGCAACGCCCGATTCGTGTATGGTGGGAATATCGGGCGCCACCGGCGAACGCTTGAGGCTCGATACCGCGAGCGCGCGTATGCGCCCGGTGCGCACGTGCTGCATGGCGGTAATCATGTTGGTGAGGTTGAGTTGCGTTTGACCCGCGAGAAAGTCGATCATCGCCGGGCCGCCGCCCTTGTAAACGATCTGCTGGATTTTGATGCCGCTGCGCTGCGCAAACCATTCCATCGCCATGTGCGGGCCGGTACCCGCGCCGGCCGAGGCGTGATTCAATTCACCGGGCCGCGCCTTGGCGAGCGCGATCAATTCCTTGATGGATTTTGCGGGCAGCGACGGATGCACGTTCAGCGTATACGGCGTGGCCGCGAGCAAGGACACCGGCGACATGTCGCGTTCGTTGTCGTATGGCAGCTTGCGGAATATCGCGGGGTTGAGCGCGATAGTGTTCGACACCAGCAAAATCGTGTAGCCATCGGGCGGCGATTTAAGCCCGATCTCGGTGCCGATGATGCCGCTCGCGCCGGGGCGGTTATCGACAATCACGTTTTGTCCGATGGCCTCGCTGAGTTTCGGCGCAACGATGCGCGCCGTGGTGTCGCTGGGACCGCCAGCGGCGAGCGGCACGATCATGCGTATCGGCTTGTTGGGATACGCGGTGGGTTGCGCTTGTGCTGGCGCGTGCGGTGTCGCGCCCACCAGCAAAAGCAGCACCGCGAGACGCACCGGTGAGTTGATGTTTATTTGACACCTCTATAAAAAGTGTTTAAAAACATACTGTTACAGCAGGTCCTCGCGGCTGCGTGCTACACGCGCTTGCCGATCAGGCGCAGCGCTGTTTTGCTGAAAATTTGTTCGCGGTCTTGTGCGCCGAGACGCGCAACCTTGTTGATCATCTCGATCGGACGTTCCTCGCCCATGTCGAACGGTGCGTCGGTGCCGATCACCACACGATCCGCGCCGACGAGATCAATCAGGTAACGCAGCGCGCGCGGGTCGTGCGTGAGCGCGTCGTAATAAAACCGGCGCAGCAGCGTGTTGGGTTTGGTTTGGGTCAGCGCGCGCGTCTCCTTGCGCACGGCGTGGCCGTGGTTGAGACGGCCGATCTGGTATGGCAGATAACCGCCACCATGCGCGAGGCAGATTCTCAGTTTTTTCAGCTCATCTAACACGCCGCTAAATAGCAGGTGCGATGCCATGATGGTCGATTGCAGCGGATTACCGATCAGGTTGGAGAGGTAATAATCATCCAGATTGCACACCGCCGAGTTCGAATACGGGTGCGCAAAAATGAACACATTCAGCTCCTGCGCGCGCCGCAGCACCGGACGAAAGCGTTTGTCCGCGAGTTGCGCTTCGCCGACCGACGTGCCGATTTCCACGCCGCGAAAACCGTGTTGCTTGACGATGCGTTCAAGTTCGGCCACGGCGGCATCCGGGATTTGCATCGGCAGCGTGCCCATGCCCATTAATCGATCCGGAAACGCGCGCGCCATGTTGGCGATGCCGTCGTTGATGAGCTGCGCGGCTTCGAGGCCGGCGTCGGCGTCGAGCCAGTAGAAATAGACGATCGGAGCCGGTGAAATGATCGACACATCCAGCCCCTTGCGATCCATGCTCGCGATCTTGGCCGCCGGGTCAAAAAATTCGTCGAACACGGGCTGACCGCCGCCACCGTCCTTCGCCACGCGGCGATGCTTGCCGTCGGCAATGTAGCGCATTTTGAAGCGTTCCGGCCGCTGGCTCAGCGCATCGAGCATTTCCTTCGGCAGCACGTGGCTGTGAACATCGATGCGTTGGGATGACTTGCGTCGTTGCGCGGTTTTTTTGGCGGCCAAGGGTGGGGCTCCCGATGTTAAATGCGGTGCGGTTACTCCAGGCGGATGCGCGCAGCCTTGATCACGTTGCCCATGCGCGCCATCTCCGAGCGCATGGTGTCCGTGAGCGTCTGCGGCGTGCTGGCGATAATGTCGGTGCTGACGCCGAGGAACTTGTCCTTGACCTCGACGCGGTTCAAATGCGCCACGATTTCCCGGTTCAGGCGCTGGATGACGGCGGCCGGTGTTTTGGCCGGCGTGAACACCGCGTACATGGCGACACTTTCGTAGCCGGGCAGGCCGGACGCGGCCATGGTCGGCAGTCCGGGCGCCAGGGTGGAGGGCTGCGCGCTGGTCACCGCGAGGCCGCGCAGGCGGCCAGACTTGATGTGCGGCAGCGCGGCGCTGGCATTGGGCATCATCAGTTGCGTGCGTCCGCCGATCAGATCTACGACGGCGGCGCCCACGCCCTTGAACGGCACATGCACGATGTCGATGCCGGCCATGAATTTGAACAACTCGGCCGACAGATGTGGAATCGCGCCCGACGGCCCGGAGGCAAAATTGAGTTCGCCCGGTTTGGCCTTGGCGAGCGCAATCAATTCTTTGACGGTCGTTGCCGCCACCGACGGATGCGTTACCAGCACCATCGGCGAGCTGCCGACCAGCGTCACTGGCGCGTAATCGCGCAGCGGATCGTAGGGCGTGTGCGTGCGCATCAAGGGTATCAGCCACAGCGAACTGCTGTAGGTAAGCAGGGTGTAGCCATCGGCCGGCGCCCGCGCCGTGATCTCCGCGATGATCATGCCGCCGCCGCGATTGTCGACCACCACCGGCTGACCAAGGCCCGCCGACAAGCCCGGCGCGATGATGCGCGCGGCCACGTCGCTGCCGCCACCCGGTTCGGCCGTGAGCATGCGCAGCGGCTTGGTCGGAAACGGCTGGGCTTGTACGGGTTGGGATGCCCAGCCGACCGGCAGCAGGACGATTGCCGACAGTAAACCAATCAAATGAAGAGTTTTTCGTAACATCATGTTTTTTAATAGATAAATTACTTTAACTGCAAGCTGGCTTCTTTGACCAATCGGCGCCATTTCAGTATTTCGGATTTGATGTGCGCGTTAAATTCGCTCGATGTGCTCGACAGCGCCGTGGAGCCATCGGCGGCCAGGCGCTCGGACACATCGGGTGCATGCACGGCATCGCGCATGGCATTCGACAACTTGCTGACGATGGCGGGTGGCACTTTCGCGGAGGTGACCACGCCATACCATTGATTGGCCTCGAAGCCCGGCACGCCCGCTTCGGCGATGGTGGGCAAATCGGGAATCGCCGGGGAGCGTTTGCCCGCCGTAATGGCGAGATAGCGCAGCCGCCCGCTGTTGATAAACGCGCGCGTCGACAGCAGGGTGGTGAACGCCATCTCGACTTCGCCCGACAACAGCGCTGTCACCGCCGCGCCGCCGCCTTTGTAGGGGATGTGGGTGAATTTCGCGCCGGTCATGTAAGCCAGCATTTCGCCGGAGAAATGCTGCAGCGCGCCAGTACCCGACGAGCCTTGTTTTAATTTGCCGGGATTCGCCCTGGCATGGGCGATCAATTCTTTGACGGATTTCACCGGCACCGATGGATGCACCGTCAAAATGTAAAACAGCGTGGTGAGCTGCGATACGCCCGTGAGGTCTTTTTCAATGTCGTACGGCAGGCGTTCATTTACGGCGGCCAGCACGGTGTGGCCCGACGAAATCAGGCACAGCGTGTGTCCGTCGGGATTGGCCTTGGCGGTAATGTCGGCGCCGATGGCGCCCGCCGCGCCGGAGCGGTTGTCGGCCACTACTTGCTGGCCCCACGTTTCGGCGAGTTTTTTTGCGACGGTGCGCGTGGTGATGTCCGTGCCAGCGCCCGGCACGAAGGGCACGATGAAGCGGATCGGGCGTGACGGATACTCGCGTGCCTCGCGCGCGGGATCGGGCTGCGCGGCGTGGCACATTGACGATACTGCAACCGCGCTCACGGCGGAACAAAGCAAAAATCGGGAAGTCGGCATGGAAAATCCTGCGTGTAGATAAGTGTGATCAGACCACATTCCGGCATTCGATGCCAGCGTGACGCATGGACGTGCCGCATGATAAATTGGCACTTCTTACTGTTCTGATCACACAGGTTTTCATGCTGACTTTCGAGCCGACCGGCGCGCTGCTGGGCGCCACCGTGCAAGGCGCCGATCTCTCGCAACCATTGCGCGACGCGGATTTTTCGGCGGTGCTGGCTGCGCTGGGCCGTTACGGCGTGCTGTGTTTTAAAAATCAATCGATCAGCCCGCAAAACCTGCGCGATTTTTCCGCGCGCTTCGGCGGTTTGCAACGCGGCGTCAGCGGCATACACGAACCGGGTTTCCCGGAAGTCAGCGTGCTGTCGAACGTGGTGGAAAACGGCAAGATGATCGGGCTGCCCGACGCGGGGCAGGACTGGCACACCGATATGTCGTACAACGACACCATCGGTTTTGTGAACGTGCTGCATGCGATCAAGGTGCCGCATCGCAATGGCCGGCCGCTCGGCGACACGCTGTTCGCAAACATGCACGCCGCGTACGAGGGGCTTGCGCCAGCAATGAAATCGCAATTGGCGAACTACACGGCGACACATGATTTCAATAAATTCTGGGAAGGCATGGTCAACCGCCCCGGCAGCATCCGCAAGCCGCTCACGCCCGAACAGCGTGCCAAGCGCCCGCCGTCGGTGCATCCGGTATTTCTCACGCACCCGATCACCGGGCGCAAGGTGTTGTATTGCAACCCCGGTTACGTCATTCGCATCAACGAAGTGAGCGAAGCCGAGAGCGAGCGCCTGTTGACTCTTTTGTTCGAGCATCAGTTGCAGCCGGCGTATCGGTACCGTCACTCATGGAGCGTGGGTGACGTGCTGATATGGGATCACATCGGCACGCTGCACAACGCACTGCCCGACTATGAGCCGCACGAACACCGCTTGATGAAGCGCTGTCAGGTGTTGGCGGATCGGATATTTGATCCCGCTTTTCTGGCGCACGGTGCGTATTAGCGCCTGAGCTATCCGCGCGGTTACTCCACTCTGACGCCTGCTTTCGCGACGACGCGGGCCCACTTCGCCAAATCCTCCTTGAATTTTTGCGTCACCTGATCGGGCGTGGAGGGCGCCGATTCGGAACCCTGGCTGGCGAAACGTTCGACGATGCCACGTGATCTCAGTACGCTCACCAGAGCAGCATTGAGCCGTTCCAGTACGATTGCCGGCGTGCCAGCGGGTGCGACCAGCGCGGTATACCCCGTGGCTTCGCCGCCGCGAACGCCGGATTCGTGCAGCGTGGGCAGGTTGGGCAATTGCGGCGAACGTTTCTCGGTGGTGATCGCCAGCGCGCGCAATCGTCCCGAAACAATGTTGGGCAGCGCGGGCGCCACCTGATCGATCTGCAAATCCGCTTCGCCGGATATCACCGCCAGGCCCGCCGGTGCGGTGCCGCGGTAGGGCACATGTATGAATTTCACACCGGTGAGCATCTGGAACAGTTCGCCCACCAGATGATTGGAACTGCCCGTGCCCGCGGACGCCATGGTGAGCGGCGTTTTCGACGTTCGCGCGAGTCCGATCAGTTCGCCGATGTTTTTGGCGGGAAGGCTCGGATGCACCACCAGCACATAGGGCTTGGTTTCGATGAACGACACCGGCGCAAAATCGCGGATCGGATCATAGGGGATGTTTTTGTAGAGCACGGGCGCCACGGCGTGCGTGCTGCTCGATGCGACCAGCAGGGTGTAGCCATCCGGCGGCATTTTCGCGGCCTGCGCGGAGCCGATGCTGCCGCCCGCGCCGGGCCGATTGTCGATCACCAGGGTTTGTCGCAGGCCTTCGGTAAGACCCGGTTGCACCGTGCGCGCGGCAATATCCACGCCGCCGCCCGGCGGCCACGGCACGATCAACCGGACGGGTTTGTCGGGGTATTGCGCGAGGAGCGTGCTGCTCCACGGCACCAACGCCAGTGCGGTCACTAAATGTCGCATGGACTAAAATCGCACCAGTTCTTCCTGCGGCGTCCCCGCCCGGTAACGCGCCACGTATTCGGCGGGATCGATTTCGATACCCGAAATATTCTTTGCATAGGATTCGGAACGAAAGTAAGCGAGGTAATCCGCCTCGTTGACGTAATTCGCCGAGGACAGTTCAACCGTGTTGCCGTCCGGGTCGTGATAATAAAAACTCGTGCCCGGCCCGTGATTAAACGAACGCATCGGCGTGATGCCGTTCGCGCGCAGGGCTTCATAACGGCTGAACAGATGATCGAGTCCCTCGTGACGCAATTGCATGTGATGCATGCCGGGCTCGCCTTTCTGATTGTCGGCGCGGCCCGCGATGGCGGGTAATTCAAAAATGCCCAGCACTTGCGTATAGGGATGCGACGAAAAAATGCGGATGAACGCGATGTTATACGCGCCGGCCCACGTGGCCTGGGTGGCGTCGTTGCGCACAAAAAATGCCTTCACGTCGGTGACGGTTTCGTACCAATCCTTCAGCGCGGCGAAGCGCGACGTCTTGAGGATCACTTCGCTGAATTGCGCTGGAGAAAATTTTCCGCTGGTGGTTTTGACTTGATTCATGGCGACGCGTCCTGTGTGCAGGGTTAATCGTTACGGATGCCGGATTTCTTGACGACTTGCGCCCATTTGGCCATCTCGGTTTTGATGAAGGCCGCGTATTGCTCGGGTGTGCTGCTGATGGCGTCGGTGCCGATGGCGGCAAAGCGTTCCCTGACGTATGGGCTTTGCAGCGCCTGCACCAGAACGCCATTGAGTCTTTGCAGAATATCGCGCGGCATGCCGCCGGGCGCCAGCACGCCGAAATGCGAATTCACTTCATAACCAGCGACGCCCTGTTCGGCAATGGTGGGCAGATCGGGCAGGGCGGGTGAGCGTTTCGCGCCGCCCATGCCGATGGCGCGCAGGCGTCCGTTCTTGATATGCGGCAGCGTCGGCGGCAGGGCGATGAACATCATGTCCACCTGGCCGCCGACCACTTCGATCAATGCCGGTCCCGCGCCTTTATACGGCACGTGCAGCATATTGATGCCGGCAAGCATTCTGAAATATTCCGCGCTCAGGTGCAGCGATCCACCAGTGCCGGACGATGCAAAATTCAGTTTGCCCGGATGTTTGCGCGCCAGCGCGATGAGTTCCGGAACGGATTTCGCCGGCAGCGCCGGATTCGCGACAAGGATGATGCCGCTGCTCGCCGCCGGCGTGACGGCGGTAAAGTCCCTGATCGGATCAAACGGCAGATTCGAAGTGAGCGCCGGGTTGGTGAGAAACGATCCACTGATCAGCAAAAACGTGTATCCGTCCGGCGCGGATTTCGCGACATGATCCGCGCCGATATTGCCCGCCGCGCCACCGCGAAAATCCACCACCACGGTTTGATTCCAGATTTCCGTGGCGCGTTGCGCGAGCGGGCGCGCGATCGCATCCGATGGCCCGCCGGCGGGAAAATTGACGACCATGCGTACGGGCTTCGACGGGTAGTCCTGCGCTTGCGTTTCCATGTGAGTCAACACAAAAACGACTACCAGGAGCGCACTAAATTGCATCATGAAAGCGTTATTCCGATTGATTGCATGAGAGACGTGCCAGGGGATGCCGGTCAACGTATCGGCAGGAACACCGCCGTGGCCACGCTTTGCACCACCTTCACCACGGTCCGGTTATAACGACCCGCTAAAACCTTTGAGAGCACATCCAGGCCCGCGATGATTTTGCCGAAGTCGCGTTCAAAGGCGAGATTCGGCACGGGACCGGATCCTTCGTTGGACAGCAACATCAGTTCGCCCGCCGCGTTTCGCGTGTTGGAGAGCTTCCAGACGGCGATTTCCACGTTGCGCGCGGCGTTGTAGAGGCCTTGCGGATCCACATCGTCGAGCACAAAAAATTCCGTTTTGTCGTTGAAGGCGCTTTGCACCATGCTCGCCAGACCAACCACGAACGCCAGCACGCGGTCACCGGCGAAGTCCGCGCGAAACGCGAGTTGAATGGCTTGCGCACCGCGTTGCAGCTGGAGATCCTCGAATTGCCAGCCGTGATGCCGGTCAAAAATGCGCGACACGGCGGCCTCGACGCCGCGCTGTCCGCTTTTCTTTAACTCACGCGGATTGCGCCGGTATAGCCGCTCGGCGAGCACGCGCAGGCTGGCGAAAAGTTCCTGCTGATGGGTCTCGGTGACGCGATCCAGATCGGTCTTGGCAAAATGCGAAGTGGAAAAACCGTCCGAGCCCGGTTTGGGTGGCGCGGTGCGATGGCTGGTGCAGGCGGGCAGCAATGCCGCGCACAGCAGAAAAATAAGTCGCATTCGTGATTGCATGCGACATCATAGCGCGAAGCGCGCGTGCGAGTGAACGGCGGATTGTTGTTATAGTGCGCGTTGTGCAAGGGAGAACGATCATGAATCTGGCGCTGTATAAACGCTCGCTATGGATCAATGCCGCGCTGGCCGTCGTGCTGCTGGCGTGCGCCTGGTATTACGACGCGATGTTGATCGCCATGCTGTGTGTCGCGGCGGTGTTGTGGCAGGTGCTGCGCCTGTTTTATTATTTGCTGCGCTGGAATCGCGCGGGATTGGCGGCGGGCGGCATCCGTTTGCTGATTTGGGTGTCGGCCACCACGGGCGTCATGATGACGCTTGATCATTACTCCAGTTTGACGCAAGCGCGGGGTGAGGCGCTGGTACAGGCATTGCAGGCGTATCGTGCACGCGAGGGGCGTTACCCGCAGTCGCTCGAGGCGCTGGCACCGCGTGACATTACGCAAATTCCGGAGGTGGCGCTGGCGCCGAGCAGCGGGAGAAAATTTCACTACCGCTTGGTGGAGAACCAATTTCGACTGATGTATGTCATCGGATTTCGCATGGCTTCGGAGTACGATTCGGAAAAAGCCAAGTGGGAATCGCTGGATTAGCAGTACGCTGCTATATGCTAAAAATATTCAATAAATACAATTACTTACGTTAACAGGGCTAATAAGGGAGCACCGGCAATGGCATTGGTCGAATACAGGGAAGAAGGCGGCATCGCCTACATCACGTTAAACCGTCCGGAAAAACTCAACGCGTTTTCCGATGAAGTCAGCAGCGCGTTTTGCGATGCGCTCTACCGGTTGAACGACGACGGCAACGCGCGCATCGGCATACTTTCCGGCAACGGACGTGCGTTTTGCAGCGGCGCGGATGTGCGACAGCGTCAGCTGCGCGCCAAGGAAGAACTCGAAAAATTGAGCAGTCCGGCGGGGCGCGGCGGTAATTTTCGCGATCCGTTTTTTCGCTCGGCCAATTCAAAGCCGATCATTGCCGCCGTGCATGGCTACGTGTATGGCCTCGGCGTGCGCATAGCGCTGTATGCCGATTTGCTGGTGGCGGCGCGCGACGCCAAGTTTCAGATCACCGAGACGCCGCGCGGCCTGGACAGCACGGCTTTCTGGATGATGCTGCAAAATCTCGGCGCAGGCATGTTCGCCACTGACGTGGCGTTGACGGGCCGCACCTGGACCGCGGAAGAGGCCGCCAAACACGGCTTGCTGACGCGTCTGTGCGAGACCGGGGAGCAGGTGAAGGTCGCCGAGGGGCTGGCGCAGGAAATTCTCAAGAATCCGCCGTTGGCGGTGCAGGCGGTGGTGGCGGCGCGGCGTTCCATGCTGCACGAACTCGACGTGAAGGCGCACGCGGTCGGTCCGCGCGGATTGCATCTCACGGCGGATTTTCGCGAAAGCGCCACCGCGTTTCTGGAGAAACGCAAGCCGGTCTATCGCGGGATGTAGCGGGCGAGGCGTGCAGGAGGCTACGGCGCGCCCAGCCGGGCAGTGAGCGCGCTTATCTCGTCGCACGACTCGATGTCCAACACGTGTTCACGAATTTCTTCGGCACGCGCCCTGGGGAGCACGCGTTGCGCATTGGCCATGAATTTGGCTTCGATCGCGGCGGGCTCCAACGGGTTGTCGAGCGAGCCGGCGTTGACGTCTTCGCGCGCGCCGAGCACGCGGCCATCGTTGGTGATGATTTCGACGCCGCCGCTGTAGTGTTGCGGAAAATTCGATTGGGAATCGATGGCGTATTCCACCTTGGCGGCGAGGGCGCGAATCGCGGGATCGTGCAGCGCCTCTGCCGACATTTCGTGCAGCGTAAATTGCCGGCGCACCACCGCGCACGCCACGGAAAAATAGACACTGAATTGCGCGGCGGCTATGTCGCCTGGCGCGAGTTTGGCCGCGCGCGGCTCGCACACGGTGTCGATGGCGGCTGCCGGCAGCAGCACGCGGATGGCGCGAATATCCTCCACGCGCAGATTGTGTGTGTTGACAAGTGCCAGCGTGGCATTAATTGGCGCGTGGTTGAAAAAACACGAGGGCCGCATCTTGATCATGATGCCGTCGAATTCCCAATGCGCGCCGAGTTTGTCGGGAATGGCGGCGATGTCGATGGCCGCGGCCGGGGTGTTCAAATAGGTGGTGAACAGGCCGAATTTTCCCTCGTAGGGCGTGCGTGATCCCATGAACCCTTCACGGGCCAGCATGGCGGCGGTGATGGCGCCCACGCCCGGCCAGCCGGCTTCCAGCCGTTTGGTCCAGGCGTCGGTGGTTGCAAACTCTCGATTGCCCGCCGTGGTGCTGTACACAATGCCTTGCGCCGTGGCGAGACGGGCCGCGTCAAGCCCCAGCAGTTTGCCGGCGACCAGCACGCTGCCGAATGAGCCGACGATACCCACCGCATTAAATCCCGCCGGTGAAAATCCGCCACGTGCGGCCATGCCGATGCGCACCGCGCATTCCATGCCGGCAACGTAGGCGCTCAGCACGGCCTTGCCGCTTGCCTTCGCAAACGCGCCCGCGCCCAATGCGCAGGGCACGCAAAACGCGCTGGGATGCAGGCGCCCGCGTATGGATGTGTCGTCGTATTCCAGACCGTGGAGCAGCATGCCGTTCATCAAGACCGCATCGCGCAGGGCAAATTTTTCCAACATGCCGATTACGGTGTAATCACCGCTGCTGGACATGCCCAGTGCGCGAATCCCGGCGCATGCCTTGCGTGCGTACTCGAAGCCGGACGCGGCCAGGGCGATACCAATCGAATCCAGCAGGTGCAGTTTGGCTTTTGCGCGGATGGCGGCTGGGATGGCGGCGTAGTCCAGGCCGATGACAAAAGCGGCCAGCGTTTCGGCAATAGTTGGTGCGGTTGCGGGCATATGGAATCTCACGTGCGATGTGGGTATCGAGGATAGTCGTACCCGTGCGCATACGGCAAGCGGAGGCTCGCATTGTTGACACCGCCCAAGGCGCTGCATAGCATAGCCGTCGCTTGGGACGATACGACGCCGCCACGTATTGCCGTATACAAGTCCGGCGAAACGCGGTGCGGCAAACAATCCGGTTTACGCGTAGCGAGGAGCAGGCCATATGTTGACCGTACGAAAAACGAATTCGGTGCTCGGCGCCGAAATACTGGGCGTCGATCTGTCGCGGCCAATTGACGGCGCGACGGCTGCCGAAATCGACCGGTTGTGGCTGGAGCACGAAGTGATTTTCTTCCGTGATCAAAAGCTGAGTCCGGAGGATCACATCCGCTTCAGCGAACAACTGGGGCCGGTTGAAGTGCATGTGCGCACGGATTGCTGCCGGCCCGGCTACCCGAAAGTCTTTATTGTTTCCAACATCTTCGAGAATGGCAAACCCATTGGGGCGGGCGATGCCGGTACCATCTGGCATTCCGACGGCTGCTGCTACGACAAGCCGAGCCGCGGTTCGTTGTTGTACGCGCGTCAGGTGCCCATGAAGGATGGCGTTGTGCTGGGTGACACGATGTTCAGCAGCATGACCCGGGCCTACGAGGCATTGCCGTCCGACATGCAGCGCAAGTTGGCGGGACTGAAGGCGGTGAACTCTTACGTAAAAGGGTATTCACGGCCACGCAAGACGGGACCGATACCGCCACTCACGGAAGCGCAAAAAAGCAAGGTGCCCGATCTTGAGATTCCAGTCGTGCGCAAACATCCGTTTACCGGCAAGCCGTGTTTGTTCGTGAACGAGGGATACACCACGCGTATTACCGGTGTGTCCGAGGCGGAGAGCAAGGAATTGCTCGACTACCTCTTCCAGCATGTCACCCGGCCCGAGTTTATTTATCGCCATCAGTGGCACGAAGGTGATCTGCTGGTTTGGGACAACTGCGCGACGCAGCACTGCGCCATCCTGGATTACCCGCCGCTGTTGCGACGCATGGAGCGCACAACCATCACCGGTATCGCGTCCGTCAAGGACGGCGAATACCGGGTGGCCCAGGCGGCTTAGGCGATGAGCGCTATCACGTCTCATCCGACCGGCGCGGCGCTGGGCGCCGAAATTCGCGGCGTTGATCTGTCGCAGCCACTGAGCGGTGCCGATGCGGCGCGGATCAATGACATGTGGCTGAAACATGAAGTCATTTACTTTCGCGGACAAAAACTCACGCCGGCACAACACATCGGTTTCAGCGAACACTTTGGCGACGTGGAAGTGCATGTGCGCACCGACTGTTGCCGCGCGGACTATCCGAAGATATTCGTGGTATCGAACATTATCGAGAACGGCAAGCCGATAGGCGCGGGCGATGCGGGCACGCGCTGGCACTTTGATGGGTGTTGCACCGAGAAGCCCAGCCGGGGATCGCTGCTCTACGCAAAAATCGTTCCGGTAAGAGACGGCATGGTGCTGGGCGACACAATGTTCAGCAGCATGACCCGCGCGTACGCCGCGTTGCCCGCCGAGTGGAAACAGCGGCTGAGCGGCATGAAGGCGATCAACTCCTATGTCAAAGGCTACTACCGCCCCGTGCGGGCCACGAAGCGGCCTGAACTGACGGCCGAACAATTAAAGAAAGTGCCGGAGCTGGAAGTGCCCATCGTGCGGCGTCATCCATTGACCGGAAAACCGTGCCTGTTCGTGAACGAAACATTCACCGCGCGCGTGGCGAATGTCAGCGACGCCGAAAGCAACGAGATCCTCGATTTTCTGTTCGCGCATGTCACCCAACCGGCATTCATTTACCGGCACGGTTGGCGCGAGGGCGACTTGCTGGCGTGGGACAATTGCTCAACCTTGCATTGCGCGATCGCCGACTACATGCCGCTGCATCGCCTGATGGAGCGCACCACGATCATGGGTACGGCGAGCGTGCATGATTCCATGGCGCAGGTGGCATGAGGCGGGGGAACAGGTAATGCGTAAAATGCTGTCAGGGAGTGTGCTGTCGCTTAGCGTACTTTTCGTGCTTCGCGTGCTGTGCGTCGCGGGGAGCGCGTACGCGCAGTCCGTTGACAATTCGACTTATCCAATGCGGCCGATACGCATGATCAACCCGTATGCGCCGGGCGGCGCGGTCGATGTGGTGGCGCGTCCGTTTGCGCAAAAACTCACCGAGTCGCTGGGGCAGACCGTGATTATCGATAATCGTCCCGGTGCCGGTACCAATATCGGCACGGAGATGGTGGTGCGCGCGAGTCCGGACGGCTACACCATTCTGCTGACTTCCGCGGTGATTGCCACCAACGTGGCGCTCTATAAATTGCCGTTTGATGCCACGCGCGACCTGGCGCCGATTTCCCAGCCGTTGCAATCGCCATTCGTGCTGGCGATTCATCCCGCGTTGCCGCCGAAAACCACACAGGAGTTTTTGGCGCTGGCGCGCGGCAAGCCGGGCGAGATATCCTTTGCGTCGTCCGGCGCCGGCACCACCACCCATTTGATGATGGAGCTGTTCAAGTCGCTCGGCAAGGTCAACATCCTGCACGTGCCCTACAAAGGCGGCGCACCGGCTATCAATGCCGTGATTGGCGGCGAAGTGCAAATGACGATGTTGCCGGTCAGTATCGTCATGCCGCAAGCGCGAGGCGGGAGGCTGCGGGCATTGGCGGTGACCAGCGCGAAGCGTCTGGCGCAAATTCCAGAATTGCCGACGGTGGCTGAATCCGGTGTGCCCGGGTTTGATCCCATCGGGTGGTACGGATTTTTTGCGCCCGCCGGCACGCCGCGCCCGGTGATTCTGCGGCTCAATGGCGATATCAATCGTATTTTGCAGATGCCGGATGTGGCAGAGCGTTTTTTCGCCAACGGCATGTTTCCGGCGGGCGGCCCGCCGGAGGTGTTGCGCGATCACCTGCGTGGCGAGATCAATCGCTGGAGCAAAGTGATCAAGGATGCGGGCATCAAGCCGGAGTAGGAAATATCAGTATCAGCATTATGCGTCGCGGGCAGTCGATGCGATCCACGAACGCCGCAGTCTAATAAAGATACATCGTGGAATGCTGCCGCTGCGTATCCACTCGTGATTGACCGAGTCGGGGCGCAACGCTATATTGCCCCTCCGCAGTGCATCGCATCGTGTCATCGTGATTAGGGTTTGCGCAGGACGCTGCGCAAGCCGCGGAACCGTAATGCGTCGATCGCGTGCCTAACGAAATCGCTTGATCCCTCACAGCCACTCACCGCAAGGAGCAACACCATGGCGCGTATTCAGCATCTGGCCATCGCCAGTCAGGACCCGGAAAAGCAGGCGGACTTTTACAAGAAGGTTTTCGGCTGGCAGGAAGTTCGGCGCCTCGATAATCCGCGCGCGCGCGGCGTGGTGTTGACCGACGGGGCGATCAATATTTCCGTGCTGTATTTCAAGCAGGATCAGATCGACCGCGGTTTGGGATTCACCGGCCCGCATCACTTCGGTGTTTATGTTGATGATCTCGAAGGCACCGCGAACAAATGCCTCGCGAATGGCGCTGTTGCTTATTCCGAATTGCCCGAAGAAGCCACCGAGGTGAATTACCGGTCCAAGCGGTCGGACAAGTTCAAAGGGTTTGAAAACGGCTTGTTCGACATCGCCGACGAGCCCTGGATCGGCGCGGGCAAGGTCAAGGCCTGAGAGAATAGAAGCGCCGCCAGCGCGGCGTGGCCACGGCATTCCGCTGCCGTGCGTAATGTGCGACGATAGTGCTTCAACCCCCTTATCCGAAAGGAGCCGCGATGGGCACGACTTACGAATACACCACCGAAGACCTCGAATACCTGCGCCACGGCGAGCGCGCGCTTAAACTGCGCCTCTACAAGCCGAAAGGCGCCGGGCCGTTTCCGCTGGTGGTCGATTTGCACGGCGGCGCATGGGGCAAGGGCAGCCTCGAAGAATGCCGGGGGCGCGATGAAGTGCTGGCCCAGGCCGGACTGCTGGTCGCGGCTCTCGATTTCCGTGACGGCAAGGATGGTTATCCGACCGCTTTTGTGGACATCAATTATGCAATCCGCTGGCTCAAGGCGAGGGCACACGCGGGGCAGTTGCAAACGCGCGCCGATCTCGTGGGCATCTGCGGGCAATCGAGCGGCGGGCATCTGGCAATGCTGGCGGCGATGCGGCCGCAGGATGCGCGTTACACCGCCATACCGTTGCCGGCGGGTTCGCCCGCGGTGGACGCGAGCGTGCGTTGTGTCGCGATGGCGTGGCCGGTGATCAACCCGCTGTCGCGCTTTCGCAATGCGCTGCGCGAGCGCGCCAAGGGCACGGCGTGGGTGGGTGATATCCCCGAACGGCAGGGCGGCTTCTGGAAGAACGACGAGAACATGGCGGAGGGCAACCCGATGCTGATGCTGGAGCGCGGTGAAAAAGTGCCGATGCTTCCGGCGCTTTGGGTGCAGGGCCGGCCCGACCCGGTGCATGACTATCGTGACCCCGAGTCGCCTGTCGCGTTGAATGAGCCGGAGCGATTCGCGGCGAATTATCGCAAGGCCGGCGGCACGATTGATCTGCTGTATATTGATCAAGCGGCCCGTACTACGGCCGCGGCCCGCGATCCGATTGCGGCTTTCTTCCTGCGTGAATTGGTCGAGGGAAACACGGCCAAGGCCGCCGCGTAGCGTCTGACGTACGGCGGCTTGCCGCCGCTCCAGTGTTACGTAAACCGCGCAACACCAAAGAAGCGGAAGCCAACTCCCGCACGCCGTATTGGCTTTTAAGCAATTGAGTGTCTTTGAGTATCTATGAAATGGAGCGCAGGGGATTTTCATCATGACGCAATCACGCGGCCCGCTCGACGGTGTAAAAGTTGTTGCCTGTTCCACCGCGCAGGCCGGTACAGTGCCCTATATGCTGATGGCGGATCTCGGCGCGGAAGTCATCAAAATCGAAGTGCCGGGCAAGGGCGACAACTCCCGTACCTCGAGTGTGTTTCCCGGTTTGCCCAGCACTTACTTCGAGACCAACAACCGGGGCGTGAAGAGTTTTACGCTAAACATGAAAGCGCCGGAAGCGCGCGAGATTCTCCACAAGCTGGTGGCGCGCGCGGATATTTTCGGCCAGAACTTTCGTCCCGGCGCCGCCGAGAAAAATGGCTTCGGCTACGAGGATCTGAAAAAGATCAATCCGAAACTTGTCTACGTATCGATTTCCGGCTACGGCCCGAAGGGGCCAAATGCAGCGCTGCCGGGTACCGATTCGATGGCGCAGGCATTGGGGGGCATTGCGCAGGCGTACTCTCAGCTGGGTTTGCCGTTGCGCACCGGCGTGGTGTCGGTGGCGGACGAAACCTGTGCGATTCTCGCGTTCGGCGGCATGCTGGCGGCGTTGCACTGCGCGCGCACGCAGGGCATCGGACAAAAAGTGGAGTGTTCGCTGCTCGGCGGGCAGATACGCCTGATGGGTTGGACGCTGACCACCGCGATGTGGCGCAACCGCGATCCGGTTACGGGCCAAGCGCGCGTTAACGGCACGCCGGAGCGACCGGGTCTGTCGGCAAGTTTTAATGACATCGACGGCAAGCCGCTGGTGTTCCAGATGAATGGCGCCGCCAAATGGAAACAGGCCATGACGGCGCTGGGTTTTTACGACACGCTGTCGGCGGCGGGGTTCGCGGCGTTGGGCGTGGTGATCGGCAATGACGAGCGGCGCGAGACATTGCTAAAAACGCTGGATGGTCTTTTCGCCACCGGCCCGCGCGATAAGTGGGTGAAGATTCTTCGCGAGGCGGATATTGTTTCAGCGCCCATCAACACGCTGCTCGAAGCCGCCGACGACGCGGACGTGCTGGCGAACGGCTACATCACCGAAGTGGAATACCCCAAGCACGGTAAAAAATTGAAGGTGCATGGCTCACCGTGGCAGTTTTCCGAGACGCCGGCGAAGATCGGCGTCGCGCCTGAACTGGGCGAGCATAACGATGCGGTGCTGAAAGAACTGGGTTACAACGCATCGGAGATTCAAGGGCTGCGGGATCGCAAGGTCATTTGAGCGAGACGTAAAAAACTATTTAAAATCAATGGAGTAGAATATCATGGCCAGACTGGAACCCATCACCAAAAAAGAGCAAGTGCCGGCGGAGCATCACGCCATCTTCGACAAAATCGTTGCGAGCCGCGGCTCGGTGCATGGCCCGTTTACCATGCTGATGCATTGCCCGCCGCTCGCCCAGCATCTGGTGCCGCTGGGCGGTTACGTCCGATTCGAGGGCAAGCTCGACAAGCGTGTGCGTGTGCTGGCCGCGATGACGGTGGCGCGCGAGTTCGATGCGGTGTACGTATGGGGCGCGCAAACGGATTCGGCGCGCAGCCAGAATGTGCCGGAATCAACCATCACCGCTATCCGCGAAAAACACTCGCGCGGCCTGCCGCCCGAAGACGCGCAGATAGTCGATTTCACCCGCGATCTGATACACAAGCACCGCGTCAGTGCCGAGAGCATGAAGGCTGTGCAGCAGCGTTTCGGCAAAGAGCAGTTGATTGAACTCACGGGTACCATTGGCTATTACACGCTGCTCGCGATGACGGCGAATGCCTGCGAGCTGGATGCGCGTCCGGGCGCGGAATTGTTGCAGCCGTAGTCAAGCAGGATGGGCGCAACCCATCCAAACCCTGTTTCCGTTGTGATCGATTGTACCCATCCTACCAACGCTGCGCCTAAGTGACGATGTATCCAAAGGAATAACCCATGCTGATCGTCGATTCACAAATTCACATCTGGCAAAACGGGAAGATGAGCCCGCACCATCGCCAGAACCCAACTTATTCGATTGCGGACGCCGTGGCGGAGATGGCCTCCGCGAGCGTGGATGCAGCGGTGATTCATCCCCCCAGCGCGCTGGGCGAGCCCTCCAACGCGTACGCGGTCGAAGCCGTGCGCCAGCATCCGGAGAAATTTTGCATCCTTGGTCATTTTGATCTGACCAGCCCTGATCGCGAAAACATCGTGGCGCGCTGGCACGAACGGCCGGGCATGCGCGGTTTTCGTTTTACCTTGAGCGAACCGCATCAAAAATCCTGGTGGAGCGATGGCTCGCTGGACTGGTTCTGGAAGGCGTGCGAAAAAGCGGATATGCGCGTTGGGCTTCTGGCCAGCGGCGGCAACATCGCGGCACTGGGGAAAATCGCGCAGTGCCATCCCGGCTTAAAATTGCACATCGATCATATCGGGCGTGGCGGCGGCAGGGCTGCGGTCAAGGATGATGCCGCCTATGCCGATCTTGCGGAGATGCTAGCGCTGGCCAAACTACCCAATGTCGCGGTCAAGCTGTCGGGCGCGCCGAGCACCTCCAGTGCGTCCTATCCTTACACCAACATTCACCGCTATCTGCAACAGATCATCGAAGCCTTCGGGCCGGAGCGTTGTTTTTGGGGCACGGATATCACGCGCATGCCGATAAGCTACCGGCAATGCGTGACCATGTTTACCGAGGAAATGCCGTGGCTAAAAGGTCGCGATCTTGAACTGGTAATGGGGACGGCGTTCGTCAAATGGCTGGGCTGGCAGCGGCCCGCCGCCTGATGCTCACAACCGAATTCGGAATTTACTCAAGGAAACGCTATGCGCCTGCCGAAATTAAAATACGAAGACTACACCGCGCGACAGAAAGAGGTCGCTGACAAACACACGGCGCGGCGCGACCGCATCGGCGGGCCTTACCATGTGTGGATACACAGTCCGGAGCTATTCGAGAAGGCCTCCGCCATCAGCAATTACATGCGTTTTGATTGTGGCCTGCCGGTGAAGCTGCGCGAGTTCGGCATTCTGGTGACGGCGCGGTATTGGGATGCGCAATATTCCTGGAACGCGCATGTGGACAAGGCGCTGGCCGCGGGCATCCCCGAGGACGTGGTGAACGATCTTGCCGCCGGCAAGACGCCGAATTTCAGGGCTGACGATGAGCGCGTGTACTACAACTTCGCCATGGAAATGCTCAAAAATCACTTCGTTAGCGACAAAACGTTCAATGAGGCGCGAGCAATTTTCGGCGAGCGTACGCTCGTCGATCTGATCGGTTCGGTGGGCTATTTCACCATGCTGCAAATTTGCCTGAACAGCGCCGAGGCCGATTTGCAGACGGATCGCAAGCCGCCGTTTGCGGATGTCAGCGGGTATAAAAGGGTGGGTTGAATCGTGCGAACCCCATCCCGTCATTCCGGCGCAGGCCGGAATCCAGCGCGTACCATGATCCAAAATGATTCAAAGTGATCCGAAGGATCTGAACATAATAAAGAGGGGGCATAATGGATTTAGGCCTGAAAGGTAAACACGCCATCGTCACCGGCGGCAGCCAAGGCATCGGCAAGGCGATCGCGCGCGAATTCGCCCGTGAAGGCGTGAACGTGGCTATCGTCGCGCGCAACAAGGATCAACTCGTGGCCACCGCAAAAGAACTCAGCGCCGAAACCGGTGGACGTGTCATTGCATTGGCGGCCGATGTCGCCAGCAAAGAGCAGGTCGAGTCCATGGTGGCCGAAGCCGTGGCCCAATTTGGCGGGTTGCACATTTTAGTGAACAGCGGCGCGTCGCCGGGCGGTTCTGCCGGCGCCACTGGCCCCGTCGAAACCGTGATCGATGAGGTGCTGCTGAGTGATTTCAACATCAAATATATGGGCGCATTACGCTGCGCCCGCGCGGCGATCCAGCACATGAAACAAGCCGGTTGGGGCCGCATCATCAGCATTGGTGGCAACAACGCGCGCAGCAGCGGAAACCTGAGCGGCGGCGCGCGCAATGCGGCGCTGGTGCATTACACCAAGACCCTGGCGGATCAACTGGGTCGCTTCGGCATCACCGTGAACTGCATACACCCTGGCGCCACACGCACCGAGCGTACCCCGCGCATGATGGCCGCGCGCGCCGCCGAATTGGGCATCACCCCCGAAGAAGCCGAAAAACGCACTTATGCGCCAGACGCGCCGCGTGGCAATGCCATCTGCCGCATGGTTGATGCGTCCGAGGTGGCTTACGTCACGGCGTTTCTAGCATCGGATAAATCATGGGCCATCAGCGGTGAGCTGGTAGTGGCATCGGGTGGGGCGGGGCGGTCGGTTTACTTCTAGATGGCCCCGTGGCGCGGCACCAGAAAATCTTTCGTCATTTCAGCCATCGTCGAAACGCCCAGCATTGCCATGTTGCGGCTGATTTCCTCACGCAGAAGTTTTGCGCCATGACGAACGCCGGCCTCGCCGGCAATTGCCGCGGCATAGAGGAAGGGCCGGCCGACGAACACGAAGTCCGCGCCCATGGCGAGGGCTTTTAATACGTCGGTGCCGCGACGGATGCCGCTGTCCATCATGATCGCCATGTTGCCGGCTTCGGCGCGCGCACCTGGCAGGGCACGGAACGGCGAAATGGTGCCGTCGAGCTGACGGCCGCCGTGGTTGGAGACCATGATGCCGTTGACGCCGCTTTCGCGCGCGATGCGCACGTCGTGCCGCGAGAGCACGCCCTTCAGCACGAGGTTACCTTTCCAGATTTTGCGCATCAGTTCGACATGTTCCCAATTGAGGCCATCGCGCCCCATGCGCGGACGTTCGATGTTGCCGAGTATCGGTATGCGCGGGAAGCCCATGTTTTCGAGATGCGGCATGCCGTGTGTCATCACGGTACGGGCGAAGGTGCCGAGTGACCAGCGCGGGCGCATCATGCAATCCCATGCCAGCCGCAACGTGGGTTTGAGCGGCGAGCTGTAACCGGCACGCACGTTGTTCTCGCGGTTCGCGGCCATTTGCACATCCACCGTGAGCACCAGCGTTTCAAAGCCGGTGGCTTGCGCACGCTCCACCAGCGGAACGATGATGTCCGGTTCGCCGGGCAGATACGCCTGAAACCATGCGGTCGGCCCGACTTCGCGCACGTGTTCCATCGGCGTGAGCGAAGCGCCGCTCTGGATCATTACCGTGTTGAGTTCCGCCGCCACTTTGGCGAGCGTATCGTCACCGCGAAAGGCGGCGAGCGCAGTGGCGCCCATCGGCGGGAAGCCGAACGGCAGGTCGTAGGTGCGGCCGAAGAGCGTGGTTTTCATGTGCCGCGCCTTGGTATTGACCAGCACGCGCGGCATGAATTCGTATTCGCTGAACGCCGAGCGGTTGCCGGCCAGTGACGCGTTGGTTTCGACGCCGCCTGATATGTAGCCGAATATGGGGCGCGGCAGAAAGGCCCGTGCGGGGGCTTCGAAATCTTCCAGGCACAGTATGTCTTTGAGGCAGCTCGGTGTTGCGGTATTGCTCATGATGTTATTTTCTTTCCCTGATCGTGTATGGATGTCACGGATTTTACTTGAACGCGTTCCGCTATCCTGCGCGCCAATTGAGCACGACGGTGTATCGCAGACTCGCTGAGTATCACGAGGCTGCGGCCCTGCTCGCTGCGGTACCCGCGAGACGGCCGAACGTGGCGCCCGACATCATGCCCGAGCCCGATGCGTAGGCGCCGATAAACAGCCCGCCCACCATTTCACCGGCTGCGTACAGGCCCGGAATGGGGCGTCCGGCGACGTGTTGTACTTGTCCGGTCCGCGGATCGATTTTCAGGCCGCCAAAGGTAAACGTGATGCCGC
>DHVE01000104.1:29936-119598 GCA_002412495.1 Betaproteobacteria bacterium UBA5216
GCCAAAGGTAAACGTGATGCCGCAGCGCGTGGGCCACGCCTCGAACGGCGGTTTATCAATGGTCAGCGCGTAATGGCTCTTCGGCGGATAAATGCCGGCAGTGCCTTTGCCGTCGAGCTGGTAGCGGTTGGGATTGTATTTTCCGGGCTGCACGGCTGCGTTGAATTCGCGTACGGTTTTTACAAAATTCGCGACGGGCAAGCCCAGTTCTTCGGCGAGTTTTTCCAGGGTATCGGCTTTCGCGGTGGTGGCATTTTTGTAGTTGTGCAGGTAGATGTTCATCTCGCGAATCTTGGCGTCGAGTATCTGGATCGCGATGCCGCCGGGTTGTGCCAGCACTTCGCGTCCCATGCTGGCGTACGTGCGGCCGCGTGTGTCCCACGATTCGTCGACAAAACGCTCGCCCTTGAGGTTGACCATGATCGAATACGGATACATGTAGCGATGTTTGCTTTCCGCATGCACATGTGCTGACGGCATGGTGAATTTGGGAATTGCGATGTCCTGCGGCGACGCATGGCAGGTGGACCAGCTTCCATAGGGCAGAGCACCGATGTCCATGGCCATGCGCAGGCCGTCGCCGGTGTTAAAGGGCACGCCGCGCACATGCACCATATCCCAGCCCGGCCCCAGGTAGCGCGCGCGCATCTCGGCGTTGGATTCAAATCCGCCACAGGCCAGCACGACGGATTTGCCGTGAAATTCGGCGTAGCCGCCGGGTGTCAAGGCGCGCACCCCGGTGACACGGCCGGATTGGTCTTCGATCAACTCCGTTGCCGCTGTTTCATAGTGAAAGTGCGCACCGGCGCGCTCCAGTATGTCGAAATTGCGTTTTTGCAGCCCCATGCCGCCGCCGTTCATCGAGAGCACGTTGTCGTTGGTGGCGGGCGATGGCACCCAGTCATGCCCCTTGCTGGCGAGCCAATGCACGGTCTTCAGCGATTCGGTGACATGCACGTGCAGCAACTCTTCATCGCTCTGGTTGTTGGTGACGCGCATGAGTTCGTCCCAGATGTCGGCCTCGCTGCGGCTGGGCAATCCGCCATCCAGCAATTTGCGTAATTCATCCTCGGACATGTTTTTGACCAGCGGCCGCAGATCGTCGATGCCGTTAAAGGCATACCGCATGTGACCGGTCATGGCGCTGTTGCCGCCGCGTTCGAGTTTGGGCGCCTTTTCGAGTATGCCCACGCTTGGGGTGTTCTCCAGGGCCGCAAGCGCGGCGCAGCAGGCCGCGTTGCCGCCGCCGACGATCAACACATCGTAATGAAATTGTTTGTCTGACATGATTACTGTCTCCCGATTTGGCGTTTTACGAATTGAAGATTACTAATGGCGCTACGGCATCCACGCGCCCCCGTTGACGTGTATCGATTGCCCCGTGATAAAGCGCGCGTCGGGCCCGCACAACATGCGTACCATGGCGCCGATTTCGCCGGGTTCTCCGCGGCGGCCGACCAGCGGGATGGCCTTGCGATGGTTGGGCCGTTCGGCCGCAAGGCCGGGCGCGCCGCGCGCGGTATCGATGGGGCCCGGCACCACGCAATTAACCGTAATGTTTTTATCGGCGAAATCGTAGGCGAGACCCTTGGTCATGCCCGCAAGGCCGGATTTCGCGGCGATGACATGCACGCGATGAAATGCGCCCTGATGTCCGGTGAGGCCGCCAATGTTGATGATCGACGCCGTGCCGGAGCGCAGCAAGTGCGGCAGGCAGGCCTGCGTGCAGATGAACGCGCCGTCAAGTGTGACGGAGAGCACGCGCCGCCATTGTTCGAGCGTGGTTTCCTCAAATTTGATGTCCGGACGCCACGAGCCGTTGTTGACCAGATAATCGAGGCGGCCGAATTGTTTGACGGTTTCGTCCACCATCTGTTGCACCGCGGGCACGTCGGTGACATCGGCCATGAAAAACGCCGCCTTGCCGCCATCCGCCTTGATCAGGGAGACGGTTTTTTCGGCATCTTCGCGCGAAGTATTCGCGTTGACCATCACGGCCGCGCCACCCGCCGCGAGCGATCGTGCGATGGCGCGTCCGATATTGCGCGCGGCGCCGGTGACGATGGCGACTTTGCCTTCCAGTTCGCTACCTTTTCTCAAGCCCGGTTCGCTCATGGTCATTTTTCCTGTCAAGGTGGTGCGGTGATGATCCTGCGATGGAGGAAATGTAGCGCATTTAATGCTATCTTGCCTGCCAACAAATTCGGAGATGAGCATGACGGCGACTGTGCAACCGGTGGACAAATTTATCACGGCTAATGGATTGCGGATTCACTATCTGGATTGGGGCAACGCCAGTGCGCCACCGCTGATGTTGCTGCACGGCATCGCGCGCATGGCACATTCGTTTGACCACGTCGTGCCGCATCTGGCGAAAAATTTTCACGTGATTGCCGTGGACATGCGCGGCCACGGCGATTCCGGCTGGCACCCCGAAGGCGCTTATATGGTGGAGGATTACACCAGCGATATCGAGGTGCTGATCGAACAACTTGGATTGCGCAATCTCGTGTTGTGGGGGGCTTCCACCGGCGGGCGGGTGGTGCAGATGATCGCGGGCCGGCATCCGGATTGGGTATCATCGGTGATCGTTGAAGACGTGGGGCCGGAGCGGCCGGCGGCGATTTCGAATCGGCGTGGCGACCGCATGGCCAAAGAAGCCAACGGCTGGGCGAGCCTGGATGAAATGCTGGTGCAGGTTAAGGCCGAAAATCCGCGCGCATCGGATGCGATCCTGCACAATCTTGCGCAGCAGGGTTCCAAAAAACGCGACGATGGACGCATCGTGTGGAAACGCGATCCGGCGATCCTCAAAGGGTTTGTACCGACCGAGCTCTGGAGCACCGTACGCAAAATCAAGGCGCCGATCATCTATGTGTTGGGCGGTATTAGCAACATCGTGCCACCCGAAACGCAACAGGAACTCCGGTCCGCGCTGCCGCAATCACAACTGGTCATGATGCCGGGGTTGGGACATTACCCCAGTGACGAAAAACCCGAGGAATTTCTTGGGATCGTGGATCGGTTTTTGGCGGGCCTCCATAACCGTTAACACGTGCTGCCGTGCCATTCAGGAGAGGTTCACATGCAACTTGACTTGAAAAATCGCAACGCCATCATCGCGGGTGGCTCGCGCGGCATTGGCCGTTCCATTGCACTTGCCTTCGCGCGCGCCGGCGCGAATGTATCAATCTGCGCGCGAGGCGAGGCCGCGTTGCGTGCAACCGAAGCAGAACTCAGGCATTGCGGCCACGTGGTGCACGCCGCGCCGTGCGATCTTGCCGATGGCGGGGCGCTGAAACAATACGTGGCGGCGGCTGCACAGGCGCTGGGCGGCATCGATGTGCTGGTAAATAACGCCTCTGGATTTGGTCTCAGTGACGATGAAGCCGGCTGGGCGGCCAGTATCAACATTGATTTGCTGGCACCGGTGCGCGCGACGCATGCCGCCTTGCCGTTTCTGGAAAAATCGCATGGCTCGATTATTCATATTTCGTCCATCTCCGGCCTGATACCCAGCGCACGAACGCCGCCGTATGGCGCTGTCAAGGCGGCGCTGGTGCAACTGACGACGTCGCAGGCTGTGCGTCTTGCCGACAAACACATACGCGTGAATTGCATTGCGCCAGGTTCTATCGAGTTTCCGGGCGGTACGTGGGATCGCAGAAAAACCACCGATCCCGCGCTGTATAACGCCACGTTGGCCAGCATTCGGTTTGGGCGCTTGGGCACGCCGGAAGAAATTGCCAACGTCGCGTTGTTCCTCGCCAGTGGCGCCGCCAGTTGGGTGACGGGGCAGACCATCGCGGTCGACGGCGGGCAGATGCTGGGCTAGGTCGAAGGGAGGCTGCCCGGAAGGGGGGCTTTCTGTAGCGGTTAGGGTAGTTCAAATTCTTGATGTAAACTGTAATTCCTATATACCAACTCACTACGAGAGCACAGGATGGAACTTAAATCACGGCGTCACACGGTGCAGGATCTCGGCGGAGCGATTGATCTTTGTTACACCAATGGCTGGACTGACGGGCTGCCGGTGGTGCCGCCAACAGCGGATCGCGTGACCGCCATGCTGGATGCCGCGAAAATCGATCCGCAGCATCAGCTTGCGTTCATCGAGAACCGGCAGATTTCAGTCACTGCGGAAAAGGTGGCGATCAACGCGGTGATGGCCGGCTGCAAGGCTGAATACATGCCGGTAATCGTGGCGGCGGTGGAGGCGATTGCCGATCCCAAATACGGTTATCACGGCCCGGCGACCAGCACCGGCGGTTCGGCGGTGTTTATGGTGGTGAACGGGCCGATTGCGAAAGCGCTCGACTTTAATTCCGGAGACAATTTGTTCGGCCCCGGCTGGCGTGCAAACGCGACGGTGGGCCGCGCGATACGCCTGATCATGCGCAATGTGATCGGCACGCTGCCCGGGGAACTCGATCGCAGCAGCATGGGCCATGGCGGCAAGTACAGTTTTTGTATTGCCGAAAACGAAACCGACAGCAGTCCGTGGCCGCCGTTTCACACCTCGCGCGGATTTCACCGCGATCAGAACGCGGTAACGGTATTCGCCGCGTTTGCGCCGCACCAAATTTCGAATGGTTTGAGCTCAACGCCCGACGGTGTGTTGACAACCATGTGCGCCAACATGCGCATGTCGGCGGGCACCAACCGGCGCCCGCAATACGCGCTGGTGTTTCCCGGCGAGCATCAACTGGTGATGAAAAAAGCCGGCTGGACCCGCGAGCAGGTGCAGGAATACTGTTTCGAACACGCCAAGTGCTCAATGGCGGAAATCAAGCGCGCGAACATCGCGCCGGGCCCCATCACGCCCGAGGACGAAACCAACAAAATTTCCGTCGTGGAAACGCCGCAGGATTTTCTGGTTTTCGCCGCGGGCGGCATCGCCGGCGTGCAGTCATCGTACATTCCGGGTTGGGGCGGCAAGGCGGGCTCGCAAAGCGTGACGAAGGAAATTCGGTTGCCTTAAAAGCGTGAGGTGTGAGGTGTAACGCGTTACATCACCAAGGTAATTTAGATCTGTGTTTATCCGTGTTATCCGTGGTCAAAATGATTTTGTTTTTTTCTTAAAGGAGCGCACATCATGACAGTGCAGATACTGGATCCAACCACCGAGGTGTCGGGGCGGCGCATCGCCTACGTGCCACGGCCGAAATCGTTGCATGGCCTGCGCGTGGGCCTCATCGACAACACCAAGCACAACTCCGATCAGTTGTTGATGCGCATTGCCGGCATACTGGAAAAAGAACACGGCACCAAGTCGCATGTGATTCGCCGCAAAAAAAGTTCCGGCGCGGCGCCGCACGCCGAGATCATCGAAGAATACAAGGCCAACTGCGACGTGATAGTCGCGGGCGTCGGGGATTGAGGGTCATGCAGCTCGGGCAGTGTGCTCGACAGCATCGTATTTGAACAGCAAGGCATTCCCTCGGCTTCGATCATTACGCACGTGTTCCGTGCCACTGGCGCCGCGATGGCGCGCACGTGGGGACTAGAGGGATTTCGGTTCCTGGAGATGCCGCATCCAATCGCCAATCTTACGCCAGAGCAGCTCGATCAGCGCGCTAGAGAGATCGCGCCCGAGGTGGTGAAGCTATTGATGGAAGGACAGGTCGGCTGATTGCCTGCCGTTGAAGCATCGGCCACGACGGGCGTTTTGTACAATGCCTGTCGTGGCCGTTTTTACGTACTGAGTGTATACACCGGGCGTTAGCCTTTCTTTGGCGTCCAGCCATAGGCCTTGACGCAGGCGCCGCCCATCAACATCGCGCGTTCACTTTCGCTCAACCGGTCGGTCACGCGGAACGGCTCGACGGCTTGCTCGAAATTGACCACCGCATAGGCGCGGGTCCAGTCGGTGCCCCACAGACAGCGCTCGAAACCCCAGGCATCGAAAACGCGGGCGAGCGGATCCCAGATGTCCGGGAATGGATAGGGCTTGTGTGACAGCGTGCAAGCGCCGCTGACCTTGATCACCGCGTTGGCACGTTTGGCGAGATCCAGCACCTTCGGCAGCTCGGTCCAAGGTTCCGGCGCGGCGGGGGGCACGTGCGGTTGCATGATGCCCAGATGATCAATGATGAACCGCGTGTTGGGATGACGATCAATCAGCGCCGTGCCCGCTTCAAGGTTACCCCAGAACAGAATGTTGACCGGCATGTTATGCCGAGCGGCGGCTTGCAAAATCCGGTCAAGTCCCGGGTCGGTCGGGGAGAGTCCCGACTCCTTGGGCATCATGATGCGTACGCCAACCGCCCCCGGCGCTTTTTTCCAGTCGGCGATCACGTCCGCTACCGCGGGATCCTTCGGGTTGACCGGTTTCACGAGCGCAAAGCGCCCCGGATGCGCGCGTTGCACTTCGACCGCGTAGCTCGCGTCATACTGATACATGGCAAAGGGCGAGATGAAGATCGCGCCGTCAACGCCGACCTTGTCCATGGCGGCCACCATTTCGTCACCCGTGACGTGATCGGGCCAATTCGGGACCTTGGCCCAGGGGCGTTTGGGGGTGTTGGCTTCGTAGGCGTGAATCTGTGAATCGATAATCAACATGCTGACGCTCCTCTGCGCGAAGTGAAGTGGACGTATTTAATCAGTTCGCGCCGGGCAAGTCCAGAATCGAGCGTGACGTTCTGCATGTCTGGACAGACTTATCCAAACTACCGAGAATACGCGCTCGTTGCAGAGTGTCTTGCAGAAATTATCGCGTTACGTTGATCGGACTGTAAACATGAATCAAGCAGAACGCGGCACAGCGCCGGTATTGAAAATGCAAAGTGGGATCGTAGCCGCAGTGCTCCTCTTGTGCGCGCCCGCATTAACGCATGCACAGATCGCTTACCCGGTGAAACCATTGCGCATCCTCGCTGGCTTCGCACCGGGCGGATTTTCAGACACGTCCGCGCGCATCGTCGCGCAGAAACTCACCGCCACGTGGGGGCAGCAGGTGGTGGTGGAAAACCGCACCGGCGCGAACGGATTGATCGCCGGCGACGTGACAGCCAAGTCGCCGCCGGATGGCTACACGCTGTACATGACATCGCCGGGGCTGCTGACCAACCCGATGCTGTATACCAAGCAGCCGCGTGATCCGCTGAAAGATTTTACGGCGGTGTCGCTGGTAGCGGACATTCCCAATGTGCTGGTGATCCACCCTTCGGTGCCGGTCAAGAACGTCAAGGAACTGCTTGCCATCGCCAGATCAAAGCCGGGCGCGTTTACGCAGGCGACCGCGGGCATGGGATCACCCGGCCATCTGTCGGGTGAATTGCTGCAACAAATGGCCAACATTAAATTTGTGCACGTGCCGTACAAAGGCACGGGTGCTGCCATGGTTGATTTGCTGAGCGGGCAAATCGATTTGTCGTTTCCGTCGATTTCTTCGTCGGTGACGCAGATCAAGGATGGCAAGTTACGTGCCATTGGCGTGACCACCGTAAAACAGGTGCCGATGCTGCCCGGCGTGCCGCCCATCGCCGAATCGGTGCCCGGCTACGAAGTGGTTGGCTGGTACGGACTTGTGGGCCCGGCGGGCATACCGCGCGAGATCACACAAAAAATCAGCATGGAAATCAGCCGCATGATCGCCACGCAGGAAATTCGTGATCGCCTGCTGCGCGAGGGCGCCGTGCCCATTGGCAGCACGCCGGAAGCATTCTCGGCTTTTCTGGCGAAGGATCAGGCCAAGTGGGCAAGAGTGATCAAGACCGCGAACATCAAGCCGAGCGAGTAGCGTTGTAATCTGTCGTGCGCTATGCGAGTTTGCCGGCGCCGTGTAATTGATCGTAACGCCGCGCCAACGCGTTATATAGCGCGGCAGGCAGTTGTTCATCGGCCTCTTTCATGGCGTCGAGCAATTCCGCCATATGCACATTGTCTTCCGCGCCGTCCCAGGTTTTTTTGTATTCGCCGGTTTTATAGCCGCGATCCTGCCGAAAGTGATTCAACACGTTTTTTGAAACGTATTCACGAAACAGCGCTGCGGGCGTGAGATCGCAAACGGCAAACAGCAAAGCCAGCAACGGCAAATTCAGCCGACGCACGGCCGCCAGCGCGGCCAACAGTTCGAGTTGTTGGCGGATATCCAGTGCGGTGATGTCGTAGCGTGTGCCATCGAATTCCAGTGGTGTACTGGCCACCCAATCCGCGAGCATCGTATTCGCGGCGGCGGTCTTGTCGCCTCCCGCGCGCAGCAGATATTCCGAAAGCACAAAATGCCAGATATCGATCAGCTCAATGCGCAACTGCGGCAGGTCGGGTGACTGTTTTTTCCACCACTTCCAGCCGTAATGCTCCAGCGCCTCGGTGGCCTCCACCAGCACCGCGCGCAGGTAGGCGTGGCGTTTACCCAGCCAGTCGGCGTCGATCTTTTTGTTCATGCTGTCCTGCAAATCGAGCATGGCGAGCAGCATGCCGGGGTTGGGCGCGTTCATGGGGTTCCTTCGGTCACGGTTTTTAATGGCCGCGATTATCGCCGTTTACCCGAACGCTCACAATTGCGTTACCCTGCGCGGCGATATGAATTCCACACCCGAAGACGCCAGGGACCATCTGCCCGCCGGTATCGTGCGATCCATCTCGCGCGAGGATCTGGCCAACCTGCCGATCAACCGGTATCACGGCGCGGTGCACCTGGTTGCCTCGCAACACGAAGTGGCGCAGGCACTGGCCGACATCCGCCAGGAGCGTGTGACCGGCTTCGATACCGAAACGCGGCCCGCGTTTCGCAAGGGCGAGTTTCATTTGCCGTGCCTCGTGCAGGTGGCCACCGCGCGCGCGGTGTATCTGTTTCCACTGCGCCACACCGAGGCATTTCCCGCGCTGACCGAACTGCTGTCCGAAGCACGCATCGCCAAGGTCGGCGTAGCGCTGGCGGATGACCTGCGCACGCTGAAAGCAGTGTTTCCATTTCACGAAAAAAACATGGTCGATCTCGGCAAGGTCGCGCGAAGCCGGGGGCTGGAACAAACCGGCGTGCGCAATCTCGCCGCGATCTTTTTGGGTTTTCGCATCCCCAAGGGCGCGCGCACCTCGAACTGGGCCGCGCCGCGCTTGACCGAGGCGCAGGTGGCGTATGCGGCTACGGATGCGTGGGTTTGCCGCGAGCTTTATTTGCGGATGGAAACGCTGGGGCTTATTTGAACGATGTGGGCAAGGGGGGGATTGATTTGTCAATTCGGACATCATTAATAATGATGCCTTGACCGTATCAGCTGGCATCCACATACGCGAACCGCTCTTAGCGAGTCGAAATTCGTGTTCTTGCGGCATGCCTTGGTGTGGATGCGGGTGATGCACAGGGCCTGCCCATGGCATTCGCCGTGATGCCGCCAGATGCGAGTTCTTTTCCGAGCGTATTCAGCGCATTCTCAATGTGCCCTCGCGATTGACGCACTTGACGTCAAAGGGCCGCGATTCCATTGCGGATGTCCGGATCGAGAATGCGAAAGTCCAAGCCTTCCGGCGTGGTGTCGATCCTCAGATTTTATCGCGGTTGGCGAGCCGGCGCATAAGTTGCATCGAGCATTAATCGACCAGGTTCTCCCGGCGTCCGTTAATCTGTTCTTGTCTAGCCGGCGATAAAAAGAATCATTCGTTTTGTGTAATCGCGTACGTGAATAAACGTAGTTACGCGACGATCCAATTAAGAGACACTGATAACCGGTTGCTTGGTTGCGGGCCGCCATTCTGGTTGGGCAATGCGACTGAGCGAATCACTCGTTCGCAAAATCTTCGCGGGAAAATTCTGCAATGAACTTCCAGCGACAGGCGAGTAGATTTACCGGACAAAAATTATAAGGAGTCGTCGGTTCTAAAAAATAATTCTGGAGGAGATCGCATGAATAAGCTCGTGATAATGGGAAGTGTTTCGGCGTTGGCCGTACTTTCTGGCTGCGCCTCGGTAAGCCCGCAATATGTAGAGTGTTTGCAACCTAATCGCCGGGTCGCGGTTGAAATCGTTGGCAGCAAAGTCGCTTTGCCACCGAAACCGAAACCTGGCGCCGAGCTAGCCAGTAAGCCCGCCAAGCCGGGTCGGGAAAACGTGATGATGAAGGCAATGGTGCAAGGGAATAGCGCCTTCGACTACGGTTCCGGAGCACTGAAGCCCGATGGCAAGGCCGAACTCGACAAACTGGCCAATTCCGTCATGAAGGGCGTCGGCAAAGACACGCGACCAACCACAGTGGGCGCCATTGTCATTTCCGGTCACATAGATGTCACGGAGGAAGCCGGCGGCAAACAGGCCGTCGGCGAAGCCCGCGCGGTTTCCGTAAGAGATTATCTCGTAAGTCGCGGGCTGGACGGTAAACTCATGTTCTGGGAAAGCAAGGGTGCAAAAGAGCCCATCCCCGTCACGAAGTTCTGCGAAAACTAGCTGGCGTTCGCGCCTAGCGACTTCCGTGAGTAATTGTCACGTCCCTCGCGCTCCCGGTCCGAGGTGGACGGGGTCAGAGGTTTGTCAGAGCAACACAGGATGCCCACACATTGAAACCGAAGCCACCATTGGCGCTTCCGGGAACGGCTGCGTATCGACGCTTGAGGTCGTGTCTAGACAGCGCCACCGATCCAAATCTTGAACCCGCCGCGATAAGGTCTACGACGCTTACGGATCTTTTGGGACCGGCATTTCGTGTCAGGCTGAAAGCCCGCCGATTTCGTGGTTCTCAAAAAATATTCACCTTCTTGCAATTTGGTATCGGTGGCCAGTTGCTTCGTTTTCACCCTTTTGGCGCAACCACGGGGGAATACGAAATTCGAGTTTCAAGAACGTCGGGATTGGTTTACCTGACGGAACCGCGCTCATTACGAACTTGGGTGTCTACTCTTGAACCTTTCCGCAGCGCGCGCCGCGAGGGAAGAAACGCATCCGCGGTTGCGATTGGCGCTCCATTTGACGATCTGAACGCCGCGCGATGGTGCGCCCCACGCTTGGCTTATGCCGCAAGATGGCTCAAGGCACAGCACCGGAATTTGCCCGCTCCATCAAGGGATGGCCAGCCCCTGCCGGTGATGCTCACGGGTGCGGTGGTCGCGGGACTTCATATCATCGATCCCGTTACCGGAAAACAAATGGTAACACTGCGAAGCCACTCTCTCGCGGCGGGTCAAGCCTTCCTTACGGTGCAGAAGGAAGCGCTGCTGCTTGCCCAAGGCGCCACCGCGGTTTATTTCCCGGTAATTGATTTGCTCGCCCGTTGGGGAAATCAGCTTACGCGCAGCGCGATCTACGCCTCGGCGGAGGAAGCCCGGCAAAGGGCGGCAGAACTGGGTGCTCATCTGACTCTGGGGCGCCTGATGACGGAAGTTCTGGGTTCCAGCAAAGAGCCGAACGCCGATGTGCTGGCTCGTCTGGCTGCTTTTAGCGGTGCCGCGCAAACAATTTGCAGTGACCGCCGCGGAAGCATTAGTTTTGCGCTTACGCTTCCCCGAAGGCTTGGCGGCCGCGGAAAAATTACCTTTGGTCTAAGGGATTTCGGATCGTACGCACGTTTCAATCCGGGTCTGTGCTGGATCCCCAATCGTGGTCTTATGATGCTGTGGACGAGTGTAGCGGGTGATGTTGCGGCCTTCGGTGTTTGCCGGGACGGCGTGCGCCGTTTCGGCGTGTTCGCGTCCGTGGAAGCGGCGCGGAGCGCGGCAGCCCTGACTCCCGCTACCCTTATTCGGGAAGCCGTCATCCGCAAGCGAGAGCCCGATAGTGATTTGTCCAGCCGGATTGCTCGATTCAATAGTTTCGATGTGACCCTGAAAGCCGACGGCGGTCAGGTTCCAGCAGGCGACGTGTTCACGGCTACCGTAATTCGGTTCCAAACGCCTTCGTCGCGCGGCTTGTGGTCGCCGAAGATTTTGATCTCGCCCGCCGGCCCTCTCTTGGTTATGTACTCCAAAGCCACGGTCCGGCGTCCTAAGTGGCTTGCCTATGGCCCGCTCGCCAAGGGGACAAAGGCGTTACAGCGGATAACCCCCTGTGCCACGGGACGCGGCCACCCGTCGCTCGAGTCCATGGCGGATTTGCTGGCAAGACAGTTATCCATTCGGGTAACCGTCGCCAGTCTCGAAGAAGGCGCCTCGGCCACACGGGATGAAATGCATTACATCCTGCGGCAGGTCGTTCCCAATGGTTTTCAGGATTGGCAGCGCAAGGCGCGCGATGTGCAGGTGAGACAGTTTTACGACATGGCAGCGACACTCCGGGAAGCCTTGTTATCGCAGGACGAGGCTCGCAGGCGTGAAGCGCTCGTGGCAACCGAATATTTCTATTTTGGTAAACCAACCGAGCAAATACTGAATCTCCATGCACCGCTTTTCAAGGCGGATTCCGCAGCTTGGTCGGCGGTGTTCAGGGAGGGCGGGTGTGCCGACACGCGCGCCAAGGAATTGGTTCGCAGTCTGGGATATTTCATATCAGATCGTCCGAAACAGGGGTTGCCGACAACGATGCATTCGCGATTCTCCAAATTTCAGGGCGCCATGGTTCAGTTGAGTGCCGCACAGGCTGAAGCATAATCTCGCCGCGATCTTTTTGGGTTTTCGCATCCCCAAGGGCGCACGCACCTCGAACTGGGCCGCGCCGCGCTTGACCGAGGCGCAGGTGGCGTATGCGGCTACGGATGCGTGGGTTTGCCGGGAGATCTACCTTCGAATGGAAGCGCTGGAGTTCTTGCATGAAAGACTGGCCGATGAAATCAGTTGAGGAGCCGCACGTCTTTTTCCGTGCGCAGCGGTGAGTAGTCCTGACTTAACGATCGTCCAAAGAATCGTTCTTTGCGGCTGCCCGCAATATTTCGACCAAACGAATCGCAACGGGCGATAGGTAGCCGCCCTCCCTATAAATTACGCCCACGGCTTGTCGCCATTTCACTTCCTTGAGTGGTAGCGCCTTTACGCGTAGGTGTGCCGCCGCTTGTTGAATCACGCGATTCGACGTAAAGCTCAGCAGATTGGACGATGCGACCAGCAGCAGCCGCATGCGCAATGATCTTGACTGGACTGCCACCCGCGGCGCGGGCAATCCGCGGCTCGTAAATGCCGCGTGTAGCCAGTGCCAAGGAAACATATTGATCGGTGAAAGCACCCAACGCTCGCGCGTGAGTTCGAGCATCGTCACCGACCTGCGTCTCGCCAGCGGATGGCTCATGGATACACAAACGACGATATCATCATCGTAAATGGATTCCAGAACGCAGCCTGCGACGGGCGTCTCAGGCAGGTAGTTAACGATGAGGTCCAATTCGCCCTTTTGCAGCATGGGGACCAGTACATCATTGTCGGAAACGGAGATGTCCACGGTTGCGCGAGGCGAGACATTGAGCAGTCTGGCATAGGCACTGTACGTTTCCTCGACGCGGACCGGGCTTGTGCCCACACGCAGATGCCCGGCTTGTCCTGAGCTCAGATGTTCTGCTTCGCGCAACACGTCCTGCATGGTTAAGCGAATCCGGCTGACTTGCGCCATCAATGCCGTTCCGACCGGGGTCAACTCAATGCCCTTTGGCGTACGTCGGGTGAGCTTCGCGTTCAAGCTTTGCTCGAGTCGGCGCAGGCACTTGCTCAGCGCCGCCGGACTCATATTCAGATCGTCCGCGGCACGCCGTACGTTGCCGAGTGCCGCGATCTTGGCGAAATATTCAAGGTCGCGTAATTCCATGGTGTTTACCTAAATTTAACAAGTATTGAATCCTAGATAGTTGCGGATACCAAGATGCGCTGTCAACATGTCCTCAAAGATCACTATTTTTCGAACGGGAGGATTCATGTATCGCCTGGCTCGTAACATAACGAGAACCGTGATGTCCGCTTGCGCCTTGCTGACCTGCATGCCCATGGTGGCCGCGCACGCGGCGCAAGGTTACCCGTCAAAACCTGTTCGCATCATTACCGGCACGTCGGCAACCTTTGCGGATATCGTCAGTCGCCAGATTGCAGCGCAACTATACGAGCGCTGGGGGCATCCCGTCATCGTTGAAAACCGGCCTGGCCCCGCGCAAACCATCAGTACGGCTGCCGCAGCCAAGGCTGCGCCGGACGGTTATACGCTGGTGATGGCTGATCGTTCGGGGATCGCGGTGGCGCCCAGCCTGTTTCGCAATCTGCCCTACGAACCGATCAAGGATTTAGCGCCCATTACACTGATCGCCAAAACACCCTTAATCATGATTGCACATTCATCGGTTTCCGCGTCGAACCTGCGCGAATTTATCGCGCAAGTAAAGCAGTTCCCGCAAGGCTTGAACTACGCTTCGCCGGGGCCGGGCACGGCCGGTAACCTAGAGGGAGAATTGATGAAACAACTCACTGGCGCGAACCTTGTGTCCGTCCACTACAAAGGGGGTGGCGCCGCTATGCTGGCCATACTCAGCGGAGAAGTGAATTTCGGCCTGATGGTGCCGCTCCTCGCCATTCCGCACTTGAAAACCGGCAAGGTCAAGGCCTTTGCGGTGACGAGTCAAGACCGCTTCACGGGGACGCCGGATTTGCCGACCGTGACCGAAGCCGGGTTCCCTGAGTTGAGGTCGGAGTATTGGATTGGAATGCTGGCGCCGGCGCGAACGCCAGAATCCATCATCGGCAAATTGAATGCCGACATTGTCGATATCGTGCGCACGCCTGCAATGCAATCGACGCTAACGGCTCAAGCTGCCATCCTTGCTCCTAACAGCCCGCGGGAATTTGCCGCATTTATCGAAAGCGAAACCGGCAAGTGGAGCAAAGTTATCAGAACCGCCGGGCTAAAGGCAGAGTAAGGGTAGAAGTAGCGATAACGGGTGGTCGGCAATGCCGTACTTACAGTTACCTATGAAATTCGTTATCCATTGGACATCGCGCAAGACGAACGCCGGGTAATCTTGTCTTCAAAATTTTTGCACGTTAAACATTGCCTCCCCCCGCGCCCAATGCCCAAAGTTGGCAATAAACATCTCGGCGCAACGCGGTTCGTTACCGGTGGAGGCCGATGCGTTGTGCGGGGAGATGATGACGTTGGGCAGGTCCCATAGCGGCGAATCAGCGGGCAGGGGTTCTGGCACGTGAGCATCTAGCGTCGCGCCGCCGAGTTGTCCGCTTTTCAGCGCGGCGATCATGGCGGCTTGATCGACGACTTCTCCGCGCGCGACGTTGATGAGCTTCGCGCCTTTTTTCATGCGCTTGAAGGCATCGGCATTGAGCAGGTTTTCGGTCTCTTTGGTCAGCGGGCAGCACAGCATGATCCAGTCGGCGCGCGGGTAGAGTTCCGGCAGCTTTGCGGGCGGGTGCAGTTCGTCCACCGTGTCGTCGGCTTGCTTGGGCGTGCGGCGCACGCCGATCACCTTGAGGCCGAAAGCTTGTGCGTAGACGGCGACCTTTTTGCCGATGGCGCCCACGCCGATCAAGAGCATAGTTTGTCCGCGTAGATCGTTCGGCAGCGCGGCGCCGCGTATGGGTTTCCATTCGTGTTTGGCCTGGTTGTGGATGTGGCTGCCGAAGCCGCGCGCGAGCATGAGTAACCCGGTGATGCCGGTTTGCGCCACGGGCTCGGCATTCGAGCCGGTGGAACTGGTGGTGATCACACCCTTGGCATTGAGTTCGCTCACATGCAACTGCTGGCCAATGCCGGAGCTGGTGTAATGCACCCATTTCAGATTCGGCAGGTTAAGCAACGCGTCGGTGTAGGCGCCGTACAGTTGTTCATCGAAGCGCATGTCGCGGTCGAGGAAAATGAAATTCACGCGCGCGCGTTCCTCGGCGGACAGCCGCGCGCCTTTTTCGGCGGGTAGCGTCATGAAGGTAACCGGCTTGCCGGCGGTGTCGCCAATGGCTTTGAAGGCGGCGCCAAATTGCGCAATGAATTCCTTGGATACGAGGGCAGTGATCATTTTGTTGTTGGGAGTGGGAAGTAGGGAGTGGGGAGTAAAGCGTCAGGCGTCACGCGGGTGGAGCACGGCGGGGTTGCGGCACGCTCCTCACGCCTAACGCCTCACGAACTTCAATCAGCTTTCATGCCGCGTTGTTTGATCACTCTGCCCCACTTGTCGATCTCTTTCTTGAGGTGGGCGGCAAATTCATCGGGTGTGCTGGCGATAATTTCCAGCCCGCTGTCGCTGAAGCGTTTGATCTGATCCGCGGCGGCGAGGGATTTTTTGATGCGTTCGGACAATGCATTCACGACCGCACGCGGTGTGTTCTTGGGTGCGAGCAAGCCTTGCCAGGTGGTGAATTCGTAACCGGGCAGTGTGTCGCCGATGGAGGGCACGTCGGGCATTTGCGGTGCGCGCTTGACACTGGTGACGCCGATCGCGCGCAGTTTTCCGCTGCGCACATGGGCCAGTGTGTCAGGCAACGCGGGAAATCCGATGCCGACTTCGCCGGACATGGCGGCGATCATCGCCGGGCCGCCACCTTTAAAGTGGATTACCGCGATATTGGTCTTGGCGAGGTAGTTAAAGAGTTCGCCCGCGATATGCGGATTGGTGCCCGGCCCGGCGGAGCCGTAATTGAGCATGTTGCCGCGCGAGCGGGCCAGTTCAATCAGATCGCGCACCGATCGGACCGGCAGCGACGGATGCACAATGCAAGCCGTGGCGGTGCCGGTCAACAGGGATATCGGTACAAAATCACGCACTACGTCGTAGGGCACTTTGCCGTACAGAAAATGATTGGTGACCAGTGGTATGGTGTTGACCACCAGCGTGTAACCGTCGCCCGGTGCGTTGGCGGCGAGTTCCATGCCGATGTTGCCGGACGCGCCGCTGCGGTTGTCGATTACGAACGTTTGACCGTAGCTTTCGGAGAGCCGCGCGGCAATCATGCGGCCGACGGTGTCGACACTGCCGCCCGGCGGAAACGGGGCAATGATGCGCACGGATTTTGCGGGGTAGTTGTCCGACTGCGCCGCGCACCAACCCGAAAGCGTCAGCAAAGCCAGTAAGGCCAGTGCCGCACAGGCGTTTTTTTGCATAACTATTTGTTTATTAGACATAATTTATCGACTTTGAGGGCGTGCTCAGTCGGCTTTGATCCCCGCCGCCTTGACGACCTTGCCCCATTTTTCGAGTTCCTGTTTCAGGAACGCGTCGAATTCCTGCGGTTTCATGGTGGTGATATCGAGCGACAGATTGTTGAGCTTGCCACGCACATCGGGGGACTGCATCGCGTCCAGTACGGCTTTGTGAAGGCTCGTGAGCAAATCCGCCGGCAGACGCGCGGGCGCGAAGGCACCGAACCAGTTGCTGACGATCATGCCGCCGATATTGTTTTCTTCGAACGTGGGCACATCCGGCAACGCGGGCGAGCGTTTGGCGCTGCTCACGCCGAGCGCGCGCAGCCGGCCGCCGCGCACGTGGCCGACAATGCCGGGCATCGTGGGAAAGGCTGCGTGCATCTGGCCACCCAGCACGTCACCGGTGGCGATGCCGATGCTTTTGTAGGGGATGTGTACCAGGTTGACGCGGGTCGAGAGCTTGAACAGTTCGCCGGCCAGATGCGTGATGGAGCCGCTGCCGCCGGAGCCGTAATTGAACTTGCCGGGCTGTGCGGATGCCGCGGCGACGAATTCCTTCACGTTCGTGTACGGCAACGCCGGGTGAATGACCAGCGCTTGCGGCGCGCTGGCCAGCAGGGTAATCGCCGTGAAATCCTTGATGGGATCGTACGGCACGTGCTTTAACACATGCACATTGATGGTGTGCGGCGCATCGCCGATCAGCAGCGTGTAACCGTCGGGCGCGGCCTTGGCGACGATCTCGCGCCCCAATGAACCGGCGGCGCCGGGGCGATTATCAATGACAAATTGCTGCTTGAGATTTTCGCCCAGACGCTGGCCGACGATGCGCCCCACCGCGTCCGACGATCCGCCCGGCGAGTAGGGGATGATGACGCGCACCGGGCGCTGCGGGTAGTTGGCCTGCGCTGCCGTGGCGAGGAGTAGCGCGGTAATCGTGAGTAGATGGATTTGACGCATATGCTTATAACCGGTCTTCAATCCAGTCGGCGATGTAATCAATGCCGACCTGCCGGTTATCGGCTTGCGCGTGGTAATGGCCGCCGTCTTCGGCGTTCAGAATTTTCAGGTGTTTGTCCTTCGACGCCACGGCCTCATACAGCTTGTGCGCATTGGCGACCGGCACCACGGTGTCTTCGGCGGCATGCACGATGATGAACGGGCAGGTGATCTTGTCCGCCACATCGGCGAGCGAGAATTTTTTGGCCTTTTCGAGCGCGGTGTTCGCACCGTCGGGGTCTTCCATGCAGCCCATGATCCAGCGGAAGTGAAACGCCGATTGCGGCGTGCCTTTCGGATCGGCGTCCTGCCGGCGCTTGATGTCGCGCTGCCAGCCGTGCAAATCCCAATGCAGCGCGCTCATCGCGATGCCGCCGCGATAGCGTTTTTCGAAGGCGGCGACTCGCGAGGCGTAATAGCCGCCAAAACTGTAGCCCATCACGAACACGCGCCCGGGGTCCACATCCGCGCGCGCGGCGACGTAATCGTAGGCGGGCGTGCCGGCGACCTCGTAGTCGTGGCGCGCATAGAGTTCTCGCAGGCGCAGTGATTCACCTTGTCCGGGCCCGTCGATTGCCAGTGTGTTCCAGCCGCGCGCGGCGAACTCCAGGCCGCTGAACAGCACGCTCATTTCCTTGCAGTTATCCATGCCGTTGAACACCACGATGGTGGGCGCGCGGGCAGCGTTGGTATTGAGTGCCTTCATGAAAAAAGCGGGCAGGGACTTCACTTTTTCATCCGCCGTGAACGGCACCTCCACGCGCTCCACGTTCGGATAACGCCGCAGGATGCCCTTGGTCTGGCAGTCGATGGCGATGCGGCCCATCTCGCGCTTGTCCGGTCCGGGTTGTATGAATCGCTCGGCGGTGAAGTAATACATGCCCGCGCGCAGATAAAAATTGCCCGCGCTCATACGGTGTCCGGCGGCATCGGCGGCATCGGCGCGCTTGTGCAGCCGCGCACCCATCGCGCTCCATTCCTCCCACCAGGCGTGCGGCTCGGCTTGGCGCGCGCGCAGTTTTTCGCACACTTGGTCGATTTCGCCCAAGGCCACCGCACCGTACGGCGCCATGCCTTTGGTGACGAGGATGGCGTTGGACCACACCATATTGCCGGGCAGGTGTTCGATCCAGGGGCCAGTGAGGGTCGGGGCGGTCATCAGGTTACTTTCGTGAGGAAGGTGTTGAACGATTTTCGGTGCGCCTGCTAGCGGATGTTTTCGCCGGCCCATTTCGTGAGAAATGCGGCGATGTCCAGATTGTTTTTCTCCAGCATCATCATGTGACCGTTGCCATATATGCCTATGGAGGGCAGACGCACGAACTGATGGGACACGCCCGCCTGAGCGAGGAACTTCGAGGTGCAGTGATCATAGGGTGAGTGATAGGACGCTTCGCTGACCAAGATCAGAATGGATGTGCCTTTGAAATTCGGCAACTGGCGCGCGGGCTCGGGTTGCAGCCAGCAGCGCACGAGATTGGGTGCGTCCGGCGTGGGTTGCTGCACCATGCCCAAATCCTTGGCGGTCGCGGCGGCGGGCTGAAAGTTCAGCGCGCCGCGCGTGATGCCCCAGGCGCGTCCCAGCGGGCCATCTTTATACAAATCCGGCGCGGGTGCGTATGCCGTTTCATAGAGTGGCGGGCCGTTCGGCTCGATGGCGAGAATGCCCTTGACCAGCTTGGGGCGATCATTGGCGAGCACCCAGCCGAACGGGCCGGATTGCGAATGCGTGAGCAATATCGCGGGGCCGATTTTGTCGAGCAGTGCCACGCCGGCATCACGGTTCAGTTGTTCGATCACGTTGACATCGGCGATGTCTTCGACCTGCGACGCAAAGAACTGGTCAAACGTGGGATCACCCGCAACGCCGGCGCCCGGCCACTGCGTGTGCAATTGCGATTGCGGATACAAATTGGCGCGCTTGGGGGCGGTGAAGCGGTCGGACATGTATCGCGTCGCCGGTGTGCGGGTGCGTCCATACACCTCGGTGAAAAATCCCGAGCGTGCGCGGCCCGGTTGATCGACGATGTACACGGCATACCCTTGCTTCAGGAAATAATCCCCCCAGCCTTCGCGGCCATCCGGCGTACCCATGAAATTGGTGCCGGTCTGGCCGCCGCCGTGCCACATCACTACCGGATAGGGATGCTTGCGATCCGCCGGAATCTGGTACTGAACGTACATCTGGTTGACGCGTATCTGCTGGCCGGCCTTGTTGTTGACGTATTTTCCGCCGACGAAAAAGTAGCCTTGCTCGGCGAGATTCAGTTTGCCGGCGGGGGAGGCACAGCCGACGAGAATCGATGTGGCTGCCAAGGCGAAAGCCGCGCAGAGGCGGTTGAGGACAGGGGCGAGTTTCATGAGGCTTCCTTTAAGAGATCTCGTGCGACGCTGTGTTATGGGTTCCCGCCTGCGCGGAAACGACGGTTATAGTGATTCCCGCGCAATCAGCGGAAGCTCAGATTCTACTCAGTATCTCCGCCCCACGTGCCAGCGTTTCTTCCGACTTGGCGAAGCAGAAGCGCAGCACCTTGTGTGCGGGGGGCTTGCGGTAGAACACCGACACGGGGATGGACGCGACGCCATGCTCCCGGGTCAGCCGGATGGCAAGATCGGTGTCGGCCTCGTCGCTGATGGCGCTGTAATCCAGATTCTGGAAAAACGTGCCACGCGACGGCAGCGGCTTGAAGCGCGAGCCTTTGAGACCGTCGAGGAAAAAATCGCGCTTCCGCTGATAGAACGCGGCAAGCGACAGATAGGCGTCCTTGTTTTTCATGTAATCGGCGAATGCGTATTGCACCGGGCCATTGGAGACGAAGGCGTTGAACTGGTGCACCTTGCGAAATTCAAGCATGAGGTTTTTCGGCGCGATGGCGTAACCCATTTTCCAGCCGGTGACGGCGTAGGTCTTACCGAACGAGTTGACCACGAAGCTGCGCTCCGCCAAGCCGGGAAAACGCGCGACGCTCTGGTGCTGGTGCCCGTCGAATACCAGGTGTTCGTACACCTCGTCGCTGGCGACGATGATGTCGGTGTCGCGCAGCAGTCCTTCGAGCACGCGCAAATCCTCGGCGGAAAACACACTCGCGGTCGGGTTGTTTGGCGTGTTCAGAATCATCATGCGCGTGCGCGGCGTGATGGCGTTTTTAACGGCTTCCCAATCGATGCTGTAGTCGGGGTATTGCATCTGCACATAAACCGGCTTGCCGCCGTTGACTTCAACGGCCGGGCCATAGCTGTCATAAGCGGGTTCGAACAAAATCACTTCGTCACCTGGACGCACAAACGCACTGACGGCGGTAAAAATCGCGTAGGTCGCGCCGGGCGTTACGGTGACTTCGTGTTCGGGGTTGTACATCGCGCCGTACAGCGACTGCATTTTTTCCGCGATGGCCTCGCGCAATCCAATGATGCCGGCGCTCGGCGGATATTGATTCAGGGCCGAGTTGATGTATTTGCAGAACAGCGCGCGCAGTTCCGGCGTGCAATCAAAATCCGGAAACCCCTGCGACAGGTTGATCGCATTGCAATCGGCGGCGAGCTTCGACATCACGGTGAAGATGGTGGTGCCGACGTTCGGCAGCTTGGAAGTGATCGGACGGGGATAATCACGCATGAGTGTAAGTATTTGTTTTTAAAAGATATTCAATTGGACGCCGTGCGTTTGGCCGTGAGCGCGCGTATGTCGTCGATGTAACCCTGCAATTTATGCAGCACGTGTTCGCGTTGTTGCGGCGTGAGCATGCGTTCCACGTCGAGATACAGCGCCACGCGTTTTTCGTAGGCCTCGTTTTGCGCCTTGTCGAATTCCGGTGCGCGGCCTTTTTCCCAATCGGTGAGCCACGTTTGCAGTTGCGGCGTGAACTCTGCCTTGTTGTGGCGCAATTTTAAGAGTGCGAGAAACTCCTTCTGCCGCCGCTGGCGATCCTGATGGCGCATGGCATCGGTCGACGGAATGGCTTCGTTCAGTGCCGCGATGCGTTCCTCTTGCGCGTGGGTGAGGCTGCCGGCCCACTCGCGCAGTTGCTTCAGGGTGCGTTCCAGACGCGCGCGCTTGCGGTCGTCGGCCGTGCCGTTCAGCTTGTATTCACGCACGAACTTCTGATTGACCTTGTCGAACTGTTTTTCCAGCGCGCGCAGGTTTTCGGGCGTCAGTGTCGCCAGCATTTCGGCGGCGTCATGGGTGCCGTGCCGCGCAATAACCCGAAAGCGCGCCTTGGCGCCATCGACCATCCACTCGGCATCGTCACGCGTCAGCGGGCGCTGGCCGCGCTGCTTGATATCCGCGAGAAACTTTGCGTAGTCGGGCAGTTGTTCCTGGCGATGCCATTTCAGCAGGCGGTCGATGCGCGTATTGAAATCCTGCTTTTGCGCGGCATCGAAATCAAAGTAGTCATCGGCCATCCACGCGAGAATTGTATCGGCTTGGTTGTAGCCGATTCGGATGGCGCTGCAACTGCTCAGCAGCAACGTGCCGATCACCATGACCGCCAGCGCGCAGGCGCGCAGGACGCCCGGCGCGGTGGCGTCCCGCGGAGTCATGGTTTGAGGTCCGCCTTACTTGAGGGCATCAAGACCGGCGCGCGCGCATTGCGCGTCCTCGTGCGATTGCACGCCGGACACGCCCACGCCGCCGATGATCTTGCCGCCCACGACAATGGGCAACCCGCCGTCGATCGGCGTCGCGCCGGGCAAGCCGAGCAGGGACACGCGGCCACCGGCAATGCCGTCTTCGAGCGCCTTGGAGGGGCGGCGGAACATCGCCGCCGTGCGCGCTTTTGCCACGGCGATGCGCGGGCTGGCGGTTTGCGTGTCGTCCATGCGTTCGTAGTACACCAGCGCGCCGTGATTATCGACAATGGCGACGGCGACATTCCACTTGTTCTTTCGGCATTCCGCCAGCGCGCCGGCACCGACCCTTTTGGCGCCTTCAAGATTGATATCCGTGCCATAGGGCGGCGTCTGGGCCAGGGCAGACGCGGCGAACAGCGCAATAGCCGTGGCAATCAGGGAATGAATCATGGTTTTCATGGCTTCTCCTTTGAGTGTGGGGCGTTGGGGTATACACCGGCGAATTACAGTGCATCCAGGAGCTGCGCCATCCGTTTGCGCAGCGCCGCATCGGGCAGCCGCCCGACACCGGCCAGCATATTATCCTTCAAATGCATCACGCGGCGCGTGCCCGGAATTACGCAGGTTACGGCGGGGTGGCCCAGCAGATATTTCAGGAAAAATTGCGCCCACGAGGTGCAGTCGAACTCCGCCGCCCATGCCGGTAGCGGCTTGCCTTTCACCTTGCCGAATAAATTGCCCTGTGCGAACGGGCGGTTGACGATGACCGCGACGCCGCTATCCAAACACGCGGGCAGCAGGCGCGCTTCAGCCTCGCGTTCCGCGAGGGAGTAGTTAAATTGCACGGTATCGTAAGTATTTGTTTTTACTAATTTTTCAAGTTCCGAGTGCGCGCCCGCATGATAGTGCGTGATGCCCATGTAACGAATTTTTCCGCTCGCCTTCCAGTCTTTCAAGGTTTGCGTGTGGGTGTCGAGATCGAGCAGGTTGTGTATCTGCATCAACTCCATGCGCGCGGTGCGCATGACTTTGAATGATTGCTCCATTTGCCGGATGCCGGCTTGCTTGCCGGAGGTCCAGACCTTGGTGGCGTAGAAATATTTTTCGCGGTTTTTAAGTTCAGCCGTGAGATCGCCGACCACGCGTTCGGCCTCGCCGTACATCGGGGAAGAATCAATCACCGTGCCGCCAAGCGCGGCAAATTCCACCAACACCTGTTTCAATTCCGTTCGTTCGGGTGCCGTGCGGCCCACATTAAACGTGTCATAGGTGCCAATGCCGACCACCGGCAGTAATTCGCTTCCCTTGGGAATTGGCCGTTTAATCAAGGATTTGTCAGACATTTGCGCGGTACTCGAGACGGGGGAAATCGTGAATGCGGCGGCCGAGGAAATGATTTTCAGCGCGCGGCGGCGTTGCGGAGAAGGTACAGGCATGGGCTATTCGTTTCATTCCGGTTCTGCGTGCAGGTTCTGCCGTAATTTCAGCGGTATAGTATCCATGTTGCGGGGAGGCAGCGAGTGCCTTCACACTGGAGTATAGAAAACCAATAACAAAGGACACACCGCCGTGGCAACCCTGATTTCCAATGGACTCGTTGCGTTCGTCAAGCGCGCGTGCCCTACCTGCTCGATGATCGAGCCGCAATTGCGCGAAGCTGCGGCGGCGCGCCGTGATTTTCAAGTGGTGACCCAGGACGACGCGGCGTTTCCATCGGGCGTGGCCAATCTCATTGACGACCGTGAACTCGATCATTCGTATGTGAACCGGATCGAAGCGACGCCGACGCTGATTCGTTACGAATCCGGCAAGGAAGTCGAACGGGTGATGGGCTGGGACCGCGCGGCGTGGCAGCGGTTGACCGGCATTGCCGGCATCGGTGCAGCATTGCCGCCGCTGGTGCCTGGATGAGGGTCTCGCACACTCGAGCCCGGGGTGGCCGAGCGGCTGGAAGCGAAACATAGCGGCGGTACGTACCTGGCCGCGCGCAAAATAGAGTTTGACGACGACGCCGATCCGGCGGAAATGTGTTTCGAGCGCGGCTGGAGTGATGGCCTGCCGGTGACGCCGCCGACCGATGCGCGTGTGTTGCGCATGCTCAAGGGCACGTCGCGCCGGGCGGATGAAGTCATTGGCCGGATTCCGCCCTACCTCGCGCCCTGCACCATTGAGAAAGTCGCGATCAATGCGGTCATGGCGGGTTGCAAACCAGAATACATGCCGGTGCTGCTGGCGGCGCTGGAGGCCGCGCTGGAGCCGGTGTTCACGCTGCACGGCGTGCTGGCGACAACGTATTTTTCGGGGCCGGTAATTATCGTCAACGGACCCATCGTCAATCAAATCGGCATGAACTGCGGCATCAACGCGCTGGGGCAGGGCAACCGCGCCAACATGACTATTCGCCGCGCGTTGAATCTGATCGTGCGCAATGTTGGCGGCGGCAAGCCGGGTGAAGCGGATCGCGCCACGCTCGGCAGCCCCAGCAAAATCGGTTTGTGTTTTGCCGAGGACGAGTCCGATGCCGGGTGGGAACCGCTGTCGGTGGCGCGCGGATTCCCGCGCGGCGTCTCGACGGTCACGCTGTTTCAGGGGCACGGCGTCGAGGCGTTCGTCGACCAGAAATCGCGCACGCCGGAAGGCCTGTCAAAATCGTTTGCCACGCATTTGCTGCGCATGGGACATTTGCGCCTGACACAATCGGCGCGCGCCATCGTGGTGTTGTCGCCGGAGCATTATCGTATTTATCAGGAAGCGGGCTGGGGCCGCCGCGAGATTGAAAAGGCACTGTACGAAGCGACCATCCGACCGGGGCGTGAAATACTCGCGGGGCTGGATGGCATTGGTGAAGGCGTGCCGGCCAGCCGCGCCGATGAAATGATTCCGAAATTTCACGATGACGGCATCGTGGTGGTTCGCGCGGGCGGCCCGGCGGGCCTGTTCTCGGGCGTGCTGCCCGGGTGGCTGGCGGGACGCAATAAGACAGAGTTGCAGTTGGTGACCAAAGCCGTTGTTCAATAATCGAAATCCCTGCCTGACAAAATAATTTACAAGACGTCATGACCATCGCAACCATTAACCGTTTCATTACCTTGTTCAGCGGTGCGCTGGAGGCGTTGTCGGCGCGCGTGCCGATTACCGAAATCGAGCGCCTGGCGATGCTGATTCACCAGTCGATGGACCAGGGGCGGCGCACGTATCACGTCTCGACGCACGTGTTCGACATGTGCGAGGGCATGAAACCGCGACAGGTGCTGGCGACCTTGTTTCATGACGTGGTGTATTACCAGCTCGATGGCGGATTTCCGCAGCAGGCACACCGCCTGCTGATGCGCTCTATACGCGTGGAGCAGCAAACCCTGATGATCCGCGCCATCGGCGAAAACGACACGGGGCTTGCGCTTTGCGCCGGTGTGTTCGGCTTTCGGCCGGGCGAGATATTGCCGCTTTACGGCGGCATGAATGAATTTCTCAGCGCGGTGGTCGCGGTGCGTCTGCTGGAGCCGCATTTGCCGCCCAAGGAACTGCTGGCGATCGCGGCTTGTATCGAGGCCACGGTGCCGTTTCGTGGGGTGGCGGCCAATGGCACGGGACCGTATGACCGGCTGGCGGATAGGCTGCGCCGCGTCAGTGGTTCGCTGGGAATTGTGGTTTCCGAAATGGACATCGATACCATGGTGAAGGACGCGCTTATCATGGCCAATCGGGACGTGGCGAGTTTTGCCGAGGCGGATCCGGGCACGTTTCTCGCGACGACGTGGTTGCTGATCGAGGAATCCAATGCGCCGCTGTCCGCGATCGGCATTTATTCGATTCAGGACTATCGCGGCGCGCTCGGCCGCATGGAAAAATTTCTCAGCACGCTCAACCCGGATCATGTGTTTCATCGCTATGGCGGCACGCCGACGGATGAACAGTTCGCCGCGCTGCTGGCGGGCGCGCGCAAGAATCTGGCGTTCGCCACGCAATACCTGGGGGCGAAAATCGTGAGCATTTCCGTAATCGAGGCATTGGCGCTTCTGACGGGTGGCAATTGCCCGGTCTCGATGTTTCTCGGCGATATCCGCAGCGCGTACGGCAAGCCCGACCGCGCCGAGGACTTTCTGCCGCGGGTGCCGGGTACCGAGCCGGTGGATGAGCAATTGGTGACCGTGCTGGAGCGTGGGCGCAGCAAGGAATCTGCCAACGATTTGACCGTATCACCCTTGACCGCCTTTGTTTACCGCTATCTGGGGCACGACGGCACCGCGCGCGCGTTGCTCAGCGCGAAGGAGATGTTCGCGGGCAATCTGCCGGCCATGGAATATCTGCGCGGCCTGAATGCGGACATGGTGCGCGCGCTGATCGGCGCTTGCGCGCGTATTGCGTTATCGCGCGAAGTCGCCTTGCGGGCGCTGGATAAAGCGCTGTAGCCGAGTTGTTGAACCGTCGGATGGCGATGAGGGCGAAGCAGAAATGAAAAAATTTCCCAAACCCGGTATTGGCGCGTTGCTGACGTTCGCAGCCCTGTGCGTGGGTGCAGTGATCTACCTGATGGATCCGCTGCCGTTGCGGGTATTGCGCAATGCCGTGTTTGATCAATACCAGCGATGGCATCCGAGAGCCTATCAACCGTTGCCGGTGCGTGTGATCGATGTAGACGACGAAAGCCTGAAACAACTGGGGCAATGGCCGTGGCCGCGAACGCGCATTGCCGAATTGATCCAGAAAGCGCAAGCCGGGGGCGCGGCGGTGATCGGCTTCGACGCGGTGTTCGCGGAAGAAGATCGCACGTCGCCGAAATCGATGGTGGAAATCTGGAACCCGCCCGATGATGTTCGTCGGCAATTGATGGATATTCCCGACCACGATCAAGTCATGGCCAAGTCATTGGCGGGCGGTGGCGTGGTGCTGGGGTTTGCCGTCAAACGGGAGGCGGGCGAAGGGCGACTCCCGGCGCGGCCGTTCAGCGTGGTCAACGCGGGCGGCTCGCCATTGCCTTTCTTGCACGAATTCAGCAGCGCGGTGCCGTCGCTGGCGGTGCTGGAATCCGCGGCGCAGGGCAATGGCGCGCTGACTTTTATTCCGGATTCCGATGGCGTGGTGCGGCGCGTGCCGCTGATGGTGCGCCTTAGCGAGCAGCCGATGCCGTCGCTGACGGCTGAATTGCTGCGGGTTGGCCAAGGCCAGCGTAATTATTTTGTCAAAGTGGCCTCGGCATCGGGAGCGGGTATACAGGAAATAAAAATCGGCAAAGTCGTCGTGCCGACCACGCCGCAGGGCGAAATGTGGGTGCATTACACCCGCGCCGTGCCCGAGCGTTATGTGCCGGCGTGGAAGGTGCTGGCGGGCAAGGTGCCGCCGGAAATGCTCAAGGACAACATAGTCATCGTGGGGACCTCCGCGCAAGGGTTGATGGATCTGCGCTTCAGCCCAATGGGTACAATCATGCCGGGCGTGGAAGCCCATGCGCAGGCGGTCGAACAGATATTGCTGGGCAAATATCTTGAGCGCCCGTCGTGGGCAACCGCCATTGAGGCGCTGGTCATCGTACTGGGCGGATTGCTCGTGGGCATGGTTGCGCTGTCCACGGGGGCGGTGGTATCGGCGGCCATCACCGGCGCCGCGCTGGCGCTGACGGGCTATGGCGCATGGTATGCGTTTACGCATCAGGGCCTGCTGCTGGATCCGGTGACGCCGGGTATCGCATTGCTGTTGACATTTATCGTCGGGAGTGTGATCAATCATCTGGGCAGCGAGCGCAAGCAGCGCTGGGTGCGCGAAGCCTTTTCGCGCTACGTGTCGCCGAACCGCGTGGATTTCCTGGTTGAAAATCCCGGGCAGTTGGAACTCGGCGGCCGGCGCCAGGCATGCAGTTTTGTGTTTACCGATCTGGCGGGTTTTACCACGCTGATGGAAAAGATGGACCCCAGCGATGCAGTGGCCTTGCTCAATGCCTACCTCGACAAAATGATCGCCATCGCGTTTCAGCAGGGCGGCACGCTCGATCGCATCGTGGGTGACGCGGTGGCCATCATGTTCTCCGCGCCGGTGGAACAGGCGGATCACCGGCAGCGGGCCTACAACTGTGCGCTGGAAATGTACGCGTTCGCAACGGCGTATTCGGCGGAGCTTGCCGCCAAGGGCACACCGTTTGGCAAGACCCGCATCGGCGTACATTGCGGCGACGTGATCGTCGGCAACTTCGGCGGCAGCAACATGTTTGACTACCGCGCGCTCGGCGACCCGGTCAATACGGCGGCGCGGCTCGAAAGCGTGAACAAGCATTTGGGCACGACCGTTTGTGTATCCGAGAGCATATTGTCAGGTTGCAGTGGCGCGGCGGTTCGTCCCGTCGGGCAATTGGTGTTAAAGGGCAAGTCGCAGGCGCTCATGGTGTACGAGCCGTTGGCGGCGTCGCAATCGCCGGCGCGGGAAAACGATGCCGAGTACGAGGCGGCCTTCAAGCTGCTGCATGCCCAAGATACGCAGGCGCGGCACGCTTTTGAGCAGCTCGCGCAGGAGCGCCCGGACGACCCGCTGGTTCAGTTGCATCTGGCCAGACTGCGTGCGGGCGAACAGGGAGATTTGATCGTTATGGACGAGAAATAGCGCGAAATACCCGCGGCAGACGGGCCATGCCGCACGCATTGCAATTGTTACGATTTATTTAAAGTGCGTTACAATTCTTCACGCGCTATCTACGCACCGTGCATGTAATTTCATATGTTGCGCGTGAGTTTTCACCCAATCGTGAGACGCTTTTCGGGAGACCATCGATGACCATTTTTCGTGTGTTGTTTCTGGTGTTGTTGGGTGTGGCGATAAAACCCGCGTGGGCACAGGAAGCCATCGGGTATGTCAAGACGGTGACTGGTGATGCGACTGTTTCGGATGGCGGCAAAGCGGTGAAAGCGCAGGTCGGCACGCCCATCAAAATGGGCAGCAACCTGAAGACCGGGCCGAAGAGCAGCCTCGGCGTGACTTTCAAGGACAACACCGTCATGTCGTTTGGTCCGGACACCGAACTCACGGTGGATGAGTATTTGTATGCGCCGGGCAAGGGCGATCTCAAGTTTGGCGCCAGCATGACCAAAGGCAGTCTGAATGTGGTGTCGGGCGTTATTGCCAAGCTCAGGCCGGATGCGGTGGCGTTAAAAACGCCAACGGGCACGATCGGGGTGCGCGGCACGAACTTCGCGGTCAGAGTCGAACCTTAACTCGATAAGGGAGTGCGTCACATGAGCAAACTGCCGGGTTGGCGTGAGATCTTCATTCTGGGCGCGTTGGTTGCGGGTTGCGCGACGCCGCCTCCACCCCCGCCTGCGCCGCGGCCACAATCTTATGTGGTGTTGCTTGAAAACGCCGACGGAACCAGCGGCGCGGTTACGGTCGCGGGCGATAAGGGAACCGTAACGGTTGATAAAGCGCGGCAGGGAACAACACTCGATGGTGCGACGAAGCCTTACGCTATTGACGAAAGCAGGATACAGCGGGATTTCGGCGATGCGCTTGCGGCTCGCCCGATACTGCCCGCGAGTTTTATGCTGTATTTTGAATCGGGTGGGGCCCGGCTGACGGCCGAGTCGCAGGCGTTGATTCCCAAGGTGCTGGAGTCCGTGCGTGAGCGGCCCGCGCCCGATGTGTCGGTGATAGGTCATACCGATAACACGGGAACGACGGACACCAATGAAAAGCTCGGGCTTGAGCGCGCACAGGTGGTTTCCAAATTGATTCAGGAGGCCGGGCTTAAGGCCCATGATCTGGTGGTGACATCACACGGTGCGAGAAATCTCCTCGTGAATACGCCGCCGAATACGCCCGAAGCCCGTAATCGTCGCGTCGAGATCACCGTGCGCTGATCGCGTGATCACGTGATTGTTTATATGCGCCGGGAAACGAACCACGCGTGAGCGAATCGTGGCGGGACATGGCGTGCTGAAGGATCGCATGCCGATGGTGCCCCGCTATCTTGATGGTACTGTTGGCGTTGAGAGAATGAACATGGCCACTGCGCATTCTTTGAAAATACGATTCGACAGACTGAGCGCCGGTTTCATCATGATTCTGATGGTCATGATGACCGCCGTATTTTTGTACGTCGTCGTCAACCGCTTTAACGAAATGGCGGAAAACAATGCGCGTGATCGTTTTCTGGCGCTGACACAACGGGCCGCGGATAGCGTCGGGAATCTGGTGAATGCAACGGGCCAGCATGTCAAGGCCTTGGCGGGTGCGCGCACCAGTCGCTTTATGCAGGCAGGAAAACTGAATGAAGCGGACATGGTGCTTCCGTTCCTGTCGAATTTGCAGGCCAGCGACGATATTTATGGCCTGTATTTTGCGTTGCAAAACGATGATTTTCTGCAAGTTATCGGCGTTCGCGGTGATGTGAATATCATCCGGGCGCTGTCCGCGCCCGACAACACCCAATTTGCGATCCGCCGCATACAACGCGACAAGTCCGGCAAGCGGGGCGCCGTGTGGGAATACTGGGATGCCGACCGGAACGTTATCGGCAAGCATGACGAAGCGACTGACTTCATGCCGACGAAGCGTCCCTGGTATGGCAGCGCCATCGAGCGGGCCGGCCTTGCCATGACCGAGCCTTATGTGTTTGCGTCGACCGGCGGTTTGGGGCTGACGGTCTCCCATCCGCTGCGGGACGGGGTTGGGGCGCTGGCGGCGGATATCAATCTGGGCGCGATGCAGAATTTTCTGGCGGGACTGTCTTTGACGCCTGAATCCGCGATTGTTATTTTTGATAGCGCCAACCGTGTCATGGTGTCGCATGCCCGTTCCAGACGCTACGGCGCCATGGCTGAAATCAGGCCATTGACCACGATAGCGGCGTCGGGCAGCCCGCACCTCAAGGTCTTCGAGACATGGACCGGTCCCGAAGATGGCGGGTCGGGGCGCATCATCGAAGTCGGCGGCGAACGCTATGTGTTTGCGCGCAGTGTGTTTTCGGGCGCGCCGGGACACCAGATTCGCATCGGCACGTTTGCGCCCATGAGTGAATTTACCGGGCCCATCGTTGCCGCGCGGAACAATCTGGTCATGGCGTCCGGGCTATTCCTGATTCTGTTGTCGCCGTTTATTTTTATCGGCGCGCGCCGCGTGGGCCGCGTGCTGTCGAGATTGTCGGACGATGCGGAGCGTATACGCCGGTTTGATTTTTCTCACGATGCCGGTGACGTGACATCCGTGGTTTATGAAGTCGATACGCTGGGCCGGGCGCAGGCTTTCATGAAGGACACGGTTCAGCAACGCACCAAGGCCTTGCAGATTGCCGAAGAGAAGCTGGAGAGCCTGGTGCAGAACGGCATCCTGCTGGCGCGCGAACAGGATCGCCAGAAGCTGCTGCGGCATGTGTTGTTCGGCGGCAAGGATTTGATTGGCTGTGACGCGGCCACGATGTATCTGAAAACAGAACAGGGCGGACTGAAGTTTGCCTTGCGCACCATGGCGGGAGAACTGCCGTCGTTTGAAATTCCGCGAAAGGATGCGGCCAGCGGCGAGCCCAACGACAAATTTGTTTCGGTGTACGCCGCCAACCACAATGAATCCGTATTGATCGATGATGTTTATCAGGAGACCCGGTTTGACCTTGCCGGCACCAAGCGATTCGCGGAGGAGTCCGGCTACCGCACGATTTCCATGCTGACCGTACCGATGTCGCCGCGTGAAGGCGAAGTCACCGGCGTGCTGCAATTCATGAATGCCATGGATCCGGAAACCGGGAAAATCATTCCGTTTCCACGGCAGTTCATTCGTTTCGTGGAGGCGCTGGCGGCACAGGCCGCGGTGGCGCTGGAAAACCAGAATCTGCTGGAAGCGCAGCGCGCGTTGATGGATTCGATGATCAAGCTGCTCGCCGGCGCAATCGATGCCAAAAGCCCCTACACCGGTGGCCATTGCGAGCGGGTGCCGGAACTGGCGATCATGCTGGCCGACGAGGCCACCAAGGTCGCCGAGGGGCCGCTGGCGGACTTCCGGCTGGAGTCCGAGGTGGAGCGCCGGGAGTTTCGCATCGGGGCATGGCTGCATGATTGCGGCAAGGTGACTACGCCCGAGTATGTGGTGGACAAGGCAACCAAGCTCGAAACCATTTACAACCGCATCCACGAAATCCGTACGCGTTTCGAAGTGTTGTTGCGCGATGCCGAGATCGAATGCCTCAAGGCGCAACGCGATGGTCTGGATGCCGCGGAGGCAACACGCCGTTATGACGCACAACGCCGGGAGTTGATCGACGATTTTGCCTTTCTCGCGGAATGCAACGTTGGCGGAGAGTTCATGGCGCCCGAACGCCTGGAGCGCCTGAAGAAAATCGCCGCGCGTCAGTGGCTGCGCCATTTTGACGACCGCATCGGCTTGTCCAACGAAGAACTGCTGCGCTACAAACGCACGCCGGTCACGGCCTTGCCGGCGGTCGAAAACCTGCTGTCGGACAAGCCGCACCATATCGTGCCGCGCGGAGACGACAAGGCGCTGGACCCCAAGTACGGATTCAAGGTGAAGGTGCCGGAGCATTTGTTCAACTTCGGCGAGGTGTACAACCTTGGTATTGGACGCGGCACCTTGAGCGAGGAAGAGCGCTTCAAGATCAACGAGCACATCATTCAGACCATCGTGATGCTCGACCAGATGCCGTTTCCGAAAGAGCTGCGGCGCGTGCCGGAATATGCGGGGACGCATCACGAGACACTGATCGGCACCGGCTATCCGCGCCAGTTGAAGCAGGAGGATTTGTCCGTGCCTTCCCGCATCATGGCCATTGCCGACATCTTCGAGGCGCTGACCGCTTCGGACCGGCCTTACAAGAGTCCGAAGACGCTGTCGGACTCGATTAAAATCCTGTCGTTTTTCAAGAAAGACAAACATATCGATCCGGATTTGTTCGATCTGTTTCTGCGGTCGGGGGTATATCTGCGGTATGCCGAGCGCTACCTCAAGCCCGAGCAGATAGACACGGTCGATATCGAGAAATACCTGCATTAAGCGGTCAACTACACGGCGAGGTGTTTTGTGAACTGGATGCGTGATCCCACGGCGGAAACCTCCGCCATCAAGCGTGCGCGGCGCGCGCCGCCGCCTTCACTGACGGGAAAGACCGTCGGGTTGTTTGACATCGGCAAGACGCGCACCGACGAGTTTTTCAATCAGGTGGAAATTCGCCTCAACGCGCGCGGCATCCAAACCCGGCGCGTCGGCAAACCGACCAACGCCAAGGTTGCCACGCCGGAAAACCTCGCGAAAATTTCATCCGAAGTTGATGCGGTGATCATCGGACTCTCGGACTGAGGCTCGTGTACGTCGTGCAGTCTGCACGACCTGATGAACTTCGACGAGCGCGGCATTCCCGGCGTGTCGGTGGTAACCACCGGCTTTACCGATGCGGTGGAAGTGCAATCCCGCGCGCTGGGTTTTGAACCGGCGGTGGTATTTACGCCGCATCCGATCCAGAACCGCACGGCGGACGAACTCAAAAAAATCGCCGATGACGTGATCGAACCAGTGCTGAAATTGCTGACGGCGGCCTGAAAGACTTGATGTAGGTTGGGCTGAAAAGCCTAACGCTTGCGCGTAATGTACCGCCGCTGTTGGGCTTGGCAGCCCAACCTACAAGTTACGTGCTACACGTTCCCGATAAATTCCACCATCCGTTTGCGCTGTGCCGCGTTCGGCAAACGTGTGCGCGCGGCATCAAGGTTATCCTGCATGTGTTCCACGCGATCCGTGCCGGGAATGACAATATTCACTTCTTCCCGGGCAATCAGGTATTTCAAAAAGAACTGGCCCCAAGTCGGCGCGTCGAATTCCTTCGCCCATTCGGGAACCGCCTTGCCGGCCACGGCCTTGAACAGCGCCGCGCGCGCGAAAGGCAGATTGCACATCACCGCCGTGCCGGTGTCAGCCGCCACCGCGAGGAGCTTGTCTTCGACGCTGCGTTCCGCGAGCGAGTAATTGACCTGAATAAAATCGAGTTTTTCCTTTTGCAGCATTTCTATAAGGCGGGGATTGGCCTTGTCCTGATCCTGCGAGTGGGTTACACCGATATAGCGGCAAATGCCCTGTGCCTTCCAGTCGCGCAGCACGGCCAGATGTTCAGCAACTTCCGTCTGCGGCACGAAGCCGATGTTATGCCGCAGCATCAGTTCGACTTTATCGGTGCGCAGCCGGCGCAGGGACTCCTTCATTTCGGCGATGGCGCCCTCGCGTCCGGGCGCGCGAAACTTGGTCGAGATGAACACGCGGTCACGCGCTTTCATTTCGGCGAGCAGGTCGCCGAGCGTCGCTTCCGCCGGCCCGTACGAGGGCGCGGTATCGATCGAACGCGCGCCGGCATCGAGCAGCGTGCGGATGACCGCGATGCGGCTCGCGCGTTTTTCGGCGTCGTTACCGATATCGAGAACGAACTGCGTGCCCATGCCGATCACGGGCATGAGTTCGCCGGTGCGCGGAATCTTGCGCGTCAGCAACGGCTTGGGGGCGGCGGTTTGCGCGTTAACGGGCAATGCGGCAGAGGCGGCGAGGGCTGCGGCCAGTTTGAGTATGTCGCGGCGGGTGGCTGAGTAGTGAGTGGTTGTCATGGGGAAAAGTATAATAAAAACAGATGGTTACTGCTTATCTTGCGAGGCGGCGCTGGCGACCGCGCGCGCTTCCTGTGTGCGGCCCAAGGCCAGCGCAAGGGCCAGCCAGGCGGCGGTTACAGGTACTGTGGCCAGTGAAATCGCGCCGAGTTCCAGGCCCGCGCCGCGCAGCAGCGTGAATACCCAGCCGAATAGCGCATCGCTGCCGCGAAACACCACGTTGTCGATCACGTTCTTGGCCTTGTATTTTTCTTCGCGATCCACCACCGTGAACAATACCTCGCGCGCGGGATTGGAAATCGCGAAGTTCGCCGCGCGCTGTGCCGCCTGAAACGCAATCACCACCCATAACATCGGCGTCGCCCACAGCGCGATAAAGCCTATCGCAAAAATCAGTGGAAGAAAGGCCGCCGCCGGTCCCGCGCCAAAGCGCTTGATGAGTCTGCCCGTGGCGAGAAACTGCACAATGATGGTGAGCACGCTGACGGCAAGATCAATTTGCGCAAAAATCGCCGTGCGCTTGTTGGGATCATCGGTCAGCGCGGCAACAATGTTCGCCTGCTGAAAATACAAAAATGTGCCGGCCAGCGACAGCATGGCCACCCACAGCGCGATGCCCGCGAGGTAGGGCGAGCGTACGATCATGACTATGCCCGCCATCCAACTTCCGCCCAGCCCGCCGACTGCCGCATCCACCTTGGGTTTTTGCGCGGCGATCTGTTCGGCTTTGAACGCCGCCGCCGCGGATTCAAGCTGCATCGCGCAGAACACCGCGGCTTCAAGTAGCAGTGCGGCAATGATCAGCAGATTTGCGCGGCCTATCGGGACTGCCAGACTGGCTGCGATGAGCGGTCCGAGCAGCGCACCGGCGGAGCCGCCTGCCGCGATAAACCCGAACAGGCGCTTGCCTTGCTCTGAGCCGTACAGATCGGCCATGAACGACCAGAACACCGACACCGCGAACAGATTGAACACGCTGATCCAAACAAAAAATACCTGCGCGGTAATTGTGAGCTCGATACCGCGTGTCAGCAGCACCCAAAAGATAATGATGTTGGCGGCAAAGAAGTGGTACACTAGCGGTATAAACCGTTGCCGCGGCAGTCGCGCCACCAGCGCGCCATAGATCGGCACCACCGCGAGCATGACAAAAAACGTCGCGGTAAACAGCCACGGCAGATTCTTGACGCCGCTCGCAAGGCCCATTTCGTCGCGCACCGGGCGTAGCACGTAGTAGCCCGCAAGCAGACAGAAAAAATACGCGAACGACCACAATAACGCGCGGGTTTCGCCGGGTTTAACGGCGACCACGCGGGCCAGAAATTTATCGATTGGCGATTCGCTCATGCGGCCCCCGGCACTACGCGGGACGCCGGTAGCCGAACGACTCCAGATAAGCCCTGAATTCGTTGCCGACTTCCGCATGGGTTTGCCCGATTTCAAGCGTGGCTTGCAAATAGCCGAGCTTCGAGCCGCAATCGTAACGCTTGCCCTCGTAGCGATACGCCAAAACCTGCTGCTCGGTGATGAGCGAGGCAATCGCATCGGTGAGTTGAATTTCGCCACCCGCGCCGGGGCGCACCTGCGCAAGATGATGGAAAATGCGCGCGGGGAGAATATAGCGGCCCACCACCGCAAGCGTCGACGGCGCGTTCTCCGGCTTGGGTTTTTCGACGATGGCCTCGATGGACTCCAGACGATCCGCCAGTGGCCGCGTGGCGACAATGCCATAACTGCCGGTATCGGCGCACGGCACTTCCTGCACACCCAGCACCGCGCTGTTGTAGCGGCCGTGGATATCCACCATTTGCCGTGTTACCGCGCGTTGCGCGACAATCAGATCATCGGCCAGCAGCACCGCAAAGGGTTCGTCCGCGATGGCGGGTTGGGCGCACAGCACGGCATGACCGAGGCCGAGGGCTTCGGTCTGGCGAATGTAGATGCAATTCACGTTTTTCGGCAGAATGCCGCGCACCGCGTCCAGCAGCGCTTGCTTGCCGCGGCGTTCGAGTTCCGTTTCCAGTTCGTAGGCCTTGTCGAAATGGTCTTCAATCGCGCGCTTGCCGCGGCCCGTGATGAAGATCAAATCGGTCATGCCGGCCGCCACTGCCTCTTCAACCGCGAACTGAATCAGCGGCTTATCGACTATTGGCATCATCTCCTTCGGACTGGCCTTGGTCGCGGGTAAAAAGCGCGTGCCCATGCCGGCGACCGGGAAGACTGCTTTGGTGATGGTTTTCATGTTGTTTGAGTTATTGTGAGGCGGCTAAAGGGACTAAAGGGCCAATTGTAGATTGTACTCCGTGACCGCGATCAGACGGCTGGCGCGGACATCGTGGCGCCTTTAGCAATGCGCCACAATTGATGTATATCATTACACTGAAGCAATGGTATGCTAACCTTTTGTTTTTACGGAATAAAAATAATCACATGCGATTCGGAATGCGCGGGCTGTTGATCGTGGCGGTTGCCGTGGGTGTGGCCGCGATGGCGTACCTTGCGACGCGGCCCAAACCGGTGGCGGTGGACATCATGATCGCCAAGCGCGAAGACGTGCAGACCAGCGTGGTGGCGAGCGGGCGGGTACTCGCGCCATCGCGCGTGGATATCGGTTCAACCATTACCGGGCGCGTGCAGAAAGTCGCGGTCCGTGAAGGCGCGCGCGTGGCCGAGGGCCAGTTGCTGGTGCAACTGGAACAAACGGAATTGGCAGCGGCGGTGTCGCAGGCACGCGCGGCGCGTGACCGCGCACGGGCACGCGTGACGTCGGTGGCCACACTCGCGCTGCCCACCGCGCGCGAATCGCAATCGCAGGCCGAATCGAACGTCACGCTCGCCGAGCGCGAATACAAGCGCTCGCAGGACTTGCTGGCCAAGGGGTTTATCAGTCAATCGCGGGTTGACGAGGCCGAGCGGCAGGTGCTGGTGGCGCGCAGCCAACTGGCATCCGCCAAATCGCAGGTCAGCGCGCAGAGCACGCAGGGTGGCGAGGCGCAACAGGTGCGCGAGCAACTGGCCGAAGCCGAAGCCGCGTTGCAACTCGCGCAGGCGAAACTCGCGCAAACAGAAATTCGCGCGCCCGCCGCCGGCGTGGTGTTGGAACGTTTGGTCGAGCCCGGCGACATCGCGCAGCCCACGCGCCGCGTGATGACGCTGGCGCTCGACGGGCCGGCGCGGCTGATTGTTCAGGTGGATGAAAAAAATCTGCCGCTGCTGCAAACCGGCAGCAAGGCGCTCGCGGCGGCGGATGCGTTTCCCACCGAGCGTTTCGAAGCGGTGATCGCCTATATTTCGCCCGGTGTGGACGCGGCGCGCGGCACGGTGGAATTGCGGCTCGACATACCGGGGGCGCCGGCGTTTCTGAAATCCGACATGACCGTATCGGTTGATATCACCGGGCCGCTGTTGAAGCAGGTGGTGTTTGCGCCCGCCGACATCGTGCATCAATTGCAATCGGATGCGCCGTATGTGGTACTGGATCGCGATGGTCTAGCCACCAAGGCGCCGGTGCGCGTCGGTGTGCAGATGCAAGGCAAGGTGCAACTGGTGAAGGGCGTCGAGACGGGCGAGCGCCTGGTGCTGACGCGCGAAGTCGAACCGGGTGTACGGTTGCGAGCGCGGAAATAGCTGGCGTGGGTCTGCTCGGCTTCGAACTCACGGTATCGCTGCGCTTTCTGCGCGAGGGCCGCATGCAGACCGCGCTGATCGTCGGCGGCGCGGCGGTGGGCGTGGCGGTGATTTATTTTATTACCGCCGTGCTGGTGGGCGTGCAGGCGGATCTGATCAAGCGCGTGACCGGTGCGCAGCCGCATATCGTGTTAAAAGCGCCGGATGAAACGGTTGCGCCGCTGCTCGCAGCCCGCGCCGAAGCGCCGCGCGTCGCCAGCGTGCAGGCGCGGCCGCAACGGCTGGTCACCCTTGACGGCTGGCCGGTGCTCGCGCGGCAGATGGAAACCACGCCGGGCGTCACTGCGGTGGCGGCGGTGGCGAGCGGCGCCGCGCTCGCGTTGAAGGGCGATGCCACGCGCTCCATCGTGCTGGTGGGCACCGATCTGGATCGTTATCAGCGCGTGGTGCGGCTCGACGACAAACTGACGCAAGGGGTGTTGCGTCTTGAAGCGAGCGACGCCCTGGTGGGCATTGAACTCGCGAAGGATCTGGGCGCGGTGCTCGGCGACCGTTTTCGCGTGCAGTCGGGCGACGGGCAAAGCGATGTTTTCCAGATACGCGGCCTGCTGGATCTGGGCACGCGCGAACTGAACCGGCGTAATGTGTATGTGAATTTGCGGCCGGCGCAAAGCCTGCTCAATATCACCGGGCGCGTAACCAATATTGATGCCGCCATCGATGACATCATGCGCGCCGAGCAAGTGGCCGCGCAATTGCGCGCGGTGACGGGGCAGCAAATTGAAAGCTGGATCCAGACCAACCAGCAGGTGTTCAATGCGATAGGCAATCAGGACATCATGACCCTGCTGATTCGCTCGTTTGTCACGGTGGTGGTGGCACTGGGTATCGCCAGCGTGCTGGTGGTGTCGGTGGTGCAAAAGCGCAAGGAGATCGGCATCCTGCGCGCCGTGGGCGCCACGCGCACCCAGATGATGCGTGTGTTCCTGTGGCAGGGCGCGATGGTGGGGGCGGCGGGTGCGTTGCTGGGCACCGGGTTCGGCCTTGTGCTGATATCGGTTTTCAGCCGTATTCTGCGCTCGGAAAAAGGCGTGCCGCTGTTTTCCATGGAATTTGATTTGAGATTGACGGGCATAGTGGTTGTCGTGTCGGTCGTGCTGGGTTTGATCGCGGCGGTACTGCCGGCGCGCAATGCGGCGCGCCTCGATCCCGCGCAGGCCATCCGGGGATAGCGGGAACAGGACCGGCGCATGAACACAACCACAGCATCATCAGCGGCGCCTGCCGCGCTGGTCCAGCTGGCAGCACTGCGCAAAACCTACAATGCAGGCCTGCCCTCGGAGCAGGAGGTGCTGCATGGCATTAATCTCGAGATACGCGCGGGTGAGTTCGCGGCACTCATAGGCCCTTCCGGCTCCGGCAAAAGCACCTTGCTCAACATACTCGGCTTACTGGAGGGAGGTTCCGGTGGCGTCTATCGGCTGGCGGGGCGCGATGTCACGCAACTGGACGACGACGCGCGCACCCAAGCGCGCCACGCCACGCTCGGATTCATTTTTCAGTTTCATCACTTGTTGCCGGCATTCAGTACACTCGAAAACGTGATGTTGCCCGCGCTGATCGGCGGCGAGGTGATGGACAAAACCTCGCGTGATCGCGCGGCGTGGCTGCTCGACGCGGTGGGGCTGAACGGTGCGCACCACAAAAAACCCTCAGAGCTTTCCGGGGGCATGCAACAGCGGGTGGCCATTGCGCGCGCACTGGTGCGATCGCCGCAACTGGTGCTGGCCGATGAACCCACCGGCAATCTCGATACACATACCAGCGACAGCATTTTCGAATTGTTGCGTCAATTCAATCGCGAGCAGGGCACGGCGTTTCTGGTGGTGACGCATGATCCGCGGCTCGCCGCGCGCTGCGACCGCATCATCGAGTTGGTGGATGGATCGATTGCAGGCGACCGTGCCAATACACCCAGTACGAACCGGTAATTAGTCGTTTAAAAACATACACTTACATCCCGGGGAATCGCCCGCCCGAACAGGTAATGCGGTCCCCCGTGATATACGAGGCCTCGTCCGAAGCAAGAAACAGCGCCGCGTTGGCGACTTCATCGGGGATGCCATTGCGCCGCAGCGCCAGATGCTGATGCTCGGGACGCATTTCCTCGCCCGGCAAATACCACTCGGGATTGCGCCGCTCGGTATCGATGTTACCCACGGCGATCAGGTTGGCGCGCACGCGGTGCGGGCCAAGGTCCACGGCCATCGCCTTGATCAGCCCGTACAGACCGTGCTTTGAGGCCGCCACCGCGCTGATGCCCGTCCGCATGGCGGTTAGGGATGACATGCCGCCCAGCGCGACAATGCTGCCGCGCTTGCGTTCGATCATCCCAGGCGCCAATGCCTTGGCAAGGAAAAACGTCGAATGCACATTGACGTTGAAAATCTGTTGCCACTCGTCGTAACTGAAATCCCAAAATGGCCGGTGCGGGCGCAAGCCCACGACGCTGATCAACACGTCCACCTTGCCGAAGTGTTGAAGGCCTTGCTGCACCACGCGGTTGACCGCCTCATGCTGGCTCACGTCCGCCGCGAGCGGCAAGGCGCGCACGCCCAAGGCCTCGCATTCGCCCGCGACCTGTTCCACATCGCTGGCGGTTCTGGCTACCAGAATGACATCCGCGCCTTCGCGGGCAAAAGCCAATGCCATCGCCTTGCCGATGTTGCGGCCGGCGCCGGAGATCAGCGCGGTCTTGCCTTGAAATCGCATGAGCGTACTCCCGAGGATAAGTGCAAGGAATAGTCGGGCTTTTTTACCGGGGCGTCCAGAGCGTGTCAACCGGAGAGCCGGACGCGCACGGTTTTGTTGCGACACGCCTTTTGATATAAAGTGAACCGAATGCTTGAAAGGGTGGCCATTATGCAACTGCGTATGGGGTGGATCATCGGGGTGTTATTGCCGGCGCTCGGGGTCGCTCCCCACGCTGGCGCGCAGCAATATCCGACCAAGGCCATTCGGCTGCTGGTGGGCAATACGCCGGGCGGCGGCACCGATCTTATTGCGCGCACGCTCTCGCAAAGGTTGTATGAAGCCTGGGGACACTCCGTGGTGGTCGAGCATCGCCCCGGCGGCACTGGCGCGGTGGCGTCGGTGACCGTCGCCAAGGCCGCACCGGACGGTTACAGCCTGATGATCGTGACGAGCAGCAGCCATGCCATCGCGCCGGCGCTGCAACGCGATTTGCCCTATCACCCGGTGCGGGATTTTGCATCGGTGGCGCTGGTTGCCACCGCGCCGCAAATACTGGTGGCGCATCCCGCGCTCGCGGCCAACTCGGTCAAGGAACTGGTCGCGCTGGCGAAAGCCAAACCCGGCGCGCTTAACTATGCGTCATCCGGTACCGGTACGCTTGGCTACATGACCGCGGAACTGCTCAAATCCGTCACGCAAACTGACATCGTGCACATTCCTTACAAAGGCACCGGTAGCGCGGTGATTGAACTGCTCGGCGGTCAGGTGCAATTGATGTTCAGCGCGCCCGGCGCCGTGATTCAGCACGTGCGCGCCGGCAAGCTGAAATCAATGGCCGTGGCAAGCGCCAAGCGGCCCGCGGGTCTGGAAGACGTGACGACCTTTGCCGAAGCGGGGTATCCCGCCATCGAGGCCTCGAACTGGTACGCCATACTCACCACGGCAGGTACACCCAAGGCGATTGTGGACAAACTGAATCAGGGCATTGTGCGCGCGGTGAGCCTGCCCGATGTTAAAGAGTCGTTTTTCTCGCAGGGTTACGAGGCGACCTCCAGCACGCCGCAGCAACTTGAACAACTGATTCGCAACGACCTTGCGAAGTGGCAGAAGGTGGTTCAGGCGGCGGGTGCGCGGCAGCGTTAATCTGGGTTAGATCGCATTGCCTGCGGCGTCGCCATCAGCGGTCGCGGCCAACAGCCCGCGCGGCGACAGACAATCACCGGCACGGTGTACCTCGATGCCGGCCTCGCGCAAGGGCTCGTACAACGTATCGTTGGGCACGCGTGGTGTTGCGTATGCGAGAAACGCCACGTTGTTGATGACCCCTACGTCGCCGTTGTAGACGTTAACGTATTCCAGAGTACCGCTTTCGAAGCCATCGCTCCAGCGCGGCTCGGCGAGCATGATCATGCCGATGCGTTTTTCGCTTAACCGCCGCAGTATGCCTTGCCGCGCGATCAACGACGTGTCTTGCGCGAGGGCGTCGCGCGGCGTGATCAGCACAACGCGCCCGAACAGCGCATGCAGCCGTTCCGCCGCCGCATAAGTGCCTTCGGTGTGATCCATGTCGTACAACACCGCCGTGCCGGATTGGCGGACGGTAATGCCTTCCAGTGCAGCCATGGCGGCACGCAGATCGGGTACCAGGCCGGCATCGCGCAAATCCGCGGGCAGCCACGACGGCGGCAGCATATGTGAGCCTGACGCGAGCACCACCGCGTCAGGTTGCAGCGCGAGCACATTGGCCAACGTGGCGGTCACGCCCAGTTCAAAACGGACACCGAATTTTTGCGCGGCCGCAAGCTGGTAATCGGCAATGTTCTGATAAGACTCGCCACCCGGCAGTTGCGCGCGAAGCCGCAGTTTTCCGCCCACGCCGCCGCCGCGGCTGAACACCGTCACCGCATGTCCGCGTGCCGCGGCGATCCACGCGGCTTCCATGCCCGCCACGCCGGCGCCGACAACCACCACGCGTTTGCGCGTGGCGGCAGGCGAGGGCCGCCAATCCGCTTCGCCGGGGGCTGCCACGCGCGGATTATTAACGCAGGCGACGGCGCTCGCCTGTGTGTTGATGGTGTCCCAACAGGTATTGCACGACAGGCAGTAACGGATGTTGTGGGTTCGTCCCTGCGCCGCCTTCAACGGCCACGCCGGATCGCACAGCAGCGGGCGTCCGAGTCCGATCAGTTCCGCGTCGCCGTGCGCAACCACGCTGTCGGCTTCCGCCGGATCGGTGATGAAGCCGAGTGCCACGACCGGCACGCCGGGTATGGCGCGGCGCAGTTCGCGGATCAGCGGCAGGTAGGGCGCGCGCGGGCCGTGGCCGTTGGGCAGATGCATTTCCATCGAGCGCGCGTGACTGCCTTGGGCAAAACACACGTAATCAACCCGGCCACCAGTCGTCAGATGTGATGCGATGATTGCGGCCTGCGCCGGATCAACGCCGCCGGAAACGCCGTCATCACCCGGTAGTTTCAATCCGAGAATAAAGGCCTTGCCGCAGGCGGCGCGTATCGCGGCCACGAGTTCAGCCACGATGCGGCAGCGTCCTTCGCAATCGCCGCCGTATCGATCCGTGCGGATGTTTGAGCACGGCGAAAGAAACTGATGAAACAGATGCCCGTGCGCGCACGAAATTTCAACACCGCTGAAGCCACAACGCTGCAATCGATGCGCGGACTGCGCGAAGTCGTTGATGAGTTGGCCGATCTCCGCCGCAGTCAGAGCATGCGGTACGGTCCAACTGATGTCGTCGGGCAGCGCGGATGCGCCCACGGCGTCGGGCGTGCGCCCGGGCACATGGCGGCCGCGCCCGGGATCCTGAATTTGGCCGAGCAGCCGGCAATCCTGCGATTCGACCGCGTCCGCCCAGCGCTTGAGCGCGTCCAGGTTGTCATCATTCCAGGCGCGCACCCAATGCGGTGCGTTCTGGCGGCGCGCCATGCTGAGCGGCTCGGTGACGATCAGCGCCGCGCCACCCTGCGCGCGATTGGCGTGATACCGGATCAGCCGCTCGGTCACGCGCGTGTTCTCCGCCATGCGCGTGGTCATGGACGCATGCACGACCCGGTTGCGCAGCGGCTTGCCCGCCAAAGTGAAGGGCGAGAGCAGCGCCGGGTACGGGGTTGGTTCGTTCATAAGATGATTGCGATAGCAGCGCGCGCAATGATACCGGGCGCAATGATACCGGGCGCTATTGCGATTTAGGTAAAAATGACGGAAATTGCAACGCTACACGTTGACACATCCAATTCATTCTCCAAACTGCAAACAGGAAACCCCATGGCACGCGTTTCATTCATAGAAGAAAAAGATCACCCCGAACTGGGTGCGATGATTGCGCAGATACGCGGTGATCGCGGCGGCAGGCTGATCAACATATTTCAGGCCTTGCTGCACAGTCCGGCGCTTGCGATGGCGTGGCTGGAGCAGGTCTCTGCCGTGCGCTGGAAAACGGCGCTGGACGGCCAGATTCGCGAGATCGTGATTATCCGCGTCGGCATCGTCAACCGCGTGGATTACGTGTTCAAGGCCCACGTGCCCGCGTATACCGCCAAGGAGGGGCTTACGCGCGAGCAATGCGAGGCGCTGTACGACTGGCAAAACAGCCCTTTGCTGGATGCGCGTCAGCGCGCGGCGCTGGCCTATACCGACGCGATGACCCGCGATATTCGCGTGCCCGATGCGGTATTCGCCCAGTTGAAGCCGCATTTCAGCGAGCGGCAGATTGTTGAACTCACCGTGCTGATCGGCACCTACAACATGCACACGCGCGTGCTGGAGGCGCTGCAGATTGATCCGACGTAAATCTCAAGCGACAGAGGCTAATCCAGCCCATCCAGCCCATCCAGCTAATCCACTTTCGCGCCGGACTCTTTAACGACCTTGGCCCAGCGCACCAGTTCCTTGCGGATGACCGCCGCAAATTCCTCCGGCGTGTTGCCCACGGGTTCGAAATCAATCGCCGCGAGGCGCTCTTTGACATCGGCGAGTTGCAGTATGCGTGTCAGCTCGCGGTGCAGTTTGTCCGTGATGGGCTTCGGTGTGCCCGCGGGTGTGAGTACGCCTGCCCACGAGCCGGTTTCAAAGCCCGGCACGCCGGCTTCAACCGCCGTGGGTAAATCCGGCAGCGACGGCGAACGCTTGGCGCCCGTGGTTGCCAGCGCGCGAAGTCGTCCCGCTTTGACATGCGGCAAGGTCGCGGACACCGAATAAAAGCCCATGCCCGCCTCGCCGGCGAGAAAACCGACCAGCGCGGGCCCCGTGCCCTTGTAAGGCAGGTGAACCAGTTTGACGCCGGTCAGGCTTTTGAACAATTCGGCGTTCAGGTGCGCGGTGGAACCGTTGCCGCTCGAAACATAATTGATCTGACCGGGCTTTGCCTTTGCCAGCGCGACCAGTTCTTTTAGCGATGTCGCGGGCACGGTGGGATGCACCAGCAGCAGAAACGGAAACGTGACCAGCAGACTGGTGGGCGAAAAGTCCTTGACGATATCGTAGGGCAGCTTGCGGTGCATGCTGGGCAGCACGGTATGGCTGATCGAAGCCATCATCAGCGTATAGCCGTCCGGTGCGGACTTTGCGGCGACGTCCGCACCGATGATGCCGCCCGCGCCGGGACGGTTGTCGATGACGATCTGCTGGCCAAATGATTCCGCGAGTTTTTGTCCGAACAGCCGTGACGCAATATCCAGCGCGCCGCCCACCGCCAGCGGCACGACAAAACGTATCGGGCGGGCGGGGTAGGGCTGCGCGGTTTGCGCGGCGGCGGTGGTGACGCAAAGCGCCATGGCCGCACTGGCCCAACCAGGCCAGCGCCCGTGTGAAGCGTTGCTGCGTAGTAAGGTTATCGACATTTTTTGAATAGTGAATAATTTCCCGTGACCGTGCAGGCGCCGGGTTATGTACTAAAATGCAACCTGCGACACGTTAAGGATAACCGAAGATGATTCGCACGAATATTTCCGCGCGACCGCGGCATGGATTGACAACGCTCCTGCTGTTGCTGCCTTGCGCGATTGGGTTGTCGCATGCGGCGGATATCGCCTATCCGCAACGGCCGATACGCGTGGTGGTTGCGTCGGCGCCCGGTGGCGGGCTTGATATCTCGACTCGCATTCTCGCGCCGAAACTGACCGAAAGCATGGGTCAGACCTGGGTGGTGGACAACCGTTCCGGCGCGGGCGGCAACGTGGGGGCGGAGATTGTGGTTCGCGCGAGCCCCGACGGCTACACCGTGCTGACCTCCACCAGCACGCTGCTGACGGTGAACCCGAGTCTGTATCGCATGCCGTTTAATGTGGAAAAAGATTTGCAGCCGGTCACCGTGCTGTCGGGCGGCGAGCAGGTGGTGGTGGTGCATCCCACCGTACCCGCCAAAAGTTTGCAGGAACTCATCGCGCTCGCCAAACAAAAACCGGGGTCGCTCAATTATTCGTCGGCGGGGCAGGGCACTGCGTTGCATCTCGGCGCGGAGTTGCTGAAATTGCGTGCGGGAATCGACATGACACAAGTTGCATACAAGGGCGGCGGCCCCGCGGCGGCAGCCGTGCTGGCGGGTGAGGTGCAGGTGCTGGTAGGTACGATTGCATCGACCATCACGTTTATCAACGCCGGGCGGCTGCGCGCGCTGGCGACCACCGGGCCGAAGCGTTCGCGCCTGTTGCCGGATCAACCCACCGTGGCGGAATCAGGCTACCCCGGCTTTGATGCCGGCGTGTGGTTTGGCATGACCGTGCCGGCGGCCACGTCAAAGAGCGTTATCGACCGGTTGAACCGCGAAACGGTCAAAGCGTTGCAATACGCCGATGTGCAGGCTGCGATGGCGCGGCAGGGCCTGGATGCCGCGCCCGGTACGCCCGCCGAATTGGCAGAGCGCATCAAGCGCGAAACAGCAACCTGGGCTGCCGTGATCAAGAAGACCGGGATACGCGCGGAGTAGGGTGCCGTTACTGCGGCTTAACCCCCGCCTCTTTCACCACTTTTGCCCAGCGCGGCACTTCGATCTTCAACAACGCCGCCAGGTCCTCCGGTGAATTGGCAACCACGTACATGCCCTGTGCCGCGAGTTTTTCTTTGGCATCGGGATTATTCAGCGCGCTGGCGGCGTCGGCGTTGAGCTTGGTGATCACCGCGCGTGGCGTTGCCGCCGGTGCGAACAGACCAAACCATGTATTGACCACGTAGTCCGGCAAACCCGTTTCGGCCACGGTGGGAATTTCCGGCGCGCTGGCAACGCGCTTGGCGCTGGTGACCGCGAGCGGACGCAGCCGGCCGCTTTGCGCCATGGGCAACACCGTCGCCAGATTTGAAAACACCATCGAAATCTGGCCGCCCATGGCGTCCGTGATCGCGGGGCCTTCGCCTTTGTACGGCACAAACAACATGTCTATTTTTGCCATCAAATTAAACAACACACCCGACAAATGCGGCGTGCCGCCCGACGCGCCGCCATAAGAAAGCTGGCCGGGGCGCACCTTGGCGAGCGCGATCAGATCCTTGATCGTTTTTACCGGCAGCGACGGATGAATCGCAATCAGCGTGGGCGTATCGATGATGTGTATCACCGGCGCGAAATCGCGCACCGTGTCGTAGTTGAGCTTGCCATACATCGCGGGCACGACCGCCATTACCGTTTGCGAACCCACCAACAGCGTGTAGCCGTCCGGCGCCGATTTCGCCACCAGCTCCGTGCCGATAATGCCGCTGGCGCCGGGCCGGTTATCGACCAGAAACGTCTGGCTCGTGCGCTCGGTCAATTTTTGCGCCAGCACCCGCGCGGCAATATCGGTGCCGCCGCCGGCCGTGAACGGCACCACGATGCGCACCTGTTTGGCGGGAAAGGTTTGCGCGGCGGCGGCGCCGGCGAACAACGCCAGCGTCAACGCGAGCCATCGGGAAGGGGAGTGGGTGGTGGTCGGCATCAGGTGCTCCGTGCGGCAGGGTTGAACCGAATGAAGTTTCACGTTATTTCAGATCGGGGTTGAAGTCAACGACAGGTGGCGAGACGGGCGGCGCGAGCTCTGAAACTTTGCGTGCGAACGTCGCTACTCCCCTCTCCGTCGTTCCCGCGCAGAGCCTGTCCTCGAATGTCTTAATCGGGGACGGGAACCCATAACGCACTTGCCCGAAGCAGCTGCAGATGGCGCACCATCCAACACATCGACGCAGCCGCTTCGCAACGCACCTACCGCGCAGCAAAAACCAACCGATGCGCATTGCCGATAACCCCTCGCCATTCATCCGCAACACCAGCCGCCGCCGCAAACGCAGGCCATTCGCGCACCGCAGTACACACCTCATCAAGAATGGTCTTGGCCCGCCCGCGCTTCATCAGCGCCGCCTTTGCGCATATAATCCGCCAGCGTAAAACCATCGCGCTTGCCGTTCATCGTCATTTGATGCGTGGCCGTCCAGGTGCCCGAATGGTTGAAACTGTAGGTCACATCAAACGCGGGCGCCAGCGACCACGTGTCTTGTAAGGTAGGCTGGAAATAATGGAGCCTGACGGATAGTGTAACTTTACGATGTGGAAGCGCACGTTCCCGAGTTTGAGACACTGGGCTTAAGCTGAGTCGTCACATTACGCTTTCGCGCTGGCCCTCGTGCTTTGAATGAATTTCAGCGTCTCCCGCGCACACCGCTCCGCATCACTCGCCGCCACGTGATACGAATCTCCCGGCAGCACCAGCAGCCGGGAATTCGGAATCATCTGCTGCCACTTACGCATCACTTCCACGGAACCCAATCCGCTGCCCTCGGTGGTAATCACCAGCGTCGGGCATTTAATGCGCGGCAGGTCAGGCGTGATGTCTTCCTTGGGAATATTTCTTACAAAACAAAGCTGGCTGGAAACCGGCGTGCGTCCCATCATCTTGATCCACCATTCCGTGCCTTCGGGCGGAAAATCTTTTCCCAACCGGCCCGCCATGGTGCGGCGTGCCCACGGTTCGATACCGTTCTCGGAAATATCCTTGGTTAGTGATTCGACGCGCGCGGCGGTGTCGTAGATCGGTGGCGGCGTGCCGAGCAGGGTGAGGGTGAGCACACGATCCGGAAAACGCGCGGCAAAGCGGCGCGCGATGAAGCCGCCGATCTTGGCGGCGATCAAGTGAAATTTCTGGATGCCGAGCTGATCCATTAGCTTGATGAAATCGTCAATGGGCAGATCAATCGTCCACGGATAGTCGGCAGGCACCGCGGGTTTGGATTGCCCATAGCCGCGCATGTCGGGCCGTATCACTTTGAAATGCCGCGCGAGCACCGGAACCCACGCGTACCAGGACGCGCTGCATTCCAGATTGCCGTGCATCATCAGCACGGCTTCGGGCTGGGTCCAGGGATCGGTGTAGTCGTTGATCTCGTAGTGAATTTCAACGCCGGGTTCGGTGCGGGCTATGGGCATGGTGCAATCCTGTGGTGCCGTGGTGGCAATTGCTTATGATATCCTCAACTTTATCAATTGTAGGCCGAACACGGAGAATGCCATGGACACGGGACTCAAGGGAAAAACGGTTTTGATCACCGGCGCCAGTCGTAACATCGGTGCGGTCGCCGTGCAGGCGTTTGCGCGCGAGGGGGCCAATCTGGCCATCTGCACCAGCTCGAAAATGGATCGGCTGAACGCGGTCGCAAAAGAAGCCCGCGCGCTCGGCGTCAAGGTGGTCGCGGAACAGTGCGACGTGGCGGATGGCGCTTCCGTGAACCGCTTTGTGGGTAAGGCCATGGCCGAGCTGGGCACGGTGCACGTGGCCATCAACAACGCCGTGGATCGCGGCGCGGAAGGTGGGTTTCTCGCGGTAACCGATGAGGTGTGGGAAAGCAGCTTTCGCGTGAATCTTGGCGGGCCGCGCAATGTGTGCCGGGCGGTGCTGCCCGCGATGATGAAGCAGAAGTGGGGGCGCATTATTAATATCTCGGGCGTCGATCCGTTTCTGGGCGGCAGCGTGACCAAGGGTATGGCGAAACTCGGCATCATCGGCTTTTCGCGCGGCATGGCGCGCGAATTCGCCGAGCATGAAATTACCGTCAATTGCATTGGTCCCGGCACCATCGATGTCGAGCGCGATTCGTTTCAGAAACCCAAGGGCCTCAAGGATCAGCAACCGATCCGTCGCCTTGGCACGCCGGAAGAAGTGGCATCGTTGATGGTGTATCTGGCCAGTGACAATGCCGGGTATATCACGGGCCAAGCCTACCTGATGAACGGCGGTTTGTACTTCCACTAGGAAGGGCGCTCAGGGGCATGGCACGCGCCCTGGCATAGGTCAGGATGGCGGTGCTTGCGGGATAATTTTTTCGTGTTGATTATGCGATGATGATTCCAGGGCGGGTGTATGCCAGTGCTTATTGGCGCTGCATTTTAGGTGTCGCGTTAACGGCGGCTGTGTCGCCATTCGCGACAGCGCAATCGTGGCAACCGGAAAAGGCGGTGGAAATTCCGGTGGGCACGGGACCGGGCGGCCCGCAAGATCGCATGGGACGCCTCATGCAGAAGGTGTTGCAGGAGAACCGGCTGGTGAACGTGCCGGTTAACGTGGTGAACAAGCCCGGCGGCGGGGGTGTGGTGGTGTATGACTACGTGCGCCAGCGTGCCAATGATCCGCACGTTCTCATGCTGCATGCGATCGCGTTGTTCACCAACCACATCATGGGAAAAAGCACGATCAGCCACGCGGATTTCACGCCGATCGCGATCATGGGCAGCGAGTATATAGCCGTGACGGTGCGCGCGGATTCGCCCATCCGTAACGGCAACGATCTGGTCGAGCGGCTTAAAAAAGACCCGGCTGCGCTGAGCGTGGTTATCGGCACCGGCGCGGGCAACGCCACGCATATTTCGTTTGCACATGCCATGAAGGCGGGCGGCGTGGATATTCGCAAATTGAAGACCGTGGTTTTCAACTCGCCGAGCGAGGGTGTGGCCGCGCTGCTCGGCGGCCATGTGGATGTCACGGCCGGCGGTCTTTCAAATGTTTTGCAGCATGCGCAAGCGGGCAAGGTGCGCATTATTGCCCTGGGCGCGCCGCAGCGGCTGACCGGCAAACTGGCCACGGTGCCCACATGGAAGGAACTGGGTATCAACAGCGCGTTTGAGTTGTGGCGGGGAGTTGCCGCGCCCAAAGGCCTCAGCCGCGCGCAAATCCACTATTGGGATGATGTGCTGGCAAAAATTACCAAGACCGATCTCTGGCGTGCCGATCTTGAGAATAATCATATCGAGAACGTTTACAAAGACAGCGCGGAAACCGCGCGCTACTGGACGACCGAATACGAGAGTGCGCGAGCCGTGCTGACGGAGCTGGGCATGGCCAAATAGCCGCCGGCTGCAGGCGGGTGATCGACACGGGAAATGGCGGGACTGACATGGCAAACACGGAACATCAGGATTTTGACGTAGTGGTTGTGGGCTGCGGTGTCGCGGGCCTCAGCGCGGCCGTGGCCGCGGCGGATGCGGGCGCACGTGTGGCGGTGGTGGAACGCTCGACTTACGAGGAGCGCGGCGGCAACACGCGCTATACGGCGGCGTCGATGCGCATGAAAAGCGAAAACGAAGTCTCTGACGATTTCGAGTCGTTTCTGGTTCGTTACAGCGGATATCACATCCAGCCCGATTTCGTGGCGGCCACCGCGCTGGATTACGAAAACTGGCCCTCGAATGTGCGCACACTGCCGTTTACCGATCCGGAACTGATTTCATTTTTTGTGGATTCCGTACCGCCTGCGGTTGCGTGGCTCAAGCAGCACGGGGTCAAGTTTGGCGGCATCGGTTTTTACGGACTGACGCCGCGGCCCACCCCACGCATTGCGGTCAGTGGCGGCGGCCTGCAAATCATCGAGGCAATGACCGCCTATGCCGAACAAAAAGGTGTGCGATTTTTTTATGAGCTGACGGCACAGGATTTGTTGTTGTCCGAGGATGGTTCCGTGGCCGGACTCAAGGCAACGCAAAAAAACAGCCAGCCGCTCATGCTTCATGGTGGCGCGGTGGTGCTGGCGTGCGGCGGCTTCGAGGGCAACACCGAAATGGTGATCCGCTATCTCGGCAGCAAGGGCCGCTATTTGCGTCCGGTGGCGCGCGGCGGGTATTACAACAAAGGCGAAGGCATCGCGATGGCGTTGCGCGCGGGCGCCGCCCCCGCGGGGGACTACGCCGGCTATCACGCACAGCCAATTGACCCGCGTTCCAGCGCCACCGAGGCCATCGTGATGGCCTTTCCGTATGGCGTGCTGGTGAACCGAGACGGCCAGCGTTTCGTGGACGAAGCGCCGGGCAGTATTGACGCGCATTACGAAGAAACAACGCTGACGATTGCCGAGCAGAAGCAGGGCATCGCCTTCTGCATACTGGATGACAAGATCAACCGCATTGAAAACTGGAAACGCTGCGTGCGTTCGGATCGGCCGCCCGAGACGGCACCCGACGTGGTGACCCTGGGTAAAAAGCTCGGGTTTGATGGCGCGGCGGCGTCGCGCACGATTGCGGCGTTTAATCAGGCGTGCCGTCCCGGCAATTTCGATCCGAAAATTCTGGACGGGCTGGCCACCGAGAATCTGACGCCACGCAAATCCAATTATGCGGTGCCGCTGGATACGCCACCGTTTCACGCCTATCCGATGATTTCTTCTAACACGTTTACCTTCGGCGGTCTGAAGGTCAACACCAATGCACAGGTGGTGTCGCAGAGCGGCGACGCAATGCCGGGGCTGTATGCGGCGGGCGAGACGGTGGGAATTTATTACGGACGTTATCCGGGTGCGACGTCGGTCCTGCGCGGTGCAGTGTTCGGCCGGCGCGCGGGGGAACATGCGGCGCAACGGTGCGCGTCCGCGAGGGCGCGGGCTGGTTGAGGTGCTGCGGTACTGAGGTGTTAAGTCACTCCGTTGCTCTCGTGGATGGTCGCCGGAACCCTATCCCGCTTTCGTCTGCCGGCGCAGACGATACTCGCAATCCGGCGCGTGATTTTCCAGCCGGCCATTGATGTCCGTGGTGATTATCTTGCAGAATTTGCAGCGGTATTTATACATTTCCCCCTCGAGGTTTTCCTGCGGATACTCGATATCAAACGCATCCCGATAGGGCGAGCTGTTGTAATACGTTTCTGCGTTTTTCGTGGTTTTGGACATCCTTGGCATTCTCCGTCATCGAATCAGCGCGCATTATAGAAGATTGTGAATCACCGATGCTTCATCTGATAATCTACGGCATCGTCAATTGAACGGGATGTCGCATGAGTGCAAGTGAAAGGCAGGGCCGCGTGCTGCGCATCGGCGCGGGTGCGAGTTACGCCGGTGATCGTGTTGAGCCCGCCACCGAGCTGGCGAAGCACGCGCAACTGGATTATCTGGTGTACGAAACCCTGGCGGAGCGCACCATTGCGCTGGCGCAGTTGGAGCGTCTCAAAAACCCGGACGGGGGCTACAATGAATTGCTTGCTGACCGTTTTTACGGCGCGCTGCCGTACTGCCGCCAGCAGGGCACGCGCATTGTCACCAACATGGGCGCGGCTAATCCGCGCGGCGCGGCGAAGCGCACGGTGGAAATCATTCGTGAGTTGAAGGTGGGGCCGATGAAGGTCGCCGCCGTGCTCGGGGATGATGTGCTGGATTATTGCCTCGCGCACCGCGACACGCTCAAGCTGATGGAAAACGGCAAGCCTCTGTCGTCGCTGGAAGGAAAAATTGTTTCCGCGAACGCGTATCTCGGTGCGGATGTGATGGTCGATGCGCTGGCGCGCGGCGCGGACATTGTGTTGACGGGACGCGTGGGCGATTGTTCCTTGTTTCTGGCACCGATGATTCACGAATTTGGCTGGGCCATGGACGACTGGGACATCATCGGCAAGGGGCAGGTGGGCGCCGACATGGTGGAGTGCGGCGCCAATGTATCGGGCGGGTTTTTCGCCGATCCTGGTTACAAGGATGTGCCGGATCTCGGCAACCTCGGCTATCCGTATCTTGAGGTAGCGTCTGACGGCACTATCGTGGTGACCAAGGTGCCGGGTACGGGTGGGTTGATTAACCGCGCTACTTGCACCGAGCAGATGATTTATGAAATTCACGATCCCGCCAACTACATCACGCCGGACGTGGTGGTCGATTTTACCGACGTGACGCTGGAGGAAGTCGGAAAAGACCGCGTGATGATGAAGGGCGGGCGCGGCAAACCGCGTCCCGAGCAGCTCAAGGTTTCGGTGGGCATCCTTGAGGGCTGGATCGGCGAAGCGATGATTACCTATGCGGGGCTGGGTTGCCTGAATCGCGCGAAACTCGCGGAGGAGGTGGTGCGCAAACGGCTGCAAATCGGCGGCGTGAACCTGCAAGAGCTGCGCGTGGACTATCTTGGAATGAATGCGCTGCATGGCGATGCGTCTTTGCCGCGGCAAGGTGAGCCCTATGAAGTCTGCCTGCGTTTCGCGGGACGCGCGCGCGAGCGGCGCGATGCGATCAAGCTGGCCAATGAAGTGGAAACGCTGGTGGGCAAGGGGCCTGCGAGTTCATCGATTCCCACCAAAAATGTGCGCGAAGTGCTGGCGATTTATTCCGTGCTGATTCCGCGTAGCGCGATCCGGCACGAAGTGGTCATGGAGGTCGCATGAAAACTTTCTACCTGCGCGAACTTGCGCACGCGCGCTCGGGCGACAAGGGTGACACCAATAATGTCGGGCTGATTGCGTACGAGCCGCATTACTATCCGCTGCTGGCGCAACAGGTCACTGTTGAGCGCGTCAAGGCGCACTTTGGCAACATCGTCAAAGGCGCGGTGACGCGATACGAAATGCCGCGCGTGCATGCGTTGAACTTCGTGCTCGAAGGCGCGCTCGGCGGCGGCGTGACGCGCTCGTTGTCGATCGACCCGCATGGCAAATCGTATTCGGCGCTGATTTTGACGTTGCCGATCGAAGTGCCGGAGGACATCGCGGCGAAATTGATACGGCGCGGGCGCGTAGCGATTCCAGCGGCTAAAACGTAAGTATATGTTTATGTGGAATATTTTCTTCAGCTTAGCCCTTTCAAGAACTTTTGCCGCAAAGGCGCAAAGACACAAAGGAAACGCAAAGAACGGCTTCTCTTTGCGGGGTTGCTTTGCGTCTTTGCGCCTTTGCGGCGAGGTTATTTTAGTCCTCGTGCTGTCGATGGTACCGCTGGGTCACGCGTTAGCGGCACAAAACAATACGCCCTATCCAGCCAAGCCGCTGCGCATCATCGTGCCGTTTGCGCCGGGCGGTGGCACCGATATCACCGCGCGCCTGGTGGGGCAGCGGCTTAGCGAGCGGTTTTCGCAGCCAGTCATTATTGATAATCGTCCTGGCGCGGGCACCATGCTGGGCACGGAGCTCACGCAGAAATCCGCTCCCGATGGTTACACGCTGATGCTTGCGTCGGCCTCGCACGCGATCAATCCGACGCTCTACCGCAAGGTCAATTACGATCCGATACGCGATTTCGCGCCGGTGAGTCTGGCGATTGCGTTTTCGTTTGCGTTGGTGGTTCACCCGTCCCAGCCGGTGCGCAGCGTGAAAGAACTCATCGCGCACGCCAAGGCCAATCCCAAACGCATTTACTATGCCTCCAGCGGCACCGGCGCGACCAATCATTTGGCGGCCGAATTGTTCAAAACAATGGCGGGGCTCGACCTGCTGCACATACCGTATAAAGGCGGTGGGCCCGCCATGAACGACGTCATTGGCGGGCAAGTGCCGATGATGTTCGGCACCCTGCTCGAAACCATGCCGCAGGTGCGTTCGGGCAAGCTGCGCGGCCTTGCGGTGTCGAGCGCCAAGCGCGTGGCCGCCGCGCCGGAATTGCTGACTATCGCCGAAGATGGTTTGCCCGGTTACGACGTCACCGGCTGGTATGCGTTCCTTGCGCCGGCCGGCGTAGAGCATGCGGTGATGGCAAAACTCAATCAGGAAGTGACCAGCGCATTGGCGTTTCCCGCGCTGAAAGAAAAGTTGCTGACGCTGGGCGCCGAGCCGTGGCCCACCGCGCGTCAAGAGGCGCAGACGTTTATTGCTAGCGAAGTGCAGCGCTGGGGCAAGCTGATCAAGGGGGCGGGCATTACCGCCAACTAACGCGGCTTGCGGCCTTGTCTTCTATTGGCCTTTGAAAAAGGCCAGCGCCGTTGCCGCGAATAATTGCGGCGTCTCCACGTTCATGAAGTGACCGGTTTCGGCGAGTTGGTATTGAGCGCCTTTGATGGCATGGGCGACTTCCTGGGCCTTGGCGGGCGGACGCTGCGTGTCGTGCTTTGCACCGATCACGAGCGTGGGCGCCTTGATGTTTGGATATTCGGGTGTGAGATCCACGCCGTGCACCATGCGCGCCTGCGCTGAAAACGAAGCGGGGGTATTGCACACCCAGCGCGCCTGATAACGCGCAAAACGCTCTTGATCGAGCGCGCGCAAGGCGTCCGGGTAAGAGCGCGCATGGCTCGCACTCATGGCGGCGCGTATGCCTTCACGCTCTACCAGCGCGGCGCGATCCAGTGTGCCGGTGCCGCGTGCCGCATTGCTGCCGATATAGGGGCTTGTCAACATCAGCTTCACGACCCGCGCGGGATGCCGTGCGGCGAAACCCACTGCAAAGTCCGCGCCCATCGCACAGCCCGCCAGATAGACGGGCGCGGTGATCTTCAGCGCGTCCAACAGTCCGGCCAGGTCCGCCACCACGCCTTCGAACGAGAGTTCACGCACTTTTTCTGAAAAACCAAATCCGCGCTGGTCGTAGCGCAACACACGAAATTCCTTTTCCAGCGCGGGCAAGGCGTCATCGAAGCTTTCGATGCAGCCGCCGGCTTCGTGCACCAGCACCAGTGTGTCCTTGCCTGCGCCGCTCAGTGTGTAGCGCAGGCTGGCGCCGTTGGCTTCGATCCAGGGCATGAGAGTTCTCTCCTATGAGCCGATAATCCAATTCTGTCGTTCCCGCGCAGGCGGGAACCCATAATACCGTGCCACTAGTGAGGCCTTCTGGATTCCCGCGTACGCCGGAATGACAGAGTTGTGGTTCGACGTTCTACATCAAACCATCAACTGCCCCGGCCGCTTCATGTAAATTTCCTTGATGCCGTCCGCGGTCCAGCAAGCCAGCATGCCGATGGTCTCGGTCGGGCCGACTGCCGCGTTTTGCGGATACGCGCTGCCGCCGACCACGAACAGATTCGGCACATCCCACGATTGCAGGTGTTTGTTGACCACGCTGGTTGACGGATCGGCACCCATCACCGCGCCGCCGATGTTATGCGTGCTTTGATAGGGAATGAGGCTGTATTTCGTCGGCACCGCGCGTACGGAATAACTGCTTGGCGACATTGCTTTCGCGATTTCGACGCACTTCTCGTTCATGAACTTGAGCATTTTCTGCTCGTTCTGATGCCAGTCGAAGGTCATGCGCAGGAGCGGCAGGCCGTTGGCATCGCGGTACGTCGGGTCAAGATCGAGATAGTGCTGGCGGTAGCTCTGGCACGAACCGTGGATGCTGATGCTGAACGCGCGGCGATAGTTGTGCGCGACTGCTTTTTTCCAAGCGGCGCCCCAGCGCGGCGTGCCATGCGGCACGGGTTTGCCCTTGATGGGGGTTGCGCCCGAACTCGACACCGCGATATACGCGCTGCCGACAAATCCAAGATCAGAGCGATCGAGTTCTTCGCCGTTGAAATCGTCAAACTGCACGCTGGTCATGCCGCCGCCAATGAACGGATTGAACTCGCGGTCATCGAAGAACACCTCGACCTTGCCGCCGGTTTGATAGGAATAGTTGCGGCCCACCACGCCGGTGCCGGACTGCGGATCGTAGGGCTTGCCGATGCCCGAGAGCAGCAGCAGGCGTGTGTTGTTAAAGCAGTAGGTCGCCAGCACCACGATATTCGCGGGTTGCTCGACGGTTTGACCGCGCGCGTCGATGTAGGTGACACCGGTGGCCTGCTTGCCGGTGGAATCCTTGTTGACCTTGATCACGTTGCACAGCGGACGCATCTCGAAATTTTCTTTTTTCATCAGCGCCGGCAGCACTGCGGTGAGCGGGTTGGCCTTCGCGCCCGCCGCGCAAGCATGGCTGCTGCAGAATCCGCCGCGCTGGCATTCGCCCAACATGACTTTGTAGAGGTTCATGTAGTCGCGGGTCATCGCCGCGGCCGGACCGGGGAAGGGGTGATAGCCCAGTTCTTTTGCGGCCTTGGCGAACATCGCGCCTTGCGGCGTACTGCGCGTCGGCGGGTTCGGATATTCGCGCGACCGCGGGCCTTCAAACGGATTGCCGCCGGGCTGGATTTCGCCATTGATATTGCCGGCCTTGCCGCCCACGCCATAGATGTGTTCGAACTGGTCGTAATAGGGCTCGAGTTCGTCGTACGTCACGCCCCAGTCCTGGCTGGTGCAATCCTCGGGGAAGAAATTCTTGCCGTGACGTGCCTCCATGCGGCTGCGGATTTCAAAATCGTAGGGCAAAAAACGCCGCGCGTTGCAGCCCCAGTGCGCTGCCGTGCCGCCGACGATTTCGCCGGGCTTGAACGAACCGAGTTCGCGCATCGGCAACGCGGTCTCGCCCATGTTGTTGCGAAAGGTAATGGTTTCGCGCGACAGGTTCTGGAAAATGTCGCTGTGGCGGTCGAATTTGAGTTCGTCGTGCGTATACGGCATGACAAAATCGTGCTGCGGCTGAATCATGCGGCCGCGTTCCAGGCACACTACGTTCAAGCCCGCGTTCGCGAGTTCCATGCAAATGATGGAACCAGCGACGCCGCTGCCCACGACCACCGCATCGACAGGTTTAAGTTTGGTGGTCATATTATTTGCTCCCGGTCGATTTAATGGGTTTGATCATGATGTGCTTCGCATAGCCTTGGGCATCTACCGCCGCTTTTTTGGTTTCGATGTCGAGAATGCTTACTGGTTCCGCGCGATAGACTTCCGGGTTGTCGATGTGTCCGTTATAGGCGCCCGACGCCACGCCCGGGAATCCCAGCAGCTTCCAACCCACCTTGTCACGGTTGCCGCCATAAATCGGATCGGCAAAAAAACCTTCCTCGGTATTGCGCCAGAGAAGGTCGAAAAAGAGTTTGCTCGACAGCGAGGGCAGGGGAACCTTGCCGCTCTCCAGCGCCTGCAACACTTCATCCTGCTGTGCGCCACTGAGGAACTCGAAGTTCTTGCCGTATTGCTTGGTGCAATACTGGTTGGTCTCCAGTATGCCGACCTTGTAAATTTCCTGCGGCGTCAGCCGCGACTGAAACCCCTGTTGCGGCGTGCCTTCCAGCCAGGGCCCCGAGCGGTAATTGCGCCCGTGCGTGCCCCATACGCTGCACAACTGGCGATCGATGTAATACGTCACGTCGGCATCCTTCGCACCCGGTCCCAACTCGTCAGGCGGAATCAGGCGATCAACGGCGGCATCAAGAAAGCGTACTTCGGGCTGTGTCAGGCAGCCGTAGGCGTGTGGTGCGGAAGCTTCCATCTAAATTCTCCCAGAATATGGACAATCGCGGCGGGCCACGGCGTCGTGAGTGACGCGTGTCCTGCTGTTGGGGAATTATAGCGGGCGGTTATGTTTTGTGGCGCTGACGTGACGGATATCTTGCACTGCGTCGCAGATTGTCCACGATCCGGGTGCGGCGATACAGCCCCGCTTGAAGCACACGGCATGCAGTGTCGCATGGCTGCGCGTTTGCGTTTCACTTCCCAGCGTGATTATTCAAAGACCCGTGCGAGCCTCACAAGCGACATTGGCGCAACCGCGCATTTCGGCCTGATTGAATATGCCGCCAAAGGGGGCATGTGGAGAGAGGTGTTGCGTCAGGCTCTCGTCTGCCGGGTAATCTGCTGCGCCATGACTCGCGCCCGACGGGTAGCCCAGTTTCTTACACGATTGCTCCACGGCGTAGCGCCAGCGCGGTGGAACGCCGGGTTTTCAGTGGCACGCCTGTCTGCCATGTCATAGATGGTGAGAAATTTCGGGCGCGCGGATTGCGGCTCTGGTGAATTCGGGTTGTGTACTAACGTAAAGCGCCGTGCGCTGACAAATCCGGGTACACGCAGAATGGCGGGGATGTGCTCGGTGTCGTACCACGCATTAAATTCCTCTTCTTTGGCGGACGGCACGTCGTGCGCGATCAACAGCAAATATTCCGATTCCGGCATGCGGTATGCCGTGTCCGGGTAAATTTGCTGGTAAATGCCGCGCAGAAATCCCGGAAATTTCAATGTTTGGGCTTCAAAACTGCTGGCAGGCCGTGCCGTTTCTTTTTGCTTCAATCCCCGATAGGGCGCACTGTTCACGGCGTCCGCGTTTTCCAGCTCGTAGAGCGACACGTAGCGGTAGTCGCCTTCATAGGCCTTGAAACGGCGCGCACCGATAAAGCCTGGCAGCGACAAGCGCGCGGGAATATGGCTACTGGCGTACCACTGGTTCCAGTTGGCTTCAATGTCCGCTGGGATATCTCCGAAACACCCAAGAATTACCGCTTTTTCACCAGCCATGGAGCCTCCGGGCGGTTCTGTCAGTTTCTTATTCACCGTGCCGTACCTGCAATGCCACCAGAAAGCGCGACACCAGGTTGAATGTTGCAATCATCGCGGTGATTTCGGTCACAACACGATCATCAAACAACCTGCGCACGGCATCAAAAACCGGATCGGGAACGGTAACGTCGTTGGTCATGGCGTCGATATAGGCGAGCACCGTACGCTGGCCTTCGTCGAACGCATCGGAGTCGCGCCATTGGGGCAGCGTGTCGATTTGCCGTTGCGTGATGCCGGCCGCCAGCGACAGCGGAACGTGTTCCTGGTATTCGTATTCGGCCTGATTCATCTGGCCGATACGCAGAATGATCAGTTCCCGGTACATCGCCGGAACCTGGGTTTCCATGCGAATGGCGGTGAGAAATTTCAGCCAGCCCAGCGCCACGGGCGGACTATTGAGCAACATACGATAGAGCGGAGAGAATCGCTGCCTGCCAGGACGCAGCTTGTGGATTTCCGCAAGAATTTCGTGGTGCCCGGCCAGTTCACGTTCATCGACGTAGGGTATGCGTGCCATTTGTGTTTCCAGTGACTAATGAGGGCGAATGCGGGCATCTTTGGCCACGCGAGTCCACTTGACTATGTCCGCCGCGATCAGCTTGCCGAATTCAGCAGGGCTCATGGTATGGATTTCGGCGCCTTCCGCCGCAAATCGCTTCTGCATCTCGGGCATTGCCAGAATCGCGCCTATCGTGGCGTTAATTTGGGTGACGATAGCCGCTGGAGTGCCTGCTGGCGCTAGCACACCCCAATAATTATTGGCATCGTAGCCCGGTACACCGGATTCGGCGATGGTGGGGATGTCTGGCAATAGGGCGCTGCGTTTTGTGCCGCCGGTACCGATGGTTTTGACTTTACCGCTGCGGACGTGGGGCAGTGCCAGGACAGCAGATGCAAACAGCAGTTGAACTTCACCGCTGATGGTCCCGATCATCGCCGTGCCACCGCCCTTGAAGGGCACGTGGACCATGTCGATGCCAGCCATGTTGCGAAATAATTCGCCCGCGAAATGATTGAACCCGCCAACACCAGAAGATCCGTACATCATCTTGCCGGGGTTGGATCGCGCAAACGATACGATATCTTTGGCTGAGTTTACCGGGATACCCGGCGAGGCGATCAGAATGGTTTGCGCATCCCCGATCATCGCGACCCAACTGAAAGAACGCAACGGATCGTAGGGCAGATTATGGATTGCGGCGTTCATCGAAAAGGCAGCGGAAATTATCAGGAGCGTATGTCCGTCCGGTTGTGCTCTTGCCACCAGTTCGCTGCCTATAATGCCATCAGCGCCGGCGCGATTGTCAACGACGACCTGACGTCCGAATCGTTCCGTAAGCCTGGACGCAACGTGGCGCCCGACAATATCGTTACTGCCACCGGCCGGAAAGGGAATAACAAGCCGCACCGGTTTTGATGGATACGTCTGCGCCGCTACATGCATTGTGAGACATCCGCACAGTGCCAGGAACAGTGCGCGGATCATGATGTGTAAGCCATTATGGGTTTCGCCCTTGGGTCTTGCGGTAGGGAATCAGAATGCAGGATATTTGCGTAATGGCGCAATGTATCTTGCACCCTGTCGACGGTCAATTGCGCGAGTATTGCGGGACGACGCGACGCGCTCGCTTGTTTGCCGACCGCGGCGCGTAATGGCTTCCACGCCGCGCCCGACACTCACTCCGGCTTGATATTAGCCCCACGTACAATCTTGCCCCACTTGTCGGTTTCGGATTTGACGTAGGCGCCGAAATCCGCCGGTGTGTTGGCGCGTATTTGCACGCTGAGTGACGCCATACGTTCGATAACCGTCGGGGCGCGGATGGCGGCGTTTAGGCCTGCGTTGAGGCGCTCGATGATGGCGCGCGGCGTGTTGGCCGGCGCAAACACGCCGTTCCATTCATAGGCTTCGTAACCGGGCAGCGTGTCCGCCATCGGCGGAATATCCGGCAGCGCCGCAAGGCGGCCGCGGCCGGTGTGTGCGATGGATCGTATGGTGCCGGCCTTGACGTGGCCGGTGGATGCGGCGGCGTTACTGAAGTAAAACTTGGTGTGACCACCCGCCACGTCGATCAGCGCGGGCGCGCCACCCTTGTAAGGGATGTGATTCAACGCTATGCCTGCGCTGACCTTGAACAATTCGAGCGCCATGTGCTGCACGCTGCCGGTGCCCGAGGATGCCCAGTTGAGACCTTCTTTGGTTGCCTTGGCCAGCGCAATCAGCTCGGGCACCGTGTTGGCTTTGATCGACGGGTGCATCACCAGCAGATTCGGCACGGTGCCCGCCAGAAAGACCGGATCGAAATCACGCACTGAATGGTAGGGCAGCGCGGGAAACATCGCCGGGTTGATGGAATGCCCAGTCGCGTCGTGCAAAATCACGTAGCCATCGTTGGATGCTTTCGCGACCAGGGCCGCGCCTATGGTGCCGGATGCGCCCCCGCGATTGTCGATAATGAATTGATGACCGAAATCCTCGCTGAGTTTGGTGAACAGCACGCGCGAAATGGTATCCGCGCCGCCGCCGGGTGGGAACGGTACCACCACGCGCACCGACTTTACGGGATAGTCAGCGGCTGTTGCGGGCACTGTCGCCGCGAACAGCGCGATGAAGAAAGCGTTCAGTCGTAATATCTGCCCGCGAGACAAAAATTTCATGGTGAACCCTCAGGTTGATTATTTGTGTGTATGTTCGACTGCCTATATCGATCATCCAGGACGTTAATCAGGCCTTCGCGGCTTTATGTTGTCGAACCAGCAGCACACCCACCACCAGTGCCGGCAAGCCGCACACCATGAAACCCATGCCATAACTGCCGGTCGTTTCAAGCAGACCCGAGTAGACCAGCGGCAAAGCAAACGAGCCGACCTGACCGAAGGAAAGTACGCCGCCCGTGACGCTGCCGCTCATGCCTTGCGGCGCGGCGCGCGCGGCTTCGGAGAGCAACACCCCGTGCCACGAAAGCGCCGTGGCGCTGATCACACAGGCGACCAGTCCCACCAGCAGCGTCGGCCAAGCGGGGCCGCACAGCGCCAGCACCGCGACGCTGCCGGCCATGCCGAGGGCCAGTCCGGCCATCATCATGCGCGGGGTCACGCGGCTGCTGCTAAGCCAGCCCCACAGAATACGGCCGGGAACGGCCACCGCCACCGCTACCGAAAACACAAAACCTGCCGCCACCGGCGTGTAGCCGATGGTGGTGAGGTAAACCACGAAGTAGGCGGTGACAACGGACTGCAAGCCGTTAAACGCGAGGCATGCCCAGGACATGGCGCGCAATTCCGCGGTGGCGAGCACGGTGGTCAACGTCGTGCGGAAATCCGACAAGCGAAAGCTGCGCGTCGGCACGCGGTCGGTGTCGAATTTTCGGCACAGCGGTTGCAGCACGGCGGCGTAAATCAGGCATGCCGCCGCGCAGATCAGCATGGTGGTGCGCCAGCCGGACCATTCCGTCAATTGCGGCGCGGTCAATCCGGCCAGCAGCAAACCGGCGGGCACCGCGGTTTGCTTGATTGAAAACACCAGCGGCATGTAGCGCGGCGGCGATACGCGGGCAAGCAGATGCGAACTGGCCGGCGTCGAAAAGGCGCCGCCGCCCCCGGCGATGAGCGCCGAGAATATCAAGGCCAGCGGCGATCCGGCGACCGCCAGCGCCGTGCCCAGGGCCAGCAGAATCAATGCGACCTGGCTCATGCGCATCGCGCCGTAGCGAACGATAAAGCTGCCGCCGCCGAGCTGTACTACGAGCGAGGCCAATGCCGTAATGCCGAAATAAACGCCGATCCACGCAGGCGCGAGCTGCAAATCCAGAATGATGGCCGGCGCGATCACCGCGGGCAGCGAGCGGCCCAGCGAGATGAATGTCTGCTGCAGGAACATCGACACCAGAACGAGCGGCAGGGGATTCACGAAGAGTGGGAATTTCACGAGGGCGGGAGTTTGAGCACGGCAACCGGAATCATGGCACACGACAGGGCAGACTGCGCCATACGCGCAAGCACTACTGCTGCGCGATGCCCGCTTCCTTGATCACCCGCGCCCAGCGCGCGGTTTCGGCGCGCATGAACTGTGCGAATGCATCGCGGCTGGTGGGGGCGATTTCGATTACCAGGTCTCTAAATCGTTGCTGAATTTCGGGCATGCGCAGCACGGTGGTGAGGTCCGCATACACTTTGTCGAGGATGGGCGCCGGCGTGCCGGTGGGCTCGCACAGGCCGTACCAGGAGCTTGAGTCGAAGCCGGGCAGCGCGCTTTCATGCACCGTGGGCACGGCGGGCAACTGTGGCAGCCGGGTCAGGCTCATCACCGCCAGCGCGCGCACGCGCGCGCTCTGAATGGCCGTGAGCACGCCCGGCGCCGACTGCACGCTAACCGGAATTTGTCCGCCGATCACATCGGTCAGTGCTTGCGGCGCGCCCTTGTAGGCGATTTGCACCACGTCAATCTTCGCGGTCAACTTGAAATACTCCATCGCGAGTTGCTGGGACGAGCCCGCTGCGGAGGTGCCGTAACTCAACTTGCCGGGGTTGGCTTTCGCGTATGCGATGAATTCCTTGACGGTGCGCGCCGGCATTGAAGGATGCACCACCAGCACGTTCGGCGTTTTGCCAATCAGCGAGATGGGCGCGAAGTCGCGCTGATGGTCGTAGGGCATTTTCGCGTAAAGCGATTCGGCGATGGCACTGGAGGCGATGTTGCATTGAAACAGGGTGTAGCCATCGGCGGGCGCCTTGGCGGCAATGGCAGCGCCAAGGGTGCCACCCGCGCCAGCGCGGTTATCCACCACTACCTGCTGGCCCCACATCTTGCTGAACCGTTCGGTGATCTGGCGGGCGATGATGTCGGGCGAGCCCGCGGCGGGGAAGGGCACGATATAGCGTACCGGTTTGACGGGGTAGTTTTGGGCGCCCGCGGTCTGGCATGCGAGGAGTGCAAGCGCTGCCGGCATGGCGCGCGTGACATGGTTTGGTTTAAACACGGTGAACCTTATTCAGCGCGGATGCCCGCTTGTTTGATGATTCCGGCGTAGCGCGTTGACTCGCTGCGCACCATGGCTGCCAGTTGCTCGGGGGAGCCGAGCCAGATTTCGACACCGGTGGCGGCGAGGCGTTCGCGCAGGTTGGCATCGTCCATGGCTTTGACGCATTCGCGGTGCAGGCGCATGACGATGTCGCGCGGCGTGCCTTGTGGCGCGAACAAGCCGTACCAGGTGGACATCACGAAATCATCGACGCCGCCTTCCTTTGCCGTGGGAATGTCGGGCGCGCTGTTCAGCCGTTGTTCCGCCATGATCGCCAGCGCGCGCACCTTGCCCGAGCGGATGTGCGGCAGCGCGGCGGCGAGTGGCACGATCACTTCGTCTACTTCGCCGCCGATGACCGACAGCATGGCGAGCGCAGCCCCTTTATATGGCACATGCAGCAGATTGATTTTTTCGCGCGTTTTCAGCAGCTCGTTGGAAAGATGATTGGTGGTGCCCAGCCCGCCGGAGCCGAAGGAATATTTGCCGGGACTCGCACGCGCGAGCTCGATGAACTGCCGCAGCGTTTTGGCCGGCAGGGAAGGATTGATCAGGATTACGTTGGGGTTAAATGCGAGCCGTGCGATGGGCGTGAAATCCTTGTGCGGATCGAAGCCCGCGTTCTTGTAGAGCAGGGGACTTAACGCGATGCCCGGCGTGGACAACAACAACGTATAGCCGTCGGGCGCGGCCTTGGCGGCGGCGATGATGCCGATGTTACCCGCCGCACCGGAGCGATTGTCCGCCACGATGTTCTGCCCGACTTGTTCGCTGACCTTCTGGCCGAGTGCGCGCGCGAACATGTCGCTGGGACTGCCGGCAAAAAAAGGCACAAGAAGGCGGATTGGTTTACTGGGGTAGTCTGCCGCGCTGACGTGCGTCGCGAGCGCAAGTAACACCGTCGGTGCTACCCGTTGCAGCAGTTGAGAGCGAAACAAATGAAAATCCCGATGTTATTGTAAATATTTGTTTTTAAATGATATTTATTTAAATCGTGCAGCGCCAGATAACGCACGTTATTCCGCTTTAGCACCCGAAATCTGCACCAGCTTCGCCCACTTGCCGACTTCGCTCGCGATGAACTGGCGGAATTCCGCGGGGGTTGTGCCGGCGGGATCGGAGCCTTGTTCCGCCAGACGCTGTTTCATGTCGGGTTGCACCAGTGCCTTGTTGATGGCGCTGTTGAGCTTGCCGATGATATCAGTCGGCGTGTTGGCGGGTACGAGAATGCCGTTCCACAACGCAACTTCGTAGCCCGGCAGTTGTTCGCCGATGGTGGGAATATCGGGATAGCGCGACGAGCGTTGCCGCGTGGTGACGCCCAGCCCTTTAAGCTTGCCTGATTCGATAAACGACAGCACTTCGACCAGCGGTGCGAACACCACCTGCACCTGATCGCTGAGCAGCGCCGTGACCGCAGGGGCGCCGCCCTTGTACGGCACGTGCTCCATGTCCACGCCCACCATGCTGGTGAACAGCGCCGTTGACAGGTGCTGGGATGTGCCGCTGCCGCCGGTGCCGTAATTCAATCGGGTTTTGTTGTTCGGGTCTTTTATCTGCTTGATAAAGTCCGCCAGCGTGGCGGCGCGATGGGTGGCGGGATTCACCACGAGGATGTTGGGGACGAAGGCAACGCGCGAGACGGGCGCCAGGTCCTGTACAAAATCGTAAGGCAGACTCTTATACAGCGAACGATTGGTGACGTGCGAGCTGGTGGCCATCAGCATCGTATAACCATCGGGCGGCGCCTTGGCGGCAAATTCAGCGCCGACATTGCCGCCAGCCCCCGGCCGGTTATCCACCACCACGGCGCGGCCGATGTCCGCGCGCATTTTCTCCGCGATCAATCGTGCCGTGACATCGGTGGCGCCGCCGGGGGCAAAGGTGACCACCAGTTTGATCGGGTTGGCGGGCCACGCGTCCGCCGTGTGCGCCAGTGTGCCGTGAACCAAAAGCCATGCGCCGCAAAGCGCCTGAAGAGACGGTAGCCAGTTCTTGAACATGGAATGCTCCCGGAAGGGTGAATCAATCAGGTGGCGGTGAGGGACATACACACAGTAGTTATGAAAATCATGGTAGTGACTGGATTTACCGCTGTCAATGAATCGCGCCGCCGCCCGCGGGAACCGCTTGCGCTACACTCGGCTTTTTCATCGGGAGCCCGCGTTGCGCGCGACGAGGCAGGAAACCGCTCCGGCGGGTTTACGCTTGCTGGCATTGGTGTTTCTGCCCTTCGCGGCGGGGTATTACTGTTCGTTCCTGTTTCGTAACGTCAATTCCGTGGTGTTTCCGGAACTGACGCAGCAATTCGGCTTGTCGCCCGGTACGCTGGGCCTGTTAACCAGTGCGTATTTCGTGACCTTTGCCGGGGCGCAGTTGCCGTTGGGTTTGTTGATGGATCGATATGGCCCGCGCCGCGTCAATGCTTCCATGCTGCTCGTGGCCGCGGTGGGCGCCCTGGTGTTTTCACAAGCGACCGGCATGCCGGGCCTGCTGCTCGGCCGCGCGTTGCTTGGCATGGGGGTGGCGGTTTGTCTGATGTCGTCGATGACCGCGTTTGTGATCTGGTTTCCGCGCGAGAAAACGGCCACCCTGTTCGGATGGATGCTGCTGGTAGGCTCATGCGGCGCGCTGTCCGCCACCAAGCCAGTGGAAATGCTGTTGCGCGTGATGGATTGGCGCTCGGTGTTTTTGCTGTTTGGTGTGCTGTCCGTTGGCGCCAGCGCGGCGATATTCGCGTTTGTACCGGAAAAGCGCGCGGCCAAAGCCGGCGCGACGCTGCGCGAGCAAGTGTCGGTGATCGGCATGATATTCCGGTGCCGTGATTTCTGGTCGATCAGTCTTGCGGCGACATTCGTGCAGGGCGTGGCGATCGGCCTCCTGGGTTTGTGGGCCGGCCCGTGGATGCGCGACGTGGCGGGGCTGGAACGTGCGGACATGGCCAATAAGTTGCTGATCGTGGCAGTGGCGTTTGGTGTGGGCGGTGTGTGTTGCGGGACCTTGTCCGACTGGCTGGCGCGGCACGGCGTGCCGCCGGTGCTGACTTATTTTGCGGGCAACGTCGCATGCACACTGGCGCTGTTGCCGATCGTGCTGGGGATCAACAGCGGCGCCATTGTCTATTGGGTGCTGTTTCTAGGCTTCTCGGCGTTCGGGTCGTTATCGTACCCGTTGCTCGCCGCGCGGTTCCCGGCGGAAATGACCGGGCGCGTGGTGACCGCCATCAACCTGGTCACGTTTTCGCTGGCGTTCGCGGTGCAGTACGGCGTGGGTGCGATCATCGGGCAGTGGCCGGTGATCGATGGGCGTTATGCCGTTGAAGGTTATCGCGCGGCGTTTGCGTTATGTTGGGTCTTGCAGGCGCTATCGGTGGCATGGTTGTGGCATGCCGAGCGCCGTGCGATGCGGGTCTGTACGGATTAGGTGGATAGCGATTCCGGTCAGGGCGCTTTGGGCATGCCATCCCACTGCAACAGGTTTTTCTCCATTGCCGGACCATGCTGTTTGAGCCAGGCGCTCATTTGATTGCCGACTTCCTTGCCGTAGATGCGATGCGAATAGATGGCGGCGCTGCCGATGCCGTTGTGAATTTTGAAACGCGCAAATACCGCTTCCAGAAACGTGGGTTGTCCCAGCACCACGACGATCAAAAACTCGGCGGGCCGGGTAGGGGTTCTGGGCACGGAATCGGTTTTGATCACGATGCCCTTGTGGGCCTTGTAGTTGCCCAGTACGTTATTGGCCGTTGTCGCCAGCGCTTCACCGTCCTTGACCTTGCGGTAGTAATGGATCGTCAACATGTCCGTCCAGGTCTTTAAATCTTCCTGGCCGGCAGGCGTGTATTCATGTTGATCGTTGATGGTGTAGCGGTGAAAGTACTGTGTGTCCGCAAACGTGAACGCGGGCGATTTCGCGGCGCCGCCGACGTTCTGGGCCGCCGCGATGTTGATCGCCAAGCCCGTAACGAGGGTCGCGATTAGCGCGATGATGGCCTTGAAATTCATGGTCGGGTCTCCCTGGTTTGGCATCAGGTTGTTCTCGCGGTCGTCTCGCGGTGGATTTATGTCAGGTAGTGAATTTCCACGCTCGGACTGCCGTCCCGTGTATCCGCGTAGATCATCGAATACTCCGGCACTTCCAGCCATGTGCTTGTGTCCCTGGTCAGCGGCTCGGAGGCGATCATGATGGAGTCGGCGTTGTCCGCGCCGCCAGTCATTTTCCATTCGCCGTTGTAACAACCGTATTCGCGCCCCGAGGTGTACCACAGGCTGAGGAAATTCATGTTGGCTTCGTGCACCCGGGCTGGGTCTTCGGTGCGGTAGCAACCAAAGTCGAAACAGTAGCGCACGGCGGCGAGTTGCTCGCCGGTGGTGATGAAGAGGTTGACCGACGATGACGTTGCAATGCCGAGTTGCGCGCGCACGTCGCGAATAATCGCCAGTGTTTGATCCACGGCGTTTACCAGTTCGTCCGCGCTGCATTGTCGAGTGGGGTTTTCTAGCCGCGAGGCGAGCAGGGCATAGATCCATTCACTGTCGGTTGTGCCGCTGATGCGCATGGCGATGTCGGGCTTGATGTGTTGCAGCAGCAGCGGTTTCATTTCGCGCATGCGGGCGAGATCGCCATTGTGCGCCAGCGCGAGCTTGAAGCCGGCATACTGAAACGGATGCACGTTTTGCAGCGAGATATCGACTTCGGTGGAATACGCAACGCCCCGTACATGTGCCAGTAAGCAGGTGGGGTAAATTTTCTCGGCCAGCGCCTTGAGGTTGCGGTCGAAAACCGGCAGCGAGGTGGACGCGTAGCTGAAGGGCTTCTCGGCCTCAAGCGAGTGCCGGTCCCATGCCCGCATGCCGAAGCCGGCGAGGTTGAGCATATGTAGCATCTTCGGCATGTACGACTGGCGGATCAGCGCGCTGTCGGGCTGAAACAGCAACGTGTCGAGGAGCACGGGCTGACCGAGGTAGGCTAGGGCGCGGCACATGGGGAATCGTGAGGTGCGAGGGGCTAGGTGTGAGCTGTAAGGAGCTGGCGGCGACGCGTTCGAGTATGCAAATCATTCTAGCGCGTTTGGGTCTTTGCGGAGATAATTCGCCCACGCTTTGGGCTTGTAATATGGTAGAGGAGATGGCATGAAATCAGTATGGGTGGCTGCGGTCGCCGCGATGATTCTGGCGGCGCTGTTTTTTCCGGCGGGCGCGGTGCTGGCGCAAGCCTGGCCATCCAAGCCGGTGCGCGTGGTGATTCCGTGGCCGCCCGGCGGTTCCAACGATGCGGTGGGGCGCATCGTGATGCAGAAAGTCGGCGAGTCACTTGGGCAACAGTTCGTGGTGGATAACCGCCCTGGTGCGTCGGGCGCGATCGGCGCGGATCCGGTGGCGAAGTCACCGCCCGATGGTTACACCATCATGGTGCATTCAACCACGCACTTGGGCAACGCGCATCTCTACAAAAAACTGCCTTATGACACGCTCAAAGACTTTGCGCCCGTGGGCACGCTGGCAGCACAACCCGGTGTGCTGACGACCCATCCTTCGCTGCCGGTGAAGTCCGTCAAGGAGTTCATCGCGCTTGCCAAAGCGCAGCCGGGGCAGATCAATTATTCGTCGTCGGGCAACGGCAGCGCGCCGCACTTGTCGATGGCGTTGCTGACGTCAATGTCCGGCATCAGTCTGGTACACATACCGTACAAGGGCGGCGCGCCGCAGGTGACGGCGTTGATGGGCGGCGAGGCGCAGGCCTCGCTGGCGACAATATCCACGGTGATTGCCCATGTAAAATCGGGTCGCTTGCGCGCGTTGGGCGTGTCGTCGGCCAAACGTAGCGGCATGATGCCGGATATTCCGGCTATTGCTGAGTCCGGCGTGCCGGGCTACGAGATGAGTCCGTGGGTGGGCGTTTATGCGCCGGCGAATACGCCCAAGGCGATTATCGATAAACTGAACGCGGAATCAAACAAGGCGTTAAAGCATCCGGATGTCGCCGGCAGTCTCACCAGTCAGGTGCTTGACCCGTTGCCGTCGACACCGGAAGAATTCGCTCAGCGCATTAAAGTGGATTACGAAAAATACGGCAAGCTCATCAGATCCACCGGTACGAAAATTGATTGAAAGGCGGTGAACGCGTGAACGGATTAACGGGTGAACGAGTGGCGGGGAATGCGCTTAAGCAGTGGGCGCGGGTTTTCACGGGGCTGACGCTGGTGTTCGGTGCCAGTGTGAGTATTGCGCAAAACTACCCGGTCAAGCCGGTGCGCGTGGTGATTCCGTGGCCGACCGGTGGCGCAAATGACGTGGTAGGCCGTATTGTTTTTCAGAAGATGTCAGAGCAACTGGGGCAGCATTTTGTGATCGACAATCGTGGTGGCGCATCGGGTACCATTGGCGCGGATTTTGTCGCGAAGGGTCCGGCGGACGGCTACACCATCATGGTGCATTCCGCGGCGCATGTGACGAATCCACACCTTTTCAAAAAACTGCCGTACGATACTTTGAAGGATTTCACAGGCATTACGCCGCTGGCGGTGCAGTTGGGTGTGTTGGTGGTGCATCCATCGCTGCCGGTCAAAAACACCAAAGAGTTCGTGGCGTTGGCGCGTGCGCGTCCCGGGCAAATGGTTTATGGTTCATCGGGAAACGGCAGCTTTGTGCACATGGCGATGGCGCTGTTGAATAACATGACCGGCACCCAGATGGTTCATGTTCCGTTCAAGGGCGGTGGACCGGCAGTGGTGGCGCTGGCGTCAGGCGAATTGCAGGCGATGACCGCGACCATTGGTTCCGTGATTCCGTTTCTCAGCGGGAACCGGTTGCGAGCCTTGGGCGTCACTTCAGCGGTGCGGCTGAAACAGTTTCCCGATATCCCGGCCTTGGCCGAAGGCGTGCCAGGTTATGAATTCGCGGCGTGGATCGCGGCCTTTGTACCGTCGGCGACACCGAAATCGATCGTTGACCGGCTCAATTCAGAAATCCGCAAAGCACTGGAGCATCCAGACGTTGTGAAAATCATGGGCAGTCAAACACTGGATCCGATGCCAATGTCTCCGGAACAGTTTGCCGCGCGGCTTAAATCGGACTACGACAAGTATGAGCGTTTGATCAAGGCCACGGGCGCCAAGCTGGATTAATAAAATTAGTCAAATATAATCATGGACTTAGGTATAAGCGGTGAAACCGCGTTAGTAGTCGGTGCGAGCGAAGGCATTGGTTACGCGAGCGCGAAGGCGTTGCTGGAAGAAGGCGCGGATGTGCTGATCTGTTCGCGCAGCGCGGACAAATTGAAAGCGGCCGCTGCCGCGTTAAGAGCCAGTACCGGCCGCGACGTGCGCTGGTTTGCGGCAGATGTTACCCGGGCCGAGTCGGTGCAAATGCTCAAGGCGTGGGTGGTGCGCGAGGTTGATCATCTGGACATGCTCGTATCGGCGGTGGGCGGCAGTCATCGTGCGTTGTTTGAAGACCTTGACGATGCGGCCTGGATGGCGAGTTACGAATTTAATGTGCTGGGCACCGTGCGCGTGATCCGGGAATTGCTCGACGCCATGCGCAAGTCCGCCGGTGCGCGCATTGTGATCCTCGGTGCCGCGGGCGCGCGTATGCCGTATCCAAACCAGGTGGTGTCCAACGTCAGCAAGGCAGGTTTAATCGCGTTGGTGAAAACCCTCGGCGCGGAATTTCACAAATATAATATTCGCGTGAATTCGGTGTCGCCGGGCCGCACCATGACGTCACTATGGAAAAATCGCGTTGCCCAGATGTCGAAGGATCAGGGCATTGCGCCGGAAAAAATCATCGAAGAATTTTCACACGAGATTCCCATGGCGCGCTTTGGCCAGCCGGATGAAATCGCGCCGATGGTGGTGTTTCTCGCGTCGCATAAATCGAGCTACATGACGTGCCAGTCGGTGCTGGTGGATGGCGGGATTGCGCGCGGATTGATTTAAGGAGGCGGGCTGACATGCAGAATTTTCGTTCCCTGGTTTTTTTCATCATGGCTGGCCTCGCTCCCGGCTGCGCGTTTGCGCAATTTCCCGTCAAGCCGATCCGCGTTATCGTGCCGTTTTCCGCGGGTTCGACCACCGATGTGATTGCGCGCATCCTCACGTTGCCGATGCAGCAGGCGCTGGGGCAGACGCTGGTGATCGACAACCGGCCCGGCGGCGATGGCGCACTGGCGGGCGACATGGTGGCGCGCGCGCCGGCGGACGGCTACACTTTGCTGGTGGCGACCAATAGCCCGTTGTCCGCCGTGCCGCATCTGCGCAAGAAGCCGCCCTATGACGCGCTCAAGGATTTTGCGCCGGTTTCCATGGCCGGGTATTACACGTTTTTACTCGCGGTAAATCCGGCAGTGCCAGCGAAATCGTTGCGCGAATTGTTCGACTACGCGCGCGTCAATCCCGGCAAACTGAATTACGCCAGCGGCAACACCAGCAGTATCGTGATGACGGCGATGCTCAATTCCCTGGCGGGCGTGAAGATGGTTCATGTGCCGTACAAGAGCGAGCCGCCGGCGGTGGTCGATCTGATTTCGGGTCAGGTGCAGGTGATGGTGACGTCGTACTCCACCGTCGCTGCGCATCTGCGCGATGGACGCATACGCCCGATTGCCCTGGCGCTGAATCAGCGCAGTCCGCTGCTGCCTAATGTGCCGACGGTGGCGGAGGCGGGCATGCCGAAATTCTCGATCACGCCGTGGTGCGGCGTGTTTGCACCGGCGCGCACGCCCGTGGATATGGTGGCACGGCTGAATCGTGAAATTAATGCCGCCATCAAGCGCCCCGATATACGTGCGCAATTCGACCAGCAGGCCTTTGCGGGCGAAGGCTCCACACCCGAATGGCTGGATGCCTGGGTGAAAAGCCAATTCAACATCTGGGGCACGGCGATGCGCGATGCGGGGATACAGCCGGAGTAAGTTTTACCCCAACTGCTTGCGCATCTCGTCCGCCTGAGCTTGCAGTGATTTCATTAGCCGAACCTCGGGCGACGGCGCGCAGTTGGCGTAGGCGCAGCCCATCGCTTTCAGCTCGCCTGCGTTACGCGGCAGGGCGGGGTGATTGATCGGCAGGGCCAGTTTCGCACCAGCGCCGTTCTTCAGCGCTTTTTGCAAACGCTCGATGACGGCCAGCAGCTTCGGGTGATTTGGTGTGCCGGTGACGCCGAGCGTGCGTGACATGTCCGATGGCCCGACCACGATCAGATCGACGCCTTTAACTTGGGCGATGTCTTCGAGTTGATCCAGTGCCTGCTGGTCTTCGATCATCAGCGCAAGCGTGATTTCGCGATTGGATTGTTCAATGTGCTGCAACATTGGCACTTTGCCGTAATCAGAGGCTCGCGACGCGCCTGCCATGCCGCGATCTCCCAGCGGCGGATAGCGCACGGCTTGCACGGCGGCGCGAGCGGCTTCCACGTTGCTGATGTGCGGAATCTGCAAGCCCTGCACGCCCATGTCGAGCAGGCGCAACAGAAAAGCGGGATCAAACCCCGGCGGTCGCACAATGGGCGAAATGCCGACGCGTTCCGCGGCCATCACCATCAGTTGCACGTCGCGCAGATCGAAGCTGGTGTGTTCCATGTCGATGAAAGCGGCATCAAAGCCCGCGTGCCCGATGATCTCGACGATCTGCGGATCGGCAATGCCACCGACGTAGGTGCCCAGCGCGAGGCCGCCTTCGCGGATGATTTTCTTAACGCGGTTGGTTTGCATGATCGGCGTCCTTTGAATTGGGTATCTGCACAGTTGTGATATTAGGCTTTTGCCGCGATCCACGCATCCAGCACTTCCCGCACGGAATCGGCTTCCTTCGGAAATTGTTTGTCCAGCCCACTGCTTGCGAATTCCTTGATGAACGCCGCAGTGGCGCGCGTCATGCGGTCGCGGCTGTCGATGGATTGCAGCATCTCCAGGCTTTCCTTCATTTCATGGACGCGCCGCGCGGCGTGGGCTGGCGTGCTGCAAATATACCGCTTGAGAATCCTGCGAAACGGAATGGCGTCGAAGGTCGCGGAAATGTCCTCGGCGCACACGTCGAGCATGCCGCGGCGGTGCGCGGCTTCCATCGATTCAAACAGCAGTGCGGCCAGCCCCTTCATGAACACGCTGCGAATAAGTTTCATCGCGCTGGCGGCGCCGGGCGCGTCGCTGACGACCTTGATGTCCATGCCGAAAGGCGCGAGCGCATCGCGAAAGGCGCCCGCCCGCGGGCCGCTGGCGACGATGGGCGTTTTGAGGCGCGCGATGGCGACTGGCGCCATGATGGCGGCGTCGACAAATTGCGCGCGATTCCCGATCAGCGCGGCGATTTTTTCCATCGCCGCCGCCGAATTGGTGCTGCCGTCGATGTAAATGTGATGTGGTTCAAGCGAATTCACGATCTTGCGCGCGGCGGCAAGCGCTGTCTTGCCTTGCGTGAGCGCGAAAATAATGTCGGCACGTTTTGCGAGCGCGCGGGGGGTTTTTACGAGTGTCACGCCCGCGTTTTGCGCGCGTAAGCAGACGGGGTCGCCGGGCTTGGCCTTGGCGCCGCTCGGACTGTAGGCCGCGATGTACGTTATGCCTGCGCGCGATAAATCAGTGGCAAACAATTCAGCGGATTCGCCAAACCCCATGAAGCCCAAACGCAGTGTGGAAATGGTCACGATATAACTATATGTCTTTAAACATTATTTTATTGAGGCGTGACGCCGACCAATTTGATCAGCTTGCCGTATTTTTCATAATCCGCGCGCAGCCGCGCGGCGGTTTGCTCGGGTGTCATGGTCCAGGGCTCAAGAGCCTCCATGCGTTTCTTGGTGTCGGCGCTGTCCATCGATTTGTTGATTTCGCTATTGATTTTGTCGACGAGGGGTCGCGGGAGATTCGCTGGGCCCATCACGCTGACCCAGCCGCGAAATTCGTAACCGGGCACGCCGCTTTCGTGAATCGTGGGCGTTTGCGGAAACTGCGGCAGGCGCACATCCGACGTTACCGCGATCAGGCGCAGGCGCCCGCTGTTCATGTGCGTGACCAGCGCCGCGGGCGTTCCCGCGATGACTTGTGATTCGCCGGCGACGGTGGCGGTGGTGGCGAGCCCGCCGCCTTTGTACGGTACGTGCAGCATTTTGCTGCCGGCAAGCGAATCGATCAGTGCAATCGCCAGATGCGAAAAACTGCCCGCGCCAGCAGACGCATACAACACGTTGCCAGGTTGCGCCCTTGCGAGTGCGACGAGATCCCGCGTGGTTTTGACGGGCAGCGACGGATGCACCGCGATCAGGCCGGTCTGCGCGGCGAGCAGACCGATGGGCGTGAAATCGCGGAAGGTGTCATAGGGCAATTTTTTCATCGTGTGCGGATTGGTGATGTGGCTCGCGGAATGCACCAGCAGCGTATACCCATCGGGCGCGGCTTTGGCAACGGCGTCCGCGCCGATCACGCCCGTGGCGCCGGCGCGGTTGTCGACGATGAATTGCTGACCATTATTTTCTGAGATTTTCTGAAACACGATGCGGCCGACCACATCGACCAGGCCGCCTGGCGGCCACGGCACCACCACGCGCACGGATTTCGCGGGGTAGGGCGTGATGGCAGGCGATTGGGCGCTCGACGTGGCCGTGAGTAACAGGGCGCAGGCGGCCGCGCAGAGCGCGGTAATGCAAGACAAACGGAGTGACATGAATTTCCTCAACAGTGAAAGATGTCGGGTGACGTGAATCGCCGTATCATAGCGGTATTGCGAAATTTTACGAGCACTGCTGCGATGACGGAATCCCGCCAGTGCGTTCGCGAGATGTGTTAAATCGGAAAATAATATAAATTAAAGGAGCGTGGCAAATGCCCAAGTTACTGGTAATTCACGGTGCGGGAATGAACATGCGCGGCAAGACGCAGATCGATGTTTTTGGTCCGATGTTGTTGCCGGAGTACGATGTTCATATTCGCAAGTACGCGGCCGAGTTGGGTTGCGAGGTGGAGATTTTTCATTCGAATATCGAAGGCGAAGTCATTAACAAGCTGTATGAGGCGCACGAATCCGGCGTGGATGCCTGCATTATTAATCCGGCGGGCTTCAGTTCGGGCTATCGCTCGCTGAATGCGGCGCTGTCACAGGTGAAATTTCCATCCATTGAGTTGCACATTTCAAATCCTGCAAGGCGCGGCGGACAATCCGAGGTGGCCAAGGTGGCGCGCGGCGTAATCACCGGCTTCGGCATCTTTGGTTATTGGATGGCGATGCGGGGTCTGCTGGACATACTGGCGAAAAAATAGGTAATGAAGATGCGCACATGGTTTTTGATGGCGTTGGCTGCAACAAATATTGCGTATGGTCAGGGGTATCCCTCGCGCCCGGTGCGCGTGGTGGTGCCGCAACCTGCCGGTGGAAACATGGATGCCAATGCGCGTGCGGTGGTCATTTTTCTGGAGCAGGTATTCGGGCAGAATTTTGTGGTGGACAATCGTGGCGGCGCCAATGGCATCATTGCCGCCGAAATGGTGGCGCGTGCGGCGCCCGACGGCTACACCATCATTTACACGTCGAATTCCTTTCTGAATAATCAATTGGTGCAGAAAAAGCTGCCGTACCACGTGATCAACGATTTTGCGCCGGTGACGCAGGTTGCCACCATGCCCGGCTATCTGGTGCTGGTGAACGCGCAAGTGCCGGCAAAGACGTTGAAGGAGTTGATTGAACTCAGTAAGGCGCCATCGGGCAATATCAAGTTTGGTTCCGGCGGCATCGGCAACAGCCAGCACTTGCTGGGTGAGTTCATGAATGCCCGATCGGGATCGAAGTTAATCCACGTGCCGTACAAAGGCTTGGCGCCAATGATTACCGGCGTATTGAGCAACGAAATCCAGGTGGCGTTTGCGGCGCCGACTGTGGTGTTGCAACACATCAAATCCGGACGCCTCAAGGCACTGGGCTACTCGGCGGGCAAGCGATGGGCAGGCATGCCGGATTTGCCCACGATGGGAGAGGTGATTCCTGGATTTGTATACGAGGCAGCGTGGCACGGCGTATTCGTGCCGGCAGCGTCGCCGAGGACCGTGGTGTCGCGGCTGCATGCCGAAATCGCCAAGGCGGTGCAGACGCCGAAGATACGGGATTATTTCGAAAGTGGCGGTTACTATCCGCTCGCAAGCGCGCCGGAAGATTTCAGAAAATTTCTGCTAAACGATTTAAAGACGTTGGGCGAGCTGTTTCGGTTGGCGAACATCAAGCCGGAATAATCATGCCTAATAAACAAGCCGGAGCGGTGCTACGACACCCACTTGGTCGTGTCGGTCAGCACAAAGCCGTTGGCGTCGCCCACCATGACCTCGCGCAAATCCTGGATGTTCATCAATACCCCGAACGGAAACCCGTTGCGCTTGTCACGCTGATTGCTGGTTAAGGAGTTGAAGTACTCGACCAGCCCGGTTTTGTCGTCCTTCAATTCAGCCAGTTTGTTGGCGATGCGCGGGAATTGATCCACCAGTGCCTGAGGATACTTCAGCCCGTCCAGCGAGCGAAAGTAAGCATCGGTGCTGCTTGCAAGTTGTTCTTTCTCTGCGGGTTTCTCGTCGGCCATGTTGATCTCCTTGGTGTCTCGTGTGCTGTGGCGCTGAGTCTATTCTGCCCGGCGCACAGTTTAGTGGAAGCGTATGGATGTTTCAACATGGCCGGCGTGCTGCGTAGCCGTCTTGTGCCAGCACATCGCGGACAGGCCGATGTAGACCGGAGTACCAACTTGCGCGATTAGTATAATTACGGTTCGCCATCCAATTTGGAGTCTCAAGTATGCCGTTTCCCGCGGGAGAAGCATTTAGCCAGGGCTTTGAGGCCATCGGCTACATCGGCCTGGAAGATCGTCCGGGTTTCAAGATGGCGATCCACAAGTCCGGCGAACGCTGGTACTTGTATACCGCGCATTTCTGGTGCAGCGGCTGGTCGGTGGTGGAAATCACGGACCCACACCATCCCCGATTTGTTCGTTACATCGAAGGCCCGCCGAATACCTGGACGTTGCAGGTGCAGATTGCCGACGGCAAGATGATCACTTCGATGGAGCGCATTCCCCCCGGGTGGGGGGGGGATGTCAATGGCCCGTACGGCGAAGGTTTTTACATCTGGGATCTGGCCGATCCGGAAAACCCGCAACGCCTCGGGCACTACAAAACCGGCGGCAAGGGCACGCACCGCAACTATTACGCTGGCGGCAACTATGTGCATACCACCGCGTTGCCGGATGGTTACGATGGCCACATCTATCAGATAGTCGATATTGCCGATCCGGCGAATCCAAGAGAAGTTTCGCGTTGGTGGCGTAAAGGTCAATGGACGGCGGGTGGCGAAAGCGGCGCGCCGGAACACACGCTGCTGCACGGCGGCGCATATGTGGTTGGCGACCGCGCTTACTTGCCGTATGGCGGCGGCGGGTTTGTTATTCTGGATGTCAGCGACTTCAAGGCGCCGAAGCTGATCAGTGATCTGCCGTTTTCCCCCCCGTTTGCCTCGCGCATCGCGGTACATTCGGCGGTGCCGCTGCAAAAACGTCCGTTGGTGGTGGTGAATTCCGAGGCGATTGCCGAACGTTGCGACGAACCGTTGGGTTTCGCGGGCATTGTCGATATTCGCGTGGAAACCCGGCCGCGGCTGATTTCGCTGTTTCCGCTGCCGGTGCCACCGAAAGGTTATCCGTACAAGAATTTCTGCGAGCAGGCCGGGCGGTTCGGTCCGCACAATCAGCATCAACCTCAGTTTCAGGACGTGTTATATCAAAGTGAAAACATTGTATTTCTGGCATATTTCAACGCCGGACTGCGCGCATTTGATATTTCGGATGAACGTGCGCCGAAAGAAATCGGTTATTTTCTGCCGCCCGATCCGGTCAAGCGATTGGGGCCACTGCCGAAGACCGGTTTGGCCACGCAGTCGGAAGATGTGATTGTCGATGCGCGCGGCAATGTGTTTGTGTCGGACAAGAATCACGGTATTTATGTGTTGCGATTTAACGGATAACGAAAGGACGAGCGATCATGAGTTACGATGTAATCATTGTGGGTGCGGGCAATGCGGCGGGCGCCGCGGCGGTGTCGGCGCGGGAGCATGGCGCAAAACGCGTGCTGATGCTGGAAAAGGCGCCGCAGGCGCAGCGCGGCGGCAACACGTATTTCAGCGGCGCGATTTTCCGGTTTGTGTTCGATAACGTTTCGCAACTCGATCGCTTTGTGCCGGATGCCGAAAAAGAATATCCCGGCTTTCACGCGGGCGTGCCGGTGTACCCGAAAGCCGCTTTCGAGGAAGATTTGCTGCGCGTGACCGAAGGGCGCAGCGATCGCGCGTTGCTCAACACCATGATCGATGCATCGTACGATACCAGTTGCTGGATGCAGGACGTGGGCAAGCACAAGTTTGAATTGGCGCGCTCGGTGATGGGCCTCAAGGTTGGCAACCAGATCAAGTGGCCGCGCGGCGCGATCATTCGTACCGTGCATGAAGGCGTGGGGCTGTCGGAAACCTGGCTCGCCACCGCCGAAAGCATGGGCGTCGAACTGCGATACGAATCACACGTGCTCGAACTCACGCAAAACAGCATGGGGCGCGTCAATGGAGTGGTGGTGCGCGGGCCGAAGGGTGTCGAAAAGATCGAAGCCAACGCGGTGGTGCTGGGCTGCGGCGGATTTGAAACCAATCCTGAGTGGCGCACGCGGTATCTGGGGCAGGAGTGGGGCCACGCCAAGGTACGCGGTTCGAATTTCAATTATGGCGACGGCCTGCGCATGGCGATGGACCTCGGCGCGATGCCGTGGGGGCACTGGGGCGGCTGTCATGCCACACCGATTGTTGCCGAAGCGCCCGACTACGGCGTGCGCAACATGACCGACAAAACCAATCGTTTGTCGTATCCGTTCGGCGTGATGCTCAACATGGAAGGCAAACGCTGGATCGACGAAGGCGCGGATTTCAATCCGTTCACCTACGCCAAGTATGGCGGCCTGATCCTCAAACAAACCGCTGGCGTGGTCTATCAAATTTTCGACAGCAAAGCGGTGGAGCTGTTCGAGCCGCGTTACTGGACCAGCGAACCGCTAAAATCCGACACGCTCGAAGGTCTGGTCAAGCAAATGAAGCTCGATCAAACGCAGGCGATGAAAACGCTGAGCGAATATAACGCTGCAGCGGCGCGGGGCGGTCCGTTCAACCCGGCTGCGCTCGACAAACTGCACACCGAAGGCATTACCCCGGCAAAAACCAACTGGGCCACCAAGCTCGATACGCCGCCGTATTACTCGTGGGCCGTGACCGGCGGCATCACGTTTACCTTTGGCGGCATCAAGGTCAACCCCAGTGCGCAGGTGATTTCAACCGGGTGGAAACCCATCGATGGTTTGTATGCCTGCGGCGAAATGGTGGGTGGATTGTTTCACTACAACTACGCGCTGGGATCGGGGCTGATGTCGGGCGCGGTGTTTGGGCGGATTGCGGGGCGGCAGGCGGCGATGAGGAAATAAAGTTGTAAAACCTTACATATTGTCTGGATTTTACTGATTGAATATCTTGGTTGGACGCTGGTTGTTACGGCGTGCGCAGAAGTGCAATCAGCTTTGCCACAATCTCCGAAAAGCAAAGCATGCCCATGTTGTCAATTGTTGCTTGCGCTGGAGTTAGCAGTCCCAGCGATAACAGACCTGACACCACTAGCGCTTCTTGCGACGTAGGCTCAATTTGTATGATGTCAAGTGAGGTCTTGGCTCCGGCCGAGGCAGGAATGAGCATAATATTTTTGTAGTGGAAATTTTCCATTAGAAACTTGACTTCCTGCACTGAGATTTCGCGAATTGCCCGCGAAAGAGCGATGGCTTCTTGTGGCAACACGTCCTGCAATGTCAAACTGTTCTGCACGACCGTGCGCAGATAATTGAGTTTCTCTGCCTGAGTCGCTTGAAGCAGAGCTAGCACCGCTTCATTAATAATCTTGTACTGTTCGTCACTGAGGTTTCGAATTTCGGCGTCATGTTTTTCAAGAATCTGGTTAATTTCTACCAGTGTTTGCTCGACACGAGCCTTTTGTCGCTCACTCGCTAATGACTTGGAAAGCACAGGAAGTAATGCTGCGAGAGGTCCCCCAGCCCAGCTTGCCAAGTAGGTAAGTGCTGATTCTGTTGCAACGTTACCCGTCACTCGTTCGAGTGCTGTAGGAGATTTGAGTGGTGGCATTGGCGATTTTCGACCTAAGAAAGTAAGCTTGGATGAAGCGGATTAACGAAGTGTAATTAGGGTTTCAGCATTAGGCATTGGCCCTGTATTGCATTGCGAAACTTACAGACTACACGCAATGTCAAATAAGTGTTTAAAAACAAAGGGCTGCTAATCACTTGGTTCGCATCAACCGCTGCTGCTCGCGCTTCCAGTCTTTCTCTTTTTCGTCGGCGCGTTTGTCGTGCTGTTTTTTGCCCTTGGCCAATCCGATTTCGAGTTTGATGCGGCCGCGCGTGTAGTGCAGGTTCAGCGGTATCAGCGTGTAGCCGGCGCGTTCGACGCTGCCGATGAGACGTTTGATTTCTTCGGCGTGCAGCAGCAGTTTGCGCGTGCGGGTAGGATCGGGGTTGACGTGCGTGGAGGCAGTGGCCAGCGGGCTAATGTGCGCGCCGATCAGGTGCAGGGCATCATCCTTGACGATGACGTAGGCCTCTTTCAACTGCGCACGGCCCGCGCGGATGGCTTTGACCTCCCAGCCTTCGAGCACCATGCCGACCTCGAATCGCTGTTCGATAAAATAGTCGTGGAAGGCTTTTTTGTTTTCAACGATACTCATGCGATCCATTGTACCAGTGTGTGCGCCTTGCCATGCCCGAAGTAATAAAGACGGTAATCGTGCCCTATACGCCGGCGCAGATGTTTGCGCTGGTGGATGATGTCGAGCACTACCCGGCGTTTTTGCCGTGGTGCACCGCCGGTGAGGTGTCGCTGCGCGATGACACGGTGACGAGGGCGACGTTGCGCATCGGTTATCGCGGCGTGCGGCAGGCATTTTCGACCGAGAACCACAAACGTGCGCCACACGAAATGACGCTGAAGCTGGTGGATGGGCCGTTTCGCGCGCTGGATGGGCGGTGGAAATTCGGCGACCTCGGCGGCGCGAGCGGCGCGGGATGCAAAATCGAATTCAGTCTGGCGTACGAGTTTTCGAGCCGCCTGCTGGCATCGCTGGTCGGGCCGGTTTTCAGCCACATCGCCGATACCATGGTGGAGGCCTTCGTGAAGCGCGCGGACAAGGTGTATGGCACGCGTTGAATCCGACATTGCGGTGGAAGTGGTATATGCGCTGCCGGAGCGCCAGTCGCTGGTGACGTTGATGGTGCCGCAAGGAACGACGGTGCGCGAGGCGATCACATTGTCTGGATTGCCACAGCAGTACCCAGCGATTGATGCGACATTGAATGCGGCCAACGGCCAGGGGATGACGGGGATATTCGGGAAACGGGTGCCGCCCGACACCGTGTTAAAGGGCGGCGACCGGGTGGAAATCTACCGGCCGCTGACGGCGGACCCTAAAGAGGCGCGCCGTCGGCGCGCCCGAAAAGCCCGGTAGCCCGGTAATGGCGCGAGGTAAACGGGTACGGTAACCGTACGTTACCGTACGGCTTACTTGCAGTTTTCCGCGACCACCCGCTCGGCGTTGGCGGTTTCGCGCACGAAGTCTTGTTCTTCAAAGAACACACGCTCGCCGGTTTTGGGATCGGTGCGTGCCGTGCGCTGCCGCTCCTGCAAACGCTTAAGGTAAGCGCGTCCATCTTCGCAGGCTTGTTTGCGCTGCGCAATTTCAGCGGCGGATTTTTCGGCTTTGGCGTCGGCGTCGGCTTTTTCCTTTTGATTCTTGCGGGATTCGGCTTCGCGGTCGGCCAGTGATTTGGGCGCGCCCTTCTCGGTGCCTTTTTCCAGAGCCTTGCCACTCTTATCGGCGGGCTTGTCCTTGCCACCCTTGTCGTCCTTGGCGGGTGCTGACGCCGGTCTGCTGGAGACACCGGTATCAAGTTGTTGCGTCCCTGTTGGACAAGTTGTCGCGAATTCAACTTTGCCATCCTTGCCGACGCATTTGAGGATTTGCGCCTCTGCGGTCACGCTGCCCATCAACGCCAGCATTCCGATTGTTCCGATTGCAAGTTTCATGGTTGCCTCAAGGTTCGCGGTGGCCAAGCGGCCATCTGTGGGTCGGAAAATATCCAATTTATTCAATGGAGTCAATCGATTAACGCACAAATTCGTTGTTGGTTTACCGACGCTTCCGTATAATGCTGCCTTTGCGGAGAGTCAATCGCCATGCGTTTGGTCCAGAAAGCCCTCACCTTTGACGACGTCCTGCTGGTTCCCGCCCACTCTGCTGTCCTGCCTCGAGAAGTCAGCCTCAAAACCCGGCTGACACGTTCCATTTCCCTGAATATTCCGGTGGTGTCCGCCGCGATGGATACCGTGACGGAATCCCGCTTGGCCATCGCCATCGCGCAAGAGGGCGGCATCGGGATCATTCACAAGAATATGTCGCCAGCCGCGCAGGCCGCCGAAGTCACGCGGGTCAAGCGTTTTGAAAGCGGCATCGTCAAGGATCCAATCACCATCACGCCGACCATGACCGTGCGCGATGTGTTGCAGTTGACGCGGCAGCACAAAATTTCCGGCTTGCCCGTGGTCAACACCAGCGGGCGCGTAGTGGGCATCGTTACCAATCGCGATTTGCGATTCGAAACGAATCTCGATCAGCCCGTCACCAACATCATGACGCCGCGTGAACGATTGATCACCGTGCGCGAAGGGGCCACCCGCGAAGAAGCGAAGGCGTTGATGCACAAGCACCGTCTGGAACGCGTGCTGGTGGTGGGGCGTAATTTCGAGTTGCGCGGTCTGGTGACCGTCAAAGACATACTGAAATCCTCCGAACACCCCAATGCCACGAAAGACAAATTGGGTCGCCTGCTGGTCGGGGCGGCGGTGGGCGTGGGCGAAGGCACGGACGAGCGTGTTGAAATGCTGATCGATGCCGGCGTAGATGTGATTGTCGTGGATACCGCGCACGGCCATTCGGCGGGCGTATTAAAACGCGTAAAGTGGATCAAGCGCACCTATCCACGCACGCAGGTGATTGGTGGCAACATTGCCACTGCGGCGGCGGCGAAATCACTGGTGGACAATGGCGCCGACGGCGTCAAGGTTGGTATCGGCCCCGGTTCGATTTGCACCACGCGCATCGTTGCCGGCGTGGGCGTGCCGCAAATATCCGCGATTGATAACGTGGCCAAGGCACTGGCGCGCACGAACACGCCATTGATCGCCGACGGTGGCATACGCTATTCGGGCGACATCGCCAAGGCCATTGCGGCGGGTGGCTACGCGGTGATGATCGGCAGCCTGTTTGGCGGCACCGAAGAATCGCCGGGCGAGATTGAGTTGTATCAGGGCCGCTCGTACAAGGCGTATCGCGGCATGGGATCACTGGGCGCGATGCAGCAAGGCTCGGCGGATCGTTATTTTCAGGAGCACGACGAACTCGATACCGAGAAACTGGTGCCCGAAGGCGTTGAAGGCCGCGTGCCCTACAAGGGTGGCGTGGTGCCCCTGATTCATCAACTGATGGGCGGTTTGCGGGCGAGCATGGGCTACACCGGCTGCGCCACCATCGATGAAATGCGCCGCAAGGCGGAGTTCGTTGAAATCACCTCGGCGGGTATACGCGAGTCGCACGTGCACGACGTGCAGATGATCAAGGAAGCGCCTAACTATCGCGTGGAGTGAGGCGGGAGGCGTAAGGTGTGAGGTAATTCCGCCCCCTGCAGGGGTGCGTGCTTTACGCTTTGCGCCTCACGCCTTTTGCCTAACCCCTCACGCTCTCAAAAGCCATGCACCAAAAAATACTCATTCTCGATTTCGGCTCGCAATACTCGCAATTGATCGCGCGGCGTGTGCGCGAAGCGAAGGTCTATTGCGAATTGCATCCGTTCGATGTGACGAACGACTTTATTCGCGCGTTCAAACCCAGCGGCGTGATTCTGTCGGGTGGCCCCAATTCGGTGTGGGAAGGCGATACGCCGCGCGCGCCGGATGTGATCTGGACACTGGGCGTACCGGTGCTGGGCATCTGTTATGGCATGCAGACCATGGCGGCGCAATTGGGCGGCAAGGTGACCGCCGGCAAAGTGCGTGAATTTGGCTATGCCGAGGTGCGCGCGCGCGGGCATTCGGCGTTGTTCAAGGACATTCAGGATCGCGCCAATGCCGAGGGCCACGGCCTGCTCGATGTGTGGATGAGTCACGGTGACAAGGTGGATGTGGTGCCCGAGGGCTTCAAGGTTATTGCCAGTAACGCGGCTTGCCCCGTTGCGGCGATGGCGGATGAAGCGCGGAAATTTTACGCGGTGCAGTTTCATCCCGAAGTGACGCACACCACGCAAGGCAAGGCCATCCTCGATCGATTTGTGTTGGGCATTTGCGGTCTGGCCGGTGATTGGCGCATGCCGGATTATGTGGATGAAGCCGTTGCGCGCATACGCGCCGACGTGGGCGGCGAAGAAGTAATACTCGGCTTGTCGGGCGGCGTCGATTCATCGGTGGCGGCTGCGCTGATCCATAAAGCGATAGGTAAGCAACTTACCTGCGTATTTGTCGATAACGGCCTGCTGCGGCTTAATGAAGCGGAGCAGGTGATGGAGACCTTTGCCAGAAATCTTGGCGTCAAGGTCATCCACGTTGACGCGCGGGAGCAGTTTTTGGGGCACCTCAAGGGCGTGACCGATCCGGAACAAAAACGCAAAATTATCGGGCGTGAGTTCGTCGAAGTATTTCAACGCGAATCCGCCAAGATACCCAACGCCAAATGGCTGGCGCAAGGCACCATCTACCCCGATGTGATCGAGTCCGCCGGCGCAAAATCGAAAAAAGCCCATACCATCAAGTCGCACCATAACGTTGGCGGATTACCCGACACGCTGCACTTAAAGCTGCTGGAGCCGCTGCGCGAGTTATTCAAGGACGAAGTGCGCGATCTGGGATTAGCTTTGGGATTGCCGCGCGACATGGTGTTCCGCCATCCGTTCCCCGGCCCCGGACTGGGCGTGCGCATTCTCGGTGAAGTCAAAGCGGAGTTCGCCGAACTTCTGCGTCGCGCCGACGCGATTTTTATAGAAGAATTGCGCGCCACCAACGATGTCGATGGGAAAAACTGGTATGACAAGACCGCGCAGGCGTTCGCGGTATTCATCCCCGTCAAATCGGTGGGCGTAATGGGTGATGGACGTACCTACGAACACGTGGTGTCGCTGCGGGCCGTGCAAACCACGGATTTTATGACCGCACATGTGGCTGAGTTGCCGCACGGCTTGTTGACCAAAGTGTCGAACCGAATCATCAACGAAGTGCGCGGTATTAACCGGGTGGTGTACGATATTTCAAGCAAGCCGCCGGCTACTATTGAGTGGGAATGATTTGATGTCTGGCAGCGACTAGCAGAGCCTAGCAATACATCAATATAAGCCAGTGTATACACTGGCTTTTTTTGTATTTAATCTAGCAATGACTGGCAACGACTGGCAATACCAAGCGCATTTTGGGGATGGTATTTTCATTGGTATCATCAATCGAAGAAGCTAGATTTTGACCAATACCATTCATTGATGATGCAGGAAATCATGGTATCAAGATCGCCTAAGGCCAGTAATAGCAAGCCTTTCCGCGATTTTTCATGATTTCGAAAATCATGGTATCAGGACTCGGTTCGATACCATGATTGCTTGGTTGGCGATATCTATCTTTATGTTAATAAAGGAGATATTAGTGCTTACCGATACCAAGCTAAGGCTTCTGAAACCTCAAGACAAAATCTATAAGGTTCCAGATCGAGAAGGCCTGTATGTGGCGGTCACAAAAACTGGTGTCGTCTCGTTTCGCTACAACTATTCAATCAACGGCCGCCAAGAAACAGTCACGTTTGGTTGTTATGGGGTTGGCGGAATCACCCTGGCTGAGGCTAGGCAGCGCTTACATGAAGCTAAACGAATGATTGGGAATGGCAGATCCCCTGCTAGGGAAAAGGCCCGGACGAAGGAAAAGGATGCAGATGCCAAGTCGTTTCATGATTGGGCTCAAAAGTGGCTTCGGGGATACGAGATGGCTGACTCAACTCGTGACATGCGCCAGGCTTGTTATGACCGTGAGCTCAAAGGACCATTTGGCAACAAGCTGCTTCATGAGATTACGCATGATGATCTCAGGCATCTGACAGACAAGATTGTTGAACGAGGAGCTCCCGCAACGGCTGTCCATACCCGAGAAGTTGTTATGCAAATCTTTCGATGGGCAAATGAGCGCGGCCAAAAAATTGAGAATCCAGCGGACTTGGTTCGCCCTACGGCTATCGCTCGATTTGAACCTCGGGATCGAGCTCTCAGTCCAGAGGAAATCGGACTGATGTATCGGTATATGGATCGAATTGGTACCTCACCCCAGTATCGGGCAGCTGCAAAACTCCTACTTTTGACTATGGTCCGAAAGTCAGAGCTTTCGAACGCCAAATGGTCAGAGATCAATTTTACCGAAGCCCTTTGGACCATTCCTAAGGAGCGAATGAAGCGCCGTAATCCTCATATGGTGTTTCTCTCAAGGCA